>JAFLBH010000001.1:612717-1225435 GCA_017303905.1 Bacteroidota bacterium
ACACTTGCTCCATATCGGTAAACTCCACCATGTAATTAGCTAAGGCCATGTGGCCAACATGAATGGGATTAAATGAACCGAAGAATAAACCTATGTGCATTTTGTTGTTTTTTATTTTGTCAGTTCGTCCCGATAGCTATCGGGAGTACTCGAGAACTATATTTAATTTCATTAGTGTCGTGTCTCGACTTCGCTCGACATGACACCGGCTTTGGTTCGACATGACACGGTGAGGGCCCCTGAGCCTGTCGAAGGGTCCATTGTAATTTACTTCCCTAACATCTTCGCGATGTATTTTCCTACTATGTCAAATTCCAGATTCAATTTTGTGCCGCGTTCTATCGATTTAAAATTGGTGTGCTCAAATGTGTACGGAATAATATGAACCGAAAACATATTTGGCTTCGAATCCACCACCGTTAAACTTACACCGTTAATCGTAATACTTCCTTTCTCAACAGTAATATGTTTAGGGTTGCTTTCATACTCAAACACAAATTCCCAGCTGCCATTTAAATTATTAACGCTAACACAAGTCGCGGTTGTATCCACATGCCCTTGTACAATATGTCCGTCAAATCTTCCGTTCGCCGGCATGCAGCGTTCTAAATTCACCACATCCCCAACTTTTAAACTTCCTAAATTGGTGCGCTTCAAAGTTTCGTCAATAGCGGTTACCGTATAACGATCGCCGCTTATTTTCACAACCGTAAGGCACACACCGTTATGCGCTACACTTTGATCGATTTTTAATTCGTGTGTGATAGAGGAAGAAAAAGTAAAATGCACATTGCTGCCTTCTTTTTCAATGCTTTCTGTTTTTGCTAATGTTTCAATGATGCCTGTAAACATTTTACTTTTTTAATAAGAGTTGTTCAACTAAATGTTCTGTTTTTTCTGTGTATTGTACATACGCTTTTCCTGTAGCCGGACCGCTGAATCCGGTGTAAATACTTTTTACTTCATGATTGCGGTCGAGTATAATAGTAGTTGGAAACGCGCTGATGTTGTTGAAGAAAGGCAAACTCTCCGCGGCTTTTGCTTTTCCTGTTAAACCTGTAATCAACACATCATAATCAACCATAAAGCGTTTTTTCAGACGTAAAACATTTTTCTTGGCTTTTTCAAAATCGTCGGTGCGTTCATAGGCTAAAGCAATAATTTCCAAACCGGAGTTTTGATATTTATGGTACACTTTCGATAAGTAAGCCGTTTCATCCATGCAATTCGGACACCAGCTGCCCATCAACTGAATGATGATGACTTTGTTTTTATATTTTTCATCACTCAAACTTACTTTTTTGCCGTCTGTATCCGGAAAGGTGAAATAAATTTTTTCTCCCGGTGTTTTTAAAACAGTAATCGACTCCGGATTTTTTAATTTGAATTGTTCATTGCGTTTCGCGACAAAATTTTCGGTACCGCTATTGCTGTAAAATACTTTTCCTTCCAAATCATTTACTTTTCCTGTTTTGTTGGCTGCGGTCATGAAAAACAAAAAAGCATGGGAACCATCAAAGCAGGAGAGCGACATGTTTGAATTTTGCACGGCTCCTTCCAAATAGCGATAGTCGCCGGTTTCAGTTAAGAACGTGCCGGTTACTTTACTGCCACTTTGTTTAAATATACCAACCGCTTTATACGCATCAGAAGTGCCAGCGTTAAACGTGACTTCATAGCGACCGGTAAAATCCACTTTAGGTTTGGCAGTGGTTACAAATCGTGTAGCGTTGTTATACACCGCTTCAAACTGAAGTACATTCTTTGTTTTTTTGGTATGATTAATCCAAACACCGTTTAAAGAATCGTTTCGTAATGCTGTGCGGAACTCCGTATCAAACACCGGCATGTAAAAGTTAACAGAGTCGCCAAACACAGAAACTTCATCTACCACAATTTTTTCGTCGGCATTGAGCACTTCAATAACGGGAGCGTTGTTAATGTATTTTACATTAAAGTTGAAAGGAAGAATGATTTCGTTTTTTGTTTCACTTAATGTAAGTACACCGCGCCAAATGCCTTTTTTGAATGTTTGAGCATTTGAGCAAAATATGTAGAGCCAAAGGTATACTAAAAGTGCTTTACGCATTATGAAGGGGTATTGGTAATGTCTGTAGGAGGATTTTTATCATTCTCTTCTTTTTTCTCGCCCCTGTTCTTTATCCATTTCCAAATTCCTGCGGCGGCAGCGGCGATGCCGATAAATATAAGTTTAGAATATTTTAATAATAGTGCAAAGAAACCAACTTTAGCTAAAACCTTTCCGGCTACTAAACCTCCAACTGTCCAAGCTGCAACTTGATCAATTTCCGGATTAAAATCCTTATATCTATTACCTTCTGTGAATTCAACCGATGATAATAAATAATTGATGACAGGCTTTACTTCAGGTAAAGAGTGTATACTTCCTACGGCGTTCATCGATAATACACCTTTTCTTCCTAAAGCGCGTACATCGTAGTTCAAAGTATTAATGGTAGACTCTCCAAATTTTAATTCTTTAGCCCAATGTAGAACCTTGCGCTCCTTATCATAAAACGGAGCAGAGGCCCAACCAATTAATTCAATGCGTTCGTATCCGTTTTTTTCTCTTTCAGCACTATTCTCCAACGTTTCTTTTTTCATTGTCTCTAATAACTCGGCATAATCCATGTCTTCCGCATCATCATCTTCTACAAAACCCATTTCATCAAAGCTAATTGTAAAGGCCCATGAGTTTGAATCAAGCGGCGTGTATTTTTCCGGGAATAACATACCAATTATACCATCAGCGTTTGGATTACCCCATAAATCAACTAATACAGTTTTAGATTGCTTTGCATCTAAAAACTTTAATCCTTTTGGTGTTTTGATTTTCGCCATACCACCGTCCAATAAAATTTCACCGGTTTGGTAAGTAAAACTTTTATTAATGGAATCATAATAGTTTTGCGTAGCCTGCATAAGAAGTGCTAAGGAGTCCTCCTTAATTTCCTGTGCGAAGCTTGCCAAGCTAAAAAATGCTATTAGTAAGGTGTAGGTTATTTTTTTCATATAGTAAATATAGATTATTTAGGCAAAGAACAAAAAATATTTATGCCATTTAGTAATAAAAACTACATCACAATGTTTACAATCTTCTTCGGAACAATAATCACTTTCTTCGGTTGTTTACCCTCTAAGTATTTGTGTGTTTGTTCGGCTTCCATCACCAGCTTTTCAATTTCCTGTACACTTAAATTAGCCGCTAATTCTAAATTGAAACGCATTTTACCATTGAAGGAAATCGGATAATTAAAATTGTCTTCTACTAAGTGCGCCTCATTAAATTCAGGGAAGGCCGCAAAAGCAATGCTTTCTTTGTGACCGAGTTTTTCCCATAACTCTTCAGCAATATGCGGCGCGTAAGGAGATATTAAAACCAATAATGGCTCTAGTATAGCACGCTTGTTGCATTTTAAATCGCTTAATTCATTCACACAGATCATGAAATTACTAACTGAAGTATTAAACGAAAAGCGTTCAATGTCTTCCGTAATTTTCTTGATGGTTTTGTGTAATGTTTTTAATTCCGGTTTTGTCGGCGCATCTTCACTCACCACAAAACTTCCTGTTTGGTAGAACAAGCGCCATAATTTTTTTAAGAATCCCGATACGCCGGTAATGCCATTTGTGTTCCAAGGTTTACTTTGTTCCAGTGGACCTAAAAACATTTCGTATAAACGCAAAGTGTCCGCACCAAATTTTTCGCAAATCGCGTCAGGGCTTACAACATTGTACTTGGATTTAGACATCTTTTCAACCTCCGTACCACAAACGTAATTTCCTTCCTGATTTACTAGTAGAAGGACATTGGCAGTTTCAGGTTTCCATTCATTAAAGCTTTTTTGATCTAATACATCATTATTGACAATGTTGACATCAACATGAAGACTAGTAATTTTAAAATCTTTTTTTATGTCAAGCGTAATATTGAATTCTTCTTTTATTAACTTTTCTACTTGCTCAAACTCTTGACAAGCTCCGTTTTTTCTTATAGCATCTAATATGTCCTTTGATACAAATACGCTCTTGGGAAGTTTTTTACCTCCTGTATAATCATCAAGTTCTAGGCGATAAACAAAGTTACTCCTCCCTTGTATCATCCCCTGATTAATCAATTTCTTTGCAGGTTCATCCACCGCAATAAATCCTCTGTCAAATAAAAATTTAGTCCAGAAACGCACGTACAATAAATGTCCTGTAGCGTGTTCACTGCCGCCAATATATAAATCTACATTTTGCCAGTAGTCGGTTAATTTTTTATCGGCAAATGCTTTATCATTCTTCGCGTCCATATAACGCAAAAAATACCAGGAGCTTCCTGCCCATCCCGGCATGGTGGTCCATTCGTAATCGTATTGTCCTTTGTATTTCCAGTCTTTCGCACGAGCTAATGGCGGCTCACCGTCTTCCGTCGGTAAAAACTTATCGACTTCCGGTAATACCAATGGCAATTCATTCTCCGGCATCACATGCGGAATGCCATCTTTATAATAAACAGGAATAGGTTCTCCCCAATAACGCTGACGGCCAAACACAGCATCGCGTAAACGGTAATTGGTTTTTCCTTTTCCTAAATTTCTTTTTTCAATTTCTTCTATGGCTTTTTTAATGGCTGCTTTTACTTCGAGTCCGTTTAAGAAATCGGAGTTAATGCATTTTCCTTCTTTAGCGTCATAAGATTGTTCCTGAACATCCGGTCCTTCTACCACTTGTAAAATCGGTAAGCCAAAATGTTTAGCGAAGCGGTGATCGCGCTCATCATGTCCCGGTACTGCCATTACTGCGCCTGTTCCGTAACCTGCCAACACATAATCGCCCACCCAAATCTGTACTTTTTTTCCTGTGAACGGATGAATAACATAAGCTCCGGTAAATACGCCACTCACTTTAGTAACATCCGCCTGGCGTTCGCGCTCACTTCTGTTTTTCGCTTTGGTAACGTAGTCCAGCACTGCGGCTTTTTGTTCCGCTGTTGTAATTGTATCTACATATTCATGTTCCGGTGCTATGGTGACAAAGCTCACACCGAAAATGGTATCCGGACGGGTGGTGAACACTTCCAGGTGTAAGTCAGAATTTTCAATTTGAAATTTCAAACTTGTTCCTTCGCTTCTGCCAATCCAATAACGTTGCGATTCTTTTAAACTTTCTGTCCAGTCGATGGTATCTAATCCATCTAGTAAACGCTGAGCATAAGCGGTAATGCGCATGCTCCATTGTTTCATTAATTTTCTTTCTACCGGATGTCCGCCGCGCTCACTCACACCATCTTTCACTTCATCATTTGCTAACACTGTTCCTAAAGCGGGACACCAGTTCACATACGCTTCGCCTAAGTAGGTTAATCGGTATTGCATTAAAGTATCTGACTTTTCTTTTTCACTGTACGATTTCCATTCGGAAGCTGTAAATGCTTTTGTATTTTCATCACAAGGCGCATTCACGTTGGCGTTTCCGTTTTTTTCAAACTCAGCAATAAGCGTATCAATGCTTTCAGCTTTATTGCTATTGTTATTGTACCAGCTATTGAAAAGTTGAATAAAAATCCACTGTGTCCATTTGTAATACGAAGGATCTGAGGTTCTCACTTCGCGATCCCAGTCAAATGAAAAACCGATTTTATCTAATTGTTCACGATAACGCGCAATATTCTGCTCTGTAGTTACCGCAGGATGTTGTCCGGTTTGAATGGCGTATTGCTCTGCAGGCAAACCAAAACTATCATAACCCATTGGATGCAGCACATTAAATCCTTTGTGACGTTTGTAACGCGCCATGATATCGGAAGCAATATAGCCAAGGGGATGCCCCACATGTAAACCCGCACCCGAAGGATAAGGAAACATGTCGAGTACATAATATTTTGGTTTGGTAGAAGTATTATCTGCTTTAAATGGTTTGGTGTCTTTCCAAATCTTTTGCCATTTATTTTCTATGTCCTTAAAATTGTATTCCATGTAATCGTAAAAAGTGCTGTTTTATAGAGTATACAAAGATAGCTTTTTAGAGGGAATGACAAGGGGGGGAAATGAAGAAAAACGCTCTGTTATTTCCTTGTTATTTGAGTTAAAACCCCTCTGTCGCTGCGCGACATCTCCCCTTGGCAGGGGAGAATTCTTTCGTGCTAGGTTCAAACTTTTCTAGTATCAATTTTCCTTAATGGCAGTTTCTGCTCAATCAAAAACGGACAGCCTCTCCCCCTGCTAAGGGGGAGTCCGCGAAGCGGGAGGGGGTTATACAGAAAATCTATACTTCGCGATTTTGTTGCCGTGTTCAATATCATCACCAATGTAGCTCATGCCTGTTTTTTCTAAAACTTTACGGGAAGCAATATTCTCAATGGCGGCGCGACCTACAATTGTCTTTAATCCTAATTTCTGAATGCCGTAATTGAAGCAAGCGAGTGCAGATTCGGTGGCATAGGCTTTTCCCCAGTGAGACTCAAAGAAGCGATAGCCTAAATCAATTTCATCTACTTCAAGTATGTGTTTGAGTCCGCACCAACCAATAAACTCATGGTTGGATTTTAAATGCACAGCCCATCTTCCGAGCTTGTTTTTATATTGAGGAAGTATAACGTCCAAAATAATTTTTTGTGCTTCTGCTAAGTTGACGGGTCCGTCACCGGTATAGCGTGTAACATTGGGATTACTGTTTAAATCCACTAATAATTGCGCGTCTTCAGGAGTAAATTCACGTAAGTATAGCCTTTCTGTTTCAAGAACGATTTTCATTTATAACAGCTTAAAATCATCGGCATCTAAGCCTACAGGAAATACTTTTCTGAATTCAGAGAGGTAATTGTAATCTAAGGTTACCGTTTCGATGCTTTCTTCATTGGCTTTGGTTTTGCTGATGATTTCACCGCGTGGATTAATCACCATGCTGTCGCCGCTGTGTGCGATATTATTACCATCCGCGCCAATACGGTTAACACCAATCACAAAACATTGATTTTCGATAGCGCGCGCAATAAGTAATTGCTTCCATGGATAAGAGCGGACCTCAGGCCAATTGGCCACGTAGATTAAAACATCATAAGCCGCGGTATAAGAACCGTTATTTTTTGTGAAAGTATTTCTGCTCCATACAGGGAAACGCAAATCGTAGCAAACAAGCGGACAAATATTAAATTCTCCAATGGTTTGAATGATTTTATTTTCTCCTGCCGAGTAATGTTTGTCTTCACCTGCCATTCGGAATAAATGACGTTTGTTGTAAAAGCTGAATGTGCCGTTAGGCTGAACCCAAAATAAACGATTAAAATAATTCCCCTTCTCTTCAACAGCGACACTTCCTGTTATAACAGCGTTTTTTTCTTGCGCCTTTTGTTGCAACCAGGCGAGTGTTGGTCCGGATGCAGGTTCGGAAAGTTTTGAGGGATTCATAGTAAATCCGGTGGTAAACATTTCGGGCAATACAATCAAATCCGTTTTTTCTTTCACTGAAAGAAGTAGATTATCGAAGTGCGCGAGGTTTTTTTCGCGGTCTTCCCAAAAAAGTGAGGTTTGAATGAGTGTTACCTGCATAAAACAAATGTAAGAAATTGTATTATATTCTTACCTTTACAACATGCCACAAATTTCGGTTGTTATCATAACTTTTAACGAAGAAAAAAACATTGCCCGTTGTCTGGATTCGGTGAAAGAGGTGGCGGATGAAATTGTGGTGCTTGATTCATTCAGTACTGATAAAACCAAGGAAATCTGTGAAAGTAAAGGCGTGAGTTTTTATCAGCATAAATTTGATGGGCACATCCAGCAAAAAAACAGAGCCATCACCTATGCAAAATTCCCGCATGTTTTATCCCTAGATGCGGATGAAGCCTTGGATGATACGCTTAAAAAATCCATTCTCGAGGTAAAAAATAACTGGAGCAAGGATGGTTATTATATGAACCGCTTAACAAATTATTGCGGACATTGGGTAAAACATTGTAATTGGTATCCGGATAAAAAATTGCGATTGTGGGATAGCCGTAAAGGTGCGTGGACCGGAATAAATCCGCATGATAAATATGAAATGAAAGACGGTGATAAGAATACCGGCCATTTAAAAGGCGATATTTTACATTACAGTTATTATAGCGTAGAAGATCACTATAAACAAGTAGAGTATTTCACCACCATTGCGTCTAAAGCATTTTTCGAAGCGGGAAAGAAAGCGCCAATTTATAAATTACTGGTGAATCCCATCGCGAAATTTATCGATCATTATATTTTGCATTTAGGATTTTTGGACGGAAAGGCCGGGTATTTAATTTCAAAAATTTCGGCATACGCCACGTATTTAAAATATAAAAAATTAAGAGAATTATACCGTGCAAAAGCTGCCTGATAATTTTTCACTCATAATAAGTCGTACCGACAGTATTGGTGATGTGGTACTCACACTGCCAATGGCCGGCTACATTAAAAAGTATTTTCCTCATTGTAAAATTATTTTCTTAGGAAGAAACTACACGCGCGATGTAGTAGCATTATCGCAGTTTGTGGATGAGTTTGTAAGTTGGGATGATGTGGAAGCAAGAAAAAATTTAAAGGCCGATTGCATCATTCATGTTTTCCCGGTAAAGGAAATAGCACAACAAGCTAAGCAAAATGGAATTAAATTGCGGGTTGGTACTACCAACCGTTTATACCATTGGATGACGTGCAATAAATTAATTTCATTATCGAGAAAAAATTCTCTCTTACACGAGTCGCAACTTAATTTACAACTATTGAAATTTTTAGGAATTCCAATCGAATTAAAGTTGGAGGCTGTAAAAGATTATTACGGTTTTACAAAAGTCTTAGCTTTGGATGAAGAGTGGAAAAACCTGATTGATTCAACCAAAATGAATGTGATTCTGCATCCTAATTCGAAAGGAAGCGCAAGAGAGTGGGGCCTGGAAAATTTTTCAACTTTAATCGATGCTTTAGATAAAAATAAATTTAAAATTTTCATCAGCGGAACGAAAGAAGAGGGGCAATTAGTTAAACCACTCTTAGAAAAACATAAAGACATAATAGATTTAACCGGTCAATTAAGTTTAAAGCAATTTATCAGCTTCATCAATCATGCCGATGCTTTGGTGGCCGCAAGTACAGGTCCGTTACACATTGCCTCTGCATTAGGGAAAAAAGCAATAGGTTTATTTGCACCAATGCGACCTATACATCCCGGAAGATGGATGCCTGTTGGCGAAAAAGCGAGTTATTTAGTATTGAATAAAGAATGCAGTGATTGCCGTAAGAACAACGATTGTCATTGTATACGTGAAATAAAAGCAAAACAAGTTGTAGATTTACTTAATAAATAAAATCGTCATTGCGAGCGATAGCGAAGCAATCCTGATAATAGATTGCTTCAGTCGGGCGCAGCCCTCTTTCGCAATGACGGAAAAACAAAAATGAGTGTATTTAAAGATAAAGTGATTTGGATAACCGGTGCTTCCTCCGGTATTGGAGAGGCTTTGGCTTTGGAGTTCGCCAAGCGTGAAGCGCGACTTATTCTTTCCGCGCGCCGTGAAGATGAATTAAAGCGCGTGGCAAAAGAAACCAAACTGCCGGATTTAGACATCATGGTTTTGCCGTTTGACTTGAAGGATACTTCCAATGCATCTGCCTTAGCTGCGCAAATCATGAATAAATTCGGACGTATCGATATTTTAATTAATAATGGCGGATACAGTCAACGTTCAGAAGCCATTGTTACCGATGAAAAAACAGAACGCGAATTAATGGAAGTTAATTATTTCGCGCACGTGAATATTACAAAGGCTGTATTGCCTTATATGAAGCGACAAAAAAACGGCCACATTGTTGTGATAAGCAGTATTGCCGGGAAGTTCGGATTTTATTTGCGCTCTTCTTATTCAGCCGCCAAACATGCTTTACACGGTTATTTTGAAAGTTTACGCTTAGAGACTGAAAAGCTCGGGATAAAAACCTTGATGGTTTGTCCGGGTAAAGTTAAGACGAATGTTTCTTTGAATGCGGTAAGTGATGGCGGCAAACAACACGGACAAATGGACGAGAGTCATGAGAATGCCATGAGTGCGGAAACATGTGCTCAACAAATCATTAAAGGCATCATCAATCAAGACGAAGAAATTTTAATTGGCGGTAAGGAATTATTGGCTGTTAAAATTAAACGTTTCTTCCCTAAATGGTTTGGAAAAATTATTCGTAAGCAAAGTCCGTATTGATTTCCCGCAGATAGCTTGGATTTTCACAGATACTTCAGTTATACATTTCTTATTTCTTGTTTAGTGTTATTGATTAAAAGTCTCCGTGATCCCGTTTCTCTGTGGTGAGTTTCACGCAGAGGTTCAAAGCCGCAGAGGGTCGTTTGCTAATCATTATTCATTTCTTGTTTAGTGTTAAGTATTCACGCCTACCTAATCTTATTTCCTGTCAGGAGTTTCCCGCAGATAGCGCGAATTTTCGCAGATACTTTAGTTATACATTTCTTATTTCTTGTTTAGTGTTATTCATTGAAAGTCTCCGTGATCTCTGTTTTTCTGTGGTGAGTTTCACGCAGAGGCGCAAAGCCGCAGGGGTCTTTAGTTAATCATTATACATTTCTTGTTTAGTGTTATTCATTAAAAGTCTCCGTGTTTTCTGTGCTTAAGGATTGAGTTTCCGGTTAAAATCCTATTCTTAATTTTCTATTTTGTGTAAGAAAGCCTTACCCTCTCTTAACACCAAACTATGCGTTTAATCATATTTTTAAGAATGAAATTAAATTTACTTTGAATATTCATTAAAGAAGCGCAAATGTCACATACATTTCATATACCTGTCATGGGATTATGCTACACGGTAGATACACCACTTAAGGTAGCCAAGTTTGGAATAAACTCAGTAGTATCGATTATTGAGGATACCTTAATTGAAAAAATGCGGGGATACCACTCTAAAAAAAACAACATCGATTATGTCCCAATCACGAATAATGATGATGATTATAGGGCAAAACGTATTACCGGATATTTAAATCTGATGAACAAGTTAATTAAATCTGAATTCGAAAAAATAATGGAGGAAGATATATTAACAAGTAAAGCAATTAAAGAAATAGTAGATGTGTTTCCTGATGATTCCGAAATTAAAAAGCTTTACATGCAAATAAGGGAAAACAAGGATGAATTTGATAATCTTGAGCTGCAGGCAAAATTTATAGCTTTACTAAATCCTGGAAGTATTGATGTTAATATCATGACTAAATGCGATAATTTTACGTATGATAAAGAAGGGCAAAGACTACCTGAATATTATTCAGATGCGCACAGTGCATTACGTGGATATGCGCACAGCGATTTGGAATCATCTGTTGTATTTTCAGCCGGATTAAACCCAAAATTATATAGTTATTGCGCTACTTTTGAAGATTTCTTACCTGATAAAAAGGGAAAAATTAAAAAGAAAATTATAGTTAAAGTCAGTGACTACAGATCGGCATATATTCAGGGGAAGTTCTTAGCAAAAAAAGGATTAATTGTTAGTGAGTTTAGAATAGAGTCTGGATTAAATTGCGGGGGGCATTCTTTTATATCGGATGGAGTCTTATTAGGTCCGGTTTTGGAAGAATTTAAATTGAAGCGCGAGACCCTAAGAGCAGAATTAATTGCGATGTGTAATGATTACTTGAAACAAAATGGTAAGAAGGCGGTGAGCGATAATTACAAAATTAAATTATCTGTTCAGGGCGGCGTAGGCACTTCTCAAGAACATAATTTTTTAATAAAATATTATGGCGTAGATTCAGTTGGATGGGGCAGTCCGTTTTTATTAGTACCGGAGGTCACTTTAGTCGATGATAACACTAGAGAATTATTATCAAACTCTAGAGAGGAAGACTATTACTTAAGTAATGCTTCGCCTTTGGGAGTGAAATTTAATAATTTCAAACTTAGTACATCTGTTGCTACTATTAAGGAGAGGATATCAAAAAACCGCCCCGGAAGTCCTTGTGTAAAAAAGTATTTAGCGTTTAATACTGAATTTACTGAAAAACCAATATGTGTTGCCTCACGCGAGTATCAGTCGAAGAAAATCGAATCTCTGAAATCGATGAATCTTAAACCTGAGGAATTTGAAAGAGAATTTAATAAAGTAGTTGAGAAGGAGTGTCTTTGTGAGGGATTATCGGTTGGCGGACTTATTACATATGGAATTGAGGATAGGAAACGGCCGCAAGGAGTTGCTGTTTGTCCGGGGCCTAATTTAGCCTACTTTAAGGGAACCTTTACGCTTAAGCAGATGATTGATCATATTTATGGTAGAACATCGCTTTTAGAAAAGGTTTCTCGACCGAATATGTTTATTAACGAAATCGCTCTTAATATTAAATATCTCAAGAACATGAGAATTGAAGATATCGGGACGAAAGATTTAGTGCAAAGATTTACAGCATATAAACTTACATTGCTGACCAATATTCAGTATTACAAGGAAATGGTTTGGGAATACATTAACAAGCCCTCCTTATTGCCAACTAATTTCTTAATTGATTTATACGATAAAGAGCGCGAACTTTTGGCTTATAATTAAAATTTGTTCATCCATTGGCAAATTAGAGAATACAAATCTGCCTGTAATGAAAGTCCTTTATCTTTCGCATACCAAAAATGAAGTTGTTTTACAAATTCATCATGCGAAATAGTTGGATTTTGTGACTTAAGTGATTTAACCATTGAAGTAATTTCAGTTGGTCGTGGCCCCCAATTACCAATTTCGCTATTTGTTAGAGAATTTGTACAAATGAGTTTGGGGATAGATTTAGAGCCATTCGTAGAGTATTGATTTATCAATTCATCATTTTCATCTCTCAAAATTATTTTCAAGTTGATGCCTTCGTTAAGCTCCGAAATTTTATGAATAATAGGAAGACACTGTGCGCTATCGCCACACCAAGCTTCCGAGATAACAAGCCAATCCCAATTAATCGACTTATTATTCGTTAATAGTTTTATAAGCTTTTCCTCAAGGTTGATTTGCTTGTAGATGCGGGTCATTCGGTGAGCATTCAGTTTCGTTGCATCAATCCTGTTTGCCGATTGCTCGTCTCCGGTTGTTGTATGATTAGCAGAACACTGTTGAGTTAGTTGATAGTATTCGTCATACGAATAGAATCGGGTGTTTGTTTTAAGTTTCAACATGATATGCAAAGTAATAACGCAAACAAATAAATAAATATGATGAAAAGCATAAAATTATCGCACTTTGTGTATTGGTGAGGTAAATGATATGTCATATTTAAATATGATTATAATCATAAAACAAGCTATGCCTTCCTTGTAGCTTTGTATAAAAATCAAGCTATGGAAACTATAGATATTATTGATGTTACAGTTATTGAACCAAAACTTAAGCACCCAACCATTTTTAACAAATTCGACGACCTAGAGGGCGGTCAAAGTCTGATAATCTACAACGATCATGATCCCAAGCCGTTGTATTATCAATTACTTGGCGAAAGAGGCAATATTTTCAAATGGGAATATTTAGAGGAAGGACCTGATTACTGGAGGGTTAAAATCTCAAAATTTAATCCTAACGACAAAGAAGCTACAATTGGCGAGATGGTAAAGAATGATTACAGAAAGGCTGAAATATTTAAAAAATACGGAATTGATTTTTGTTGTGGAGGAAAAAAAACTGTCTCAAAGAGCTGTCAGGAAAAGGGCGTTGATGTCGTTGAACTTGAGAAGGAATTAAAAGCCTTAGATAATAACACACAAACGCTTCCGTCGCAAGATTTTGATAGTTGGGAATTGGACTTTTTAGCAGATTACATATTAAATACACATCATCGGTATATAATTCAGGCTAACCCTGTTATTTTTGAGTACACTCAAAAAGTACAGCGAGTACATGGTGAGCGAAATCCGGAGTTGGTAGAAATTGCAAGTTTGTTTATGGATTTAATGAACGAACTTAATTGTCATATGATGAAGGAGGAAAATATTTTATTTCCATATATTAAGAATCTTGCAATATCCAAAAGACAAGGTAAGGAAGTTGCGGCAGCAGGATTTGGCACTGTTGCAAATCCAATCTCAATGATGGAATTGGAACACGATGCAGCGGGTGAAATAGTAGAGAAGCTCAGAAATCTTACCAATAATTATGCGCCGCCTTCAAACGCCTGCAACACCTATAGGGTTTCATTCGCGAAGTTAAAGGAATATCAGGATGATTTATTTCAACATATTCATTTAGAAAACAACATTCTGTTTCCGAAGGCAATTGCATTGGAAAAAGAATTGCTCAAGGCATAGTTTAACCGGTATAAGTGTTTCAAGCCAAAATTTTTTACAATTGGAAGCGATGGTAATTACTGAAAACACCAAAATAAGCGAATTAATTAAGGCAAACGAAAAAGCAATTGATGCGATTGCATCAATAAATAAGCATTTCGAAAAACTGAGAAATCCCATTTTGCGAAAAATATTGGCTTCGCGTGTTACCATAGCTGATGCGGCAAAAATCGGAAATTCAAGTGTAGATGTTTTTTTTCAAAAACTAGCCCAATTGGGATTTACAGTAAATACGAACGAAAAAACCGAGACGCCTGAAAGGCAGATAGATCGTCGTCTTTGGCAACAAATGGAAAGTAAAACTGTAATGGAAATGGATGTGCGGTCGCAAATCGCCTCTAATCTCGATCCATTTAATGATATTTACAATTCTGTAAATAAACTTCAAGCAAATCAAGTTTTTAAACTTATTAATTCGTTTGAGCCTATTCCCCTGATTAAATTACTCCGACAAAAGGGATACATCTGCGAAGTAAAGAAGCAGAACGATGTTATTGTTACTTTGATAATGAAAACTGATGCGGTTCAAAGTACTATAGAATCTGCTACTACTCATGAAGACATGGATTTTGATAAAACTGCCGCGCGCTATCGAAATTGCACCATTACAATTGATGTTCGTGAAATGGAAATGCCAAAACCGATGATAAGTATTTTGGAAGAGTGTAGCAAATTGCAATCAGGCCGGGCTCTTTACGTAAAGCATAAGCGTGTTCCGCAATTTTTGTTTCCGGAGTTGGCAGCATTAAATTTTCAGTGGAAGCTAAAGAAGATGGACGAAGACAATGTACATTTAATTATTTACAAGAATGATTAACGGAACAAAAAATGCTCCACCTGCAAATATTGTTATTCCTCATTTTATTGCGGGAGCATTTTCATTTCTTGTGTTATGTTTATTGATGGCCCTTTCACCGGAGTCTTTTCGGTTACACTATTTCAATCCTAATTTACTTGCCATAACACATCTCGCTGTTTTAGGATGGGCAAGTAATGTTATTTTAGGAGCCCTGTATCAATTATTGCCTGTACTAACACAATCACCATTGTACAGCATTAAATTATCACGACTCTCTTTTTTCCTATTTAATTTAGGAGTTGTAATACTAGTGTATAGTTTTTATAATTTTCGAGTGGGTGTAATTATGCTTGTGGCTGCTGCTCTTTTGATAACTGCAGTGATTTTGGTTTTTACAAATGTGTATTTAACAATAAAAAAGAGCGATAGTAAGGAAATCGTTCTTGATTTTATTTCAACGGCTATATTTTGGTTATTTGTTACAGCAGTCATAGGCGCATTTATGGCAGTAAATTTTGTTTATCCTTTTATCAGAACTGAGCATTTAACGTTATTAAAAGTTCATGCAAACATTGGGATAGCAGGATGGTTTATCTTATTAATATTTGGTGTAGCTTCAAAGTTGTTGCCTATGTTTTTATTATCGCATAGGGTTTCTGATAATAAATTAAAGCTTAGTTATTTTTTTATAAATAGTTCTCTGGTTATGTTTTTAACGGATGTTTTAGTATTCTGTACATTACAAAGAAGCGTTATTTATTTTAGCATAGCTGCACTTGGTATTATTAGTTTTTTAACCTATGTATATGAAATTTATAAAATAAGAGTGAGAAGGATGCCGGATATAGGCATGAAACAATCTCTTATTGCAGTTGTATTTATACTAATTCCTCTTTTAATGGGATTTATAATCAACAGCAATTTATTTAAAGGAGAGTTAGTAAACATAAAATTCAGCATGGCATATCTAACAGCAACAATCTTTGGCGTAATATCATTACTTATTCTTGGTCAAACCTATAAAATACTCCCTTTTATTGTATGGCTGGATAAGTACGGAAGTGTGGCAGGAAAAAGTAAAGTGCCATTGCCAAAAGATTTATATTCCGAATCGGTGGCAAAATTACATTTTGCACTCTTTGTGTTGGCCTTTCCATTGTTTTTAACCGGAATACTTTTTGAATACACTTTCATTTTACAATTAGCGAACATACTTCTGGTTATAGTCGCACTTTTGTATATGTACAATGTATTAAAAATTTGTTATCCTTCGGCTTCTAATACTTTAACGAGCATAAGTTATGGACGAACATAATCAGGCTAACGAAACCGAGTTAAATATTTTATCCTTATTAAAAGGAGTAATAGATCCTGAATTAGGGATTAATATAATAGATCTTGGTCTGATTTATGAGATTAGTTTTTCTCAAATCAATGGCATTAAAATTCTGCTAACCCTCTCCAGTAAAGGTTGTCCGATGGGAGATGTAATTATTAAGATGATAGAGGAAGTTTTAGAGACTCACTATCCTCAACACAAAAGACAAGTAGAGCTAACTTGGGAACCTGCATGGACTACGGACAGAATTACAGAGCAAGGAAGGCACGAGCTAAATATGCTTTAATGAATATATAATAATTAAAACCTTGAAACAATGAAATTGATGAATCACCTCTTAACTTTTCTGGTAATAATATTTACTTTTATTTCATGTAGCAGAGAGGGACCGAAAGAAACGAAAGCAGCAACAACCGACGCTGTTGAAGTTGATTATAATTATTATGGTGATCCGATAACCGCCGAAGGAGCTATTGATGCCAAGCAATTGACCACTCAGTTAGCCGGAAAGGATTCTGTATTTGTTAAGGTAACAGGAACTATTGAGGAAGTTTGTCAAAAGAAGGGTTGCTGGATGAACATTAACTTAGGTAATGAACAAAGCATGAAAGTACGTTTTAAAGATTATGCTTTTTTTGTGCCAAAAGATGCGGCGGGACAAACTGTAATTATAGAGGGTTTTGCTTATAATGATATTGTTTCGGTTGCAGAATTGAAACATTATGCTGAAGATGCAGGAAAATCAAAGGAAGAAATAGCAAACATTACAAAACCGGAAGTTAGTATTTCATTTGAAGCAAATGGTGTTATCATTAAAAAATAAATTGGTTATTGGGGCATTGATTTTTGTTGGCTTGTTACTTTTAAATTGCAGTAGAGAAAAGGAAACAAAAATCGAGACGGCCGAGAAAACGGATTCAATTTCTTGTGCGAAACCACCGATAAACCCAAATGGTGATAGCGAACTCGCTTTACTTATGCGCGCCATGCGCGACTCCACAAAAAGTTTTAAGGAAATGATAATGGCCGGGAAAGTTCCAGCCAAATTTCCTGATGTGTTTTTAAAGATTCATTCTGCTGCACCAACTGATTCAGAGACAAAAAAACCTTCGTTCGATGGTTTTGCAACAGCTTATCTGAATTCACTAACTCAGTTATCAAAATCAAAAACATCGGATGCAAAGCTTAATTACAATGCAGTTGTTCAGGCCTGTGAGAATTGTCATTCGGAACACTGTCCGGGTCCTATCAGTACAATCCGCAAATTGAAATTGGAGTAAAATTTATTTAGTTTTTGTGAGATGATTTCGTGATAAATATCACATCATTATGTTTTATTAGGAATAACGCGGAATACCCAGTAATTTTACTATGAAATTTTAATAAGCTTTATGTCATTAAGTTTTATAATAGCGGCCTTTGTTTTATTTTTTGTAATAGCCGCGTTATATTCTTCTATAGGGCATGCCGGTGCTTCAGGGTATCTGGCAATTATGGCATTACTGTCATTTGCATCTGAGAGTATTAAGCCAACATCATTAGTTCTAAATATAATTGTAGCAGCCATCGCCTCTTATCGTTTTATTTCGCAAGGATATTTTGATAAAAGAATATTCTTGGCTTTCGTAGTATTTTCAGTTCCGGCTTCTTTTGTTGGTGGATTAATCATCCTGCCCGCGTTTTATTTTAAAATGTTTGCCGGAATATTTTTAATTGTTTCGGCCTTTTTTTTACTGATCAAAAAGCAAAAGACCAATGAAGAAACGAAAGAGGTAAAGAACTTGTGGTTGATGAGCGCGATTTTTGGAACTATCATTGGTTTTGTTTCCGGAATAATTGGAGTGGGTGGCGGCATTTTTTTAACACCGCTTATTTTAATGTTTGGCTGGACGCGTGTTAAAAATGTTTCAGGCATTTCTGCATTATTTATTTTGCTGAATTCTATATCAGGTTTGTTAGGGCATTTATCCTCGATTCAAAAAGTAGATACAAATATTTTTTACTGGGTAGGAGCTGTTATTGGTGGTGGTTTTTTAGGTTCCTATTTAGGAAGTAAAAAATTCAACAACCGAGTTATTATTTATTGTCTGTTTATTGTGTTACTCTCTGCTGGATTAAAATTTATTTTTGTGGATACTTTGAAATAGAAATTAATTTTCTGTTTTGTCTTTTTTTCGAAAACATAAAGTTTGTGCAATTCCAAGCCATAACAGATCGCTATGCTCAAAGCTATCTGTGCTATTTTTCTGAGTATATTGATATACATAAGTGAGATTAATCAAGAGATTGTCAGTCGGCTTGTAGCCAAATCCTGCAATGGCACGGTTTTGATCGTAATTGTAAATAACAGTGTTGCCGAAGTTCAGAAAGAGTTCATCTCCTGCAATTATATATAGAGTTTTGGCAGACATGTTGGTGTGATTAAGAGGTATTGTTAAATAAAATCGGTAGCGAAGTCTGAAATTGAAGAAGTCTGTTTTTGTTGGTAAAGAATAATAATAGCGCTCTTCTAAACGAAGCCGATGTGAAGTATAACACCTGTTGAAATTTTGTTTCATCAAAATCTCCTGATAACCACGCCACTCCTCCCTTACTATTTTGTCGTTATTATATTGCGAGAAGTAAGCGCCGCCTAAGGCTGTAGAAAGAACTTTGTTGATCTGATATTGTATTGCTATTCTGGCAAGTGTTGCCGCTTTCTCAGAAATTGCCTTTCTCATTCGTATGCCAGCATCAAATGGGACACTCCATTTAGTGTTTAATTGTAATTGTCCATAATATTGCAGCCAGTATTGGTCGGAGTAGGTTTTTTTTTCTTGCGAAACTAGTGTAAATGAAATAGAGATACCAATCAGGATACTGATGAGTGAGAGAGAAAGAGATTTATTTGAAATAATTTTCACGCTGTGTTTAAATGTGAAGAACGATTGGCAGAAGAAGACACAATGAATTCACTATGCTTTTGGCCGGAAAACTTGTATTACTGCTTCATTAGCCGTTATGTAAGGACCGTTAAGTAAATCGATACAATAAGGAATGGCCGGAAAAACAGCATCTAAACATTCTTTAATTGATTTTGGCTTTCCGGGGAGATTAACAATTAAACTGTTTCCTCTTATGCCAGCAGTTTGGCGTGATAATATAGCTGTTGGCACATATTGTAAGCTTACTTGTCGCATTAGTTCACCAAAGCCGGGCATCATTTTTTCGCATATTTTTTCTGTAGCCTCGGGCGTTACATCGCGTAACGCAGGGCCTGTGCCTCCTGTTGTTACAATTAAACAACACTTTTCTATGTCTACAAGCTCAATGAGTGTTTGTTCAATGAGTGTTTGCTCGTCGGGAATTAGTTTATAAACGGGGAACCATTCATCTTTAATATAGCTTCGCAATGTTTCCTGGATAGCTTTACCGGAAAGATCTTCATACACACCGGCACTGGCCCGGTCTGAAACGGTAACTATTCCTATTTTAATCATTTTCATATTAGAGTGTATCGTATTTGGAAGGGTCTTGGGTTTTATCCATCATTAATACATAAATGTGTGCCGGATTAATCACGTATATATCCATTCCGAAATTAATTATTTTATCATCTTGTAATTTTTTCAGGTCATTATGGTGTTTGTTATTATTCTCAAACACAAAAAAATGTTTATCGCCAAAATAGTCGAGTATTTTGCTTACTACCATTACGGGCGTGTCTTTAAATGTGTCTAAATGTTTGCTAAGTTCTGAGTAGGGGAAGCCGTATTCCTCTGCAAATATTTTATTTAGCATTTCATCGTCTTCAAAAAAGTGATCAAGGGATTTTACTTCCCAAATGGCCATATTTTCAAACATCTTATAATTCTTATCGTAATCTGTGATTGTCATTGTTTTAATTTTAGTTTATTAATTCTCCATTTTCTTTGTGTGTTTTTATATGGCCCGAAATAATATCGTTTAAAAATACGCCTTCACTTTTTAAATTACCATTATCGTAATAATCATAAAAAGGGCCGTTAAGTTTATCATTTTCATAATTTCTTTCTGTAATAATTATACCGTTTTTATTGTACATTTTCCATTTTCCATTTCTTTTACCGTGTTTAAATACACCCTCCATTTGTTTAGTTCCGTTTTCGTAATACCAAATCCATCTACCCTCATTGAATCCGTTTTCTCTGCGTCCTTCGTGTTTTATTTGTCCGTTATTATATTGGTCGTTATTCGGTGTATTTAGATATTTAAATATTATGTATGTGAAAACAATACTCAAAACAAATAGTCGATGGTATTTTAGTATGGGTTTGTATTTTCTCCAATTAATTCCCATTATTTTTAAGCTTCAGCATTTTGAAACCATGAAGTACGTAAGGAAAAAGTGCATCCATAGTTTCTTTTACACCATTTGTTGAGCCGGGAATGGCAAGAACAAGTGTTTCGCCAATCGTTCCTGCAAAACCTCTTGAAAACATAGCATAAGGCGTCCTGTTTTGGCCGTAATTGCGAGCCGTTTCCATGATGCCCGGAATTTCAACATCAATTAAACTTTTTATTGTTTCCGGAGTTTTATCTGTTTTTGTTAATCCCGTTCCACCACTGATGATAAGTAAATCAACTTTTGAAGAAAGTTCCTTTACTTTTGAAGTTAATATTTTAGGATTATCCGGTATGATTTCATACGATGTATTATCTAAGTTGTTTTTGTTAAGCGTAGAAAGAATTATTTGTCCGCCAGTGTCTTCCTTCTTTTTATTATAAATTGAATCAGAAACAATTAATACAGCAGATTTTAATCCTTTACCTGTATCTTTTCTGAAGTCTGATTTACCGCCTTCTTTCTCGAGTAATTTTATTTTTTCAATTGTAATATCTTTGTCAATTGGCTTTAGCATATCGTACATTGTCATAGCCACAACAGAGGCCCCGTACATGGCTTCAACTTCAACTCCTGTTTTGTAAATGGTTGCTACTTCCACATGGATTATGATTTGCGTGCCATTGACCGTATGTGATATTTTTGTGTATTCAACCGGTAGAGGATGGCAATCGGGTATGACATCACTGGTTTTCTTAACGGCCAGCAAACCTGCGGCTTTTGACATTTCAAAAACATCGCCTTTGGGTACTTTTTTATTTAAGATTGCTTCAATTGTTTCCAGTTTTGAAACAGACAAGAATGCTTCTGCAATGGCTCTGCGTTCTGTATTCGATTTCGATAAAATGTTTACCATATTATTTATTTATTTTCCAAGTATGAGTGTTGTCTTCAAATATTTCTTGTCCCCAAACGGGTAATTCTTTTTTTAATCGTTCAACGATGTATTCGCAAGCTTTAAAGCTTTCTTTTCTATGACCGCATACAACCATTACCAGTAAACAAATTTCTCCTTTGGATACTTCGCCTAGGCTATGTAAAACATGAACGAAATTTGTGTTAAATTCATTGTATGCGTCATTAAGAATACCGGTCATCACCTGTTTAGCCATTTCCACATTAGCTGTGTAATGAATGGCTCGTACTGTTTTGTTTTCAATAACATCATTTCTTACTTGGCCCATAAAAACTGAATAGGCGCCCGAATCAGGAAACTGTGTGCCTTGTTGTAGTACTTGAGTTGTTTTAGAAACAGAAATATTACCGTCTAATAACTCAAAGCAATTTGTATGAGTTGGTTTCATGTTAAATAAGTTTTATCAGTTCTTCAATGCCGTTTTTGTACGAATAGATTTGTAAATCGATCAGTTGTTCTTTTGCTAATTGGGCTGCTTTTTTACTTCTGACCCCGGATTTACAAACAAAAAGAATACTGGTATATTTTTTCAATTCATCCATTCTCTCATTCAAAATGGATAAAGGAATGTTAATTATTTTATGGGAGCTGATAATGGGCAATTCGTTTTTTTCGCGAACATCAATTATTGTATAGCTATTTTTTGTTATTTGTTGTAATTCGGATATGTCTATAACTAATTTGTTTGAAGTGGAGCAAGGAATATCGTAAGTCTTATTAAGAATATACTCCTCAGAAACCTTAGTTGTTGAATTTAAAGCTGCAAACTTAAAGAAACTTGTTTTTAAAGTAATAGCATTCAGAAGTAGTAATTGATTTGTCAAACAATTTGTTTTATCAGTAAAGTACTTTAAAACTTCATTGGCTTGCATTACGCCCATTATGCCGGGTAATGTGGCAATTACTCCGGCAGTGTTACAATCTAGCGACTGAGCATTTTTATCACTTTCAGGAAATATATCGGAGTAGGAAGCGCTGCGCGTGTTATCGCCTAAAAGCAAATTAAATGTTCCGAGTTGAGCCTCGGTTTGATAAAGTGAGGCCGATACAACAGTTAAGTTGTTAAGCAAGCAAACGTCATTAATGAGATAGCGTGTTCCAAAATTGTCGCTACAATCTACAATGAGGTTATATTTAGGAAATAGGTTTAATGCTAAAGTAGCAGACAAAAATTGATTTTGAAATGTAATGTCAATAAAGGGATTAATAAACTGTAGTTTGCCGGCCGCAACTTCTGCTTTATATTTACCTACATCATTGGTTGTAAAAAGTAACTGGCGCTGCAAATTAGACTCACTTACAATATCACCATCCAGAATATGTATCTTTCCAATACCTGCCGCAGCCATATACTGTAAAGCCGGACAACCTAATCCTCCTGCACCAATTAATAATACTTTAGCTTGTTTTAGACGTAACTGTCCCTCTAAACCAATTGCTTTTGTTTTTAATTGGCGGTCATATCTTAATATTTCATCGTTTGTGAGCATGGTTATCCTCCTGAAAAGGGCGGCATAACAGAAACAGAATCGCCGTTTTTAAGTGGTGTATTTTGATGGATAAAAATATTGTTGTTAGCGAGTAGAAGATTGTACTTAGCAAATTCAGGAAATTGTGATGTAAGCGCATTCTTCAACTCATTAGTGTTGTTAACATTTTCAAATATTAAATTTGAATTTCCTGCCAACTCTGCTAAGACACCAAATAAAGTAACATTAACTTTTCCCATTAAATGCTTTTCTATTTCAATTAATTCTGTTTTTGTATTAATATTTTTTAATGAGTCAGGTGTTATACCATCAACATTACTGACATCGATGTAGTGAACGTTTAGGTGTTGTAATGCACTAATTACACTTAATTTATCTTCTTCGATAAGTGATTTAAGGGTTTCAGTAATCTTTTTATTATAGATACCACAAAGCGGCTCGATGTTATTATTGTGTATTAATACGCTTGCATCTGAGCTATAATCGGCGTGTGAAATTAAGTAGTTAATTACCGCATTGTTCAATAAAGGTATATCACAACTAACAAAAAGATTATTTTGAGAGGAGGAGTGTTTTAATCCTGTATATATACCCGCTAAAGGGCCTTTATTTTTAATAAGGTCTTCAAGAATAGGGTACCCAAGGTAATTATAATTCGATGTATTACTTATAATAGTAATAGAGTCGGAGTGCGATTGAATGGCCTCGATAATTCTAACAACAAAAGGTTTACCCAAATGTAATACCAAACCTTTATCGGTGCCCATACGTGTACTTTTGCCACCGGCAAGAACAAACGCATGAAGAGTATTTGGTTTTTTTGGCATCGTTATAGGCGCAGGTGAATAACGCTATGTATATTTATAATGTTTTACTCTGAGTTTTTAAAAACTCATTAAATTTAAGTTTAATCTCTTTATAAAGTTTAATTACTTTTTCTCCTTCCAACGTTAAAACGCTACCGCCGCCGCCTACGCCGCCTGATGCTTTGTGAACTAACGGCTTATTGTATTGTTTATTCATCGATTCTATTTGCTCCCAAGCTTGCCTATAACTCATTTTCATTTCTTTCGCGGCTTTATTAATTGAACCGTGAAGTTTAATTTTTTCAAGAAGCGCAATTCTACCTTCTCCTGCAAAAGTGCCTTTAGAGGTTTCAAGCCATATTCTTCCGTTGATATTCATTTTTAGTCAAAAATATTTTATTTGTATATAATATTCAATGATTATAATCATATCAAATGATATTCTATGAATTCCCCCTTTTTAACTTCACTGGCATCTTCAGGTATTATAGCTAAGCAATTTGCCATTGCAAATGAAGTTAATTTATAAGATTCCTGATCGGGGAGAATGGTAATTCCGTTATCATCAACCATAGCCTTTAAAAAATGGGTTAAACCCGCTTTCTTTTTATAATCATTCAGAAGCTTCGCTTTTTTAGGCAATATATTATCGGGCTTAACTGATGAGAGTGATTGTATGAATGGCAAGACGTATTCATACAAGCAAGTAAGTGTAGCGGCGGGATTACCGGGTAAACCAAATACAAATTTGTTTTTATTTCGTCCAAAGTAAAGTGGTTTGCCGGGCTTCTGTTTGATTTTATAAAATACTGTTTGAGTTTTCAAATTTGTTAGTGCAAGTTGGACTAAATCATATTTACCAACTGAAATCCCTCCGCTTACCAAAACAATATCCGATTGTTGAAAGGCTTTTTTTAGTTGATTTTGTAATTGTTTTAATGAATCCTTAGAATAGGAAGATCCGCTTATCTCAATGTTATACTCTTTTAAAAGTGCGGTTATCATTACAGAATTACTTTCATAGATTTGGCCGGCGCTTAATTTCGATCCGGGTAAAGCAAGCTCATTTCCGCAAACAATTATACGAACCTTTGGGGTTTTTATAACTTTAAGTTGCGCATGCCCGGCAGTAACAGCAATAGCGATTTTTGCAGCGTTCATAATGCTTCCTTTTTCAAGAATTAATTCGCCTTTTTTGAACTGGGAACCTTTATGCCGAATATTATCATCTTTTGAATACCCTGAGGAATTAAATTGTAATTTATTATTCGAGTCAATATTAACGTGCTCCTGTGGAATCACAAGATTACAATTTAAAGGAACTTTTGCCCCTGTGAAGATTCTCACAGCGGTATTAGGTTTTAACTTAATTTTTTTGTCACTGCCTGCACTAATTTCAACATCTGATTCTAAACATATATTGTCTAGTTTACCAAATGCTTCAGTATTTATTGCGTATCCGTCCATGGCCGATTGATGAAATGGGGGTGAGTCACATTTGGCAATAAGATCTTCACCTAACGCCAGACCAAAAACGTTATCAATATTCATTCTAATTAAACCCTTGGGTCTGCTATTAGATTCTTCTAAAAGTTTGATTTTAGCGTCGTTAATTGAAATCATAGTTCAAAGTAATAAACAATGCTAAATTAAGAATATGATTAAAATCATCAAAAAACAGAACATATGTCTGCTTCCACAGGGCACTAACGAGGTACTTTTGACCCAATTACAAGCCTCTAAGCAATGGAAACAAAAAACATTCAATCCCCGAGTTGCGCAAATTGCATCACTTGTTCTCAAAGCATTTTTTCAGTGTTTAGAGGGGATGAACTTGCTACACTAAGCGCTAAGAAGCATTATCAATTATACAAAAAGGGACAATATATTTTTAAGGAGGGTGCTGAACCACGCGGTATATATTGCATTCATGATGGAAATGTAAAAATAACAAAGGCGAGTGAGGAGGGGAAGGAGCAAATAGTTCGTTTAGCTAAGCCGGGTAACTATATTGGCTACCGCGCTTTATTATGTAATGACATTTATCAAGCTTCTGCAATTACACTAGAAGATACACATGTGTGTTTTTATCCTAAGGAAGTTTATTTCGAATTGTTGTATTCAAAACCAGAAATTGCTGCTCAAACAATAAATATTCTCTCACGCGATTTAAGGTTTGCTGAAAACATGATGCTGAATATGGCGCAAAAAAACGTGCGCGGAAGAGTTGCAGAAATTCTCTTAATTCTTGAAGAGTTCTATGGGATTTATGAGAAAGACGGAACCATTAACGCAACATTTAAAAGAGAGGATATTGGGCATATCGTTGGAACAACCACCGAAACCAGTATTAGAATTATTTCTGAATTTGCAAAAGAAGCCATAATTGAATTAAAGGGAAAAAGAATACGTATAGTGGATAGACAAAGAATTACGGAACTGTCGAATCGTATGGATAATAGTTTGAAAAAATGATTAGAATCATATTTAAATAAGTAAACCTTAGTCATATTTGTATCGGAATTTATCAGATTAAAAACTAAAAAACATGTTTATGAAAGGAAAGTCAATAATAAAAACTATAAGCATTTTTAGTTTATTTGTTGCTACCGTACAATTACCGTTAGCGGCGCAAAACGGTGAAGCAACGTTTAAACAATCTTGCGGCGTTTGTCACTCAATAGGTAAGGGCAAACTTGTTGGTCCGGATTTGAAGGATGTGAATAAACGAAGAAGTGAAGAGTGGATTTTGAAATTTGTCAAAAGTTCACAAGCATTTATTAAAAGTGGTGATGCGGATGCAAAAGCAATTTTCGACGAGTATGGAGGAATGATTATGCCAGACCAAAATTTGAGTGATGATGCTATTAAGTCAGTTATTGCATATGTTGCTGAGCAGAGTGGTGGAGCAGTATCAGCGCCGGTTGCTGAGGCTGCACCTAGCCAAACTGAAACTAAGGACACCGCTAACTTGGCTGACCTTATTTTAAAGGGAAGATTGTATTTTGAAGGAAATACCGCCTTCAAAAACGGAGGTGCTTCTTGTATCTCATGCCATAACGTTAATTATAAAGATATGATTGCAGGTGGCGTGCTTGCAAAGGATTTAACGAATTGCTATGCCCGATTAGGCGGTGATGCGGGAATTAGCGGATTGCTTTCTTCGCCACCATTTCCTGCCATGACTCAGGCGTTTAAAAATAATCCATTAACGCAAGATGAGATAAAGGCTTTATCTGCATTTCTTCAAGACGCAGATAATCCTCAAGCACCACAAACTGCAGGGATGAACCCATTATTAATCGGCGGACTGATTGGATTTATGATTTTATTCGGTTTAATACTTCTTGTATGGAATAAAAGAAAAATCAAATCAGTAAAAGGCGATTATCACGGACGTCAAATTAAAACTATTAACTAACTAAATCCTTAAAATTATGAGCTGGATTGAAGATATAATTTCTCCGAAAACCCGTAAATGGGAAGAGTTTTACAGAAACCGTTGGCAACACGATAAAGTTGTAAGGAGCACGCATGGTGTTAACTGTACCGGCGGTTGTTCTTGGCAAGTATACGTTAAAGACGGAATTGTTGTTTGGGAAACACAAGCATTAGATTATCCTTTGTTAGAGGAAACTTTACCACCATATGAGCCTCGCGGCTGTCAACGTGGTATCTCTTACTCATGGTATTTATACAGCCCAATTCGCGTTAAGTATCCATTAATTCGTGGAGCTTTATTAGATTTATTTAAAGAAGAGAAACAAAAATGCGGTGATGCCTATACCGCATGGGAAAGCCTTCAGAATAATCCTGAAAAAAGAAAGCGTTATCAAAAAGCAAGAGGTAAAGGAGGTTTCAGAAGAGCTAAATGGGATGAGGTTGTTGAATTAATTGCAGCCGCTAATCTTTATACTATTAAGAAATATGGTCCAGACCGTGTAATTGGTTTCTCGCCAATTCCTGCCATGTCGATGTTAAGTTATGCTTCAGGTGCTCGTTACCTGCAATTAATTGGGGGCGTTAACTTAAGTTTCTACGATTGGTATTGCGACCTTCCTACAGCATTTCCAGAAATTTGGGGTGAGCAAACTGACGTATGTGAGAGTGCTGATTGGTATAATTCTAAATTCTGTGTGTCAATGGGTGCAAACCTTGGTATGACTCGTACACCTGACATTCACTTTTTCTCTGAGTCGAAACATAACGGTACTAAAACAGTTGTAATGTCTCCTGATTTTAGTATGGTTGCAAAACACGCCGATCAATGGATTCCGTGTCATGCCGGTTCTGATGGTGCTTTCTGGATGGCTGTTACTCATGTTATTCTTAAAGAATTCCATGTCGACCGTCAGGTTCCATATTTTATGGATTATGTAAAACGTTATACGGATTGCCCTTTTATAGTTGAATTAATAAAAGATGGTGATAAATATTTACCAGGAAAATTAGTACGCGCTAATACAATCTCAAAATATCAAAACGTTGAAAATGGCGATTGGAAATTCTTGAACGTTGATGCCGCATCAGGAAAACTTGTTATGCCAAAGGGCTCGATGGGACAACGTTGGGATAAAAACAAGACAGGTAACTGGAATTTGAAATTTGAAGACGGGGAAGATAATGGCACTTACGACCCAACATTAACTTTCATTGATAAAAAAGATGATGTATTAAGTGTTGAGTTTACTGAATTTGGTTTAGATAAAAAAGCAGTACGTGGTGTTCCGGTAAGATACATTGATACAGTTAATGGAAAAATACCGGTAACTACTGTTTATGATTTAACGATGGGTCAGTATGGTGTTGGTCGCGGTTTATCGGGCGAATATCCAAAAGATTATAACGACGAAAAACACGCATATACTCCGGCTTGGCAAGAAATATTTACCGGCGTAGGTCGAGATACAGTTTTACAACTAGCAAGAGAGTGGGGAAACACAGCTGAAATTACAAAAGGTAAATGTATGGTTATTGTTGGAGCGGCTATTTGCCACTGGTTCCATAATAATTTAATGTATCGTTCAGCCATCATGACCCAAATGCTCACTGGCTGTAATGGAGTAAATGGTGGCGGTATGAATCACTACGTTGGTCAGGAAAAATTAGCACCAATGGATTCATGGTCAACAATCATGTCGGCAAAGGACTGGCAGGGCGCTAACCGCTTACAGCAAGGACCGATTTGGCACTACATTAATTCCGACCAATGGCGCTACGATAATAATCAAGCACTGTATAATAAAGTTCCTCAAGGAAGTAAATTAGGGAATATGCACTCCGCTGATTTCATTGCCATGTCGGTTCGAAACGGTTGGATGCCATTCTATCCTCAATACAGTAAAAACAATTTACAAATTGCAAAAGATGCAATTAGTACCGGCGCAAGTAATGATGATGAAATCAGAAATTATGTTGTAAAACAACTCAAGTCGAAAGAACTAGGATATTCTGTAATGGATCCTGATAATGAAATTAACTTCCCACGTAATTGGTTTATTTGGCGCGGTAATGCTTTAATGTCGAGTGCTAAAGGTCATGAGTACATGTTAGATCATTACCTAGGTACGCATACTAATAAAATTGCCGATGAGGTTGCTAAGGACGAGGTTTACGAAGTGATTTGGAGAGAAGCACCAAAGGGAAAAATGGACTTGGTAGTAGACATTAACTTCCGTATGGACACAACGGCTCTTTATTCAGATATTGTTTTACCAACAGCATCTTGGTATGAAAAGGCAGACATTAATAGTACAGATATGCACTCATTTATTCATCCTTTGAGCGCTGCTGTTGCACCTGTATGGGAAGCAAAAACAGATTGGCAGATTTTCCAATACATTGCTAAGGTGTTTAGTGAAATGGCAAAAAATCATTTCCCTGCTCCTGTAAAAGATATTGTGAATGTTCCGCTTTCTCATGATAGTATTGATGAAATATCACAACCAAAACTATTAGATTGGTACAAAGGCGAGTGTGAACCTATTCCTGGAAAAACAATGCATAAAATTGCAATTGTTGAGAGGGATTACACGCAAATCTATAACAAATTTATTTCATTAGGACAAAACCTATTAAATAATCAAATCGGAGCTCATGGTGTAAGCTTTATGGCCGATGATGTTTATAAAAACATGTTAAACGATAAACGTCACGTACAAAAAGTTAACAATACAGAGTACCCTTCACTGAAAGAAGATATTGAGGCGATTAATTCTATTCTTAAATTATCTTCCCTTACCAATGGAGAATTAACTGTAAGAGCCTACACTAACATGGAGAAGAAGACCGGTATGCCACTCTTACAGCACGGTATAGGAAGTAAAGATGTAAAAATTGATTACAAAGATTTACAATCACAACCTCGCCGCTATAACAACTCACCACTTTGGTCGGGTTTAATGGATAACGGTCGAGCGTACTGTGCCTATACGTATAACGTAGATTGCCTTGTGCCTTGGAGAACATTAACCGGTCGCCAGTCATTCTATTTAGATCACGATGGATACATTGCGTTTGGCGAACATTTACCAACTTACAAGCCATCTCCAACTCCACAAGCGTACGGCGACTTACGCAAAACAGTTAATGACGGAAAAGCAAAAATGTTAAATGTATTAACACCACACGGTAAGTGGCATATTCACTCAACTTATGGAGATACGTTACGTATGTTAACCTTATCTCGAGGAATGGAGCCTTGTTGGATGAGTGAACAAGATGCAGCTGAGTTAGGAATTAAAGATAACGATTGGGTGGAAGTATATAACGACCACGGTGTGTATTGTACTCGTGCGTGTGTTAGTGCTCGTATTCCAAAAGGAGTTTGTATTGTTTACCACTCTCCTGAAAGAACGTACTCACAACCAAAATCTCAGATTAGAGGAGGAAAACGAGGCGGAGGACACAACAGTTTTACACGTGTTCACTTAAAACCAAATTTGATGTTAGGTGGCTATGGACAGTTTTCATACCATTTCAACTACTGGGGTCCGGTTGGTGTAAATCGTGATACACACGTATTGGTAAGAAAAATGGAAAAATTAGAATTTTAAAAACAACTTAATAATAGCGTTATGAACGTAAGATCGCAAATAGCCATGGTTTTTCACCTCGATAAATGTATCGGGTGCCATACTTGTTCAATTGCTTGTAAAAACATTTGGACAGACAGAAAGGGCGCTGAATACATGTGGTGGAATAACGTAGAAACCAAACCGGGCACAGGTTATCCTACAAAGTGGGAGAATCAGGAAATTTATAAAGGTGGATGGGAAAAAAACGGCGACACCGTTTCTTTAAAAGGCACAGGAAAATTTAAAGGTTTAAAAAATATCTTTCACAATCCGTATATGCCGGTTTTGGATGATTATTATGAACCATGGACTTACAAGTATCAGGATTTGATTACTGCTCCAGAAGGAGACGATCAACCAACAGCTCGTCCCGTTTCTTTAGTTACAGGCGAAACTATGGAAGTAAGAAGTGGTCCAAACTGGGATGATGATATGGGGGGGTCTCCGGATTTCGCTCGTCAAGACGTAAATATGGAAAAGCTTACTCCTGCTGAAAGGGAAGCAATGTTTCAACTGGAAAGAATGACATTTCATTATTTACCTCGTATTTGCAACCATTGTTTGAATCCGGCATGTGTAGCATCATGTCCGTCAGGAGCATTATACAAGCGCGGTGAAGATGGTGTTGTGTTGATTAATCAGGAGCGTTGCCGTGCATGGAGAATGTGTGTAACCGCTTGTCCTTATAAAAAATCATATTACAACTGGCATACCGGTAAATCAGAAAAATGTGTGTTGTGTTATCCAAGATTAGAAAGTGGCCAGGCTCCTGCATGTTTCCACTCTTGTGTTGGAAGAATTCGTTATTTAGGAGTGCTTTTATATGATGCAGATAAAATTGAAAGAATTGCTTCAGCTACTGATGAAAATTTAGTGGATGCGCAATTAGAAATTTATTTAGATCCATTTGATCCGGAAGTTATTAAGCAAGCTGCATTAAATGGTATTGCGATGTCAACCATTGAAGCAGCTCAAAAATCACCAGTATATAAATTCTTAAAGGTTTGGAAATTGGCTTTACCATTACATCCTGAGTTCAGAACATTACCTAATTTGTTTTATGTTCCAGCGTTGTTACCAGGAATGGCAAGTGTTCAAAATGGAATTTACAATACGACCTCTAAATCATTATGGGGAGGTATTGACAGTACACGTTTGCCAATGAAATATCTGGCTTCCTTATTTACCGCAGGAAACACCGAAAAAGTAGCCGAAGTGCTTAAAAGACTTATGGCAGTACGTATGCATAGAAGAGGCGAAACTGTTGGTGATTTAACTAAAGAGGAAATTAACGCAGCAATGCAAGAAATACATTTAGATCCTAAAACTGCAGATGATATTTTCAGACTAACCACCTTAGCGACATTTGATGAGCGCTTTGTGATTCCTCCCGCACACCGTGAAGAATCTATCGAAATGCTCGAAAACACTGCTGACGTGAAAGGGAATACAGGATTTGGATTTAAAGAAAAACCAGCAAGAGGATTATGATAAAAAACTCACATATTTATATAACATTGGCCGATCTCTTCAGGTATCCTGATACGCAAAGTTCTAACAAGGCGATACTTTGTCAGGAGCTTTTAGAATCGGAATACCCTGAAGCGGCACAATGTTTACTTCCTTTTACAAATCATTTTATTTCGCTTGATGAAGATGGCAGAGAAGAGCTGTTTACAAAAACATTTGATGTGCAGCCAATTTGTTATTTGGATTTGGGGTATGTAATTTTTGGTGAAGATTATAAGAGGGGTTCTTTTTTATTGCATATGCAACAAGAACAAGGTCGAATTAATCATGATTGTAGTCCTGAGCTACCTGATCATTTATCGCATGTGTTGTATTTAATAACTGTTCACTCTGACAAGGAATTCGTAAACGAGTTAGTAGCTAAAATACTTGTTCCGGGAGTAAAAAAAATGATCCAGGAATTTGATATTGCCAAAATCGAATTAAAAATGAAAGTTATTAAAAAACTACATAATGCATTAATTGCCGAAGAACTTAATAGCGGTAACTTATATCACAATGCATTTTTAGCACTTTTAAAAGTAATGGAATCAGACTTCCATGAAGCGATTCTAAAATATAATCCTAAAGAGGAAAACCTAGTAAACGATTCGTTCTTTAATAAAAATAATTCAGTAAATCAATTAGTAAACAACTATAAAATCGATTAATTATGCTAAACCAGTTGTTATTTATCGCATTGCCTTATGTTGCTCTAGCAACATTTTTAGTAGGATCTATATATAGATACCTTTACAAGGGCTTTAAAGTTTCTTCATTATCTTCTCAGTTTTTAGAGGGCCGAACTTTGTTCTTCGGAAGTCAACCTTTTCACTGGGGATTGTTTTTTCTCTTTTTCGGACATCTAATAGCTTTTTTATTTCCGTCTACATTAATTGCATGGAACGGGCATACTGTTAGATTATTAATTATCGAGTGCGCTTCTTTCGCTTTTGGTATTAGTGCATTATGGGGGCTTTTAGCTCTTGTTACTCGTCGCCTTACAAACAAGCGAGTGCAAATGGTTACTAATAAAATGGACGTAGTAGTTTATTTAGTTTTATTCATCCAAATAGTATCCGGGTTGTGTGTGGCCTACTTTAATCGTTGGGGCTCCAATTGGTTTGCGGCTTTCCTTACACCTTATTTACGTTCTATTTTTGTTTTCGATCCGCAAATCGATGCCATTTCAACTGTAAATTCAGTATGGTTAAAAATACATGTTGTTTCTGCATTCAGCATTATTGCAATCATTCCTTTCACACGCTTTGTGCACTTCTTAGTATACCCTGTAGATTATCTATGGAGAAGTTACCAGCAAGTGGTATGGAATTGGGATCGTCGATCGATCAGAACAAGCAGAGCTCATTCTTACGGAAAAAAATCGCTCAATAATTAATTAATTTTAATATATGAAAACCAATAAACTATATATCAGTATAGACCGTATACGCGGTTTGATACCGATAATCCTGTTGTGTTTATTTAGTGAAGTATATGCTCAGGACGGAAAGGCGTTATTTAAACAAAATTGTGGCGTTTGCCATACTACAACAAAACAAAAGTTAGTTGGTCCGGGACTGGAAGGAATTAACACCACACGCACCGAAGAGTGGTTGATTAAGTGGATTAAAGATTCGCAGGGAATGGTTAAAAGTGGTGATGCAACTGCAATTGAGGTTTATGAGGCGGGTGGAAAAATGGTTATGCCGCCTTTTGCACAACTATCGGATGGGGACATAAAAGCAATTCTTTCATTTGTTGGAAATCCTGATGCGGGCGCTCCGGTTGCAGCAGCACAGAACGTAGCTGTTGAACAACCGGTTAAAAGCGCACCTTGGAGTACCGGCACTAAAGTTTTCATTACACTGCTGCTTACTTTAATCATCGGATTATCGGCTTATTTAATGGTTCTTAAGTATAACTTGAGGCGATTGGGATATTCTTTTGATACTTTGCCTTTGAGTGATCGTGTTAGTAAGTATTTAGAACAGAATGGGAGATTTTTAATGTTTGTAGGTGTAATAGTATTAGCTATGATTATGAAATCTTGCATATCGAGTCTAATATAAGTTGAATTGCTGTGTGTGTAATAAAAGCGGGTTACGATTTTTTCGGCCCGCTTTTTAATTTTCACACTTTATTAATGTTGGATAAAAAAGAGCGGAGATTTTTTCTCCGCTCTTTTTTATTAGTAAGGCAATGGATTAACCGCATTTTGAATGGCCGCAGCTTTTACATTTTAAACACCCTTCTTCGTAAATCAGTCCGCTAGGGTCGCCACAACTTGGACACTGCTTGTCCTTGGCCTGTGAACCGTTAGGAATGAATTGTTTTAGTGCGCGCTCTAATCCGGATTTCCAGGTTATAATACTTTCATTTGAGAAGTTAAGATTCTCTATTAAATCAATCACGTGAATTAAAGGCATTCCATGTCGTAACACGCCTGAAATTAATTTAGCGTAGTTCCAATACTCTTTGTTAAAGGAACGAGATAATCCCTCAATGGTTACTTTGTATCCGTCTTTATCAAGATATTGGAAATCATATCGGCTTTTACCGCCTTCTGATTTTGTTTTTGTAATCCATCCTTTACTAATCCACTCCGGTAAAATAAACGAATCTTCGGCTTTACCTGTGAAAATTTCATAGGGCCGATTGTCAATAATTCCCACAAACGCAATCCATTTTTCATTATGATTCATGAAGCGCATGATAGACGCGTCAATTTTTGCAGGGCGTTTTGGCGGAATAGAATCTTTTAAATGATTTGATTTTTCTTTTTCCTTGTCAGATACAAGTACACCGGAACGCGAACCATCTCTATAAACGGTAATCCCTTTTAATCCTGCCTCCCATGATTTTAAATAAATATCGCCTACTAATTCTTCAGTGGCATTATTGGGAAGATTAATGGTTGAACTAATACTGTGTGTGGTGTATTTCTGAACAATTGATTGTAACAAAATACGTTTCTCCCAATCAATATCATTAGCGGTTGATTGAAAATACGGACTTTGTGCAATGTTATTGTTTCCGGTAATACTCATCCAATCTTTTAAACGGTGATGGTATATCGTAAATTCTTGCCAACAGTCGCCAAGATTGTCAACAAAATCAACTTTGCTGTTAGGGTCGCCCGGATTAACTTTTTTACGACGCTTGTAACTTAATAAAAATACCGGCTCAATACCAGAAGATGATTGCGCCAAAATACTAATACTACCGGTGGGTGCAACTGTACTAATGGAAATATTCCTTCTTCCAAATTTGTACATTCTTTTTGTTACATCTGGAAATACCGATTTAAACATATCAATAAATTCGGATTGATCTTCGTATGTGTTATCGTAGGCTTCAAACTTTCCTCGTTCAACAGCCATATCGATAGAGCTTTCAAATTCAGCTTTGCATTTCGTCTTCATGATTTCATCTGTCATAGCTAACGCTTCGTTACTGTCAAATTTAATGTTTAGTGCAGCGAGCGTGTCCGCAAGAGCTGTAAAACCTAAACCCGTTCTTCTCCCTTTTTTTCCTGCGTTGTATAATAAATTCCAGGTTTCGAGCTCTACTTTTTTAATAAAATCGGGTTCAGGATCGGACTGAACTTTCGCAATTATTTTCTCAATAGCCTCAAGTTCTAAATCCACTAAATCATCCATTAATCGTTGCGCTTCATAACTAATCTCATAAAATTTCTCAAAGTTAAATTTAGCATCTGAAGTAAAAGGAGAATCAACGAAATTGTACAAATTAAGTGCTATTAATCGACAACTATCGCCGCCCTGCATGGCAATTTCAGAACATGGATTAGTTGAAACATTTTTAAATCCAGGATAAATGGATGACGTAGAATAGTGATGTTGTCTGTCCCAAAAGATGATTCCCGGCTCAGCAGTGTTATGTGCGCATTTTGTAATTGTTTTCCAAAGTTCTCTTGCATCAATTGTTTTTGTAATGCTTGGGTTTTTTGAGTCGACAGGATATTTTAATGTGAATTTAGTTCCGTTTTTCACAGCAGTCATAAATTCATCCGATACTTTTATTGATATGTTAGCACCGGTAATTTTTTTAAGATCTTGTTTTATTGTAATAAATTGTTCTATATCAGGATGAGCAATATCCATAGTAATCATTAAGGCGCCTCTTCTTCCATTTTGTGCAACCTCTCTTGTTGTACTCGAGAATCTGTCCATAAATGAAACAGCACCAGATGTGGTTCCTGCCGCGTTACTCACATTTTGTCCGCTCGGACGTAGAGTAGAAATATCTATACCAACTCCACAACGGCGTTTAAATAATTGTGCCATTTGTTGATCTGTATAGAATACACCGCCATATGAATCGTATATTTCCGGTAATACAATACAATTAGATAAAGATGCAATTACATGTTGGTTTCCTAAAGAAGACATTACACTGCCTTGCGGAATGACATATTTGAATTTATGAAATAGATGAAATATCGACTCGTTAGTAAGTGCCTCACGTTTTTTGCCATAATCAGACAATTGATTTTTCTGGTTTTCTTTTGTTTTATAAAGCGATTCAACACGCGCAAATTCTTTTGCCATTCGTTTATGCATCTCAACAGGAGTGCTTTCCAGAAAATTCCCTTTCTTGTCTCTCATGGCATACTTGCTCAACCATGTGTTAGCTGCCAATTCATCCCCGTTGAAATACTCCATACTTTTACTCAGAGCTTCAGCGAAGGTGTATGTACTGGTAGCGCTTTTAGTTTCTTTTTTATTTTCAGCTGTAATCATAAAATATTTTTTGATGCAAGTTATTTCAATAAAATCTACAGGATGGGTTTGAAGGATGCGACTTATTCAGTTTGTTTCTAACATTTAAACTTTAGTCAGAGATTATTTTTAAGAATTAATAAGTAATATGATAATTATCATTAAACATCCCTTGTTTAATTAGTAACTTACTTATATTATTTGCCGTGATTCTTTTTGATAAAATCGTATTTGGGCCTATTGTCAGTCGGCGTTTTGGAAAATCGTTAGGCATTAATCTTTTGCCTTTAGATAATAAGGTATGTAACTTTAATTGTATTTATTGTGAGTGCGGTTGGACAAATCTTAAAAACACTAAAGTTAAGTATACAAGTTATGGAGATATTGTTTCTGCAATGCAAATTAAATTCAAAGAGTTGGGACAAAAAGCAGATCTTCCGGATGTGATAACTTTTGCAGGAAATGGCGAACCAACAATGCATCCGCAATTTTTGAGAATTATCGAAGATACTATTCGATTAAGAAATTTATATATGCCAAAGGTAAAAATTGTTATTCTCTCGAACGGAGTATTAATGAATAAACCGGATGTTTTAGAAGCACTGTTGAAGGTTGATTTATGTGTTATGAAGTTTGATGCCGGTAATGATAAATTGTTTAAAGTAATCGACCAGCCATTAAATAATAAGAGCATCGATTGGTATGTTCAAAATCTAAAAAAACTTGAGGATAAATTAATTATACAATCTATTTTTCTTAAAGGCATGTTTAAGAATGAATATATTAACAGCACAGATGAGTCAAATTTGAACGATTGGCTAAATTATATAAAGCAGCTGCATCCAAATGAGGTCATGATTTACACTATAGATAGAGAAACTCCGGCTAAAGAACTGCAAAAAATTCCAAGTGAAACCTTAAGTAACATTGCTCTAAGAGTAAATGATGCCGGAATTAAGGCAAAAGTTTACACCTAGGTTGAAATTGTATTTCAAACACAATTATAATTTGTGAAATAACTTGTAATTGTAAGGGTTTTAAAGGAGTAATTTTAATTACGAACTCATGCGTTACCTGATAGTTTTAATTGATTACGTCGGGTTTGTTCATGTAATATCATTTTTAGCTCTCTGCTCATTTGTCCTGCAATACCGGAATTTTCCTGAGCCCTTCTAATTAAGTAGGGAATGACAGATTCTACCGGACCGTACGGAACGTATTTTGTTACATTATATTCATGTGCTCCAAGATTCATGGTAATATTGTCACTCATTCCGTAGAGTTGAGAAAAGAAAATGTTCGGATGATTATTTGGTAAATTTCTTTTTTTCATTTCATCTAAAAGAAGTAAAGTGCTAATTTCATTATGAGTACCGGCACAAAGCATAATAATATCAATATTATCTAAACACAACTTCACAGCACTGTCAAATTCAGAATCTGTTATTGCTTTGGTAGAATTAATCGGGCTGGGATAATTTAATTTTTTTGCACGCTCATTTTCTTTTTCAAGATAGGCACCTCGAACCAATTTAATACCCAGTTTAATTTGATGAAATCTGGCAAACTTGATGAGTTTTTTCAAGTAAGGCAATCTGTCATTTCTATACATCTGAAGAGTTGTAAGAACAACATGGTTGTTGCGATTATAGTTCACCATAAATTCCTCCGCTAGTTTATCTATGGCTGGCTGTATCCAACTTTCTTCCGCATCAATAAAAACCGGAACATTATATTTTTGTGCGGCATCAAATAAAGTTGAAAGCCTGTTTTTTAAGTTGAGCCATTCTTGTTGCTCAATCGCGCTCAATTCTTGATTAGAACTTACTTTCTCAAGTAATTTTGTATCTACAAATCCTGTTAGCTTTATACATGTGTAGGGTATGGAGGGGTTGTTATGCGCTGTTTGAATTATTTTAAGTGTTTCATTTAGTGTATTTGTAAAGTTTTCATCTGTACTGACGCCCTCAACGGAATAGTCTAAAATAGACTTCACGTTAATGCCATATAATTTAATAATTACAATTTTACTTTCATTTATCGTTTCTCCGCCACAAAATTGTTTAAAAACAGTTTTTTTTATTAAAGGTTTAATAGGTAAACCTATTTTTAGAGAGAAGTTAACAAGCTTGGTTAATAATTTGGTAAGCCACGTATAATTCATTATTCTATACATTAATTTAGTTTGAAAAAGTTCACTGTTCGATTTAAGCGTGAAGGCTTTTTCGGTGTTATATAGAATAGGAGAATTCATGATGGATAGAATTAAATTTTGCCGTTTGTGGCAAGCTGCTTTAACAACTCATTATTTACAATGCGTAACCTTCGGTCTTTGAAGCTTACTATTTTTTTACCTTCCATGTTTTGTAAAGTTTTATACACATAATTTATTGTGGTGCCTATTAAGTTAGCAAGGTCTTTGGTTGTAACAACGCTTGGAATAATCCCATTACATTTAATGGAATTTAGTTTAATAAGTAAATTAGCCATATTACAGGTAACACTTCTTTGTGTAACATTCATCAGATTCACTTCTACCTGATCGGTCATCTCAGAAATATACTGTAGCACCTCCATGTTTAATCGTGAATTTGTTTTGAGTATATTTTGCAAAGGGGCAATGGATAGCTGTTTGATTTCTGTACCCGGAACTGCATAATAGTATTTATCATTGGCGCTATCGTTAAACAGCTGTTCCAGTCCAATAATGTCTCCTTCAAAACCTATAGATAAAATGAAAAGCTCATCTTGTTTTTTCTTAAATACTTTGATAGCTCCTTTTTTTATAAGATAGATACTTTCAGCCTTACCATACGTACTGTTTAGTAAGGTATGTTCAGTGAGCTTTATTGTCTCACTCTGATCGAATAAATGCATTATGCGTTGACTATTTTCCAAATTATTCTTGGCTCTATGTAAAATTAGATACGCTACATGGCTTTTAATATGATATTAATCATATAACAAAAAGAGCAAAAGGGTCTAAGTATATTAGTTAACGGTAAGAGTTGAATAATTTTAGAACATGACAAAAGGCTAAATTTATGACGCCAATCATTTTTGAAACAAAACGCAGATTCTACTTTTACACCAGAATTAAAGATTATTTTTATGGCAAGTTTTAAAACATTTCTTAAATCAGGACACCCACCAACTTTGTTCTCTGCTTTTCTGTATTTCGATTTTTGTTTTGCAATCTGGGTTTTAAATGGAGCAATGGCGCCATTTATTAGCGAAGAGTTTAATTTATCTCCGGCACAAAAGGGGTTTATGATTTCGGTTCCTATTATGGCAGGAGCTATTATGCGATTTCCATTAGGGGTATTGGCACAATATATAGGTAGAAAATGGGCTGCTATGGTTGAGATGGGGCTTATTTTTACTGCGTTGGTTTATGGATATTTTATGGTTGATACTTACTCTGAGGTCATTAATATGGGGATTTTATTAGGAATTGCAGGAGCAAGCTTTGGTGTGGCATTATCATTAGGCTCAGGGTGGTTTCCGCCCAAATATAAGGGATTGGCAATGGGAATTGCCGGTGCCGGCAATAGTGGTACTGTTTTAGCCATGATTTTTGCTCCTCCGTTGGCTCAAAAATTTGGATGGCAAGCTGTTTATGGCTTTGGTGCATTGTTTATGCTGTTACCAATGATTGTTATGTTAGTTTTTGCTAAAGAGCCACCTGATACGCATAAGCAATCACTGAAAGAACATTTATCTTGTCTTTTCGAAAAGGATGGATGGGTATTTAATTTGATTTATATAATAACCTTTGGTGGTTTTATAGGGCTTTCAACTTTTTTACCTACTTATTTCTACGATCAGTTTCACGTTACAAAAGTAGAAGCAGGGCAATTAACTATGTTGGCAGCACTGATGGGAAGTGCAGTTAGGGTTGTTGGAGGATGGGCTTCTGATAAATGGGGAGGAATAAACACACTTTCATTCATTTTTAGTTTTGTAATTCTGTTCATGATAATCGCATCATTTCAGCTTAATCTGGTAACAACAACCATTTTATTTATGTTATCATTTGCTGCATTAGGTGCAGGTAACGGGGCGCTGTTTCAATTGGTGCCATTACGTTGGCCCTTAGCAACAGCTGTTGCCGGTAGTATGATTGGAGAAATAGGTGCACTAGGTGGCAGCTTTATTCCAAATGCTATGGGAATTTCAAAACAAAGCACAGGATCATTTTCATGGGGCTTTCTTGCTTTCGCAGCACTAGCTGTAATAGCCTTTGTCATACTTAGGGTAGCACAAAAAAAATGGACTAAAAAATGGGTTGGTCCGGGCGGTCGCGCAATATTTAAACCGGAGACAATCGAAGTTGAAATACAAGAACACATTGAAGGGCAAAAAATGCAACCTGCAAGAAGTGGTGAATTTGCTTACCGTACAATTATTTACCCAATTGGGAATTCTGAACTTGCCGAAAAAGCAAGAGAACAAGCTGCTTACCTGGCTAAAAAAACAGGAGCAAGTTTATTGCTGCTTTATGTAAATCAAAAGTCTCACAGTACCGGAATATTAGCAACCGATTCTGAAAATTTTGCGCAAATACGTGAAAGTTGGATAAATGAGGGCAAACAGATTCTATTAAATGAAGCAAAAAAACTAAAAGATATGGAGGTAACTAATATAGAAGCTGTATTTGGACAGGGGGATGTTGCTACAGAAATTGTAACAATTGCCAAAGAAAGGAACGCGGAGCTTATTTTGCTTGCAAGTCATAAAGCGTCTCCACTCGGAAAATTATTAATGGGCAGCCGAACATACGATGTCTTTTTGGATGCTCCTTGTCCTGTATTAAGAATTGTCAGATAAAATAAATAAAACCTATAAAAAACGTTATGGCTAAAACATGGTTAGATAAATGGGATCCCGAAGATGATAATTTTTGGGAATCCGAAGGAAAAAAAATTGCTTGGAGAACGTTATGGATAACAACGTTTACGTTAATACTCTCGTTTGCCACATGGTTTATGATGAGTGCAATTGTTGTAAAGCTCCCATCGATAGGATTTAAGTTTACGCCTGATCAATTATTCTGGTTAGCCGCTATGCCGGGATTAGCTGCAGGAACATTGCGTATAGTTCATACGTTTCTTTTGCCAATATATGGTACAAGGCACATCATCACAGTTGCTACTATAATTAAACTTATTCCGGTAATTGGAATTGGTTTGGCAGTAATGGATCCAAATACTCCATTTTGGGTATTTATGGTGTTAGCTTTTACTTCCGGTTTTGGTGGCGGTGATTTCTCTTCTTACATGCCAAGTACTAATATGTTTTTCCCAAAACGATTGAAAGGAACTGCTCTCGGCATACAGGCTGGAATCGGAAACTTTGGTGTTTCTGTCGCACAGTTTGTAACGCCGGCAATTTTAGGTTTGGCTATTTATGGTGCTTCACAAGTGTCAACCGGTATTGATGCAAAAGAAGCTACCGCAACTTTAAAAGAAATGGATGGAGCTAAAAGAACAGAGGTGTTTGCTTCGTTAGACACCGGCATTCAATCAAAAATTATTTTAAATATCCCTAAAAAAATTAAGGATTCAATTAAGCAAACCGTTTCGTTAACTGATAAAGTCGCATTCTTTAATGCTTGCCCTGCTAAAGCGCAAGGAAAAGCAATCAGTTCTATTCATCCTAAAGCTGGCGAAAAGGTGATGAAGAAAATGAACGAGAACACAAAAGCTGTAAAGAATAAAGATGTTTATTTACAGTCAGCAGCATTTTGGTACGCACCACTTTTGATTATTCTAGGTATTATATGCTGGGTTTATTTGAGAAGTATACCGGTAAAGGCTTCTTTCAAAGAACAACTGGATATTTTTGGCAGCAAACATACTTGGTTTTGTACAATTACTTATGTAATGACATTCGGAGGGTTTTCAGGTCTGGCCGCCGCATTTCCGTTAATGATAAAAACGCTCTATGGAAATTTCCCTAATGCGCCTGACCCTTTGGCATACGCGTTTTACGGACCACTAATTGGTTCAGCCAGCCGTGTCATATTTGGATTTATTGCCGATAAAGTTGGCGGAGCCATTCTTACCACTTTAACAGGTGTTGGATTAATAGTGGGAAGTGCTATCTTGATTTCACAGGGATTATTGAACCCAACAAGTGTTGATCAGTTTCCGCTGTTCCTTGGTGTTATGTTAGGTTTATTCTTTTTTACCGGTATTGGTAACGCCGGAACCTTCCGTCAGTATCCAATAATCTTTTCCGAAAATCAACGTCAGGCAGCAGGAGTTCTAGGTTGGACGGGTGCTATTGCAGCATATGGCCCATTCATATTTGCAACTTTAATTGGCAATGCTATTACAGCAACAGGAAGCGCAAATCGATTCTTTATCGGTCTTCTTGTATTCGCTGTTATTGGAACTGTAATCAATTGGTATTACTATCAACGTAAAGGATGTGAAAGACCAAGTTAAACTAAAAATGTATCCATATGAAAACAAAAATTATTTCAAAATTGATCAGCGGATTAGCAGCAGGTATTTTGTTGGCTAATACTGCGAATGCACAATTTTCATTGTCGGGACAGTATATGGCTCGTGGTGAGTATAGACATGGATATTCAACATTATCGGATACGAATATGAAAGCGGGTGCTTTCGTTTCACAACGTATGCGATTGAATGGTGAATACAAGCATGAAAAATTCAGAATATATGCTTCTGTTCAGGATGTAAGAACATGGGGGAATGTGGGACACTCTGTAATTGACAACACAGCCGGGCTCTCACTGTTTGAAGGTTATGGGGAATTGTTCTTCACAAAAAAATTTAAAGCAAAAATTGGCCGACAAGTTCTATCCTACGATGACGATAGAATTTTAGGAGGATTAGATTGGGCTATGCAAGCGCGCCGACACGACGCGGGTGTGTTTATGTATACAGATAGTACCTGGCAGGTTCATGTTGGAGGAACGTATAATCAAAATGCAGAAGCCAATAAAAATATTCCATACACTGTTACAAATGGTGCAGTAAACAACTACCAATCATTTCAGTATTTATGGGCAAATAAGCAATTTAAAAACCTCAATGCGAGTTTCTTGTTTCTAAATAACGGTATGCCATTTGTACACCTTAACGGAGTAACAGGTGTAAAATCTAATATTATTTTGTATCAGCAAACGATGGGCTTGCGCGCAGAATATAAAAGTGATAAACTGCAAGCATTCTTTTATGGATATTATCAAATGGGTGATGATGCAACTGCTTCAGCAACTTCATCAAATACACCTAAGTATGAAAAAACAAGCGCATATGATATTTGTGCGGAAGTAGGGTACAAACCTATAAAAGGCTTGTTGGTAACATTAGGAGCTGAGTATCTTTCCGGTAATGATGAAACAGATACTACGAAAGCATATCGCATAGTTAATCACGCGTTTAATCCTTATTACGGGACTAATCATCGATTTAATGGTTATATGGATTATTTCTATGTTGGAAATCATGGAAGCAGTGTTGGATTATTGGATGGATACCTACGTGTAACATATACCTATAAGAAAGTGATGGCCGGAATAAATGGACACTATTTTAATGCTGCAGCTCCTGTAAGAGACAGACAAGAAGGATTTAAGGTCGTTAATAATAAATACGTTCCATTGGCTTCAAATCATTTAGGAGGCGAATTAGACTTTACTTTAAGCTACAATTTTGCAGAAGGAGTTGCTATTCAAGGCGGTTATTCGCAATTCTTTGGCGCAGCAGCTTTACAACACTTAAGAGGCGCTGTGAGTTTGCAGCCTAAAAGCAATTGGGCATACCTCTCAGTTATTATACGTCCGGGTAAAATTGCATGGCCTAAAGTTGGTTTAAAAATGTAATAGAAACTGAGAACGTTCATTCTCTTAAACATGACGCTAATCATAGTATGTAACTTAGTTCCTTATTACATTTATAGGTACAAAGAGTTAATTTATATCAATGGTTAGATTTAGTAAAATCTTTGTTAGTTTTTTAGAAGGATTGCCATTTGTGGTGGCAATCCTTTTTTTATTTGGTTGCAGAAAGGAGGATATTATGCCTGAATATTCGAAAGCAAAGTTTTCTCTTATACTTAAAAACGCTAACACCACGATTATTTGGGATAGTTTAAATAATACGAATGCAGCCGGAAATATTTATAGTGTTGAAAGCCTTCAGTTTTATATTTCTGATCTTACATTCAAAAACAGTAAAAAAACAATTACGTCGAATAAGATAATTTATATCGATGGCTCTGTTAACTCCACCTGTAGTTTTTTGATTGACTCGATTGCCCCGGGCGATTATACTGAGGTTTCATTCGTGATTGGGTTAAGTAATTTAAAAAATATTTCAGGAAGTTTGCCAAACACCATAGAAAATTTAAACATGGCTTGGCCCGATGGAATGGGGGGTGGTTATCACTTCATGAAATTAGAAGGAAGATATTTGGATACCTTAGCGATAAAACGAGGATACGCTATTCATTTAGGCAAAAATAATTTTCAACCAAAAATTACGATTTCCAAAAAGCTAACGCAAAAATTTTGGAATCATGAGTATAAATTAGTTTTTAATATTAATGAGGTTTTTCAAAGTCCTAATTTGTACAATCTGAATTTTGAAAATAATTATACCATGAATGATACTGTTGCTAACAGAAAAATAATTAATAACATAAAGGATGCGTTTAGCCTGGAGTAAAATATTAAGTGTATTGTTTCTTGCTTTGGTTTGGGCTTGTAATAAAAAAGAGCCCTATGCAACAACGTCACAAGCTCCTCTTACGCCATACGCTATAGATGTTCCGGCGTATTTTCCAAAACTAAATATTCCCGACAATAATCCGGTAACGGTTGAAGGAATCGAATTGGGAAGGAGATTGTATTACGATACGATTTTATCCAATAACGGAAAGTCTTGTTCGTCATGCCATGTGCCAAATGAATCGTTCTCTGCTTCCGGGGTTAATTCATTGCCACACATCAATCTCGGATTCAATACTAATTTTTTATGGAACGGTAAAGTAAGCGGTAGTGTCGAAGACATCATGCTTTTTGAAGTGAAAGATTTTTTCAATACCGATATCAATAAAGTTAACAACTCAACACTTTATAGCGATTTATTTAAACGTGTATACGATGTCGATGAAATAACGCATTATGATTTAGCAAAGGCGCTTTCACAATTTATTCGTGTGATGGTATCGCAGAATTCGAAATTTGACAAATTTGTGAAACATCAAATTGATTTAACGGAGCCGGAATTGCGAGGGTTTAATATTTTTAATTCAGAAAAGGGTGATTGTTTTCATTGCCATTCGTTAGGACTTTTTTCCGATAATCGCTTTCATAACATTGGAATTGATTCGCTGTTCTCAGGAGTTAATTTAGGACGCTATAATATTACAGGATTACAATCCGATATCGGATTATTTAAATCCCCTACATTACGAAATATTGAGCTAACAGCACCGTATATGCACGATGGCAGATTTGCTACTCTTGAGGATGTGATTGAGCACTATAACAGTGGTGTAAAACATAGCGCTACACTTGATCCAATCATGACTAAGTCTAGTAAGCAGTTTGGTTTACAATTAACCGAACAAGACAAGCAAGATTTGATTGCTTTTCTCAAATCGCTGACAGACACTACATTTACTAAAAACCCGCTATTTGTCATTCAATAGTATGATTAAAATCATACAGTTTGTTTATTTTTATACCGTTATTTGCTTTAAAACATAACGATATGATCGACTTAAAAGAAACTAATAAAAAGGACCCTATTAAAAGAAATGTGGAGCATGGGTTAGACAACATGAAAGGTTGTACTCCTTTTGATCCTCCTTCTGTTTACGAAGAGGAGAAGAAGCCAAAGGTTGATTTTAAAACTATGCATGAAACATTACAGGAGTTAGTACGTGAACACGAAGTGGCGACTGCGGAAATTGATAAATTTGAAACTGCTTTAGCAGAGTTCAAAACAAATGGCTATAACGTCACATCGGAGATAAATTATGCATTTTCAGATTTTTTTAAATTTTACGATAACAAATTATTAGTTCACAATGAAAAGGAGGATAAGGTACTTTTCCCACTCTTAAATAAAAAACTTTTGGAGTCAGGCGAACACAGTACAGGCGACAACCCAAAAACAGCCATTGATGTGATGGAAGATGATCATGTTAAATTTATTCAGTTGGGCACATTGGCATTTAATTTATTAGGATTGGCAACACGAATTCAAGATGTTACTTCAAGAATGTTTGTGTATGATACTGCTTATGATACATGCCGTGAATTTACGGAGCTTCTAAGACTTCATATTTACCGCGAAGATTATACGTTGTTTCCTTTAGCTCAGAAATTAATCAGTGAAGATGAGTTTAATCAATTACTTAATCAACATAAGAAATTCAAATAAGCAAAGTATGCTGCGCGATCAGTTCGGAAGAATACATAATTATTTGCGCATTTCTTTAACAGAGCGATGTAATTTGAGGTGTTTTTATTGTATGCCTGCAAATGGCATTCAACTATCACCCAAAGAAAATATTATGCGCGCAGAGGAGATAGAGATCTTGGTCTCAAAATTTGTAAAGTTGGGAGTGAATAAAATAAGGTTTACTGGTGGTGAGCCTTTTGTAAGAAAAGATTTTGATAGTATTGCGACAAGCCTAAGTAAATTGAATTGTGAAATGGCTATTACTACAAATGGTATTCTTATTGATCAGCACATTGAGACTTTTAAGAACTGCGGCATCTTTAAGATTAATATCAGTATCGATTCATTAAAAAAGGATAAGTTTAATTCAATTACACGTCGTGATTATTTTAACCGTGTAATGGATAATATTGAGCTCTTATTCAGTAAAGGATTTAATCCGAAGCTAAATGTTGTTGTTATTAGGGGAGTGAACGATGATGAATTAATTGATTTTATTGGCTTAACAAAGGAATGGAATACAACAGTTCAATTTATAGAATACATGCCCTTTCAGGGAAATAAATGGGATTTTTCTAAAACAGTCAACGCAGAGGAAATTTTGCAGAATGTATCTAGAATATTCGGCGAAGGAAATGTGTTAAAGGTAGAGGATAAGAAAAATGACACATCACGAAAATACAAGATTAAAGGATTCACCGGAAATTTTGGTATGATTTCTACCGTAAGTAATCCATTTTGTGATTCATGTAATAGAATTAGATTAACTGCAAACGGAAGAATTAAAAACTGTTTGTTTTCTGGTTCGGAGACCGATTTACTTACTGCTTTACGAAATAACGAAAATGTTGAAGAGCTAATTAAGGAAACTGTATTTAATAAAAAAAGTCAAAGAGGTGGAATAAAGAATTTTGCGAGTGAAGAGGGAAGACTAATGTCGGAAAGTAATAGAAGTATGATTTTAATAGGAGGATAATAATAATTTTATGTTTTCATTAAGTTTATTTACTAAGTATTGCTCAAATGAGAGCAAAAAAGTATTTGAAAAAAACAGACAAACTTTGTTTTTTGAGGAGGGACAAAGAATCTTTAATGAAGGAGAGCAGGTAAAAGGGATTTATTTTATTGAGAGAGGAAGAATAAAAGTACTTTCTAAATCACATGATAATTCGGAAAAAATCATTCGCTTAGCTTCAAATGAAATGATAGTAGGCCATAGAGGACTTAATACAAAAGTTTATCCGATATCTGCCGAAACTTTAGCAGAGTCGGTTATTACATTTTTGCCAATTGAAGTTTTTTCTTCAATTCTTAAAAGTAACAATGAAATGGCCGTATACCTGATTAATTTTTTATCTGATGAACTTAGAGATTCGGAAACCAGAATGAAAAACTTATTAATTCTTGACCCTAAAACAAGAATTGCAATTATATTAATGAAATTAATTGATTGTTTCGGATACAAAAAGAATGAAGGAAATAAGTTATTAAGCTATACATTATCGCGTACGGATATAGCCAATATGGCCGGCACCACTTACGAAACAGTTATTAGAACATTAGCAGCACTTAAAAAAGAGCGGGTAATTGATTTAGTAGGTAAAGAGATTGCAATTGTGAATGCAAAAAAATTAAATCAAGTTGCAACAGGAGTTAAAGGCAAAAAGTAATTCAATTCTGCTAACGGGCAGTGATAATAACACATTAAGAAGAATCATTTTAATTAGTTATTTGTTTCTTGTAATTATTGCTTGCCTTGGGGCTCTGCTAAGAATTCTTCCTTTTAGCGGTTTTAATATATCTTATAATAATTTAATTCACGCGCATTCTCATGGAGCCTTTTTGGGCTGGTTGTTCTTAGCGAACTTTGCTATTACAGGACATCTCATTCAATATAAATTCAGCACTAAAGTAACAGTTTGGCTGGCCGCGGATGTTGTACTGTTATTATTCATGGTTCCACTTTTTGTGAAGTATGGCTATAATTATTTGACCATAATATTATCCACTCTCCATGTAATTCTTTCAACAATTCTGGCACTACAATTAATTAAGGCAATTGGATTTAGAAATTTAAGATCGTTTAACGGATATAAATCCTATTTGATTTTAGCTTGGACATGTTTGATTATTTCAGGAGCTTTCCCCCTTATTTTAGGTATTATCGTAAAATCTTTTGGTAACGCCAGTCCTGCCTATTATAACACGATATACACATATCTTCATTTTCAATATAATGGTTTTTTTGTAAGCAGTATTCTGGCTTTCATTCATTTTTATTTTGGCTCAAAGAATGATAAGGGATTAAAGGGAGCTTATTATCTTTTTGTTGTGTCGGTACCTCTTACCTTGGTTAATTCGTATTTATGGAGTGCGCCCGAATTTTGGTTCAATGCAATCAGCATGGTCGCCTGCGCAATACAATTGACAGCCTGTATATTTTTGCTCAATAAAGAGTTTTTAGTACAGAGTTTGGAAAATAAAATACCATTTAGCATGAATTGGGTTATTTATGGATTGATTTTAAAATCAATAATGCAATTGTCGGCGTCTTTTCCGCATATAGCAATTGCAACTTCCTTAAATCGATATTTAATATTGTTTTATTTGCATTTCGTATTGCTGGGTATCATTTCAATTCCTACTATAAAAATGACAGCTTCAATAGTAGATATCACAAATAAAATTTATTACAGAATAGCCATAAAAGCATTAACGCTTGTGTTTTTAATAACACAAGCGTTAATGGCATATAAAGCTGCCGAGATGGAAGGTTTATTTCGCTGTTCAAACTTAACCCTACCTTTTCTGGCAATAATTTCAATATTATTTCCGTTGATTCTCGTTACTGTTTTAATAGTTTCTTTAAGAGAAAAACCTAAAGTTTCTTAAACTTGGCCTGGAAAAATCTTAAGTAAGCGGGTTCATAAATCATTTCCAGTCCTTTTATTTTATCGCGTTTTGCATATACACTTTCTATAGATTCGGCAATAACATCCATATGGGCTTGTGTATACACACGGCGAGGAATAGTTAGTCGTACTAATTCTAATTCCGGGTAGTAATGATCACCGGTTTTGCTATTTCGTCCTGCCGAAACAATGCCTCTTTCCATGGTTCTAACGCCACTGTCCTCGTAAATTTCAGCTGCCAGTGCCTGAGCAGGAAATTGAATTTGCTTTAAATGAGGAAGAAATTTTTTCGCATCAATAAAAATCCCGTGACCACCAATCGGATTCACAATAGGTATCTTTAAATCATTCAGTTTTTTTCCTAAATAAAGTACTTGTCCGATTCGTGCTTTAATATGGTTATCATTAACAGACTCTCCAATACCAATGGCCATTGCTTCCATGTCTCTTCCAGCTAAGCCCCCATAAGTATGTAAGCCTTCGTACACAACAACTAAATTACTCGCTTCTTCATATTTGTTTTTATCATTTAAAGCCAAAAATCCGCCGATATTAACTAAAGCATCTTTTTTTGCGCTAAACGTTGCGCCGTCGGTATAACTGCAAATTTCTTTAACTATTGAAGCAATACTTTTACGTTTATAACCCTCTTCGCGTTGCTGAATGAAAAAAGCATTTTCTGCTACACGTGTCATATCTAGGATTATTTTGATACCGTGTTTGTTTGTATAATTCCGTAATGCCTTAAGATTGGCTAAAGAAATTGGTTGGCCGCCCGCCATGTTTACTGTTGTCGCTACACATATATATGGAATTTTTTTAGCACCAAATTTTTTCACAAGACGTTCTAGTTTCCCGATGTCCACATTTCCCTTAAAAGGAAATAAATCGGAACTGTCATGCGCTTCATCTATAATAACATCATAAAACACACCTCCGGCCAGCTCTTGATGTAATCTGGTTGTTGTGAAATACATATTACCCGGAATTACATCTCCTTTTTTTATCATGATTTGAGATAAAATATTTTCAGCGCCACGGCCCTGGTGTGTTGGAATAACATACTTATAACCATAGTATTTTTTTACAGCGGTTTCAAGGTTATAAAAGTTTTTGCTACCAGCATAGGCTTCATCACCAAGCATCATACCGGCCCATTGTTGGTCGCTCATGGCTGATGTACCGCTGTCGGTTAGTAAATCGATATATACATCTTCAGACTTTAAAAGGAACGTATTGTACCCTGCGTCTTGAAGTGCTTTTTTGCGTTGTGCGGGAGTAGTCATTTTTAATAACTCAACCATTTTTATTTTAAATGGTTCTGCCCAAGAGTGATGAATCATAAGATAAATTTTACCGTAAAGCACTAGATTTAAAGCAGGTAATAATATGATTTAAGTCATAATATTATAATTATTTGTATAATAATTTTGGTTTAAATATTTATTCTAATGGAAGTAGAAATGTTATTAAACAGTCAGAATTATATTGAGTATGATATGCTCGAGGTCTCACTCAATTATTGGTTTAATGATCAGGAAGACCGCCGATGTCCATTTCCAGATTATATAAAAAGTGATTTGCGAAAAGCAGCCATTACAAGTTTCTTAAATTGGACGAAAAAATTGTCGGATGATGCCAAGAAGGAAATTAACGATGAAATTTTAATTGAAAGATTTGAAGAGTGCTTGTTTGAAGAAGCCTATAAAATGGTTATGACGGAAGAAGAAAAAATTACGGTGAAATATCCTTTTATGTTACGTTGTGGAGATAAGGTTCATTATAAAGATAAGCCAGAGAGTATCGTGGTAAAGCGCGAACTAACAAATGAAGGCGACACGAAATACATGCAAGTAACATTTGAGGAAATAGAATCCGGACAAATGTGGAACTCTTCTTTTGAATTACCGGAATGATTAAGTTTAAAAAAAGTGCTCACTCAGAAACTATTGTAACAGAGGTAGTGTGCCCGAATGATACTAATCCGATGGGGATATTACAGGGTGGGCGATTAGTTCAGTGGATGGATATTGCTTCCGCGGTTTGCGCGCAAAATCATGCTGAGAAAATTTGTGTTACGGCATCTATCGACAGTGTAAAGTTTAAAATGCCCGCTAAAGTGGGCGATATCATTACTATTAAAGCTAAAGTTACCAGAGTGTTTAATACCTCCATGGAAATTCATGTTGTAGCCTGGGCAAAAAAAATAGTCAGCCAAAAAGCATATTTAATTAATGAAGCTTATTTTACTTTTGTTGCATTAGATGATAATGCCAAAGCTACTCATGTGCCTCAAATAAAACCCTCTACTCTTCAAGATAAGAAATTATTTCTCTCAGCAAATACTAGACGAAAATCAAGATTAAAATTTTGACATCATTTCGATTTACTTATTCCTTTAAAGAAATAAGGTATAATTATTGCAAAACCAATCAACATAAACAAGCCCGCTGTTGCAAAAACATACAGGCTTGTTACTACCGACGGAATTACCGAAGCATAAGTTTTAATTCCTAAGTACGTCTGATCATAAGCACTGAAAACACCGGCGGCTATTAAACTTAACCAAAAAATCGCTAAGCTTATTTGAATGATGAGGAAGCCGGCATGAAATATTTTTTTTTGTTTCATCTGAATGTCATCAATCTTTAGTAGATAAGCGAAGGATCCGAGTAGAATCATGCTGTTTATACCTATGGTGGTTCCCATTGCGTGTGCAACAGTTATATGTGTTCCGTGAGTATATCTGTTAATGGCCGGGATACTCATGAAGAGTGCTAAAATCAAGTTAAGAAAAACCCAAAATTCGGATGCTATAAGAAACCTGTAACTAATGAGTTGTTTAAAGCGCAATGTTTCCGAAAGTGTTTTTTTGAATCCTTGAATAATATTAATAAGAAGTATCCATTCTGTCATGCTAATTGCATAAGCAACATGCCTCATCCAATTATTGGTTGGTAAATTGTAAATATGATGCCCCCAATTAAAGAGTAAATTAGTAAAACCTAAAAAATAGAACACAATTGATTTTTTATCAAATGCAATTTCTTTTTTACCACTAATTTGTACCATTAGATATAAGGATGTGCCGTAAATCATTTGATTCCATGCGCCCACCATACTGCCATTAGCTTTCCATTGTATTGTAACTTCTTGTAAAAACGACTCGCGAAACCAAGTAATTTGCCACAAATTTTGCTCTATAAATGTTATTAGAAAAAATAACATTCCGGTTCCCCACATTATAATGTATTGTGGCCGCTTGTTAGGTTCGTTTTTCCAAAACAAAAAATAGTAAGAACAAAATCCAATCCAGCATAATAGAAGTAGTAATGAAATCCATCCCGGGAACTCCCAATATTCTCTTCCGCCAAATTGTTTAAATGTGTAATGTATAAAAATCACCACAATGCTTATCTGCCAAAGTACTATTGAAACGTTTCGAATGCTTAACGCGTTTTTCGGAACTGTTTTGTCTTTTTGATTATGAAGAAAGATATTAAGTGAGGCTCCGCTTAGTATCCAAAACAAGGCAGCGCTTACATGCATCGGCCGCAGTTGTTGTAATGGCAAGTAGGCTTTAATATGTTCGTGAAAAATAAATGAGAATGCTGTAATTACCCCAAGCACTAATGAAAATAAAAGCAAAATAAATACGAAACGAGTATAATTTCTTTCCAGCTTATCCATACTAATCTATTATGTAAGTTCCGGTCCAATGTACATTCTTGAAGTCAACAGCCGAAGGACCAGATTTATCTACCCATTTTAAAAAAGCGATTACTTTTTCTATTTCATTGTCGCTTAAATTAAAATTTGGCATTCGTGAAGTACCGGATTTAATAACTGCTTTAATGTAGGCCACATCTACTTTAGAAGTGCTGTTTGTTAAATCAGGCCCCATGTAGCCCCCTAAGCCATATAATTGATGACAGGCCTGACAGTTTCTGTTCTGCCAAATCTCCCAACCTTGATTAATTTCCTTAGTTAAAGGAGCTGTAGCTTTATTATGACATAAAACGTTTATAAAAACAGTATAGACAACAAAACTTACAACTAATGATATCCACGTAATCTTAACCATGTTTTGCGAGCTTCTAAATTATGCGGATTATATATTTTAAAACATGATTCTAATCATTTATTGTTGCTTTGCATTATTTATTAAATCATGAATAACTGCTATTAGTTATTGAAGAATTAAATTATTGTTATGTTAATAGTAAGAATATATTTGACAATAGAGCACATTATGATGTACCCCATTCTTTGTCTACTCATAGCTGCATTCACCCAAGGGTCGACCCAATTCGTTTTTGTTTTCACAAGCCATCAGAGCGAGTGTGAAAGCGATGCTTAAATATTTTATACAACTATTCATGCAAATAATTTTCTTTTGTTAGCCAACCCGTCTGCGATTGTTTTTCAAGTAATTTTATTTTAGCGAAACCGGGTTTGCAACCTACAAACCAATAAGGAGCCTGCTCATTGCCATTGCCTAATTTTTTAATGTAATGTATCACTTTCGATTTTTTATCAGCGTCCGCATAAACAGGGATGCTATCTGATGAATTGAAATTAATCATGGTCAAAAAACCGGAGGGAATTTTTTCCATTTGAAATGCAACGTATTTGTTTTTAGAGCGAACTTGCGGTTGAATGGTCCAGTAAGCGGCAGAATCTTTAATGATTTTATGATAAGCTTCTGTAGCGCCTTTCTCCGGATATAAATATAAATAAGGTTTTGGAGCTGGGTTGTCCTTTAGTTTAATGTTTTTAAGTAACAGATGAACCTCTAAACGTTGTTCGGCAGTTTTAACCAAACAGTCACAGGTTTTGTTTTGTGCAGAAGCAATAAAAAAGTTTAAAAACGAAAAAGCTATGATGCTAAATTTATTCACTCTCCAAAATATTGTTTCATAGGTTCAAAATAATAATCGCGCCAGCCGTCGCGGTATTTTTTCGCGTCGCCTTTTTGTAAATTATAGTGGTATAAATTCAATTTGGTTTTCCCGTTTTTCTCTTCGAAATCAATTTCAAGAATAGAATCAGGAGCATCCTCCGGAAACTCGGAGGTACGCCATGTTTGTACAATTTTTTTATTGGCTTTTAACTCTGTGTTTTTTCCGCTGATGTATCCATCCCAGGCGGTAAATTTTCCTCCTACTTTGGATGAAACTTTTGCGGCACCTCCTGTGAAGGCTGCATGTTCTTTACTGGTTAACCAGGCTTTGTATAACTTAGCGGCTTTAACCGGAAGCGTTACTGACATTTTTAATGATTCCATAAATACGATTTATAATAATAAATGTAATGAATGAAAAGAAGAATGTCAAGCATAAAAAAACCCCGCCTAAAGCGGGGTTCTTCAATCATAGAACTATTTTATTAACCTAATAAAGCACGGAATAATAAGAACAATCCGCCTGATAAAATAATTGTTACCGGTAAGGTTAATAACCAGGCTAAAGCAATTGTTTTAATAGTATTCTTTTGTAAGTTTTTCAAACCTTTCTTTGCCACCATAGAACCGGCAATACCTGAAGACAACATGTGTGTAGTAGAAACCGGTAATCCGTAAGCAGATGCCATACCAATTCCCATGGAAGCAACCATTTCAGCACTTGCACCTTGCGCATAGCTCATGTGTTGTTTACCAATTTTTTCTCCTACTGTTTTTACAATACGTTTCCAACCAATCATAGTTCCTAATCCTAAGGAAATGGAAATTAAAATAATTACCCATGACGGAGCGTATTCGATAATTCGTTTAGAAGCTTTTATTTCTCTGTTTAAGTCCTTAATGTCGTTAGCACTTAAAGTTAAGTTACCGCCTTTAATTAATTTTTCGGTGTTCTTGGTTACTTTCACTACATCTTTACGTAAACTGAAACGTTCAGTTACCGCAACTTCTTCAGAAGAAAATTTACCATTGGTTGTTTCATGAAAGTGAATGCTGTGTTTCATTACATCGGCAAACATTTTCTTTTCTTTAGCGGCTAAAGCAGTTGTGTCTGCTTTTTTCATCAGTAATTCAATCTTATCCATATTGCCATGGATGCTTTGTAAGTTGATAGATTTATCTACCGCGAAATAGCCCGGAAGAATCGCAATTAAAATCATCATGATTAAACCTACACCTTTTTGTCCGTCGTTTTGTCCGTGGAAGAAACTTACCGTTCCGCAAGTCAACCATAATAACATTCTGATCCAGATAGGAGGTTTTTTTCCGGGGATTGGTTCTTTGTAAATGATTTCATTTTTGATGAAACGTTTAAAAATAAACATCATGATAATGGCTAATGAGAAACCGATAAGCGGAGACAATAATAATGCTAAGCCTGTATCTTTAGCTTTGTCCCAGTTAACGGCAGTGCCGCCAACTTCGCCCGGTAAAAAGTAAAATGCAATACCAATACCTAAGATAGCGCCAATTAAAGTATGAGAGCTGGAAGATGGAATACCATAGTACCAGGTTCCAAAATTCCAGATGATGGCACTCACTAATAATGCCAATACTAAAGCGATGCCGTGATAAGGATTTGCATCAACCAGCACATCCATAGGCAATAAGTTTACAATTCCCATGGCTACGGCGATACCTCCAAATAAAACACCAACGAAGTTTAAGATACCACTGTATACAACAGCTACAGTTGGCTTCATGGAGTTGGTATAAATTACGGTAGCAACAGCGTTGGCTGTATCGTGAAAACCGTTAATGAATTCGAAAAAGCAAGCTAAGAGCAAGCAAAGAATAAGTAAAATGGCCAGGCCTGTAGTTAATCCAAACATAATATCAATTTTATGGTTACAAATCTATTTTTTAATAACGGAATCCGTGTTAAGTTAATGTTAAATCCCTAACTCCAATTGAATAACACCAAACCAATATTTATTTAAGTCTTTATTGGTCTTTAAGTTACGCTCACGGTTATAAAACACATTTCCCTGAACTTTTACTTTGTGCTTCATTAAATACTTGGTAACACCTAAGCCATACTGTTCATTCTCATGAATAGAACTTAGTAAATCGTTATGCGGAGAAACTAATGTATGGCGGGCAGCAACTTCCCAACGGCTTTTAAAGCAATAACTGATTTGTGAATTAATTCCATCGCCTTCAACAACAGTTCTGCTTGAACCTGTACTATTTTTCGTAACCGGATTATCACAATTTCTTCTAAGATATTCTGAGCTTACGGCAAAACCTTTATATTTTAATAAGAAGTCGGCAAAATAAACTTCAAAACTTCTGCTTTCATATAAATCTTTTCCTAAGGTTCCTTGGGTACGTACAGACAAATCATTTAAGTGATAACCACCACCAATTGAGATTTTAGGTTTTTCTTCACGTGCCACGTCGCCTTCAAAATAATCACCACCATCTGTAAAAGTTCCCAATGGGAGCATTTCTAAACGTCCTGAGTATGCTAAGCCAGGATTACTCGAATTAGAATTTCTGCCTTCACCTGAAGTAACAGCGCCTTTAATTAATGTAACGAATTTTTTACCAATTGGTAGGGTATAAGTTAAGAATAAGCCGGCATCACGGTCGAGCGTAAAATTGGAGTTAGCAGGTGAGCGATCATAAAACTGTAAAGAACCTGAAGAAACTACACGTTGACGGTTACCGGGTAATTTAGTTTGTCCGATACCAATTTGTAAATGTTTAATTGGTTTATAGTAAATCATTGCATCACGCACCACGTTTACACCGGTGTTATAATTAGAGGCATCGTTCATGCTCCAGTCCATATCTCCACGTGAAAAAGAGAGTTGTAAATAATAACTCCACTTTGGATTGTATACATGTCCGGTAAAACTTAAACGACATCTTCTCACTCTGAATTCATAGGAAGCCGGATTTAAATCTTCATCAGAAATAGTGTTCATCATTAAGCGATTTTGCATTCGGAAACGAATGTTGATAGAGTAAGAGCTATCGGGAGTTGCAAAGCCTAATCCATTTTTGAAATTAAAATAAGGCGACTTCTGTTCGGTTTGTGCGTTTACGGTAACAAAGGCAATTGTTAAAAGTAAAAATAAAGTTTTCTTCACGTTAAATTATTATTAATTGCACGCAAAGAAATAGTTGATATGTAAATACTAGTTAAATTTAATGTTAAGGAATTGTTAAGCCTAGGGCTGTAATTTCAAGGTGATGTATTTGTTTTTGAAAATCAGGTGTTTAGGCGCAGGCAGTATCCCAGACCCCTGTAGGTTTTTATAATATCCTCACCCAATTCTTTACGAATATTACGTATATGTATATCAATGGTGCGCTTCGCGGAAATATCTTTGTTGTTCCAAATTTGTGAAGCTATCTCATCTTTCGAAAAAATTTTATTGGGTTGTGAAAATAGTAAATTCAGTAATTTGAATTCGAGTCGTGGAAGTGTATGCGCTACTTCGCCTAAATAAATTTTGTATTGTTCATGGTCGATAAAAAATCCTTGCTGGATATTTTGTTCTATTCCGTTTTTAATTCGCTTGCACAAGGCTTTCATCTTTGATTCAAAAATCAAATGATTGATGGGAAGTTCTATAAATTCATCCGCTCCTGAATTTAACGCGCTTATTTCAATAAAATCATCTGCTTTGTTTGAACAAATAATAATGAAAGGCTGAATACTTAACGAATGACTTTTTATTTCTTTAATTACGGTGATGGCATCGGTATTATCCAATTCCAGGTCCATAATAATAATTTGTGGGGTTTCACTTAACAGAAACCTTTCAAAGTCAGTGAATGAATAAACTACATTTATCTTACAGTTAAGGTTAAGTAAACCTTTTTTGTAAAAGTCAATGTTGTTGTGATTAATAGAATATATTAATGCTTTGTAACCCACTATTAATTTCTAAAGAATATAAAAAAGCCTGTTTAAACTAAACAGGCTTTTTTAATGAATGAGATTATTTATTTACAACCATTTTAATGGTTTCGGTTTTTGTTCCGTTGCTGATGGCAACAAAATAAATCCCACTTGCTAAATCAGCAGTTACAGGTAAAGAATTCACACCTTCAACAATACTATGATTTTCGTATGGCATTGAAAGTAACTGACCTGTGATAGAGTAAATGTTTACTGTTATGTTAAAAGGTTGTAAAGCATGGATGATAACAGTTGCTTCTCCATTGTTTGGATTTGGATACACACCAATTTGTTTTGAAAAATCTTCCAATGAATTTACCGATAAAATTCCACCGGCTAATAAAGCAGGGTCGCCAAAGTTAGCGCCACCGGTAACTGTGTTGGATGCAACCGGACGATAATCAGGAGATGTATAATTCCAAGGAGTAACAAGGATACCGTTAGATGAATTTAATGAATCATTCGGTTGTGCAACATACCACGCACCATTTACATTCACGTTTGCCGCAGTTGTTTCAACAGTTTTAGGATTCACACCTGAAGTTGTAGCGATTAGATTGTATTTGAACTTTAAAGCCCCTGAGTTTGCATTTCCATCTGCCGCAGCACCGTCGATAAATAATCCGGTTTTAAAATCCATGAAAATAGAGTTGAATACTTTTAGGTTCGTATTTCTTCTTAAGCGTAAAGCACGACGGTAACCGGTAGCAATTACTTGTGCAGAGTTACCGCGGTAAGGACCGATACCTGTTATGTTAGAGAAAATTCCAGACGTTAAAGGAGAGTTTGTGCTTCCGGTTGCATCATTATCTGATTCAAAACCTTCTGAAGTAGACACTGAAGGATTATCAGCTAAAGCAGGATCACGAACAATTAAACCAAACTGTACATAACCGCTCCATCCGTTGTCTGTATCAAAATCATCATCTAGATTTCTGTATGATACTAAATATTTTCCATTCACTGCACCACCAAACCACTCAAAAGCGTCATCATTTGTATAAGATACCTGAATGTGATCAATCTGTGTACCTTTACCAACAGCGCCCATGGTTAAGCCATTAATTTCTTTGTTAGCTGCATAAACATATCCGCCAAATTCAATACGTACATAGCTTAATGAACCTGAATTGTCATTGTTGTTAGGAGTTGTTCCTCCTCCGTATTCTGAATCTGCCGAAACAGGTAAGCCTTCCACGTTGGCTAATCCACCTGCTAAATTTAATGCACCGTTACCTAAGATAATTAATCCACCCCAATCACCTACAGCGCGGTTAATTGCGCCCGGTGCTTGATCGGTTGTAAATACAATTGGTTGTGCTGCGGTACCCACCGCGTTAATTTGCGCACCTTTTGTAATAATTAATGCTGAACCTGCACTGGCTTTTTCACCACGTATTACAACACCCGGTTGAATGGTTAATACAGCATTGTTTTTTACATAAATCGGACCTTGTAATAAAACTGTTTGTCCGCTTGCCCAAGTTGTATTAGTTGTAATGTTAGAATTAACAGTCATAGTTGGAGCAGGGTATACTTTGTTAACCGGATCCCATTCTGTCCAAGTGTCAGTCCACATGGCTGTTGGTGCCGGAGCAAATGCTCCTTTATACGTTGTAGGAGTCCAAAAGCCTGTTTGCGCAATAGCAGAGCTCATTGCAAAGGCTAATAATAATGTTTTGTAAATCTTTTTCATTGTTTTAAAATTTATGCCACAAAGTAAGGGACACAACTTTAAAGGGGGGTTAAAGCGGTATTAGTAAAAGATTATACTTAGATTATCGAAACATTAACAAAAATATTTTTGTGTAACATTCCCTTAATACTAATTTATTTTGAGGCTTCGTTTAATGTTTAATTAACATAAACTTCACACTAAGTATATACATTAATTTACATATTTGTAAAAAAGGATATGGCACTCACTATAAAGGAACTGTTCGAAAAGAACAAACAGGCATATAAGCAACAATTTTATCTGGATTCGGTTTTTCTTTCCTATAACCTCATACTTAAAACAGCAAAACAAATTTGTTCCGATGAAGGAATTAACATGGGAAGTAGTAAGCTGAAGTTATCAGATGTAAATAAGCATTTGAAGTCGCATTACGCAAAATCACCAATGTTTACGAAGAAACTGAAGAAATCAGTTTTTAAGGATGTGTGTTTGTTTAACGATGAATTTAAAGCTTTAAGTAAGGAGTTAAAATATCAATACCCCGAATTAAAATTAAAGAATGCCGCCAAGAGAGGATTAGACATTTTGGTTAAACTCAATACCTCGCTAATCAAACTTAAAAACAATTCGCATTAAAGTTTAATGTTTAATTGTAACGAGTAAACTGTTCCGTAAGTACGTGTTAGTACTTCATAATCTTTTCCTTTATTGAAACGGGTGTCATTATCATTATTCTGATAAATAACCGAACGTTGTTTCAACAAGTCGCGGATGTTGAATTTAATTTCTATTCTATTTTTCCAAAGTTGTTTGCCAAACTGGATATCAACAACCGTTCTGCTATTTTCCCAACGATCCGGTTCGTTTTGTGTTCCTACGTTGTAGATGCGTTCTCCAATTCTATTTAACATAGCGCCTATACTAAATCCGAGTTCGTTGTCGTTATATAAAATTCCCGCGTTGATAATATAGGGCGATTGTCCCTGTAAGCTGCGTGTGTATTTTTCTGTTGTTGAACCGGGCTTAAACAAGGAAACTTCCGATTTGAAATAAGAAAGATTCGAAAACACACTCAGATTATTTAAGAATTTTATCGAATCTGTTTTAAATAATGCTCCTAGTATTACTCTAAATTCTAACTCAGCACCATATATAGTTGCTTTAGGAGCATTACGAAACGTAATTTCATCGGCAGCATATTGTTGTGCTACCATTTCAATCGGATTCGTAAAGTCTTTGTAAAATGTGCTTACTGAGAATAGTTGTCCGCGGCCCGGATAAATTTCATAACGCAAATCCATGTTATGAATGCTGCATTGTTTTAAACTATCATAACCATTTAGCAAGAAGCGTGTTTCCGGGTCTTGCCAATTGAAAGGCGCTAATTCTCTAAACTCCGGACGATTCAAAGTTTTAGAATAGCTGGCTCTGATATTTTGTTTTTCATTCAATGAGAAAATTAAATTTAATGAAGGCAAAATATCAAGATGACTTCTTTCAATCACAAGCGGAACGCCTTTTGTTCTTTCAGCATCTACGCGCTGTGAGAAATTTTCTAAACGTACGCCATAAATGGCGCGAAACCATTCTTTGTATTTCGTGTCGAGCATTAAGTAGCCGGCGAACAATTTAGAAGAGGCGCTGTATTTATCGGTAGGTTTGGTTAAGTCGTATAACTTAAAACCAGTAGAGTCGGGATAACCTGCCTCACTCGGAATATTTAAACCCATGTTTTGCGGAGCGAAAATTTGATCTTCCGGCAGATAGAGCAATGATTTTTTAAACATGTAGTTAATGTGAGTTAAGCCAAGTTGTCGTGTGTAAAATTCACGATCACGTGTTTGGGCGAATCCTCCAACTTTAATATCTTGTTTTAGTTTTTCGCTGATTTTAAATCCTCTTGAGAAATCTGCTCTGAAGCTCATTATTTTTTCATCGAGATTGGAATAGAAGCGATAACCACCGTAATCCGGTCCACTTGTACTTAATGCAACATTGGCTTGATATGTGGTGTCATACGGATTTGGATCAAACGGATCGTTGAATTTTGTTAAGCGACTGTAAGCTGTTACTCTGTAATTCGGAACATTACGATTGGAGGTTCCGTAGGAGCCTACCCAATTACCTTTAATTTTTAACTTCGGCAAATAATGATCGCCGGATAATTGTCCGGAGTAAACCTTACTGCTTTGAAAGAAACGCGTATTAATTTTTGTTTCAATTGGAATATCTTCGTTCATTCCTCTATTTCCTAATGAAGCAATAAGTTTATCATCGGAGCTGATGGAGTAAATATTTTTTAAACTGATGTTGTGATTTTCATTTAGTTTAAACGACAGATTTAAGATGGAACCTAGTAAAGTTTGATTACCATAAACATTTAAATCATAATGTTCTTCTTGTACAGATTCACCGGTGCCAGTCGCATTATTATTATATACGTTTCTGGTTCTTTGTGCAAACGTGTTGGAGTTATTATAGGTAAGCGAGAATAAAATGCCAATGAAATCGCGCTCCTTGTATTTTATGTTTTGACCGATTGCAAATTGTGTAGAAAAATTGGGTTTGAATGTAGACTTTTCAATCGCCCAATCATTTTTAAAAGGTTTTGCCGCTTCAAATTGAGAAATATTATCTGCCGGAAAGTTTTCTTGCGTTGGCGTTTCGCTTGGCAAAGCACGCGTACCATCATCAATACCTAACCAATCTCTTTTTCCTCCCTGGTAAGTTAACTGCTCTTTACCTGTTGTGATGGTGTTATAACCTCCGTTAAGCGATAAGGAAACAAAATTTTTATCGGGAATATTTTTTGTGTTGATTTGGATAATACCTCCGGCAAAATCACCGGGCATATCCGGCGTAGCGGTTTTATTCACTAAAATATTATCGAGCATATTAGCCGGAAAAATATCGAAGGAGAACGCTTTTTTATCTGCTTCGGTGTTTGGTAAAGGAGAGTTATTTAAAAAGGAAACATTATAACGGTCGCTAAGTCCGCGTACAATCACAAATTTATCTTCAATGATTGTAACTCCACTCACGCGTTTTAATACATCAGCGGTGTTTCTATCCGGTGTGCGTTTAATGGTTTCAGCAGATACACCATCGCTCACGCTGACATTGTTTTTTTGCATTAAAACTAAGGCGGCTGTATTTTCTTTGGCAATTTCAACCGTTACGGTAACTTCCTGTAAATTTTGCGAGGAAGAAGTTTCAAGCGGAACGTTTACGTTTGTCACATCATTCGCCTTCACCTCAATACCGGTTAATTTTTTTGTGTCGTAAGAAATATAACTGACAATAAGGGTTACTTTACCTACCGGTACATTATTTAAACTGAAATTACCATCAAAATCAGCACTCGCACCTTTGGTCGTTCCTTCAATTACCGCGGTAGCTCCCGGTAAAGTTTCACCGGTTTTAGCATCTATAATTTTTCCGGTAATTTTTCCGGTTTGTGAATAAGCTGTTATACTAATTAATAAAGTAAGCGCACTTAAAATCCTTTTCATTTGTTCCAATAATTATGGCACAAAAGACGGAACCTAGTTTAAGGATATCTTAACTTTAATGTTAAGCGAAGGTTAACAATATATACGGGGCATAAAAATTATTTAAAGTTTACTTAACATTTGAGCCTCTAATATAAATTAATTTAGTGCCGTCAAAAAGGAACTAATTATGAGTGAAGCATACAGAATATTATTGGTGGATGATGAAGAAGATATTCTGAATTTTTTATCGTACAATTTAAAAAAGGAAGGTTATGAAGTTTATACGGCTTTAAATGGGCACGACGGGATAGATCTTGCCAAAAAGAATAAACCACACCTTATTGTGCTCGACGTTATGATGCCTGAGATGGATGGTATCGAAACATGCAGAATACTCCGTGAAAATAAAGAAATTGGCAATACTTTAATTGTGTTTTTAAGTGCACGCAGCGAAGATTACACGCAAATAGCAGGTTTTGACTCGGGTGCTGATGATTATATCACTAAGCCGGTGAAGCCTAGAGTTTTTATTAGTCGTATTAAAGCATTGTTAAGACGTTTAGGATCTGATACCCCAAAAACTGAAAAGGTAATGGAGTTTGGAGACATTAAAGTGGATTTGGAAAAGTATATGGTTTACAAAAACCAAAATGAAATTATACTTCCAAAGAAGGAATTTAAATTACTGGAACTATTAGTGTCGAAGCCCGGGAAAGTATTCACCCGCGAATTCATTCTCGAAAAAATCTGGGGCGATGAGGTGGTTGTTGGCGATAGAACAATAGATGTTCACATCCGCAAACTCCGCGAAAAGTTAGGAGAAGAAAATATAAAAACCGTAAAAGGTGTAGGGTACAAGTTTGAATTTTGAATGCAATAAAAAAACCTCGGAGAATCTTCTCCGAGGTTTTTTTGTGTAATTTAAATTTTTTAGTGTTTTGCTAAGTAATCGGCAACACCTGAGTGGTCAGCTTTCATGCCTTCTTTGCCTTTGCTCCAATTAGCAGGACAAACTTCTCCGTTTTCTTCGTTAAACTGTAAAGCATCTAACATACGTAAAGCTTCATCCACGTTACGGCCTAATGGTAAATCGTTAATCAATAAGTGACGAACGTTTCCTTTTTTGTCAATTAAATACAAAGCACGATACGCAATCATTTCACTGCTTGCTACAAAATTATCGTTCTCGTCAATAGAGTAGTCGCCATTTAAACAACCGTAGTTAATTGAGATGGTTTTGTTTGTGTCGGCAACAATTGGATAAGTGATGCCTTTAATGCCACCAAACTTTTTATCCATTTGTAACCAGCCCCAGTGACTTTGTTCTGTATCGGTGCTACAGCCTACAATAGCACAACCGCGTTTTTCAAATTCCGCTAATTTTTCTTGAAATGCGTGTAATTCGGTTGGACAAACGAATGTAAAATCCTTAGGGTAGAAGAAGAAAATTACATACTTCTTACCTACATATTGATCCAATGAAAAATCGTTCACGATTTCGCCACCGTTAACAACAGCTGCTGCTTTAAACGACGGTGCTTTTTTTCCAATTAATGATGTCATTTTATTATGAGTTTTTAAGGTTACTAATTATCAATACAAAATTATTATTTACTTTGTTCATACGCTAAAAATTAAACTTAAATAATTGTAAAGAAATGAAAGCGCAAATAGGTCAACAAGCCCCTGATTTTAAACTCTTTAACACAAATAAGAAAGCTGTCAGCTTAAGTGAAATGAAAGGAAAAAACGTAGTTCTGTTGTTTTTCCCATTGGCTTTTACGAGCACCTGCACGGCAGAACTGTGTTCAACCCGCGACGATTTAAGTTTTTATAATAACATGAATGCAGAGGTTTTCGGAATTTCTATCGACTCATTATTTACCTTAAAGAAATTTAAAGAGGAATTGAATTTGAATTTCGAATTGTTGAGTGACTTTAATAAGGAAGCTTCACTCGCTTACGATTCGTTGTATGAAAGTTTTGTTTTCGATATGATTGGCGTTGGAAAGCGTTCGGCTTTTGTAATTGATAAGAATGGAATTATTCAGTATGCTGAGGTTTTAGAAGATGCGGGTAAAGTTCCGGATTTCACAGCCATTAAAAATTGCCTGTCTAATTTAAAATAATGCTTAAAGCGTATTTTGATAAGCATTTGATTGAAGCCGGTTGTGATGAAGCCGGAAGAGGTTGCTTGGCAGGTCCTGTTTTTGCGGCGGCTGTAATTTTACCAAAGGATTATAAAAACAAAATTTTAAACGACAGTAAACAACTTACCGATAAGGTTCGGTATGAATTACGCCCAATTATTGAAAAGGAAGCCCTCGCTTTTGCGGTTGTTCAAGTCAGTAATGTTGAAATCGACGAGATAAATATTTTAAACGGATCCATTACAGGCATGCAAAGAGCTGTTTCCCAATTAAAAATTCGTCCCGAACTTTTATTAATTGACGGGAATCGTTTTAAGCCCTACGATAACATCCCGCATCAATGCATTATTAAGGGTGATGCTAAATTCCTGAGCATTGCGGCCGCCAGTATATTAGCTAAAACTTACCGTGATGATTTTATGAAAGAGGCTGCACTAAAATATCCGGGTTATGCCTGGGAAAAAAATATGGGCTATCCAACAAAAGAACATCGTGAAGGCATCAAAAAACTCGGGCCAACGCCTCTGCACCGAACTTCTTTTCGCCTCTTGCCCGACCAATTGGAACTCGAATTCTGACAATTCACAGTGTCGGTTTAATAAGTACATGTTTTTACGCGAAAATCAAGCGCGCTATCCTTTAACTTAGATAGCTACTGTTTGATTTGAAAAAGTTTAAAACCATCTTTTTTTATGTGTTTGTTGCTGCCGGTTTAAGCGCGGCAGTGTGGGGTTATTTTTATTTAAAACAAAATAAAAAACCGGCCCTGAACGCACTCGATGTTTTGCCGCACGATGCAGTTTGTTTAGTAGAGGTGTCAGGATTTCATGAATTAACCAACAAGCTGATTAATCAAAATTTAATTTGGAACAGCTTAATTAACATCAGGCAAATTAAATCAATTGAATCACAAATTTCATATTTCGATTCGTTAACCACACAAGTAGAAAATTTTAAGGAGTTTTTCCGCGGCCGTAAAATAAACCTAGGCTTCTATAACGAAAACCAAAGTCTACGTTTATTAATGACGTTTAATTTACAAGAGCTGGCACAAGAGGAAGAGTTTCAAGATATATTGAAAGCGAATTTTAAATGCGAAGCTGGCACGGAAGGACAGCTGGAATTTTGGAAGGATCGTTTGCGTTATACAATACAAGTTTCAAACGGCGTAGTTGCAATTTCGGAGAGTGAGGCGTTGGTAAAAAAATGTTTTAATGCAGGAGAGAAAAAATTAAGTAAGGAGATTAAATTTATTCAATTGCGTAAAAATTTGGATGAGGATGATTTATGCAACGTTTATTTTAATTATGACTTACTTAAAAAGAGCCATCTTAAAATTAATACGAATCAGATTGCCTTAACAGGTGTGTCTGTCGCTAAGTTGGAAGTAACACCGGAGGCAATTGTTGCCAATGGATTTAATGATGCAGATACTTCTTCATTCTTAAATGCGTTGAGCGGACAACCTGCAAAGTCCGGAGATTTTTTCTCGATATTACCCTTTAATCTTTTATCCTATAAAGCTACTGCCATCAGCAATTATCCCTTATTAAAGGAAAAGTTAAAAGTAAAGTCAAACGCAATGTATTGGAAACAGGCAAACGATAGCGCGCTGTTTAATGTGGAAAGACAATTAGCAGAAAACGTCAATGAGGTAGTGGTTGAATGTGAGTATGCTTTAAACGCCAACACCGAAAAGGCCTTGGTTATTCAAATCAAAGATTCAACACGAGTGAATGAAGCCTTAAATTATTTGTCGGATAGTATCATGAATTATCAGGGGCTCAGAAATTTTAAATTGCGTGACAGCATCAGCGATTTCAATAAGGAATTTTTTGGTGATTTGTATGAAGCCAAGGCGCAATTCGCATTCGCCTATTCTAATTACTTGATACTATCGGAGAGTTTACAAGGGCATTTATTTTACATGAATTCGGTTTTAAATAACTCTTCAGCTACGCAAAATGAAGTATTCATGAATTATGCGAAAGAAAATTTATTAGTCGATTTCAATTATCAGGTTTATTGTAATATTAATAAGCAAACCTATAAGGCGAAGGATTTATTTTCATTTTTATCCGATAGTGATTTGGTTTATGTGAAAAAAGTGAGTGATTACAGCATTAACATTAGCAATTATAAAAATCTATTACAGTTCAGAGCCGCTGTAAAATATCAGAGCGCTTCATCCAATAAGGATGCTCCGGGTTTATGGACCTGTGAGGCGGATACTTTAATTACTTCTCAAGTCGCAACATTTATTAATCACAAATCGAGTCAAAACGAATTATTGTTTCAAGACGTGAAGAATAATTTATATTTAACCAGCGCAACGGGAAATATTATTTGGAAGAAAAATATCGGCGAAAAAAGTCTTTCTCCATTTTATACGGTGGATGCCTTTAAAAACAATAAGTATCAGATATTGTTCAATACAAGTACGCATTTGCACTTAATTGATAGGAATGGAAATTATGTTCCGGGCTATCCACTCAAGTTACCATCATCAGCCACAAATCCATTATCCTTACAAGATTACGACAAAACCAAAGATTACAGAATAATCATTGCCTGTGCCGACAATAAAATTTATAATTATAACATAAATGGAACTAAAAACGAAAAATTCATGCCTATTCAAACGGAGCATCCGGTTTATTTGCCGGTGAAGTATGTTAAGGTTGGGGCAAGCGACTATCTAATAACTAATGACTCAGAAGGGAAAATTTATGTTTACAGTCGGAGAGGAGAAGGTAGAATTGATTTGTCGAATAAATTAATTACAAATAGCAGTGATTATTTTATTGATGCAGCAAACAATATTCAAAATACCAACCTGATTTATTTTGATGATAAAAACAGTTTACTGGAAAAAGTTAGTCTGGAGGATAAAAAAGATATTGCCAAATTAAATGCTGATTTCGAAAATCCCAGTTATTTTTTCGAGCTGATTGATGATGATAAGAAAACAGACATTGTAATCGTTGACAAATCAAAACTTGTTTGTTATGATTTGATGGGGAATGAGTTATTCAGACACGAAACCGCTGACGAGGCTTTTACAACGGGGACTTATTATTATGATACGGATGGAATGTATTTTTTCATTAATACAATAAACGGCAATCTTGAGATTGTTCAGGCGGGATTGAAAAAAGTCGTTAAGCGAATTAAGGGAAGTGGTAAGCCACTGGTGTTTGATTTATTTAAAGACGGTAAAAAATATTTACTCGTTACCGACAACAACACTTTAAAGTGTGTATTGCTAAAGTAGTTTAGTATTCAAAAACACCAAACTCTGATTTTACCGTAACGTGTTTGCCTTCGCCTTTCTCAACACGGCCAATGATTTTGGCATCCACATTAAATGATTTCGAAATTTTAATGATTTCGCCGGCTAAATGTTCAGGCACATAAATTTCCATGCGATGCCCCATGTTAAACACCTTGTACATTTCTTTGTAGTCTGTTTCACTTTGCTGGTGTATGGTTTTAAATAGAGGCGGCACATCAAATAAATTATCTTTTATAACATGTAATCCATCATTTAAAAAATGAAGCACTTTAGTTTGCGCCCCGCCGCTGCAATGTACAAGTCCGTTTATTTGACCTGCAAATTGATTTAGAACAGCTTTAATTATGGGAGCGTAAGTGCGTGTTGGTGATAATACTAATTTCGCAGCATCAATCATTTCCGTTGTTTGCTTACCGTTAGAATCGGTATAGCTAACTTCAATCTTATCGGTTAGATTCAGTCCTCCTGTATACACGACTTCCTTTGGCAGCGCATTATCGTAAGTTTCAGGGAATTTCTGCGCAACTGCTTTTCCAAATACGTCGTGGCGCGCGCTGGTTAAACCATTACTGCCCATACCTCCATTGTATTCATTTTCATAAGTAGCCTTTCCGTAAGAGGCAAGTCCAATAATAACATCACCGGCTTTTATATTGTCATTTGAAACAACAGCGTTACGTTTCATGCGACACACAACAGTGCTATCCACAATAATAGTTCTAACTAAATCGCCCACATCAGCGGTTTCGCCACCTGTAGAATGAATACTAATGCCGTTATTGCGTAGCATTTCCAAAACATCTTCAGTTCCATTAATGATAGCGGAAATAACTTCGCCGGGAATTAGATTTTTATTACGCCCGATCGTTGAAGAAAGTAAAATGTTATCAGTTGCCCCTGCACAAATCAAGTCATCTACATTCATGATAACCGCATCTTGTGCAATGCCTTTCCATACATTTAAATCGCCGGTTTCTTTCCAATAAGCATACGCCAACGAAGATTTGGTACCGGCGCCATCGGCATGCATGATGACACAATGCTCTTCACTGCCGCTTAAAAAGTCGGGAACCACCTTGCAAAATGCCTTTGGAAAAAGCCCTTTATCCAAATTGGCAATCGCTTTGTGAACATCTTCTTTGGAGGCCGAAACCCCTCGTAAATTGTATTTAGAATCGGACATTTCCTTTTAATTTTATAAAAAACTGATTATCAAGACAATAAAAAGCCTGTTTTAGTCGCTTAACCTTTAGTTTAACAACTCAAAAGTAAACAAATACTGTGAATTTCGGCAGATAAATGTATCAGGAGCCGTTATTAACTGCCTGGCCAAATTTTACTAACATTTGTTGTTTTTTAGGGTTATCGTATTAAATTTGATAACTACTTTTTGTAGAGTAGATTAAGTCATTGAAAAATGTTTTTAAGAAGACTCACATATCTTTTTGCTTTCCTTATTGTGGTGATTGGCCTTTTTAGTTTTAAACCTAGGGCTTCTTATCCTAATGCTGCAAATCAGCAAATTCATGGCGATACGTTAAAAACAGATGGTTCTGTTAAGCAATCTAAGTTGGATATTGATGAAGGTATCAAATGTACGCGTGCGGAATTATTAGAGCGTGAATTTTCGGCTACCGGTGCTAACAAATACGGCGAAATTTTACGTATCACTTTTCAGGATTTAGAGCGTGGTGCACGTGAAATTATTTTCCAAAAAAAATTAATGGAAAATGATAATGTGAAATTTTTCATGCCAAATGATTTAATTAAAGAAGCAAACACGGCAGTGCTTATCGTCATGAAGGGCGATAAAATGTATTTCAAAAAAATCGACTTAGTCGACGAAGAATAATTTCTTCCTGTTCTTATTAAAACCAAAATTTCTATAGTCAGCTATTTTAATACTCTGCCATTCAGGTATGGGTTAAAAAATTCTAAGCTGATTGATCAAATAGATTTGCAGGAAGATATCCCGAGTATTTGCGCGCAGAAACTAAAATTCAAACAGGTAGAAATCGGTTTAGTGCCGGTAGCTTTACTGCCGGAGTTGGAAAATTTTAAAGTGATTACCGACTACTGTATTGGCGCTAACGGAAAGGTGGATAGCGTTAAGCTTTACAGCATGGTTCCGTTAAACGAGATTAAAACAGTTATCCTCGATTATCAGTCTAAGTCTTCGGTGACACTCACGAAAGTTTTAAATAAGTTTTATTGGAAAACAAATTTTCAATTTGAGGATGCAATTCCGGGCTACGAGCAATTTGTGAGTGGCAATACCGCCGCTGTTGTAATCGGCGATCGCACCTTTGTTTTAAATGGAAATTATAAGTTTGAATACGATTTAGCGGAAGAATGGAAAAATTTTACAGGTTTACCATTTGTATTCGCAGCATGGGTGAGCAACGGCGAAACAAATCCTGATTTTATAAAAGAGTTTAATCAGGTTTTAAAGTCAGGTGTCAATAACATTGATAATGCTTTAAAGAATTCTTCGCATCATTTCTCAGAAAAATTTAATGCTGAAGATTACTTAAAGAATAAAATTGATTTTAATCTGGATGACAGAAAGAAAATTGCTTTAGAATTGTTTTTAAATTACATCAGGCAATTATAGTCCGTCAAATTTATTACCGATAATAACCTTCAAAGAATTAGGATGAATTTTATAAACTAATTCTTTTCCTTGCATATCCGGCTCACCATCATAGTGTATGCTGTCGGGATTTTCCCGTGTCACAACAATGTCTTTTCCGGTAAAGGTTTCTATTAATGCAGATTCGTTGGCTTTTCTTCTTAAAACTTTAATTACTGCGCCAATACCTTTTAGTAACGGAAATGGTTTTAAGATGGCGAGGTGAAACAAACCGTCATTCAATAATGCTTGGGGAGCAATATAAAAATCATTACCATATTGTCCGGCATTTGCGACCGTCATTAAAAACGCGTTACGCTCTATGTCTTTTCCGTCAATATTTATTTTATAACGCGAAGGCTTGTAATTAAAAATTTCTCTGATTGTAATTTTTACATAAGATTGAAGCCCGCGTTTAGCTGAGGTAGCAAATAATTTTCCGATATGCGCGTCAAAACCTACTCCGCTTGTGCAAAAGAAGGGAATGCCATTTACACTTCCGGTATCAATGGTTCGGTAATTTCCCAATGCGATTTGTTTAATAGCTTCTTCTGTTTTAACAGAAATTCCGAGTGAACGTGCTAAACCATTACCCGACCCTGCAGGAACAATACCCAGAGCAATGTTGGTGTTAAGTATTGATTTAGCAACTTGATTAACTGTTCCGTCACCACCCACGGCAACAGCATCGGTATAGGAACCTGTTTGTAGTGAATGTAATATTTCCTGGAAGTGATTTCTGTCTTTCCAAATAGTAATATCATTATGTATCGAGGAAGGAAATTCTTTTCGAATAGTTTCTATTAATTTACCGGAAATTTTTTTCCCGGCATTTGGATTTACAATAAAAAGAATTTTTCGTGACATTGCTTAAAGTTAGAAATACTCTATTAAATAAAAAAACTATGAAAACGCTTCAATTTCTTTATAGATGCGTTCTTTTGCATTAGCAATCCATGATTTAAACATTGGATTTTCGTAATTATATTCATTAGTATGATCCAATAATTTGGAAAGCTCAAATTTATCCGCGTAAATTCCGGCTCCTGCTTTGTGAGCGTCTCTCGAATTGCAAAATTGCTCATAATGTCCTTTTATTGGCACCATTAATACAGGCTTACCTAAATACATCGCTTCACAAACCGATTCAAATCCTGCTGAAGTGGCAAGCCCTCTCGCGCCACTCATCTTCTCAAGGAACAATTTATCGTTGATGGCGTGTACATGGAGCGTTTCTTTATTAAAAGTGTAATTGGAATAAATAAATTGAGGATTATCAGTAAAACAGTGCAATTCCACTTCCTGATTTTTATTATGCCATTCGGCTATCTCTTCAAAATAACCATTATTGACGAGATAAATCAAATAATGACCGTTTAGCTCAGGGCTTAATTCAAAAACTTGATTACGCAAGAGAGGAGGAACAACTGTTACGTTGTTTTTTGTTCCCTCTAATTCATAGAAGCTTAGCGCTAGTTTTTTATTAGAACCGGTAGAAGTAATTTTAGTAAACAATTTTATAGCGAATTGATCTCCTTTTTTGCCATCGGGAAATTTGAATTCGGGGTGCAGATAAATATATTGATGAGCAATGCAAAGGTGAGGGATATTTGGTTTATACAATCTGTAATAAAGTCCGGCTAATAAATCAAAAAAATTAACAATGACATCCGGTTTTGTTTTTTGAATGAGTTCGTCTATTTTTTTCAGACTTTCTTTATAGGTTTTGATGTTTTTGAATCCATGTATGACAGATTTAGTAACATTTATGGATTTGTTTTTTTTGTCGGTGACAAAATTCGGACTTTGTAATTGAAGTATTGGGCATTTCACGTGTTTGAAAAAGAATTCAGGAATATCTCTTTTGCCACTGGAGCCTAAAACTATCCCTGAAACTTCGTGACCTTTTTCAATTAGTAAATCATGGAGCGTCATGGCTTGTGTCATATGACCGCGACCTTCTCCTTGCACAAATAGCAAATATTTTTTTTTCATTTATCCTTGAAGTGTAACACCCGGAGGTAAAATATTATCAATATCCTTATTCGCTTTTGCTTTTTTTGCGGCCTCATGTATCATCTGCCAATGATGATAATATACGATGTGCCATTTACCGTTTTCATCTTCAACTAAGGCCGATAAATTCTCCACCCAGTCGCCCGAGTTTAAATATTCAATGCCATGAATGTCTTTAACAACAGGCTGATGGATATGTCCACAAATAATGCCATCACATTTTCTGGCACGCGCTACCTTAACCAATTCATTTTCGTAATCTGAAATAAAAGAGACTGCTGACTTTACTTTAGCTTTTACTGCTTGCGAAACGGAGTAGTATGGTAAACCTTTCTTTTCTCTATAATTGTTGTAATGGTGATTAAACCAAAGCAGAAATGTATAGCCAATATCTCCCAACTTAGCAATCCATTTGAATTTTGAAGTAACATTGTCAAAAATATCTCCATGCGTAACAAAGTATTTTTTTTCTAGTCCATAATGAATGTGGTATTTTTTTATTTGAAATCGTCCGAAAGTGAAAGGAATCATTTCTTCTAAAAAGTCATCGTGATTACCGCGCAGATAAATAACATCGCATTTATTTTTGGCCGTTAAATTGATAATGTGTTTAAAGAAATTGGTGTGACGTTTTTGCCATTTACCTGACTTTTTTAATTGCCATCCGTCAATAATGTCGCCATTAAGAATTAATGTATCGCATTTGTGATGTTTAAGAAATCGGGTTACTTCTTTTGCTTTAGATGAATTTGTGCCGAGATGTATATCAGAAAGCACAATGGTTCGGTAGTATGTTTTCACTCATTAAGGGTTTTACAAATATTATCCCTTAAAATGAACCCAGTGTGAAACGAAGGTTACGAAGAAATTATTTTTTCAATTTAAATTTCAAATAATGTAAATTAATATTTAAGTCTGAGTAAAAACAAACCCCCTCTGTTTTGCGGAGGGGGTTTTAAAAATGGGACTAAATATTATTGTTTTATCACTTTAGCTACTGCCTGATGCGATTTTGTTTTTATACTTATAAAGTATATTCCACTTTCAACATTTTGCAAGTTTAACTCTTTATGTATACCTGTTCCTTCAGCACTTTCTTGCATAATTATTTTTCCTAATAAATCTGTTACTGTTATTAAAGCTGCTTCACCGCTGCGATTAGCCGCATTAATCGTAATGACAGAAGTAAAAGGATTTGGCGCTACAGATAAACCAAGCATGTTTTGAGAAGAAATTTGGTTAATACCTGTTGTTGTTGCTGTAATTGTAAAATTGAAGTCATTAATGTCAAAGAAAATATTTGTAGGGCATTCAATTTTAATTCTACATATCGTAATATTAGCAGTAACGGTTGGAACTGTAACAGTAAGGGAGCCTGAATTAACAACGTTATTCATTAAGGTTGTAAATGTATTACCACCATCGTACGAAATCAAAACGTTTACAGTTCCGCAACTTACCGGTGCAATATCTGTACCATTCACATTCCAGGTAATTGTCTGCGATGAACCTCCAGGCCATGAAATAGCTGCTGCATTTGGATAGGTAACACTAAACGGGCCTGCATTGGAAATAATAACAGGCTGGTTAACGTAGCACACCCCTCCGCCACCCATTTTGTTATCACGGGCAATTAAACGGAAATTTAAAGTTTGCGCTGTTGCAGGTAAATATTCTCCCTTCGTTCCAGTCATGTTTCCTGACAGAATCACGCTTAGTTTTGGAAATAAGCGGGTAGGAGATGGTGTAGGTGTGTATGACATGAAATATGGTCTGTTACCGGAATTCCAGTTTCCACCTGCTGTTCCGGGGTCAGTTTGTTCCCACTGAAAAGTTAAAGGATCGCCATCCGGATCTGTACCGCTCCCTGTCAATTGAAAAGGTGTGGATTTCGGAATGGTATAAGTTCCGGGTCCAGTTACTACAGGAGGTTGATTACCGGTTGTAACTGTGCTGGCGCATGAATTACCGCCGCCAAGATGAGTAAAGTTCACAATCTCATCATAACTGATAGCATGAAAGTATGCGATGCTGTTATTCGCTAAATTATTTGTGGTGCCGCAAATACCTGCATATGCCATAATCGTAATTCCACTACCCGGTTCAACAGAAGTGGATGCATTTCGGTTTCCATTACAAGAATTAGTTAATGCATTAAATGTATGATTACCTCCGAATTGATGACCGATTTCGTGTGCTACATAATCAATATCGTAAGGATCACCCACGGGATTTGCGCTTCCGGTTATACCGCGCGCTTTGCTGCTTCCGCACACACAACCCAACATCGCTAATCCACCACCACCGGTACTGAATGTATGTCCGATATCATAATTAGCAGAACCAATGTTTGCATTAATCACGGTTTGACTTTCATTAATTAATGTTCCGGCATTGTTGTTTCCGTTAAACGGATCCGTTGCTCCGCTAGGATATAATACAATCGTATCGTTAGCCACTAACATTAATCGAACCGCCACATCCGTTTCGTAAACACCATCTACACGATTAACACTGGTTACTACTTTCGATAATATTTGTGATTTCGTAGGATTAGCCACGCCTGTTGCTGCTACGGCATATTCACCTGTACAGGCTACCGCTAATCGGTAACGGCGTAAATTAGCGCCAACGCAAGTTGCCGGTGGCGCGCTGGATGATTTATCTGCAGTGTATTCAGGATTCTCCATCACACCAACTTCAGGAAGCATGTGTGCAGGGTCTTTCTTAAAATCGTGGGTATAATAGGTGATGTAATCAATTTGATTACCTCTGCAAAACGGATCGATAAATACACTACCATTTGTGCTTCGAATCATAGCGTGAAATCCAAAATCGTTTACATCTAATTTTCCTTTTGCATAGATGTCATCAACACCTTTTACAGAGTAAGTTTTAATTTTTGGATAGGCATTCGCTAATCCTTCTTCCATGATTGGGGCTTCCACCACGCGAAAGGCAGCGACTTGACCGTTAGGCATTGGTAAATCAATAATGCAATTCGAAAGAGAAATGTTAACCTGATTTTCTGACGGAGCAGTAAGGAGTTTACTTCTTAATTCATTTATATTAACCTGATAGGTTAAATATTTTTGCGGAACAATTTCTCGTGTACCGCTTAATGTTATTTGATTTTCGTTAATCGGCGACCATAATCTTTCCGATTGAGCAAATGCAGCGATACTTAATCCAAGTAAGCTGGCAGAAAGTAAAAATTTCTTCATGTTATTAAATGAATACTAATAAAGGTAATGAAATTATTACTGAGTTAAAAGGCTTAAATCCGATTTATTCTGGGAATGCTAGTACAAGAAGGGCTTTATCTTTTCGTCGGTAACCTCATAGTCTTTATTGTCCTTATAGAAATCGGACAAATAGCGGTTGAGTGCTGCCACATAAATATAATGCCTCTCAATACGTTGTCTTTTCTCAACGGTAACCGGAATGATGGCATCACCTACTTTAATTTTAACAATTGGAGTTCCTGTTACCGTACTTTTATTAGTTACGTAAAACGGAAAAGGGTCTTTTAATTGATGGCCATATTTGTTTTTAATAACAATGGCAGCTTCCTTACTGGGATTGCCAATTTCTTTGACAAGAAGAGCAGTATCTTCCTTCACATAACCGATAGAAGAATTATACACATCGTCTTTTTCGGCGAGTAAATAAAATTTTTCTTTCATTTCAATGCTTGGATCCACTACTAAATTAGAATCTAAAAAAATCCCGCTGCGTGTACCGTTTAATAAAGTATCACTGTGATGACTGTAAAAGAAATAAACTTTAGAGAAGGTGTAATATTTCTGAAACGCTAGCACAATATTTTTATTGATGGCCATCATCTCGTATTCTTTTTGGGTAGCTAAATCGGCTTTACCCATTTTACGCAAACTCTCAATAAGTTTTTTGTTGTTGTGCAATCGAACAACTAAAGCGCCATTTTTTAATTGGTTGATTTGCCACTTTGAAATAGCAGTCCGACGCTTGTAAAAATGTTCAAACTGTGAATTATCTTTGTAGTCGGGTGGATTGTAAACGCTTTTGTTTTTGTCTTGTGCAAAATGAATGGCAGGCACAAAAAACAAAAAAGCGAAAATTATTTTACTTAACCACTGAGCCATTGTTGATGTTTAATTTAGTCGGACTCACAAAACTTAATTCGCCCTGCAAATTTTCAGCCATCAAAATCATACCCTGACTTTCGATGCCTTTTATTTTACGAGGCGCAAGATTAGCTAAAATGCACACTTGTTGGCCGATGATGTCTTCAGGTTTATACCATTCTGCGATACCACTTACAACCGTACGTTTGTCGATGCCCGTATCGATTTTGAGCTTTAATAATTTGTCGGTTTTAGGAACGCGTTCTGCTTCTAAAATAGTCCCCACACGAATGTCCATTTTTCCGAAATCATCGAAAGAAGTTTCAGATTTTGCTTCAGGTAGGGAGGCGTTCGCTGCCGCATTCTCTTTTTTAGCATTCACCAATTTATCGAGCTGAATTTGCACATCGGCGTCTTCAATTTTCGTAAATAAAATCGCTGATTGGTCACTTATTTTATGTCCTGCTGCGATGTTATTCGTGTTTCGTGCCGAACTCCATTTCATTGGCTGGAGATTTAGCAATGCAAATAATTTTTTACTTGTAAAAGGAATAAAGGGCTCACAAACTATAGCCAGATTAGCCGCAATTTGTAAGGAAACATTCATAATTGTTCTTACCCGTTTCTCATCCGTTTTAATTAATTTCCAAGGCTCCTGATCAGCTAAATACTTGTTACCGATACGTGCTAAATTCATCATTTCAGCCAGGGCTTCACGGAATTTGAATTTTTCGATCGCTTCTGAAATTTTATCCGGGGCTTTAGCTACTTCTTCTAAAGCCAATAAATCAGTTTTAGTGTACTCACTTGCCTCAGGCACCAGACCGTTATGATTTTTATTTGTTAAAACCATTACACGGTTGATGAAATTCCCGAGAATATCAGCTAACTCACTGTTGTTTTTAGTTTGAAAATCTTTCCAGGTAAAATCATTGTCTTTTGATTCAGGCGCATTCGCGCATAAAGTGTAACGTAAAACATCCTGACGGTCATTGAAATCAAGCAAGTATTCATGCAGCCACACGGCCCAATTTCTGGAGGTGGAAATTTTATCGCCTTCAAGATTTAAAAACTCATTGGCCGGAACATTATCCGGTAAAATAAAACCACCATGTTCCATTAACATGGCAGGGAAAATAATGCAATGAAAAACAATATTGTCTTTACCGATGAAATGAATCAATCGCGTGTCTTCGCTTTTCCAATAGTGCTCCCATTTATCGGGCATTAATTCTTTTGTAGCAGAAATATAGCCAATGGGCGCATCAAACCAAACATACAAAACCTTTCCTTCCGCATCCTTAACAGGAACAGGAACACCCCAGTCTAAATCGCGTGTCATCGCCCGAGGTTGTAAACCGTCGCCACTCTCTAACCAGCTTTTACACTGACCATAAACAGTAGGTTTCCAATCGCTGTGTTTACTTAAGTAGTCAGCTATTTTGGGTTGTAATTTATCTAAAGGTAAAAACCAATTTTTAGTTTGTTTTAATACCGGCGCACTCCCTGATAAAGCGGACTTAGGGTTCTTTAAATCTGTTGGACTTAAACTGGAACCGCACTTTTCACATTGATCGCCGTAAGCATTCGGATTAGCACACTTCGGACACTCACCGGTTATGTAACGATCAGCTAAAAATTGTTTAGCCTCTTCATCGTAATATTGCTCAGTTACCTGTTCGGTGAAAGATCCTTTTTCGTAAAGTGTTTTAAAAAAATCAGATGCGGTTTGATGATGTGTTTTATTGGAAGTGCGGGAATAAATATCGAAAGAGATGCCAAATTCCTTAAAAGCATCCCCCATAATTTTATGATATTTGTCAACCACCTGTTGAGGTGTAATGCCTTCTTTTTTCGCTTTTATGGTAATAGGAACGCCATGCTCATCGCTTCCACACACGAAAACTACGTCTTCCCCCTTGCTTCGCAGGTATCTAACGTAAATATCGGAGGGCAGGTAACAGCCGGCCAGATGCCCGATATGAACGGGGCCATTGGCATAAGGGAGGGCTGCGGTTACCAGAGTGCGCTTAAAATGTTTTGCCATAAAAGCTTTTAAAAATTAAAAAAAATTGTAATATTGTACAAAGATACACATTGCCCTTTAAGTTTTATTAATTATAAAAAATTATTACAATGTCAAACGCAGAAAAATGGAAGCTCATCGAGTTTCCGAAAAAGGTGAAACTACAGAAGAAATATTTGGTGTCTAATACAGGAAAACTTTCCAGTTATTACGATAACCCTAAAGAGGCAAAAAAATTAAAAGCAAAACGAATTGAAGATTATCATTGCATCAGTTTGCGAATGTTTGGTGTAAAAAAATCATTGTTTGTACATCGTTTAGTGGCAGAGTCATTTGTGAAAAGACCAAGTCCAAAACACGAATATGTCATTCACTTAGATCATAATAAAGGCAATAACAACGCTTCTAACTTAAAGTGGGTAACACTAGAGCAGCAAGTGGAACACCGTAAGTCGAGTCCGGCTGTTAAACGTGCCTTAAAAGAGCGTGTATTGCAAGACGGTGATTATTCAAAAGTACTTACCGAAGCAAAAGTTCGTCGTATTAAAGAAGAAATCTGGAATCCTAAACGTAAGCGTACATTAAAACAAATTGCAGACGCGTTTGGTGTATCAGAGATGAATATTTACCGCATTAAGAGTGGTGAGTTTTGGTACAAGATAAAAGTGAAAGGTGAGCCTGATCACAAGAAATACTTAGCTTACAAAAAAGCCAAGCAAAACGCTAAATAAGCATCAGCCGTGAAAACTCCCCCGTTACTCAAGAAGGGAGATGTTGTGGCCATTGCTGCTACTGCCCGAAAAATTTCTAAAAGCGAATTAGAGCCCTCATTACAAATTTTAAAAAATTGGGGACTCAAAGTCGTTTTTGCTCCTAACTTATTTAAAGAACAAGATCAGTTTGCCGGCAAGGATACTGAGCGCGCACGTGGTTTACAATGGGCATTAGACAGCGAAGATGTTAAAGCGGTTTTTATTGCCAGAGGTGGTTACGGCACCATTCGTGTTATTGATGCGATTGATTTTTCTGATTTTAAAAAGAAACCCAAATGGGTAATTGGTTATAGTGACACAACTGTTTTGCAGAGTCATTTAACTAATTTGGGCATTGCCTCTATTCATGGAACTATGCCATTTCAATTTGCGCAAAACGAAGAAGCCACCGAAAGTTTACGAAAAATACTATTTGGTGAAAAGCAAGAATACGAAACGGAAGCATTTAAGTTAAACAGAAATGGCGTAGCGCAAGCTGAAATTGTTGGGGGGAATTTATCCTTATTGTATGCGTTGAGTGGTTCGGTTTCCGATATCAACACAAAAAATAAAATATTATTCATTGAGGATTTGGATGAATATCTGTATCATATTGATCGAATGATGTTGCAATTAAAACGCTCCGGTAAATTAAAAAATCTGAAGGGCTTAATTGTAGGCGGGATGAGTGATATGAAGGATAACAAAATACCTTTTGGTAAAAGTGCCGAAGAAATAATTTACGACGCGGTTAAAGAATATAAGTATCCGGTATGTTTTAATTTTCCGGCAGGACATATTCCGCGCAACCTCGCATTATATTTCGGAAAGAAAGCAACACTGAAGGTGACTAAAAAAGGCGCAACGCTTAAGTATTAAAAATGATTTGTAAAACTCACGATAATTTAAACTTGTATTATGAAGTGCATGGTAACATGCAAAGTGAAAGAACCATTGTTTTTTTAAATGGTTTATCACAAAGCACTGTGTCCTGGATTTTAACGACGCCTTCATTTAAGAACGATTTTAAAATTGTGTTACTTGATTTTATTTTTCAGGGACAAAGCGACAAATCAGGAGAGTGGCGAGATTTTAATATTCATGCTAAAGATGTATTAGCAGTAATTGATGAACTGAAATTAAGTAAAGTGATACTGGCAGGATTATCCTATGGAAGTTTGGTAGCGCAACACTTTGCTGTATTATATCCTCAACGCCTCGAAAAATTAATTTTAATTTCCACCTTCGCTCATAAAACGCCATATTATGACGCCATAGAACATGCCTGGTGGCGCGCATTAGAATTAGGCGGATATCCTCTTATGCTTGATATTATGCTTCCAAGTGTTTTAAGTGAAGACTACTTTAAAAATCCACTTATTCCAATTGATTTAATGAAGCAGGCGCGACAAGAAGTGAACGGCGAAAAAGAAGCCTTATTCAAACTCATGGAAGCAACAAAGCGAAGAGATGACTTCAGACCGGAATTACGAAAAATAAAAACACCAACGCTTGTATTGCAGGGCGAGAAAGATTTATTACTGCCGGTGCATCTGGCAAATGAAGTACAAAAGAATATTTCAGGTTCGCAATTAGCTGTAATACCAATGGCAGGACATACCTTAAATCTGGAAGCGGTTCCGCAAATGTGCGCAGCCATTAAGCAATTCATAGGATAATTGCCTCACACAAAGCCTTTTTACTTTTCCATTTTCAGAGATAAATAAGCACATTTTTCTTAACTTTATGCAATAAGATTATTGTATGAATTTTGTTGAAGAATTACGCTGGAGAGGCTTGTTGCACGACATTATGCCTGGCACCGAAGAATTATTGTCAAAGGAAACAGTAACTGCCTACATTGGGTTTGATCCTACTGCAGATTCCCTGCACGTTGGGAGTTTAGCACAAATCATGACCTTGTTACGCTTCCAGAAAGCGGGACATAAACCCATTGCCTTAATTGGTGGGGCTACCGGAATGGTAGGAGATCCAAGTGGAAAATCAGCCGAGCGAAATTTATTGGACGAGGAAGCTTTGAATAAAAACGTTGCGGGCATTAAAAAGCAATTAGAGAAATTTTTAGATTTTAATGCAGGAACAACTGGAGCAGAGTTGGTGAATAATTACGATTGGATGAAACAGTTTTCCTTTCTTGATTTTATCCGTGAAGTAGGAAAGTTTATTACGGTTAATTACATGATGGCTAAAGATTCGGTGCAAAACCGATTGGAGACAGGCATGAGTTTTACTGAGTTTAGTTATCAGTTATTGCAAGGATATGATTTTTACTGGTTGTATAAAAACAAAAATTGCAAACTGCAAATGGGCGGAAGTGATCAGTGGGGAAATATTACAACGGGTACGGAATTAGTTCGCAGAAAGGGCGGAGGAGAAGCCTTTGCATTAACCACTCAATTAATTAAAAAGGCAGACGGGACGAAGTTTGGAAAAAGTGAGAGCGGTAATGTTTGGTTGGACCGCGAGAAGACATCGCCCTATAAATTTTATCAATTTTGGTTAAACGCCAGCGATGAGGATGCAAAAACTTACATCAAGTATTTCACCTTATTTTCAAAGCAAGAAGTAGAAGCTTTAGAAGAAAAACACGCGTCAGCACCACATGAACGCCATTTGCAAAAAGCCTTAGCAAAAGATATTACGATTCGTGTACATAGTGAAGAAGATTATAACGCTGCCGTGGAAGCTTCTGAAATATTATTTAAAGGAAGCGTAGAAGATTTAGCGAAGTTAGATGAAGCCACATTTTTAGATGTGTTTGATGGTGTACCTATGTTTGAAGTATCGAAAAGCGAATTAAGCAGCGGAATTGGATTTTTAGATTTATTGGCAGAGAAAACAAAAATATTCCCAAGTAAAGGTGAGGCGAGAAAGATGGTGCAGGCCGGTGGGGTAAGCGTAAATAAGAATAAATGGGAAGATATTCAGGGGAATATCGACATGAAGCACACGTTGAATCAAAAATATATTTTGATACAAAAAGGAAAGAAAAATTATTTCTTGTGTAGAGTAAACTAAAAATGGCATTAAGGCAAACACAAAGTTTAAAGCTGTTACAAAAGCTTTCGCCGCAACAGATTCAGTTGATGAAATTGTTGCAGTTGCCTACACTTGCTTTAGAAGAAAGAATCAAAGAAGAGTTAGAATTAAATCCTGCTTTGGAAGAAGATGATAATTCAGCCTCTGATGAAGAGATGTATGATAACGCAGATTCGGTTAATGAAACGACAGATGAGAATGATGGAGAAGTAGAAGATTTTGAGGAGAAAGAACCTGAGCGTATCGACGACCAGGTAGAGATGGAAGATTACATGGGCGATGAGGAGATGGATTCCTACAAGTATGAAGTGAGTAATAAAGGGGCAGATGATGAATCACGCGAATTTGTGGTGGTGGAAGGTCCGGATTTTCATGACTTGCTTGAACAGCAATTGGGCATGCGTGATTTGGATGAAACGGAATACACCATCGGGCTTTATTTAATTGGGTGTATTGATGAGGACGGTTATGTGCGCCGCGAATTGGATTCGATAGTAGATGATTTAGCGTTTAGCAATAATATTAATACCGATACTCAAACGGTAGAAAAGGTTTTGAAAGTACTTCAGGAGTTCGATCCGGCAGGAGTAGGCGCTAGAAACCTACAAGAGTGTTTACTTATTCAATTAAATCGTAAGCAAGATAAAACCAAAGAAGTATTATTAGCTATTGATGTGGTTCGTGATATGATGGATGATTTTTCCAAAAAGCATTACGATAAAATCACACGCAAGTTAAATATTGATGATGAAGATCTGAAAGATGTAATTGCCGAGATAACACATTTAAATCCTCGTCCCGGTTCTTCCGGAGACGCAATGACAGCTTCCGAAGTGGTACCTGATTTTGTGATTTCGGTGGTTGATTGTAAACCGGAGTTAAGTATTAATTCACGCAACTTACCGGATTTAAAAATCAGCAAAGAGTATATAGAAATGTTGAAGGAGTACTCAAAGCAAAAAGATAAAAGTTTAAAAGAAGCGAGTACGTTTATTAAATCAAAAATTGAAAATGCTCAATGGTTTATTGAGGCTTTACAGCAACGACATCAAACCATGATGGTAGCCATGCATGCTATTATGGAATATCAGGAAGAGTATTTCACAACAGGTGATGAGTCATCATTAAAGCCAATGATATTAAAGGATATTGCGGATAAAGTGGGAATGGATATCTCAACGGTATCGCGTGTTGCGAATAGCAAGTATGTACAAACGCCTTACGGCACATTTTTATTAAAAACATTTTTTTCGGAATCTTTAAGTACCGAGAGTGGAGAAGAAGTTAGTTCTCGTGAAGTAAAGCGAATCTTAAAAGATTGTGTAGACAACGAAGACAAGAAAAAGCCATTAACCGATGACGCACTTTGTGAAATATTAAAGGAGAAAGGCTATAATATAGCTCGTCGTACAGTGGCTAAGTACAGGGAGCAACTGGACATTCCGGTAGCAAGAATGCGAAAGGGACTATAATTAATACGCGTCAAAATCTATTAATTCAAAATAGATATTTTCTTTTGTTATTGGTAAATTAAATTCACCCAGTGATTTTATTATTAAATTTAAGGGAGAAGGCTTTAGTTTTTGTGGCAAATTGATTCCAAGCACAAAATTAGAAGGCGAATTATTTAGTCCAATTTCCATTTTAAGCAAACTCCCTTTCGGGTGTATGTTTTCCTTTACAACACATTCTTTTCTCTTGCTTAAAACAGCTTTTATCATCGAAATATGGGTGTCGCAAATAAGTGATTGATGAGTTCTGAAATATGAAGCGCTTGGGTTTTCTGTACGCCATTTAAGTGCTTCCTTGTTCCAATGCGATTTAAACATTTCGGACGTAACACCTATTTGTTTAATATTTCCAAAATAAATTTTTACATCCAGTGTTGAGATTAAATCAAAGCCAAGTTTTTTAATAAATCCATGCGTGCTGTTTTGGTTTGCCACTCCAATTACAAATTTGTATCCTTGATTTTTTCCAAGCTCATATGTTTTCTCGGCTAATTGCGTAAATAATTTTTTGCCTTGATGGTTAGGATGGGTGGCAGTGTTCAGTGATAATAAACCTTTTATTAATTCTCCTTTATATTCATAGGTGACAGGAATGGTAACATAGTGTGCGGCTAATTCTTCACCATAAAAAGCATCGAAGCCTATGACGGTTCCGTTAGGATTTAAAAGATATTGCCATTGAAGAAATTCAAAAGTATATTTTTTAGTTTCAGTAAATACAGCACTTAACAGCGAAGAATACTTTCTCAAGCTGTCATTATCTGTTTGTGTTTGTTTAAAGACGTATTCCATTATAATTTACTGATGAATTCTGAGTAAGTTGTTATACGCGCATCCAATGCAATAACCATATCTAATCTTTTAATTAAATTTTTACGGTTGTAATACATCAACCAGTTGAAAAATTTATTATTGTTAATTCCGGAATGCATGAATTTTTCCTGGTTTGTATCCAAATCGTATGGGTGAAAATAACTTAATGCAGGCTGGTTGTTTCTAAAATATTTTTTAAATGACCTTAAAATCAGAAATTCAGGTAAGGCACGGAAATATACCCCGCCCGCGAATGGTAAATTTAAAGGACCAAAGCGATCAAGACTTATTGGAAATTCAATTATCCCGTTAGGAAATTGTTTATACTCTTGACCAAATTCAGGCCATCCGTAAAGAGGGTTTTTAGCGGGCAATACAGAACTTGAATAAGTAATTCCAAATTCCTTCATTATTTCATACGCCCATTCACATCTTTTGTCTATTGAGAAAATTGGAGCACGATAACCTTTTATAGTGGTGCAACCGGCCTTTTGAAGAGCCTCTATGTTTTTAGAAAGGTCAATTCTAAATTCTTCCGGTGATTGGTTCGCTACCGGAATATGCGCATACGAATGACAAGCTATTTCGTGTCCTTCAGCAAGTATAGTTTGAATAAGTTCAGGGTGCACCTCTGCCACTTTTCCAACTGTAAAAAAGGTACATTTAGATTGATGTTTTTTGAGCCAATTGAGATAAATCTGCGTGTTCTCTATAACACGATCTTTATACAAATGTTTATTCTCAACATTTTCGCGAACATCCTCTAAGTCGATACTAAAAAGAAAAGTGTTATTTGTTTTCATTTTCTTTTTCTTCCAGTTTGTTTTTAAGAAGAGCTAACTCCTGAGCTAAGAGTTTAATTTGCGCGTGTTGTTTAGAATTAACAACAGACAGATGCACTAAGAAAATAATGATGGCAAAGATGGCGCCTAAAAAGATTAACGCGGGTGCATAATATACTCCCAGCATTTTCGCGATTAAATCTAAACCATTACGCCAGATGGCAAATACTAATAAGGTAATGGTACAAAATATCCACACAATAGAATACTCTTCGCGCAATTTACCTTTGGTAATTAAACGGAAAATAAAAAACATAAAAAGCAAAGAGCCAATTATGCTGATGATTTGGATTTTAAAGGGTATTACGTTTTCCATTAAGCTTTAGTCTTAAATAAATGAATAAAATTCCCAGTGTAACTTTCATCATGTAGTATATACTTCCGAAGGATCGAATAGATGATTGGCCGCCTTGACGTTCATGCATTACTACAGGAGCTTCTATAATTTTTAAATTGTTGAGATGGTATAACACAATTGCTTCCGGTTCGGGATATTCATCCGGATAATAATCATTTACAATCTCCAGTGCTTTTAGGTTTAATGCACGGAATCCGGATGTACTATCGGTAATAGTAATGCCAAGTAACAGTCGATTCAGGTTTTTAAAATATTTAATTCCTGTTCGGCGTAAAGTGGAAGATTGAAAACCTTGTTTAGTGATGAAGCGTGAGCCAATAACCACATCGGCTTCATTGTTTAGTATAGGTTGAAGGAGATTTTGAATTTCACTAATTGGGTGTTGTCCGTCACCATCTAACTGAATGGCGATATCAAATTTATTTTTGTATGCGTATTTATAACCGGATTGTACCGCACCTCCAATACCCAGATTTACGGGAAGATTTAAGTAAGTGGAGGTGTGTTTTCTGATAACAGAAAGAGTATTATCTTTTGAGCAATCATTCACAGGCAAAGCGGTGATAGAAACATTAGGAAGACTTAAAGACTGAAGCGACTGTAATAAACTACCAATGGATTCCTCTTCATTATAACAGGGAATGACAATGAGAAGTTTGATATGTTTATTGGTCTCTTTCACCTTTATGTAATTTTTCATAATCCGGTTCCGACAAAATTTGCCAGTACTTACCTTCATGCATACCGTAAATTTTATATCGCCCAAAATTATGCCAATAGGCCTCTTTTGTCATACTACTGTAATGTATAAGGTCGTAGTTGTATTGATAGGTTTGGCCAATATTTAAATTGATTCCTGCAAAAATTATGATTATAAAAAGTAATTGAAGAATGGACCTGAATTTAATTTTTGGAAGCAATTCGAAAATGTATTCACATAAAGAAGCAATAGGTATAGATAAGTAGGCGTAGTGCTGAACGAATGCTCTTCCGCCAAAGCCTCCGCCAAAAAACCAATCCCACCAGCAGCTTAGCACATAAATATTAATTATTGTAATGACTAAAATAGCATTTCTAAGAGTAGGGTATTTTTTCTGCATTGAAATCATTCCTACGAAGGCAAGAATAATTAATGGTGTATAAACAAACCATCCTTTTCTGTAACTGAATAAAATATTTATAATTTGAGGATCTCCCCAAAAAAAGCGTTCGTCAGGATAAGAAAAGTAAAAATATTGCCCTGTATGCTGTTTCCAAAAAAGCAGTTGTGGCACCCAAACTAAAAAAGCAAGCAGTACAATAATTAATAGATGCTTGTATTGTTGAAAGACATAAATGACTCTATCTTTAAATTTTGTAGAAGTTGATAAGTGGATAAATAAAAAAAGAACAACTACAAGAACTTCAGTGGGACGAATTAAGGTAATAACGCCAATTAGTAAACCAAGGAGAGTTGTTTTAAGATATGTTACACGTTGATACCAATGATAGGTGGTTAAAAGAAAAGCAGAGTAGAGAAAAAACAAATATCCATGCGTCATTTCGCTTGCGGATAAAACATAATAGAAAAGATTGGTGCCAAAAAAAATGATCGCTAATGTAACTGTAGTTACTTTTTCAGAATAATACTTAATCAAAAAATTTCGTAACAACAGTAAGCCAAGCAAGCCGTATAAAATACTTCCCCAGTGCAATGTTATTGCAAAAGGTTCACTAAATCCATCTAATGGTTTATGTTCATTTATAGCAATTTTATATCCTAATGCGAAGAAAGGTGAATAAAGCAAGGCCATACCATATGTGCCTTTTGTTATTTTTTCTCCATTTGGTAAAGTTAAAAGATACTTTTGGTACTCTTTGCCATTGGGTTGATAATCATGAATAATAAACTCAGAAGGCAAATAGGAATAATAACCCGCTACATCCCAATAAAACTGATGATCATCTTTATGCATTAAGTGCCAATGTCTCCACAAATCCATTGTGATAACCGAAAAGCATAGCGTAAATACTAAAAGTAAAATGCTTGGTTTTTTAAATATAGAATCGGTATTAGTAATGGAGTCCATTTTTGTTTAAAATTAAGAAAATTACAGGTTAGTCCAAACCAATGTGTCTTTAAATAAGAAGTTATACAGACTCATTTGATATGCTATTAAGGAATGAATCTGAAACTAAAAGGTATTACGAGGGAACATGAATGATAAGTACGTCTTTATTATTAATACAAAAAGGAGGTAGATGCCCATCATTGATAACGGCAATTTTTTTATTCTTTGATTTAAGAGTTTCAACAGTGAAGGCATCCGGATAACCCCACATGCCAATGTTATCTGTATAGAACATGAATGAAATATGCCTAAATTCATTACAATTAAAGACCACATAAGATTTATCCAGCTTCAATGATTTTATATACTTACATGTTTTTTTCCATTTTAGATAAAAAATTCGATCGGCATAAACGACAGGGTTCTTTTTCCATTTTGTGTGAAGTTCCTGAGTGGTTTCTAGTTTTATAAGAATAAACGAAATAAATACCAATGCCAATGCCATGATTACATTCTGGGCTTTAGAATTTAAAATTTTAAACGATTTAATCAGGTAAAGTGGTATAGCGGCTAACCCCATCATGATGAAAGGATATACAACAAGAGTAAAGGCCGGCATTTTTGTGACCGCAATAGTGAAAAATATAAAAACTAGACTTACATAAAAAAGCAACACGAAGTAAACTTTTTTGTCTGTGATAAAATATTGTAAAAGGAAAAAGCCAAGCAATATAAAATAAATACTTGCATGACCTATGGTGAGCTGAAGATTGTCAAAGTGAAACCAGGCATTGCCACCATGACCTTCAATAACCTCAGTTAAATGTTTAGAGTTATAAGAGTATTCATGTGCTGCCTCAACCGGATAATTAATGATAATATAAATTTGCCAAGGAATGGCAATAGCAGCGGTAATTACTAATGCCTTTAAATGTTTGATGTAAAGCTTAGGCAAGTAAAATTTCTTAGGGGTATTAATTGCTGTATATAATGCCCAACCGGAGTACACTAAGAGGCCCACAAGCCATTTTGTTAAGATTGCAAGGCCCGAAAACACTCCAATAAGCAAGATCCATTTTTTATTCTCAGGATTGAGTATATGTTCTGAAAAGGCCCAAAGACTTCCGGTAACATAACAAAGAAAAACGATATCGTTGTGATCGGTTGGATAATAGGCTGCTAAGGTTTCATTAATATAATTTAAAACGCCATAAAACAGGGCCGAATAAAATCCTATTTTTTGATTCGCAAAATTCTTTCCAATTCTGTAAACAAAAAAAACCGTTAAGGTCGCACAGATAACACTGGGTAATCTTAATGCAAAAACACTAACGCCAAATAATTTATAGGAAAGTGCAATTTGCCAAAGAAAGAGTGGTTGCTTGTGAACCCAAATATAATTGCCGGTCCAATTTTCATGATGAAAGGATAATATATTTTCAGGGAATAGGGTAGGTTTAAGAAAGTCGTTCATCAAGTTTTTTGCAACTAATGCATGAACCTGTTCATCCCAGGTATGCACGAATGGATCCAGTAATGCGTAAAATAATTTTAAGGTTAAAATACCACTGAAAAAAACTAAAAGTGCTGTTTTTTGTTTTTTGGTAAATTCAAAAAGAAATATAGAAGTAACAATTAAAAGAAAAGCAGCAAAGATTTGTAATTGCTGAGTATTTGAAAAATAACTGTCAAACATTATTTTTTCTCCAATCCGGTTTTTGTGATGACTGATGATTCCTGATAACTATCGTAATCGGTATTAATTTCCCACAGGTTATGATGAGTACCTTTTAATATGTTTTCTACTGCTAAGCGCCCCATCAAGATACTATGGTCTTGATTATTATATTTAAATGCGCCATATCGACCTATAACATGTAGATTTTGAACACTGCTTAAATAGTCTTCAACCGGTTTTAATCTTTCTTTATAGCCTGTAGAATATACCGGGTAGCATCTGTGAATTTTATAAACGAAACCATCACTTATTTCGGCGTTGCCAATTAATCCGGTTTTTCTTAGCTCTATTTTACCAAGTTCGATTAATTCTTTGTCGCTTTTGCTCCAGAAGTCATCTTCGTCGTAGCACCAATATTCGAGAGCGCAAATTGTGCTTTCTTCTTTACCGTATAATTGCGGAACCCAATTTCTGAAATTAGTTAATCGGCCCATTTGTAAATCGGCACTATGAACGTATAACCAATTGTCAGGAAACAAATCTTTTGCCTGTACATTTAGGTAAACAATTATTGTATTTCTGAATTTTAAATCTTGTGCCGCAGCTTTTATATTCTCAGACACCTCGGGAAGACGAGTAACCATTAAAGATAATGGCATGGAAGAAATAATGTGGTCGTATTCTTTAACTGTCCCATCCTCTAATTCAAGAGCGCAAGCCTTTCCGTTTTTTGTAATAACTTTCTTTACCGGTGTGTTTAAGAACACATTGCCGCCTTTGTCTTTAACAAATTGAGCCATGCGTTCATAAACAATTCCTGTTCCTCCATGAGGATAGGCAAATTGATCAACTAATGTTTTGTGTTTTCCGCTATTGCCAAACAATGCGGTTTTAATAGCCTCACCTAAACTGAATTTTTTAATTCGCTGGGCGGCAAAATCAGCATCTAACACGTCGCATGGGATTCCCCACAACTTTTCAGTATAGGTTTTAAAAAATATTTGATATAGTTTTTTTCCAAAGCGGTTCGTTACCCAACCTTCGAAGGTACTGATGTCTTTTGTCGGAGAAATTTTTTCTACTCCATAATAAACCATACAAGACGCAGCTTTAAAAACTCCCATATTTGAGAGAGCATTAAAGGCTTTGATAGGATAGTGAAAAAACTTTTTGTTGTAATAAATTCGGGTGAGGCGGTCAACCATTTCATAATCATTACCTACAACCTCTAACCATAGTTCATTAACGCGTGTATCGTTACTAAAAAAGCGGTGCGGACCAATATCTACTTTTTGATTCCACAGTTCAATTGTTTTAGCCATTCCGCCAACTGATGAGCCGGCTTCATATACATCAACATTTTTTATACTCTTGGCAAGTTCATACCCGGCTGTCATGCCTGCGGGTCCTGCCCCAATTACAGCAACTTTCAAAATTAAAATTCTTCTTTGATACTCAGTTTAACATCATCCACATCGAAGTATGATTTAGCATCTACGTTATGGGCTAATATGGTAAATTTTAGATTTGGTTTGGAAGTTATTTCCGGACCAACACGAAAACTATTGCTAACAAATGTCCACTCATTGGGATTTTTAATTGCGTTTTTCACATCACAACCAACCCAAATGTATAAACTATCCGGGGTAGATACAGAAATAACCAATTCGCAATTATTTTTTATGTCACCTGTTCTAACCCATCCTTCCACGCTTAAGTCAACAGCACGACCCATTAAGGAGTCTGGTAAAATATATGAATAGCCAAAACCAAAATTAACAGATGAATCAGTTCTGCTAAACCATTTACCGGAATGAGCATTATTGCCTTCTATATAAGAAGTTGTGTTTGTAACACCATTATCCATGTCAAAAACCTGAGTATATGAGAAGTTTTGACTAAGTAACTCTTCTTCCTGCTCACACGAAGAAAAAACAAAAAATATCAAACAAAGAATGGCGAGTAATTTATGCTTCATTATAGACTTTAAGGCGTAATTCATAAAACGTTTAAAATTCAAAAAAATTGTATAGTTTAAATAATCATTTCAGGAATTTCACCTTCTACAATTAGTTTACCGGCGGTAGCGGCTTTGATTTGTTCAACACTTACTCCTGGAGCACGCTCCAATAATTTAAATCCTCCTTCAGGAAGAATGTCATAAACGCCAAGTTCTGTTACCACTTTTTTAATGCAATGAATGCCGGTTAAAGGCAAATCGCATTTAGGTAATAATTTCGATTGGCCTGCTTTGTTTACTTGCTGCATGGCAACAATAATGTTTTTTGCCGAAGCAACTAAATCCATAGCACCACCCATTCCTTTTACCATTTTCCCCGGAATTTTCCAGTTGGCAATATCTCCATTCTCGCTTACTTCCATAGCGCCTAAAATGGTAAGGTCAACTTTTTGTGCGCGAATCATTCCAAAACTCATGGCGCTATCGAAGATAACAGCTCCAGGTAAAAGTGTAACTGTTTGCTTTCCGGCATTAATTAAATCGGCATCTTCTTCTCCTTCGAAGGGGAATGGTCCCATGCCTAAAATTCCGTTTTCAGATTGTAATTCAACATTAATTCCTTGCGGGATGTAGTTCGCTACTAAAGTAGGAATGCCAATACCAAGGTTTACATACATTCCGTCTTTTACCTCGCGGGCAATGCGTTTTGCTATTCCGTTTTTATCTAACATGCTTCAATATTTTATTAAGATTTCTTTCTTACCGTTCTTTGTTCAATACGTTTTTCGTAATTCTCACCTTTGAAAATACGTTGCACATAAATTCCCGGTGTGTGTATTTGATCCGGATCCAATTCTCCAACAGGCACCAACTCTTCTACTTCCGCAATGGTAATTTTTCCGGCCATTGCCATCATTGGATTGAAATTTCTTGCTGTAGAACGGTAAATCAAATTACCGGCAGTATCACCTTTCCATGCTTTTACAATTGCAAAATCCGCATCAAACGCATACTCCATCAAATAATCCTTTTCAACACCGTTAAATATAAATTTACGCACCTCTTTACCAATCGCTACTTCTGTTCCAACACCTGCAGGCGTAAAAATGGCCGGCATTCCGTATCCTGCGGCTAAACAACGTGTAGCTAGTGTGCCTTGAGGAATCAATTCAACTTCTAATTCACCACTCAGCATTTGACGCTCGAATTCATCGTTTTCGCCAACGTATGAAGAAATCATTTTCTTTACCTGGCGAGTTTGCAATAATAATCCTAAACCGAAATCATCAACTCCGGCATTGTTGCTTACGCAGGTTAATCCCTTCACGCCTTTTTTTACAAGTGCGGAAATACAATTTTCGGGAATACCGCATAAACCAAAACCACCCAACAACAAAGTCATGTTGTCTTGTATGTCTTTAATGGCTTCGTCGGCATTTTTTACTACTTTGTTTATCATATCTTAAAAAATCATTTATAAAATTAAAAATTTAGAGTGTGCAACTAAAATCCTCCCTCTTCAAAATCCTCTCCGGGAATTGTTTCTAATTCATATTTTGCACAATCTAATTCTATATCACCTAAATTATCCGGTTTAACGAAATCGCCTTTGCTCAATTTTAGTGTTGGGTCATTAAGCGCTTTTTGAAAAAACTTCCCCCATATCGGCATAGCCATGGTTGCGCCCTGACCAACATCAGTGCTGTTAAAATGTACACTACGGTCTTCAGCCCCCACCCAACATCCGGCTGCTAAATCAGGCGTGTAACCAATGAACCATCCGTCGGAATTGTTTTGTGTAGTTCCGGTTTTTCCTCCTATTTGAGCACCTAATTTGTATTTGGCTAATCCCATACCCGTTCCGTGTTGCACAACGCCTTTCATAAGCTGACACATCACATAAGCTTTTTCGGGACTAAACACCTCATCGGTTTGTGGCATGAATTCTTCCAGTACTTTTCCGTTTTTATCTTCGATACGTGTAATGAATGTAGGCTGAACAAATGTGCCTTGATTAGGGAAAGTGGCAATAGCGCCAACCATTTCGAATACGGAAATATCTGCTGTACCAAGACACAAAGACGGAACAGGATCAAGATGCGAAGTAATACCCATTCGTTTCGCAAGATTAACAACAGCGTATGGTCCAAATTTTTTCATGAGTGCGGCACTGATATAATTCACAGAGAGTGCAAGGGCTTGTTTTAAGGTGAGAAGTCGGTTTTCCCACTTTGCTTTCTGACGAGCGTTAAAAGAATTATCCGGACACCATTCTTTACCATCTTCTGTAGTTACACACGTTTTCACACAAGGCATTTGATAGCAGGGTGAATACCCTTCCTGTATTGCCATGGCATAAACAAAAGGTTTAAAGGTTGAGCCTACTTGACGTTTACCTACTTTTACGTGATCATATTTAAAATGCTTGTGATTAATGCCGCCAACCCAAGCGCGTACTTGTCCGGTTTGCGGATCAACAGCCATAAAACCCGTTTGAAGAAATCCTTTGTAATAGCGAATGCTATCCATTGGTGTCATTGTTGTGTCAATTTCCCCTCTGATACTCCACACCGTCATTTTTGCAGGTGTGTTAAAGTTTTTTTCAATCTGTTCTTTGCTTAAACCTTGTTGTTTTAATTCGCGATAACGATCACTCCGCTTCATGGAAGATGTCATGATGGCCTGAATCTCTTCTTTTTTTACGTTATAGGCAAAAGGTGCATTGCGTTTTTGTTTGCAATCTTTAATGAACGCTTTTTGTAATTCGAGCATGTGCTCTGCCACTGCTTCTTCAGCATATTGCTGCATACGTGAATCGATGGTAGTGTAAACTCTTAAGCCATCTTTGTAAATATTGTAAGGTTTTTTTGTTTCAGGATTAATATGATTTTCGCACCATTGCTTTAGAAAGTTTTCGCGTAAGTATTCTCTGAAGTAGGGAGCAGGGCCTTCGTTGTGATCTTCCGGCCGGAAACTAAGTCCTAATGGTTTAATTTTTAAAGTGTCGAATTGTGTTTGGTTAATGTAACCGTATTTCAACATCTGACTTAAAACCACATTACGGCGATGTTTGGTTTTTTCTTCGAAACGAATGGGATTATAGAGTGAAGGATTTTGAGCCATACCAACTAACATGGCAGCTTGCTCAATGCGTAAACTATCGGGATTAGAATTAAAATAAATTTTGGCAGCCGATTTAACACCAACTGCTAAATTCAAAAAGTCGAATTTATTGAGGTACATGGCCATGATTTCCTCTTTGGTATAATTTTTTTCAAGTCGTGTGGCAATAACCCATTCTTTAATTTTTCGAATAACCAATTGAAATTTGCTGAGTTTTTCACGCGGAAACATCATCTTAGCCAGCTGCTGTGTAATGGTACTTCCTCCGCCTTTAGAGCCGCCGGTAAACACACCAGAAGCAGAACGTAAAAGGGCTTTTATATCAACGCCGTTATGCTCATAAAAGCGCGCGTCTTCAGTAGCAACTAAAGCGTCTACCAGGTCTTTATCTAAATCTTTGAAAGTAACGTTGACGCGATTTTCGTTGTAATATTTTCCTAATTCTTTTCCGTCGGAGCTGTATATAACGGTTGCCAGATTGCTCCTAGGATTTTGTAACTCTTCAACACTTGGCAGGTCACCTAACACTTCGTTAGCGACTAATGAAACAATCAATAAAATGATTAGAAACGGAAGCCATATTATCATCCAAGTGCCGGCAATATATTTAGAGTTTTTGGCCACGTAAAATTTTTACCAAAAGTAACAATTTCCCTGTAAGCGGGAAATATAATTGTGCAATAAATGTGAAAGGATTTAGAATGTATTTACACCGTTTACAGTGGTATATTTCATGGTGTATTTCACACCCGGATTAATATACTTGTACGCACTATGACTCATTAAGGCCGCTTCATGAAAACCGCATAAAATCAGCTTTAATTTGTTTTTATAGGTGTTGATATCTCCAATAGCATAAACCCCTTCCACATTGGTGCTGTAATCGTCGGTGTTTACTTCAATGGCATTCTTATCAATGTTTAAGCCCCAGTGCTCGATAGGACCTAATTTTGGTGATAGTCCGAATAATGGAATCAAATAATCTGTTGGTATTTCCTGAGTTTCGTTTGATTTTGAATTTGCCACAGTAACGGATTCGAGATGGCCGTTTCCTTTTACGGAATTTAAATTGGTGTTAAGCAGTAAATTAATTTTTCCTTCTTCGGCTAATTTCATCACTTTGTTTACACTGTCCGGGGCCCCTCTAAATGATTCGCTCCTATGAACTAAGGTCACTTTCTCGGCCACATCAGCTAAAAAGATGGTCCAATCTAAAGCACTGTCACCCCCACCTGCCAGTACCATTTTTTTACCTCTGTACTTTTCCGGATCAAGGATCATATAGTTAACTCCTTTACCGTTTTCAAATTTCTCTAATCCGCTTACTTCGGGTTTACGCGGTTCAAAGCAACCTAATCCACCCGCAATTACAATACATTTCGCCTGAATTTGGGTTCCTAAATTAGTTTCGAGTAAAAAATCACGGTCGCCGCGTTTCTCCAACTTTTCAATTCGTTCACCTAAAGTAAAAGATGGCTTAAAAGGCTCTGCTTGCTTCATTAAGTTATCTACCAATTCTTGTGCCAATACAGTTGGATACCCCGGGATATCATAGATGGGTTTTTTAGGATAAATTTCAGATAACTGACCACCGGGTTGGGGTAAATAATCAATTAAATGGCAGCGCATTTTTAATAATCCGCATTCGAAAATGGCGAATAAACCCACGGGCCCGGCTCCAATAATGGCTATATCAGTACTAATCATCTTAAAAATTTCGGCAAATTTAAGTATAAATAGGCATTCAACAGGACTTTGGGAGCTTAAATTTTGTTTTTAATTGCATTAAAATGCGTATCTTAGCCTAAATAAAAATAATTAAACATGAAAAAAACTTTACTTTCTTTAGCTGCTGCGGCTCTTTCTGTTGGAGCCTTCGCTCAAGCTACTCCTAGTCCGTTTTGGAACATTATCCAAACCGGTAATTTCAATGGAACTACTCCTTACGCGGGTGTTCGTTTTTTAGATGCGGTTAGCACAAACGACGTGTGGGCTATTGGTTACAATGGTTTAGCGCCAAACGAAAACTATAACTGGTTTTCACGTACAACCAATGGTGGTACAACTTGGGCAGGCGGAAACGTTTATGCAGATACAAATACTTATGTAATGGCTAATTTAGACGCTATTGATGCAAATACAGCTTGGGTATCAGCTTATACAAAAGCAACTCAAAATAAAGGGGCTGTTCATCAAACCACAAACGGTGGTACTACTTGGACTAACATGACCCCTGCAGGAGGCTATACAAACAACGCATCTTTCGTTAATGTCGTTTGTTTTGTGACTCCTTCAGTTGGTATTATTCAAGGTGATCCGGTTGGTGGTGAGTACGAAATTTATCGTACTACTGATGGCGGTGCAACTTGGACTAAAGTTCCAGGTGCAAACATTCCAAATCCATTAAACTCTTCAGAATATGGTTTAGTTAACATCTACACAAAATATGGAACTAATGATATTTGGTTTGGTACAAATAACGGTCGTGTTTACCATTCAAATGATGGTGGTTTAAACTGGACTGTAGGTACAATTACAGGTGCTGTTGTAGGTGTTAATGATTTAGCGTTTACTGATGCAAATAACGGTTTAGCTTATGCTTATTCAGGAACAACAACTTCTCCTGTTTTAGGTTTATACAGAACTACTGACGGTGGTGCTACTTGGACTCAAGTTTCTCCATTAGATCCTAATATGGGATTAAACGACATCGCGCCAATTACAGGAACAAGTTGGTTTGCTTCTGCCGGTGCAGGTACAGGAAATCAGGTTATTTCTTACTCAACTGATCATGGTGCTACCTGGAACAGTTGGGGTGGTTCTAACATCCAGTATTTAACATTAGATTTCGCTGACAACACTAATGCTTGGGCTGGAAGTTTTGGTGATAACTTAGGTGTAGGTGGTATCTTCAAATTTAGCGGTGCTCCATTAGGATTAAATGAAGTGACTAATGCTCCACGAGCATTTGAAGTGTATCCTAATCCAACTTCAGGGAAAGTTAAAATCAACTTGCCTCTTGCTAAACAAGGTTGTGATATTAATGTAATTAACATGTTAGGTCAAGTTGTTCGCACTGCAAAAGCATCTGCGGTTACAACAGGTGAGACTTTAACTTTAGATTTATCTGATTTACAAAAAGGCGTTTACTTTGTAAACATCACTGTAGGTGCTGAAAAACACACGCAAAAAATTATCGTTGACTAATATTTGAACAATGAAAATGAAAAGCCCCTTCGAAGGAAGGGGCTTTTTTTATGGTAGTTTCTTGATTATTCGTTTCTAAGTAGCCACTCAACAGCTTCTTCTTCATCAGTGAAAAATTCCTGCGGACAATCATTAGAGCTGAATGAACGGAAGAATTTTAATAATAGCTTTGTTAAAAAACCATCAATGATGTAAGCACGGGCAATCGTGTTTTTCGCTGATACGTTTTTTTCTGAAACCTCTCTCGCTTTTTTAGTCATTTTCCATTTCCCTCTTAAGTCAATTAGCTTAAGCATTTTTTTGTTTTCGGAAATGGTTTTAATAACAAGTAAGTTGTCTAACGCGTCTTCTTCATCTATCACAGAACCATCAATTATTTTAAAGTGTAAAAATCCTTGCTTGTCAATCGAAACTTCTGCAGTTCTGGTTATTTGTTTTTTTACGCTCATTTAATCACAACACAAGTTAAATACTTTTATTGCGCATGAAATGTTAATTAGTATTAAATGAGGTAATTCTATGACCGATGGTTATTTTAAACCGTATTTGGTTTTATACTTCTGATAAAGTAAGTATTGTTCATTCGTTAAGTTAACAGATTTGCCTTTTATGTAAGCTAAAACAACTTGGTTCGTTTTCATATCCAATAAATCACCTTCGGACACAACAATTGAAGCGAGTTTGTTTACCTCCAAACTGCCTATCATTCCTTCAATACCAAGAATTTTTGCCGTGTTGAGGGTGATGGATTGTAAAGCGTGCTCCTTTGTTAAACCATAGGTAACGGAAGTGCCTGCTAAGAAAGGCAAGTTGCGACTTTGCATGGCTTCCATATCACCTTCAAACTGCAAACAAAACAATACACTGTCTTTTTGAAGTAAAGCCGGAGTTTTAAAAGTAATATCAATATCATCTTCTGGGTGATCCGGTAAATCATGTAAACGATTTAATATAACCGGAATTTTATTTGACTTAAGAAATGCAGTAATTTTCCAGCTTTCTTTTCCGCCTATTATAACAGGTTTGGCAATATTAAAACTCTTTGCAAAGTTTACAGCCATGATGATATCTTTTGCGGTATTTGCATTTAAATACAAATTGCATTGACCATTAAAAACACAACGCATGGCTTCAAAGCGCAGGTTTTTTTCAGTAGGATTAGAAGTTTTACAATATGCGGATGCATCTTCAAAAAACTTGGTAAGCGCTTTTAATTCTTCATCAAACTTGGAGTTTTTATTACTTGGCTCCGGTTCTGCCCACCAACCTTGTTTTTGTATTGACTTTGGAAAATTTACATGAATGCCATCATCTGCCTTTAAGACTGCGTCTTCCCAATTCCAACCTTCTGTGGCTAAAATAGAGGATGAACCGCAAATAAGTCCGCTGCGCGGTGTACATTGTGTATAAAGCACGCCATTCGTTTTTACGGTTGGTAAAATTTTACTGTCGGTATTAAACGCAACCAAACTTCTTACATTCGGATTAAGTCCGCCGGTTTCGCTGTAGTCGCTAGTCGGACGAACAGCCTCGGCTTCTTGCAAGCCTAAAATATTATTGGGAGAAATAACAGCAGGATAGACATGTTTTCCTTCTATATGGATAATGGTGTCATAAGCAGACGGATCTATTTTAGACGTTTTCGCATCTGTTACAAGATTAATTTTTCCATCTGCAATACCAATGTAACTGTTTTCAATAATGGTGCCGTTGCCAATGTGCGCAACGCCATTCATTAATAGAATTTTCTTTTTGTTTTGTGCGTTTAATTGTAAAACCACAACTAATAACGCAATAATGTATCTAATCTTTTTCATTTTATTCCTCAATAGTATCACAATGATATAACTGTTGTTTACGTCCCGAAGGTTTAACTGTCTTTGTTCCTTTTTGTTTTTCGGCGATTAACTTACTTACCAAACGCGCCTTCTCTTTTTTAATTTCTTCTCGACGTTTCGCGTCTTCTTCACGATCAAAATAAATCTGACCATCGATAATAGTTTTGTCAGCTTTCGCATAAATACTTAATGGATTATCGTTCCATAAAACCACATCGGCCACTTTTCCAACTTGAATGCTTCCCACTTTATCATCAATGCGAAGCGCTTTTGCCGGATTTAAAGTCACTAATTTTAAAGCTTCGGTTTCGGTTAATCCACCATACTTAATAGATTTCGCAGCTTCCTGATTTAAACGCCTTCCCATTTCCGCATCATCACTGTTGATACAAGTATTTACTCCCATTTTTGTAAGCAAAGCGGCGTTATACGGAATAGCATCCATTACTTCCATTTTATAAGCCCACCAATCGGCAAACGTTGACGCGGTTACGCCATGGTTTTTCATTTTATCCGCTACTTTATATCCTTCTAAAATATGCGTAAACGTATTCACCTTAAAGTGGAAGCTATCCGCTACATGCATCAACATATTAATTTCACTTTGTACATAACTATGACAGGTGATAAATCGTTTGCTGTCTAAAATTTCAACAATAGCATCTAATTCAATATCCTTTCTTGGAGAAACGGTAATGCCTTTTTGTTTACTGCTAGTTTTTGCGAATGCTTCATTTTGTTTTTTGTATTCAAGTGCTCTGGTAAAAATGTCTATATACGTTTGTTCAACGCCCATACGCGTTTGCGGAAAACGATTAGAGCCATAAGGATTATTGCCTTGTTTTACATTTTCTCCAAGTGCAAATTTGATAAAACCCGGAGCATTGTAATACTTCATCTCTTCGGGTCCCATTCCCCAACGTAGTTTAATAATCTGACTTTGTCCGCCAACAGGATTTGCGGAACCATGTAATAATTGAGCGCATGTTACGCCGCCGGATAATTGACGATAAATATTGATGTCTTCAGGATTAATTACATCACCCATTCGTACTTCAGCGCTACTTGCTTGTGCCCATTCATTCACACCTCCGCTTAAAGCGATGTGTGAATGTTCATCAATGATTCCAGGAGTGAGATGCATTCCTTTTGCATTTATAATTTTCGCAAACGCGAGTTTCGGAGCATCAATATTTGGCGCAATGCGTACTATTTTCCCTTCTGTAATATAAACATCATACTCTTTTAAAACGGAGTCACCATTATTTGTCCAAATAGTGGCATCCTTAATTAAGATGGCGTCATAGCGATTTTTAAATTTAGTTAGAGCATCTCTTAGAATTCCGTCATTTTCAGGCAAAGGTTCCCCATAAGCCGAGAATGGATAATATACCTTTCCAATTTCCGGCTTTTTCTTTTTATCTATAGGTTTAGATTTTGAAGTATCAGCCGAAATAAAATTCAAATCGAAATCAAACCAAGAACCGTTGGCCCATTGCCCTTTTCCTGTAAATGTTTTGTTAAGTGCATTGTAATTTAAACTGAGTCGTGCTGTTTTATTACTGTCGTATTGAAAAGTAAAAGTAGCCAGATTGTTTTTGAAAACTATGGTTAGAGGTTTTTTTGTAGTATCCATTTTTATGGCGCCGGAAGGTTTTGCAGCATCACCCTTAATTGACACTGAAAAATTCTTGCCATCGCTGCTAATTAATTTGTAATTTCCTCTGATGTCAGGCATATTCATATCCTCAAAAACGGATTGTTGACCATTACACCAGTGTTCATAGATGATGGCGTCATCTTCAAAAATATTTTTATTCGAAATAAAAAAATTGGCTAGCATGCCCGTTTTTAATGCGCCAATTTTATCGCTTTGATTTATAAACGATGCCGGATTTGTAGTGAGAGCGCGTAAAGCGGTTTTTTCACTTAAACCATGAAGAATGGCTTTACGAATATTTGGTAAAAATTGTTTGGCATCTTTAAGATCAGCGCTTGTAAAGCAGAAGGGAATCATATTAGTCTCCATTGCAGCTGCATTGGTAGGCGCCAATTCCCAATGTTTTAATTCGGCCAGCGAAACTTCAGTGGCATCTAAAGGATCTTCTACATCAGGAGCATCCGGATAGTTAACTGGTATGATGTATTTGCAATAAGTCGATTGGATATCTGCGATGCGTTGATATTCATTTCCTCCGCCTTTAATAATATATTTTACGCCAAACTCTTTTCCAATAACGTTTGCGCGTAAAGCATTATACTTATCACCCGCGTCGAATATAGCCGGCAAAGTGCTAAGTGAATTAAAGGCCTCAAGTGAGATGTTATATTCGGTTTTCGCAGAATTTTCTTTATACCATTTTGCGTCGTAATAAGTTTGGCGCAATAGCGCCATCGCACCGGTTAGTGATCCTGGATATTGTTCCGGTGAATTTCCTTTTTTGAAAGAGTAAAAAGCTGCAGCCTTATCTTTAATTATGGCTTCATTTTCTTTTTGATTCGCTAAGTGAACTAAAGCACCACTTCCTCTTACAATACCGTCTTTTGAGGAAGTAACTACAAGTCCAACGCCCATTTTCATTAACTCTGATGCTTTATCCTTATTGTAGGTAAATTCTTTATGCGCTTCTACATCTGCTCTGATTGCCGGATTCCATCCATAAGCACCCTTTTTGATTTCTTTTGGTGCATTCTGTTTTTTCCCGTCTTTTGGTTGTGATGCTTCTGCTAATCCGAAATTGGAATATAAATCAATGAAGGAAGCATAAATATGTTTTCCATTTAAATTATATACGATAGCCGATGATGGGATAGTTGCCTTTTCGGCTGCCGCAATAATTTTACCGTCTTGTATCACAAGAACGCCATTATTGATCGTTATATCCTGGTCGACATGAATATTAGCATTTGTGAATGCATAAATGGTGTGAACCGGATTTGGAGCCCCATTAGAAGGGAAGGTGGTTTGCGCTGAAGCGGAACTTATAGTAAATAAGACAGTAACAGCAAAATATATTCTTTTTAACATCGTTTTTAAAGGTATCCAAATATAATATAAATTGTTAATTTTGGATAAAATAAAATCACATGTATAAAGCATTCTTACATACGCATTGGTTAGCAGTAACCTTGTTTTTTTTAATCTATGTTATTAAAACTGTTTTACTGTTAAGTAATAAGCAAGATTTACTTCAAAAATTTACTAAAGTCACTAAGATTCCTGAAATGATTGTGAGTACTTTATTTTTGATTACAGGTGTTTACATGTTAACGCAGATGCCTGAAATTAAAACCATCATGATTATAAAAATTGCGTTGGTATTAACTTCTATTCCGGTTGCTATTATCGGATTTAAAAAGGGAAATAAAATCTTGGCCGCATTATCGTTATTAATGATTACAGCGAGTTATGGTTTGGCAGAAATGAGCCGTAAGCATAAAGTGGCAGTTCCGACTGAAGGTATTGCCTCTACAGATGGAAAAGCACTATATGAAGCTAATTGCAAATTGTGTCATGGTGATGACGGCAAACAAGGTGCCATGGGTGCGGCAGATATTTCTAAAACTGTGATGGATGCCGCTGCCATTAAGCAAACCATTTTAAATGGTAAGGGAAGCATGGTGAAAATTGAAATGAGTGAGGAGCAAGCTGCAGCCATTTCTTCTTATGTAGAAAGCAATATTAAGGGTAAATAGTTCTCATTCATGAAATCTGATTCTGCCTCTACAACCCATCAGCCAAAGTTGGCGGTGTTAGTCGGGGTTATTTCTAAACTGCAAGACGAAGACCGTTCGAAAGAGTATTTAGAGGAACTTGAGTTTTTAGCGGAAACCTATGGTGTTGAAACGCGTAAATGGTTTACACAAAAATTAGACAAGCCTGATAAATCTACTTTTATCGGTAAAGGCAAAACACAGGAAATTGCGGCTTTTATCAAAGAAAACAATATTGATGTAGTAATCTTTGATGATGAATTATCACCCTCACAACAACGAAATCTTGAAAAGGAACTCGGAAAGAAAATTCTTGACCGCACCACATTAATTCTTGAAATATTTTCTCAACGAGCACAAACGGCACATGCTAAAACACAAGTTCAGTTAGCGCAGTATCAGTATTTATTGCCGCGTTTAACGGGTATGTGGACTCACTTGGAGAGACAACGTGGTGGCACAGGAACACGCGGTGGTGCCGGTGAAAAAGAAATCGAAACAGATAGGCGAATTGTGCGCGATAAAATCGCGGCTTTAAAAGAACAGTTACTTACTATCGATAAGCAAATGGCTACGCAGCGAAAGAGTAGAGGAGAAATGATTCGTGTGGCATTGGTTGGTTATACAAACGTTGGCAAATCTACCATTATGAATTTGATGAGTAAAAGTCACGTATTTGCAGAGAATAAATTATTTGCCACCTTGGATACAACAGTAAGAAAAGTAACTATTGATAATCTTTTTTTCCTGTTAAGTGATACGGTTGGTTTTATTCGTAAACTACCAACACAATTAGTTGAGAGTTTTAAATCTACTTTGGATGAAGTTCGTGAAGCTGATATCTTATTGCATGTAGTTGATATTTCACATCCGCATTTTGAAGATCACATTAATGTGGTTAGAGAAACTTTGAAAGAAATAGGCGCCGGTGATAAACCAACACTTTTAATCTTTAATAAAATCGATGCGTTTACCTATGAGAAAAAGGATGAGGATGATTTGACGCCAATAACAAAGCGTAATTTATCGATGGATGATTTGAAAAAAACCTGGATGGGTGCTTTGAATAGTCCGTGTATTTTCATTAGCGCACAAAACAAAATAAATGTCGATGAACTTAAATCTACCATTTACACGATGGTGAAGGACATGCATGTTAAACGTTATCCGTACAATAATTTATTATATTAATGAATGTAGAATTTCAATACGCCACCTTGGAGGATTTACCAAAAATCGTGTCAACGTATAATTCTACGATTCCTTCGCGTTTAGTGACGGCCGACCTTGAGCCGGTGACCGTTGTAAGCAAATTACAATGGTTTAACGCACATTCAAGCGCAAAGCGTCCTTTATGGTTGGTGATCTGTGATAACGAATATGCGGGCTGGATGAGTTTTAATTCCTTTTATGGAAGACCGGCCTACGACGGTACAGTGGAGGTAAGTATTTATTTGGAAGAAAACTTCCGAGGAAAAGGCTTGGGAAAAGTTTGCCTGCAAAAAGCAATTTATGCTTGTGGCGATTTAAATGTAAAAAACCTATTGGGCTTTATTTTCGGACACAACGAACCCAGTTTAAAATTATTCAAGCAATTTGGTTTTGAAACCTGGGCGCACATGCCCGGTGTTGCCTTAATGGATGGCATCGAAAGAGATCTTGTTATTTTAGGAAAAAAAATATCCTGATAAATTTTATCAGGATATTTTCGTTTGTAATAGTGTATTAGATTATTACTTACTTTCTTCTTTTTTGCCTCCTAAGAGTGCTAATTTCATTGCTACACCTAAATTAAATTCAAGTCCGCCCATATTCCAGGTAGCTCCATCTGCTTCTGTCCACAATTTTCCGCTTGAATCAGTTAACTCAAGGTTGTTATTCAACATGTGTTTATTATAGGCTACACGAAAGAACATACCAACATATTTCCCGAAGTATAATTTTGGAGTCACGTGAATTCTTAAAATTCCTCCGCGAGCGTTAATGCCTTCGGTTGTTGTTGTGTTTGTTTTAAATCCACTGATGCCGTAACCCGCTCCAATTAACAAATCGAATTTATCTTTTTTGTTAGCCAAGTGTAAGTTTACCATTCCGCAGATGTCGTTACCACGAATTTTACCTCCGCCATAACCGCCGTAAGTACCGCGACGGTAGTGAACGCCTACACCGATTAAACGTAATAGGCCAAATTCAGCATTTACTGATGGTAAAGTTCCAACAATAGCCAAGCCTGTATGCTCCTCTTGATTTACCGGCGAGTAAGCTCTAATTCCATACATTCCAAAACCAAAACCCGCATCAGCGGTAATAGTTCCAAAACCAAAACTTTGCGCATTTGATTTTGTCATTCCTAAAATAGCAATCGCTAATAGTACAACTAACTTTTTCATTTCAATAATTTTTATTGAAACAAAGGTGCTTGTACTTAAAGAAATTGGAAATACCCGCTGCTGGGTATATTTAACTGCCCATAATTGGTTTAGAATCCAGAGAGCGGGAGTCGAGCGCATCACGTAAACCGTTACCTACTAACATAAATGCTAATACAAGTAACATGATGGCAATACCGGGAATAAAAGCTAAATACGCTTTATCTACCAACACATAACCTCTGTGCGCATTAATCATTTCGCCCCAGGAAGGAGTTGGCGGTTGAGCACCTATACCTAAAAAACTTAAACCGGCTTCAGTTAATATAGCAGAAGCAAAATTAGATGCGGCAATTACGATTACCGGACCCATTACATTTGGTAGAATGTGACGAAGAATGATTCGCATGTTTTTATAACCTAATGCGCGACCTGCTTCCACAAATTCTTTTTCACGAATACTTAAAATTTGTCCGCGCACAATACGCGCCACATCTACCCACATAGTTAATCCTACCGCGATAAACACCTGGAATATTCCTTTCCCTAAAACTAAAGTGATGGCAATTACGAGTAATAAAGTGGGAATAGACCAAACAACATTGATGTTCCACATAATGAGGTCGTCTACTTTTCCACGGAAATAACCGGCTAAAGCACCCAATAAAATTCCAATTACAATTGAAATGACAACGGAAATAAAACCAACACTTAATGAAATGCGCGTTCCAATCATTAATCGACTTAACAAATCACGGCCGGCTAAGTCAGTACCTAATAAAAAAGTTTTGCTTTCGAGGTGATTGTTTTTTACTTCTTCTTGTAATTCAGTCACGCTCTTTTTAACGGTTTCACCTGAGCTGATCAAAGTAAATTCAAGTGTATTCGATGCTTCATCGAATTTAATTTTCTTATTAGGATTTACATCGTAAACAACATCAGCCAAATTGTAAGGAACTTTATTGCCATTGTTAGGAGTTTGTCCTGTGTATTCTTCTACGATGATTTCAGGCCCTGCAAATTTATAATCATGAATCGCTACCGAGCTGAATTCGCTGTTCGCACCCACAAACATTTTTGTAAAAAAGTTAGTGCTTTTAGCCGCCTCATTTTTTTTGAGCAATAACAATTGAATGCTAAAGCCCGGTTCTTTAATATGAAGTTCAGGTTTTTGATCGTTTGCGAAAGGAGTTGAATCGGGAGTAATTGTATAACCTAAAATAGAAACAATACTGGCGATGCAAATTAAAACCAATCCTGTCATTGCTAAACCATTTCGGCGAAACCGTTTCCAGGTTTGTTTGGAAAGGGATTCAGCTTCCATGTCGGCTATACTTTTCTTTTTAAAAAGCACTTTACTTCCAGTTGGGTTTAATTAGTAAACTTAAAATTGCTGTTATTGAAACAAATACACTGTAAATGAGCCCGGCCGGTAAAAACCACCACCATTTCAGGTCTTGTTTAAAATAACGTGAGGCTAAAAATAATAACAAATAGTCAATTAAAAACCTACCCAAAATAAAAATTATACCAAAGGCTGAAATATGCTGTCTAAATAAAAGCACAAATAGGCTAAAAACGGTAAAAACATGGATAAAAAGCACCAAAATGCCCAAAAAAGCATTGAAAATGGTAGAATTTTGCCCAATTTTTGAAGCCCATCTGATTTTCTGAAATGCCAGATTTCGCAGATTTTTTTCAGGATAGGTTATAACTGTGGCATCATTCTGTTTTAAATAGACAATTGTTTCGGGTTTTACTTTTTTTACCTCCTCCAAAAACAGAACATCATCGCCGGAGGCAATATTTAGGTGATTGCTGTAACCATTTGTTGAGCGGAAAACACTTTTAGTAAAAGCCAGGTTAGCACCACTGCACAAAAATGCCTTTTTGTAGGCTGCGTAACCGCCCGTTAAAATAGATAAAGCAAGGCTTTCGAAATATTGAATTTGTGAAAGCAGTCCGTTTTTGTTTTCATAACGCACCGGGGCAATAATAAATTCTTTTTTACTCACTTCATGAAAATCAACGATTGTTTTGAGCCATCGGTTACTTGTTGTATATGTATCCGCATCGCGTGTAATGATTAAACTCCCATCAGCACTTTCTATGGCTTTAGTTAAACTTTTCTTTTTGCCTTCTTGAGTTTGATTGGAAATAATTAAATGACTAATTCCGGATTGACTTAAAATACGTTCGGTAATTTCTAATGTTTTATCGTTGGATGCATCATTCACTACAATAATTTGCAGCAAACTAAAATCAAATTCCTGCGACAAGATAGAGCTTAAACAAGCTTCTATGTTTGCTTCTTCATTACGGGCAGGAATTACAACAGTAACGCGCGTAAAATTTTTATGTTCTAACCTTGATGTAAAAAAATGACTGCGCCAAAATCCAATAGCTGCATAAAGTAAAGCGCCTGCATATAACCACAGTGCCACAATTGCTATTAATTTTAAAAGCAGCATCATTTTTTAAATAATGAAATTTCAAATTTTTCTTTTACAATAATTACATAACCAATTATACTTGGCACTACGATATTCAATATCCATAATATCACAGCCGTTAATACAATGGCAATCTCAGAAATATCGCTTCCTGAAAAAATCATCAACGCAATGGCCGAACGTATGGCTGCTTCCACAACACTTATCATAGGTAAAACGGTAGTAAGAAGAAAGTATATGCAAATGCCTGCAATCATTTCGGCAGTAAGAGAATCGGTATAAAACAATTTAATAACCAATACAAACTGAAAGGTGAAAACGAAATACCGAAGCACAGATAAAACCAAAAGCTTGGAGATTATTTTTGAGTTGAATTTGTAGGGCAAGGCATGTTGACCATAACTCCGCTCAAATTTTTTTACAATCCATTTTTGAATGGATTGAAATTTCAGAATAAAAAAAGTGAATATGCTTAGTAAAAGCATGCATAAAATGCCAATCCAAAGTGCGGCAGAATTTTCTTCTGATATTTTTTCCTGATAAAAAACAAAAATGGAAATGAGTCCGAATAATATGGTAACGGCTAATTGAAACATACCATTAGCGAAATGCAGCAGTGTAATGGTTGGACGGTTATTAGGTTTAAAGAATAATATTTTTGCTAAAAATTCGGTGGCCCTTCCCGGCGCTAAATTACCAACGCATAAACCGGTGTAAACCGACTTAGAGGCGGTGATAAACGAAACTTCCTCAATGGGTGCTGTTATGAGTTGCCATTTATAGCTTTCTATACCCCAATTGATGGGAATGAAAATGATGCAGGCCAACAAAAGCATGTATGAGTTTAGATTGGAGAAAGCTGAGGTGACGGCTTGTGTTTTCTCAGGAGTGAATTCGCCTTGTAAGCGATAATAAATAAAATAGAAGCTGGCTAGGCCAATAGCTATTTTAATAAGCCAGCTCATAATATTTTTTGTTGAAGCCAAATACAACAGATAATTCCTCTAAATTTACGTTATAATTAGCAAATGGCAACCGACCGGATTATATTGGGAATTGACCCCGGAACTATTATCATGGGATACGGTTTGGTGCATATCAAAAACAATAAGCCTGAATTACTAGCTACAGGTGTAATTAAATTGGATAAACTGGAAGATCATGCGCTGCGTTTGCAAAAAATATTTGAACGCACCATTGCAATTATCGAAGAATATAAGCCCGACGAATTAGCTATTGAAGCACCATTTTTCGGGAAGAATGTACAGAGTATGTTGAAGTTGGGAAGAGCGCAAGGTGTTGCGATTGCGGCGGCCTTGAGTAAAAAAATCCCGATTACGGAATATTCACCAAAGAAGATTAAAATGAGCATTACCGGAAACGGAAATGCAAGTAAAGAGCAAGTAGCGGCGATGTTGCAACAGCTTTTGAAATTCAAAAACACCCCACAACATTTAGATGCTACCGATGCTTTAGGTGCAGCCATGTGCCACTATTATCAGAACAGCAAATTGACGGGCGCGGCTAAATCCTATACCGGCTGGAAAGCGTTTTTAGCGGATAATCCGAAACGTAAAGCCTAATCCGCATGCAAAAACCGACCACTTATAAAGTGAAACTGACATTTGGCAGGTTTCGCAACAATAAAGGTTAAAATTTCGTAAATTTATTTAGTGAGAAAATGGGTTCTTATATTCACATTATTATTTGCAAGTAAGCTTATACTTGCGCAAACATTCACGGTGGGCAGTACTTGTTGCAATTATCATTTGGTGAATAAGACTTACACGCTAAATCCTTGGTGTAATTGTTGTCCCGGAACCAGTTTTTCATATTCCTTAGATATTGATGGGGACTTGCAAAAGGATTTGGAAATTGGGGCGTATCAAGGTATTCCGTGTTTTAGTGGCGGCACAAATTCATCCAATGTTTACGCTAAATCATTTAGTGGCGCAGAAATTGTTTATACAACCCTTCCAACGGGATGTCCAATGACCTCCATCGTACAGAAACTAAATTATGGTAGTCCGATTAATGCAGCATTAAATTGGAGCGCAACACCAACTTCCACAACAGTTTTCTCTCCGGGGCCTTATTTGTACTTTTATTCTTATACCCCTCAAGCTTCTTGGACATGCGGGCAAACAACAGTGAATCATTACTTAGGTTTCAGAAAAATATTACCTAGCAACGATACTATTTATGGATGGGTGAATGTAGATTCAAACGCCCCAATTAAAATTGTCGATTATGCATATACATGTGGTAGTTATACAGGAACGCCTGTGCCCTCAACAATAACAACTTCTTCTTCGGTTCTTCAAAAGTGTGATAGTGTTTTATTGAGTGCAACGCCTTCCGGAGGAATTTTCTACGGTCAGGGTGTGAGTGGAAATTATTTTTCTACAAAAAGTCTCGTGGCCGGAATTTATACGGTAAATTATGCCATTCCGAATTTGACCGGCTGCGCTACTTTACCAAGTTCTGTGGTGTTTACTGTAAATTCTGCCGCAGCAATTACTAACACGCAAACTTCAATATGTGTTGGAGAAAGTTTTACTTTAACTGCAAGTCCAATTGGTGGTACCTTTAGCGGAGTGGGTGTGACAGGTAATGTTTTTAGTCCGGCCACAACAGGAACCTTTAGTGTAAAGTATGATTATACTATCAATGCAACTTGTAGTCAAACAACTATTGTAACATTTACAGTTGATGCTTGTGTAGGAATCAGCGAGTCAGAAAAACTAAATTCAAGCATATCAGTTTACCCAAACCCGGCTGCGAGTAAGTTATTTGTAGAAATGAAAAATGAATTAAGTTCAGAGATTGAGCTGAATTTACGTAATATAGATGGCAGAAAAATCAAATCACTACGACTTACCAATAAAAAACAGGAAATTGATTTAAGTGAAATAAGTAGTGGAATTTATTTTGTGGAGATAGGAAGTGAGAAATCGATAATCAGAAAAAAACTGATCATCTCAAGATAAATCAAATACACTTAAAGTAATCAAAAGGCTCTAAACAGTCATTGCATTGATAGAGTGATTTACAAGCCGTACTTCCAAACTGAGAAACCAAACGCGTGTTGTCTGATTTACATCTCGGACATTTTACAATTTTACTTTTTCCGGTTAACCAACTTTTATCCTCTGTTGTTTTTTCGGGAGGCGCAATGCCATAAACACGCAATTTTTCTTTTGCCTCTTCAGGTATCCAATCGGTCGTCCATGCCGGCGAATACACCAAGGTGATTTTAATTTCTTTAAAACCATTTGCAGTTAACACTTCCCTGATATCATCCTCCATGCGTTTCATAGCCGGACAACCACTATACGTTGGTGTGATTTTTACTTCAACTGTTTCGCCGTTTAAAATCACATCGCGTATCACCCCTAATTCCGCAATGGTAATAACCGGAATTTCCGGATCCGGAATTTCCGAAAGCAATTTTAATATGTCGTCTTTGGATGCCATGTTTACACTTCAATGCCAATAACAGTTACATCATCTATTTGTTCGTTGTCGCCTTTCCATGTGTCGAATCGCTCTGTCAACGTTTCTTGTAAAACAGACAAACGATTTTCTTTGTTGCTATTAAGAATTTCCTCAAAGGCTTTATACATGAATTTTTTTCCTTTCGGTCCGCCAAATTGATCAGGATATCCGTCGGTGGTTACAAATATACGGTCCCCTTTTTTAGTGTTAATGATTTGCGCTTGATAATCTAAAAGTTCTTTATGGTGAAGTCCCACCGGAAATTTGTCGCCTTTGATTTCTTTTAATCCTTCTGAGCTTTGATGGTAAACTGAATTGTTTGCACCACTGAACATAATACTTTGGTTATTACCATCAAAACGCAAAATAATCATGTCCATACCATCGCGTTTGTCTTTTCCCGCATCCTTATTCAAACTGCTTATTACTTTTTCACGAAGTAAATTTAGAATCTTATCGGTTTCAAATATTTCGCGTTCGTTTACTATTTCATTTAAAAAGGAAATCCCCATCATACTCATAAACGCTCCCGGTACACCATGACCGGTACAATCGGCAACCGCAACGAAATGATAATTTTTTACCACACTATGCCAATAAAAATCACCGCTAACAATATCCTTTGGTTTAAAAATCACAAAAGCATCGCTGAGTGTTTGTTTTAATTCCTTCTCATCCGGAATTAAAGCTTCCTGTATGGTTTTCGCGTAATTAATACTGTCAATGATTTCTTTGTTCTTAAAATCTACCAGTTGTTTTTGCTCTGCAATAATGTTTTTCTGAGAATTCGATTCTTTAAATCGTTTATAAAGAATGATAGAGAATGCAGTAATGGTGAGTGTGATGGCAATAACAGAAAACAAAATAATATTTCGTTTTGCAGATTCTGCTTTCGAACGTTCTTCTGCATTTTTATTTTCTAATTGAAGCAGTTTAATTTCTTTTTCCTTTTGATCAGTTTCGTAGCGTGTTTGTAATTCAGTGAGCGAAGCTAAATTGGTAGATTGATTAACGGAATCTTTTAAATTAATATAGCGATATGCGTAATCAAACGCTTTTTCAAAATTGCTGAGGTAATAGTAAATGATGTACTGACTACTATAATTATCTATTTGCAGTGCAATGTCGTTTTGTTGTTTGCAAAGTTCTTCACCTTCTTTGGCGGCTTCCAATGCTTTCTTGTAATCTTTTTTCTTTAAGTAACAAGAGGCTAGATTGTTTTTCAAAATAGTGAGGGCATAACTGTCGCCTAATTCAGTTCTGATTTTAATGGCTTCCAAAGTTGTTTCGATGGCTTTGTCGTATTGTTTAAGTCCGTTATAATTCTCCGCCAAGTTAACAAGACTAACGCCAATACCTCTTTTGTGCTTTATTAAAGTAAAATATTTGAGCGATTGTTTATTATAAACCATCGCCGTATCAAATTTTTTAATCAAGCTAAATTCACCTGCCAAACGTGCAGAAATATTGGCAAAATTGAAAGTATCTTTTTCCTGTTGACTTAATCTTAGTCCTTCTTTGTAATAGCTTATTGCTTTTTCATGTAGGTCCATATTGCTATGTATATAACCTAAGTCGTGAGCAATTTTAATTTTATACTTAATGTTCTTTTTTGATTCGGCGAAGCGTTGTGCTTGTAAGCATAATTCGAGGGCTTTGTTGTATTGTAATGCTGAACTTAATGCACGCGAAGAAAGCAAGTATGTATTAATGATTAAAGCAGTGTCTTTCGTGATTCGCGCGTATTTAATAGCGTCGGTTGTATAATAGCTGGAAGAATCGTTAAGGCCTTTTAATAAGTAATAGCGTACTAACTGTAAGTTAGATTTGGCATAGCCATAAATGTATTTTTTTTCTCTTGAAGCTTTGGCGCTTTGTTTAATTATAATAAGAGCCGAATCAGTATTTTGTTCAAGGAGCTTGTCCGCGAGACGTAAATTTTTATTAATAGCAACAGTGTCTTTCAGCTGCGGAAATAGAGAGTAAGAAAGGAGCAGAAGAAATAATAGACTTATAAATTTAATGCTGCGCATACTATACTAAAGTATAAAAATAGCGCCAAGAATCATAATAAGAATAATAACAAGGTATTGCCAGAAATCTACAAAGTAAGGATAGAGTTTATTCCAAGAATCTTTTAAGCTCATAAAATATTTCTTTGTTTAAAGTCTGGCAATTCATCCGCACAAGCCGGCTCAACACCCACTGGGTATTGCCCATGCCAGAAATCTACAAAGTAAGGATACAATTTATTCCAGGAGTCTTTTAAGTTCATTTTTCATCCTTTATTACCGTAAACACATATTTTTTATTTGTAATGTTTTTACAGTCAGATTCTATTTCTCGTACAATCACCTTTTGTAGTCTACTGATGTCTTTAGGTAATGCTAGAAAATGTCCGTTAAGTTTGAATTCATTTACATTTCCATTTACCACCATCCCATACATGCAATTTTTGATCTTGCAATTTTTGTCGACGTTTTGAACTAAATCAGAAAACACTTTTGCGTCTCTTAACTGTTTACGTGTTACGTTTATGTTTATTTCTTCCGATTGAGCATTTCCAATTAAAAAGCACAAAGAAAGAATTGTTAAACAAAAAAATCTTTTCATAACAATTACCATTTTGCATTCGGATACATTCTTGGAACTGTTTGCATTTCCGACAATAAATACCCTAAATGTTCGGTATGCATGCCTTTTCTTCCACCGCTTTGCATAAATGATGATTCCGGTTTTTTAAGTGTGGCTTTGGTTAATAAGTCGGTAATTTGTTTTTCCCACTTTTCTTTTAATAAAGATGTATTAACGACGATGCCTTCTTTTACTAATTTGTTTTCTACGTCATCCATTTCAAACAGTTCTCCGGTAAAACGCCATAATTCGTTAACCGCTTCTTGTGCGCGGTTATGACTTTCTTCGGTACCATCACCGAAACGTAATACCCATGAAGAGCTGTGACGAACGTGATACGTCACTTCTTTAATTGCTTTTTGAGCAATGCCCGCTATTGTTTCATCTTTGCTTTTAGCCAGTTCGGTATACAGTAACAAATTAAAATGATCAACAAAAGCCTGACGAACAATTGTCTTGGCATAGTCACCGTTAGGTTGTTCTACTAACAAAACATTGGTGTATTCTCTTTCATGTCTGAAATAAGCTAAATCATCAGCGCTTCTACCTTTGCCTTCTACTTGAGCAGCATATTCCAATAGCGATGTTGCGGTGCCAAAAGTATCGAGTGCCACATTGGTTAATGCTAAATCTTCTTCTAAAAACGGCCCGTGTCCGGTCCACTCACTTAATCGTTGCGCCAGTACCAAAGAATTATCCGCAAGGCGAAGTGTATATACAAATAGATTATTCATTCTTACAATTAAATTTAATTCAAATTACATGTGACCAATTGCATCCGGAATCTGATAGAAAGTAGGATGTCTGTAAACTTTATCATTGGCAGGTTCAAAAAATGAGCCCATGTCTTCCGGACTGCTTGCGGTAATCGCAGATGATGGAACTACCCATAAAGCCATTCCTTCATTGCGGCGTGTATATAAATCGCGCGCATTTTGTAATGCCATCTCTTTATCAAATGCATGTAAACTGCCGCAGTGTACAAACGGTTGTCCCGCTTTCTTTTGCACAAATACTTCCCAAAGTGGTCCTTGTGAATCGCTCATAATCGTAATTAATTTATTTTTTTATTAAGTATAAAATTTATGCTGCTATTGATTGATTTTGTTTTTTAGCGTAGGCTGCTGCTGCTTCACGTACCCAAGCGCCATCTTTATGCGCTTTAACGCGTGCGCCTAAACGCTCCTTGTTGCAAGGACCATTGCCGCTAATCACGTTTTTGAATTCTGTCCAATCCGGTTCACTGAAATCGTAGCCTTTCTTCGCCTCATTCCATTTTAATTTTGAATCGGGAACAGTTAATCCTAAATATTCTACTTGCGGAACAGTTTGATTAACGAAACGCTGACGTAACTGATCGTTGGTTTCACGCTTGATACGCCACTTCATTGCATTTTCACTGTTAGGTGACTCAGCATCCGGCGGACCAAACATCATCATTGTTGGAAACCACCAACGATTGATAGCATCTTGTGCCATTGCTTTTTGCTCAGGAGTTCCAAAAGCTAAGTGAGTCATGATTTCATAACCCTGGCGTTGATGAAAACTTTCTTCCTTGCAAATTCTCACCATTGCCCGTGCATACGGACCGTAAGAAGTACGCTGCAACATTACCTGATTCATAATGGCTGCGCCATCAACTAACCATCCAATGGCACCAATGTCGGCCCAAGTAAGAGTAGGGTAATTGAAGATGGAAGAGTATTTTGCTTTTCCTGTATGTAAATTATCTAATAATTCATCACGGCTGATTCCTAAAGTTTCAGCAGCAGTGTAAAGGTATAATCCGTGTCCGCCTTCGTCTTGTACTTTTGCTAATAAAACTTTTTTTGCACGCAAACTAGGGGCACGTGTAATCCAATTACCTTCAGGTAGCATGCCAACAATTTCAGAATGGGCATGCTGAGAAACCTGACGAATCAAATGTTTACGGTAGTTCTCCGGCATCCAATCTTTTGGTTCAATCATTTCGTTTTTTGCCAATTTGGCTTCAAACAAATCTTCATAGGTTTTATTTTCCATAACCGTTTTTGAATAGACAAACAAATTTAATGTAAAATGGGTTCAAAACAAGCTTAAAATACAAGGTTTTTCGTCCGAAAACCCCCGTAAATCGCCGTATTTACTTCTTATGCGGGAAATTTTGCCAGAAGGTCGGGATATATCTCTTCCGGTTTATGTCCGCAACTGTATTTAGTGGAGTGCTGACCGAATACCAGATTTTTGTAACGGGAGAACATTTCCGGTTTTTCTAAAAGCTCGAGAAATTCCGAATATTTTGCGTGTTGCGAAAAGAAATCTCCTGCTAAAAGATAATGAACAAGTGCAAACGCTTGCTCGTGCTGTAAATGTGCCATTTTGGAATGTGTACCCAATGCAGCCATGTCTAATTTATCAGGATTATAAAAAAGGCGCACAAATTTTTCCACTAAACTATAGGCTCCGTTGATTTCTCCGTACACTTTGTCAAAGCCAAGATTTAAATCAGTGCCATTGGAAAAATTTTCAATTAATTTTTCGCAAAGTACATAAGCACTTTTCATACCCATGTAAATTCCACTTGAGAAAATAGGATCTAAAAACGCAACGCTATCGCCAAGAATGGCAAAGTCTTTTCCGTATTGTTCGGAAGAATAGTATGAAAAATCAGAAACGGTAATTACAGGTTGTACTTTTCTTGCTTCGTGTAAAATTTCCTGTGCTTTTGCAGCCTGCGAAAGCTCGCACATGTATAATTCTTCCTGCCAATTTTTTACTTTCTTCTTCGCTAATTCATTTCTGCGTTTTTTCACATAATCAGCATTAAGTGCAACACCCACACTGAGGCGGTCACTCTCGAGAGGAATCATCCAAATCCATCCTTTCTTTTCCCCACCTAAATAAACGATTTGAATTAAGCCTTCATTTAAAGCCTCATCGTATTTAACGCCTTTCCAATGACAGGCAAAAGCGGCACGGCTCATGCCTTCGTATTGAACTTTTGTTTTATTCTTATTTGGAAGAAAACAATCCTGTCCGCTAGCGTCAATTAGAAACTTAGCCTTAACAGATCCGGTATTCTGCTTATTTCGGTAATGAATCTGATGAATATTGTTTTCGTCTTTTTCCGTTTTTGTTACCAGATGTTCTTGTCGCGTGTCAGCTCCTTTTGATTGTGCGAAATTGAGTAACATTTCATCGAATTCTGCCCTCAGAACATGAAATGATAAAAAACTTTCATCATGTATAACATGACCGAAGCACCAAATAGATTGTGTGGTATTATCGATGCTAGTAAATTGTACGCCCGGTTTTCGGGAGAAGCGACGTTTCATTTCTTCCAGTAAACCAAGGTCTTTGAATATTCCGTGGCAAAAAGGTAAGAGAGATTCACCAACGTGATCACGAGGAAATTTTTCACGTTCAAAAACAATGACTTTTAATCCGGCGCGTGCTAATAGGGTAGCAGCGGTTGAACCAACCGGACCACCACCAATTATGGCCACATCGTAAATCATAGTACTAATTTAAGGTTTTTCTACCCAATCGCCATGCTCTTTTATTAAAGCAATGAGTTCATCAACGGCAGTTTCACTGGTAATATTTTTCTTTACCACTTCTTTGCCTTTGTAAAGCGAGATTTTATTTTCACCGGTTCCCACATATCCATAATCAGCATCGGCCATTTCACCCGGACCATTAACAATGCAACCCATGATGCCGATTTTTACTCCTTTTAAGTGATGTGTGCGTTCTCTGATTTTTTGCGTGGTTTCTTGTAAATCGAAGAGGGTACGACCGCAACTCGGACAAGAAATGTATTCGGTTTTACTAATGCGCGTGCGTGTAGCTTGTAATATTCCAAATGAAGTAGAGTTGCAAACCTGAGTAGAAACGCAGTCCTTTTGTTTAATCCAAATTCCATCTCCGAAGCCATCGAGTAATAATCCTCCCAGGTCGGTTGCACTGAATAATTGAAATTGCGATTCGTTTAAACCAATAAAGTTCCGTTTGATGATAACAGGAATATTACACTTGTTTAATTCTAACTCGATGAACAGTCGGCGCAGTTCCGGCATCGCATGTTCATTAAAAGTATCGGCAATTAGAACAACTGATTTTTCAGCATTAATTCGCTGAATAAAATCCTTTGTTAAAGATGGAAGTTCAACGGCTACAAAGTTTAATTCATCTGATTTTTCAGAAGCCTTGAAATATTCTTCGGCGCAAAACAAAGGGTAGGAGCGGTCTTTATGTTTTACTTTTTTCCAAATTTCGGAATTGTAAATAAGGCCTAATGTTCCGGGAATTTCGAAATCTGCTATTTTATCGCCGCAGTAAATATAATCGACAGCTAAATCTGTCAGATTCCATTTATCTTGCGGTACAGAATAATTATAACCAACGCCGAATAAAGAAGCAGGCGTAATTTCTTCTTTCATTGAGTAATCTGCGATTACGCGGGGCACATGGTGATTTCCGAGATTTATGACTTCACGCGTTTTTCTTCTTTCGTACTCAAACGGATTATATGGTAATGAAGCTGAATTTTCTAGTTCCGGAATAGTTTTATGATTTTTTCGATTCGAATAGCGTTCAACTAGATTTTTAGCAACCGGAATTTCAAATTCAGGCTCTTCAGTTAATGAAACACGAACAGTATCACCTAATCCATCTTCTAATAAAGTACCGATTCCGACTGCTGATTTAATTCGGCCATCTTCACCATCACCCGCTTCTGTAACGCCTAAGTGTAAAGGATAATTTCTTTGAGTCTCCATCATCTTCGCAACCAACAAACGATAAGCTTGCACCATCACTTGTGTGTTGCTTGCTTTCATGGAAATAACAATGTTATAATAATTGTTTTCTTCGCAAATGCGTAAAAATTCAAATGCGCTTTCTACCATTCCTAAAGGAGTATCGCCGTAACGACTTAAAATCCGATCGCTTAATGAACCGTGATTGGTGCCGATGCGCATAGCGGTTCCGTATTCTTTACAAATTTTCACCAAGGGAGTGAAGCGCGTACGTATTCTTTCTAATTCCGCTTCGTATGCTGCGTCGGTATAATCGATGGTTTCAAATTTCTTTTTATCGGCATAATTCCCGGGATTTACACGCACTTTTTCAATAACACGTGCTGCAAACTCGGCGGCATTTGGGGTAAAATGTATATCCGCGCAGATAGGCGTGTTATAGCCTTTTGCTTTCAATTCTTTTTTTATCAGTTCCAGATTTTTTGCCTCGTTTAAGCTCGGAGCAGTAATGCGCACCAACTCACAACCGGCTTCAATCATGCGAATACTTTGCTCCACCGTAGCTTTGGTGTTCATCGTATCAGTAGTGGTCATACTTTGTACGCGAATGGGATGATGAGCACCCATTAATAAATCCCCAATTTTAACCTCACGGGTTACAAAGCGACTATATTGTGTAAGACTATTGCAGTATGGTAAAATCGTCGACATTTATTCTAAAACAAAGTTACGGTAAAAAGGTTGACGGTAAAGGTATTTATTTTACCTCAATTTCATCAATAAAAATAAAGGCATCACCTCCGGCTCCAAGATGCCAATCCGGAAGTTTTCCAAAGTTTTTCGCTTTAAACTTTACATATCGGGCATTTTGCGTTTTCGGCAAGTGGTATTCAAATTTTTTAATTTGAGGAGTGTAATCACTGGCCGGGACAGGATTTGAAATTTTCCCAACGGAAGTATATTTCTTGCCGTCTTTTGAAACAAAGTACTCTATTTCGGTTGGTAAAACAATCCAGGCACGCGTGTCTTGTAGATAATTTCCGGACACAATACTAACGGTTTGCTCCTTGCCCAAATCAATTATTGCTTCAAAATCCTGACTTTGGTAACCCTGCCACTCACCCTTCCGCCAGTTTACATCGCCGTTTATTCCGTCAATTATTCCTTCAGGCCCTCCTGCTGAATATTGCAGATTATATTTACAATTGAGCATTAATTTCCAATTATGAGGCATTTTATAAAAACGTGCAACTGTAGTTTTGCTGCTGTCATTTTCGAAGTAAACTTTGGTTTTTATAGTACAACTACTATCGATATTAAATGGTTTAAAATAGAGCGGAGATGTTTTAGCTGGCTCACTTCCGTTTGTTGTATAGGCAATATTTACGTTTGGAAGGTTGCAACTAATACTGATTTCTTGCTTCTCTTTGAATGACTTTGATAAACTTCCTATTACAGGAGCCGGTATAATCGGGTAGTGATTAACTCTGGTGTGAGGTCGATGCATCGTTTTGTTGCCATATTCTATAGAATCGTTTTGGGTGTTGTATACAAAAGTTAATTTAGTACCATTCTCAATGATTTGGTGTGGAATGGAGGAGCGATATATTTTTTTATCATTAAGCATAACAGCTGTTAATTTATTTTCGCTACCTAAAGAAGTTTTGGGTGATTGAATGATAAATGTTTTTCCATTTTCAAGATTTATTTTGATGGATTCAAAAATAGGTTCACTCAATGTATACATTGGAATTCCGGGGGTAACCGGATAAAATCCCATTGAGCTAAATACATACCAGGCACTCATTTGTCCGCAATCTTCATTGCCAATTAATCCATCCGGTGCGTTTTTATAAAATTCATTCAAAATACGGTTTGTAATTGCGATTGTTTTGTGAGGTTTACCAACATAGTTATACAAATAGGCCATATGATGGCTGGGTTCGTTCCCATGAGCATATTGTCCTATGAGTCCTGTTATATCTGCTTGTTCACGCCCTGTAGTTTTAGAAGAAGTTGAAAAGAGTTCATCTAATTTTTTTTCAAATGCAGCATCTCCGCCATGAAGTTTAATTAATCCATCCATGTCATGAGGAACATAAAAAGAATATTGCCAACTGTTGGCTTCTGTGTAATGATTATTTACTTCGCAAGGATCAAACGGGCTTAACCAATTTCCGTTTTTTCTAGGGCGCATAAAGCCGCTCGAAGGATCAAAAAGATTTTTGTAGGATTGCGCGCGCTTCATGTAGATTTTGTAATCTTCGTTTTTACCAAGCTTTTGAGCCATCTGAGCAATACACCAATCATCATAGGCATATTCGAGCGTTTTAGAAACACTTTCCGGCTCATCATCTACTTGTAAATATCCGTTCTGAATATAAGCAGGTTGCCCGAAACCCGTATAGTTTGAGGCGGCCTTCATGGCGTTAAATATTACAACTGTATCGAAATCATTAATGCCTTTTAAAAATGCATCCGAAATTACGGAAACAGAATGGTACCCAATCATACAATCGGTTTCATTGGAAGACAACTCCCATACGGGTAATCTTCTCGCCTCATCATAATTCCAAAAAAAAGTGTGTATGAAGTCTCGGGTGCGTTTTTTATCGATGATAGTAAATAATGGGTGCAATGCTCTATAGGTATCCCACAATGAGAAAACATTATAATGAATATAACCCTTAGCCTCATGAATTTTATTATCTCTGCCTCTATACCTTCCATCAACATCACTATTTATGCTTGGATGAATCATGCAATGGTATAAGGAAGTATAAAAAACATTTAACTTTTCCTTATCATTACTTTTAATTTCAATTTTCGATAATTCTTTGTCCCAGGCTTTTTCTGCTTCTGATTTATATTGCTCAAAATCCCAGTGTGTGGCTTCCGCAGTAAGATTTTTTAAAGCACCATCAGTATCGGCGCCTGATAGAGCCACTTTTATCATGAGTGGTTTTTTGTCACTAACATCAAATTCAAACACTACACCTTGTGCCATCTCACGTTTGCGTTTATCGAGCGAATCTTTTAAAGTTTTGTTTAACGCGTACTTAACTTTTTTAAATGGCTTCGAAAATTTTATAATAAAATAGATATGCTGTTCTTTAGCCCATGCTTCGCTTACGCGAAAACCGGAAATCGTTACGCTGTCTAAAACACGAATATTACTCGATAAAGTTTTATCACGATGTAGAAGATCTAAAACAACATTCGCTTTTTGTACATCCGGAAAAACGTATTGGTGAATTCCCGTACGTAATGTTGTGGTTAATTTTGCTTGTATGTTATCATCATTTAATAGAACTTCATAGTATCCTGCACTTGCTTTTTCATTTGTATGCGAAAACTTGGAGGAATAGATTTTGTTATCTGCGCTTGGTGTACCAATTGTTGGCATCAACAAAATATCACCCCAGTCGCTTACACCTGTACCGCTTAAGTGCGTGTGTGAAAAGCCGTAGATGATGCTATCGCTATAATGATAACCGCCACAACCGTCCCAACTGCCGTCAATTCGTGTATCAGGACTTAACTGCACCATACCAAAAGGCATCACTGCTCCGGGAAAAGTATGACCATGTCCGCCTGTTCCAATAAAAGGATTTACATACTGCGAAAAATTTTGTCCGAAAATTTGCAGTTGCAATAAAGTAAATGCGTAAATAAAAAGTTTTTTCACGACTTGAATTTACGAATATTATTGCTGGGGTAGAATATCGTATAAGGAAATAAAAGTTAATTTTTGTCCGGCTTTCCCAAATGGCATTACAGTCATTTCAATTTCTTCGCCCGGTTCAGCATCGAAATAATTATTTTCTGTAAAACCTAATCCTTTGATGTAAAGGTTTTTTACAAGAGTGTTGCTTTTGATTTTTACAGTGCCAAAATCATCGGCGAATTTAATATCTAAATTAGGTTTAGGTAATTTTAAATCTTTAGGCGGAACAAAATAATAAAGTGTTTTTTTAACCGTATTGGAATCGATGCGCAAAACACAGGAAATGTAGCATTCATTTTTATGGATGTTTTTTAATTCATCATCGGTAAGCCGAAGATAAATTAATGAAGAGTTGGGTTTGACGGTTACATCAGATACTTTTTCATACAACTTTTTTCCAAAAAAATCTTTTACTGTTAATTCAATTTTACCTTTCACTTCATTTAGATTATCGTTAAGAATATGGCACTCGTAATAAATATCGGATTTAATTATAGAAATTAAAACATTATCGTATAATCTCTTTAAATCATAATAAAATGCTTTTGGCCGTTTGTAATAATCAATGGCGCTCCAAGATGTTACTGGCCAACAATCATTCATTTGCCAGAATAATGTGCCCATGCAATTTGGTCTTGCTCTGCGATGCGCCTCAATGGCGATTTGCATACCGCGGGCTTGTGTTAATTGAGATACATAAATATATTTCTCTAAATCTTTTGGAACAATAAAATCACGTTCCATGTAAGTTTCTATTGTTTTAAAACCGGTTGGATGTTTTTGATGATTTTTTATTTCATCAGAATTAAGATTTAATTGATTCGCACTGACAAACATTTTGAAGGAGTTTAAGTCAGGCAAACTCTGAAAGCCATATTCACTCATGAATCGGCCCACTTTTTTTTCGTATGTTTCAAAAGGTTCGTTTCCCCACCACACACCCCAATAATGAGAATCACCTTGTGACAAACTTTCTTTATGTCCCCAACCAATTTGTGGAGACGTTGTGATGTAGTTTGTTTTAGGCGCATGTTCCTTTACAATTGCGGGAAGAACTTGGTGAAACAATTTTGTATAGTCGTTCCATATTTTTGCCGAATCAGAAGCTGAGTAATTAAATTGTTTCTGCCATCCCCAGTTCTTCCACCCTTCATCAATCTCATTATTGCCGCACCATAAAGCAATGCAAGGGTGAAGTGCCAGGCGATGAACTTGTTCATCAGCTTCTTTTTTTACATTTTCAATGAATGCCGAATCGCCGGGATACATAGCACAGGCAAACATAAAATCTTGCCAAACTAAAATTCCGCTTTTGTCACAGGCTTTATAAAATTCTTCATCGGCGTAAGTACCACCTCCCCATACACGTAGCATATTTATTCCTCTACTTTCGGCTAACATAATATCTGTGCGATAATCATTAGCGCTCACACGTGATAAAAAATTATCCGGCGGAATATAATTCGCACCTTTCATAAAAACCGGTTTGCCGTTTAATTTAAAATAAAACGATTTACCAATGGCATCTTCCTCTTGAACTAATTCGACAGATCGAATTCCTACACTTACGGTTTTGCTGTCAATGCTTCCCGATTTCTTAATTAATGTAATGGTATAGTCATAAAAATTTTGTTCGCCCAAGCCGTTACACCACCATAATTTTGGACGAGGAATTTTAAGTGTTATAGCGAATGGTCTAACACCTTTGTTGTATAAACTTACTCGCTGACCTTCCTTTGGAAAAACTTCACCACTACTGACATCTTTAATGAACATATCGTAATAGCCATCGCGGTAAGTATGGATGTCGAACTTTAATGTAAATGTGGCGAGTGAATCGGTAACTTTAGTAACGGTATAATGAATGTCTTTGATTTCAGCTACATTCAAAAAGCGAAGTTTAATGTTTTTATAGATGCCGCAAGTTACAAAACGCGGACCCCAATCCCAGCCATACTGATATTGTGCTTTGCGCGTAAATACTTTCTCTTCACCCGGAAGCGTATATGTAAGCTGAGCGCTTAATTGTTTCCCTTTATTAACGGCGCTTTCAAATAGTATGTAGAGAGAATTAACACCTTCTTTCAAGTATGGTTTAACATCAAGCGTCCACGATCGAAACATATTATCGGTCACTAAAATCTCCTGGTTGTTTAGAAAAACTTTAGCATAGGTATCAAGCCCGCCAAAAAACATTTCGATTTTATCATTTTGTAAATCTGATTTGGTGATTTTGAAATTCGTTTTGTATTCCCAATCTTCTTTTTCTATCCATTGTAAATCTTTTTCATTGTCGCCAAAGAAAGGATCAGGAATTATTTTGTTAGCCATTAAATCGGTGTGAACGCAGCCGGGTACTTGAGCTTTACGCCAGATGTTTTTACCTTTTTGAGAAAACGTCCAGTTTTTATCCAGAATAAGTTCTTTGTTCTGAGAAAAGGCGATGAAGAAAGTTAAACATGCAAATAAATATGTAGAATGAATTCTTTTCAATTTAAATTGGATTTAAGTTTTTTAATTTCTTCCGCGTTAGCCGTTTCGTTTTCATTGATGATGGCAGCTGAGTGAAACTCTTTAGCTTCGGTGAATTCGGCTAATTCACAGACGTGAGATGATCTTATTCCTCCACCGGGCATAATGATAATTCTGTCTTCTGCTTTTTGAATTAACTCTCTTAAGATATTTTTTCCTGTAATGGCATTAGTATTTACTCCTGAAGTCAAGATTCTTTTAAATCTGCAATCGATGATTTGTTCCAATGCTTTGCTATAATCGTTTACTTGATCAAAGGCTCTGTGAAAAGTGCAAGATAATGGTTCGGCTAGTTTTACTAACTGTTTACATACCGCGGTATTTATGGAACCATCTTCATTCATCACGCCAAATACAATACCATCGCAATTTAATTTTTTACATAAGTGAATTTGCTGTTTCATTATTTCAACTTCATCTGGCGAATAAATAAAATTGCCGGAACGCGGACGAATCATCACAAATACCGGTATAGTGGTTTTAGTAAGAACTTCTTTAATTAATACCTCATTGGGGAAAAGTCCGCCTTCTTTATAATTTTCGCAGAGCTCAATTCTGTCAGCACCATTTTCCTCGGCAATCAGTGCAGATTCAAGATTAAAGCAAGCTATTTCTAGTTTTTTATTCAATTACAAAAGACTTTTAGCGTCTATGAGTTTGTTGTTGATTTCCGGAGAGTAAACAGCGTAATTAAATCCTTTTTGCAAACAATAAGCGCCATGTTCTCCCTTTTTATTTATGGCGATGAAGCCAATTTGAATTTCATCTAATGGTTTATTTCTTCTTTTAGCGCTTGCGATTATTCTTTCCGTTGCTTTTTTGCATGCATCTTCCGGGGAAAGTCCCTGGCGCATCAATTCAACAACCGTATGACAACCTGCCATTCGGATAACCTCTTCGCCATGACCGGTGGCCGTAGCGGCGCCCACTTCATTATCTACATACAAGCCGGCACCAATAATAGGAGAATCACCAACGCGGCCATGCATTTTAAAAGCCATGCCACTTGTAGTACACGCGCCTGATAAATTTCCATTCATGTCAAGTGCTACCATTCCAATAGTATCGTGATTTTCAATATTCACTTTTGGTTTGTATTCTGATTTTTTCAACCATTCTTTCCATTCCGCTTCTGATTCAGCAGTTAATAGATTTTCTTTTTTGAATCCTTGCGATAAAGCGAATTGTAAAGCACCATCGCCAACTAACATTACATGTGGTGTTTTTTCCATTACAGCTCGCGCCACTGAAATCGGATGAACAATATGCTCAAGGCAGGCTACTGAACCTATATTAGAAAACTCATCCATAATACAAGCATCCAGCGTAACGCGACCATCGCGGTCAGGTCTTCCGCCTAATCCTACACTTCTTTCTTTTGGATCACCCTCGGGGATTTTAACACCGGCTTCAACGGCATCTAGGGCACGACCGTTAGTCGATAATGTTTTCCAGGCTTCTGCATTTGCTTCGATACCAAAGCGCCATGTAGAAATAACAATGGGTTTAATTGTTTTTTTTCCGGCATCCGTTAATACTTCTGCAGCTTTAGATTTATTAAAGGTAAACAAGGAGGCAGTTAATGCCGAAAGTTTTAAAAAATCTCTTCTGTTAGCCATTTTATGGTTTTAAAAAATGTTTAGCGTAGTTCACATTCATTTTATCTAGAATGACGCGATTGATTTTAAGCCGTGAAATGAAGTGGTTGAAGTTTTTGTATTCGGGTTGCGTCCACAATACTTCCGATAAGGCAATCAACCTCGGCACCGCCATGTATTCAACTTGTTTTTCATTCAGAATATATTCAGTCCAAACATTAGCTTGTGCTCCCATAATAAATTCAGATTCTTGAGTTGTGAGAATTTTTGGCGTTGGATTATAATTGTAAACTGAATCTAATGGGTTATAACCTCCGATGGCTAGCGGCTCTTTTGTTTTGTCTTTACTTTGGTAATGGTCAAAATAACAAGGTTTACCCGGCGACATTACTACAAAATGTTTTTGTTTTGCTGCTGCAATGCCGCCTTCTGTTCCTCTCCAACTCATAACTGCTGCATTGGGCGCCAAGCCTCCCTCTAAAATTTCATCCCAACCAATAATTTGTTTGCTTTTACTGTTTAAGTATTTTTCCATTCGGGTGATGAAATAACTTTGAAGTTCGTGCTCATCTTTCAAGCCTAATTCTTTTATTCGTTTCTGACAGTTAGCACATGTTTTCCAACGGGTTTTAGGGCATTCGTCACCGCCAATGTGAATGTATTTGCCAGGGAACAGCGCTATCACTTCATCTAAAACATCTTGTAAGAAATTAAAAACAGAATCTTTTGTGCAATAAACATCATCAAACACTCCCCAGCCTTTTGCCACTTCTTGTTTTTTCCCTGTACACGATAGCCACGGATACGCCGCTATAGCCGCTAGAGAATGGCCCGGCATTTCTATTTCAGGCACAACCGTAATATGTCGGGCGGATGCGTAAGCAACAATCTCCTTTATTTCTTCTTGAGTATAAAATCCACCGTAACGGAGCGTGTCATATTTTTGATCACTGTATTTGCCAATCATGGTGCCGTTTCTCCAGGCGCCAATTGAAGTTAGTTTTGGATATTTTTTTATTTCAATACGCCATCCTTGATCTTCTGTTAAGTGCCAATGAAAAGTATTGAATTTATACATGGCAATAATATCAATATACTTTTTGATAAAAGAAGTAGGAAAGAAGTGGCGGCACACATCAAGATGCATACCGCGCCAAGTATAACTCGGACGATCTTTAATCGAAACACAAGGTAGAATAAATGTTTTTTGAGGAGCTGTTTTAAGTGATTTTATTTCTTGAGACGGAATTAATTGAATTAAGGTTTGAAGTGCATAAAAGGCACCCGCACCTTTTCCTTCTGCCACAATATGGATACGCGCAGGATTAATGTCTAAATGATAATTTTCATAAAACCCTGCTTCAAAATCGGGGTAAGAAAAAGAAATAAAATTTCCGGTTTTGATAATATTATCCGTGATTTCTAATTTAAAGCCGTAGTTTTTTTCGAGATAGTCGTTAAATATGTCTACATCATTTTTAAAGGCATCATTTTTTACAACAATCTTTGTTTGCGGTGATAGAGTAAATTGTCCGGCTTGTAAAACAACATCATTTGGATACGGAATGATAGGTAATAACGTTTTCTGCGAAAAAAGAACATTCGTTAGAAATAAAGACAAAATAATTATATACCTCATCTTAATGTGGAAGTTTGTCTTTTAATAAACCGTAAGTAAAAGTTCCGGCAATAGCACTCAGTAAAACAATGAGTATGATTAAGTGACCGCTTCCAACTAACGCGTATAACGGTCCGGGACACGCTCCGGTTAATGCCCAGCCAAATCCAAAACATAAACCGCCGATAACAGTTCCTTTGTTTAATTCTTTCGGCGCAATTGTAATTGGATTCCCGGAAGTATCTTTTATGTTGAATTTTTTGATTATGAAAATAGAGAGTGCGCCAATGGTAATCGCAGATCCAATGATACCATACATGTGGAAGGATTGAAAGTGGAACATTTCTTGTATACGAAACCAAGATATAACTTCCGCCTTTATTAAAATAAATCCGAATAATAGTCCGACAAAAAAGTATTTTAAATTTTTCATACGATTAAAACAATAAAGGAATAATAAACCAGGACATAATTAATCCGCCTGCGAAAAAGCAAATGGTTGCTACCAGTGATGAGAATTGTAAATTGGATAATCCCATAATAGAATGACCTGAAGTACAACCATTCGCATAACGCGTACCAAATCCAACTAAAAAGCCTCCAACAATCATAAATAAAAATCCATTCACTGAAAGTAAGTTTTGAAAATTGAATATCTCTACAGGATATAAATTAGAAAAATTAGTGATGCCGTAACCTTGCAAATCTTTAACGGTGTTTTCGGAAATTTGTACGGGTTCGGGGTTTTTCAAAAGTATACCCGCTATAAAACCTCCGGCAACAACACCTAGAACAAAAATTAAATTCCAGGCTTCTGCTTTCCAGTTGTAATCGAAGAATTTTACTTTAACCGGAATGCAAGCGGCGCAAAAATGGCGCAATGAAGAGGAAATGCCAAATGATTTATTGCCAAGAATCAAAAGTATCGGCACCATTAATCCAATGAGCGGACCAGATACATACCATGGCCAGGGTTTTGTAAGTAATTCTAACATATTAATGCGTTGTTTCGGTTGTGTTTTTTAATTCAATTCCTTGTTTCGCGAAAATGGATTTCACCTTAAAGGCGTACCATGCAAGGTAGGCAAAACAAAACACAGTAACAATGTATGAACTGTGTGGGTTCATTTTATCCACCAAAAATCCTTGAAACGGTGGAATTAAAGCACCTCCTAAAATCATCATAACTAATAATGAGGAACCTTGATTGGTGTATTTTCCCAGACCGTTAATAGCTAGGGCAAAAATGCAAGGCCACATCACAGAACAAAACAAGCCTCCGCTAATAAATGAGTAAAGCGCAAGGTTGCCTGTACTTACTAAACCAACAATCATCATCACACAAGCGGTTAATGACAAAATCAATAAGGTACGAGCCGGATTGTCGCCCGACAAAACAAAAATCAGCGAAGCAATTAGGATGTAAGGAATGTAGAAATAGAAATCTTCCACATTGCTTCCGCGTAAATAATTTACTCCAAAAATAACGGCAAAGGCAATTAATGGTGTAACAAACTGCATAATGCGTTTGGTTATTGGTTTAAAATTGAAAACTGCCAATGAGCCGGTCCACCTGCCAATCATTAAACTTCCCCAATACAATGATATAAAGTGTGAAATTTTTGTATGGTCGATGCCTTTAATTTCAGGCATTTGTAATAAAGCTCCAAGGTTACTTTGAATGGAAACTTCAACGCCCACGTAAACGAAAATGGCCAACATACCCAATGTAAGTTGAGGATATTTTAATGCGCCTAAATCTTTATCCAAGGTTTCGGTATTGGTTATAACAGGAAGTTTTGAAAACCAGAGAATGGAAGCACATAAAATAAACAAGCCAAATAGGATTAATGCCGGTGTTTTTACAGCGTCTAAACTGCTATCGGCTGCAGCCGGCGCAGAAATATTTCCAAACAAAGCGTAACTTAAAATTACAGGACCAATAGTTGTGCCAAAAGAATTAATTCCGCCTGCTAAATTTAAGCGATGCGAACCTGTTTCCGGAGCACCGAAATTAATTACAAATGGGTTGGCAACGATTTGCTGTAAGGCAAAACCTAAGCCAATTACAAACAAAGCGCTTAACAATAAAGGGTAGGAGAATAAACCGGCAGCAGGAATAAAAAACAAAGAACCGATGGCGGAAATGATTAATCCAAGAATCAAGGCTTTTTTATAGCCGATTTTATTGATGGGATCGCCCTTTGCTCTTGAGATAAAAAAATAGATGAGGGAGCCTACCGCGTAAGCCGCATAAAAAGCCAAATCAACCAATTGCGATTGAAACTGTGATAATGTAAATTTTTCTTTGAATAGAGGAATTAGAATTCCGTTGCTCGCTGCCACAAAACCCCAAAAGAAGAAAACACTTATTAGGGCGACAAATGATGATTGTAGTTTTTGCATAAATAATTAATCTAAAATATTGTTTTAGTCTGTGTAGTAATTGCCGTAGACCCCTAAGTTTTTAACAAGACAGTTGCGATATTTAATTTAAACGCATTGTCAGGCGCCTAAATATTAGGATTAATTTTAGTTTATGGAATTATTGTACCCTAAAAACTGGAACGATTACGAATTAATTGATTGCGGGAATTTCGAGAAGTTAGAGCGCTTTGGTAAGTTTATTACTATACGTCCTGAACCGCAGGCCGTGTGGTCAAAGATATATGACGAGAAAGAATGGGAAAAGTTAGCGCATGTTAAGTTTGTACCAAAATCAAGTTCCAGCGGCGAATGGAAAAAGCTAAAGCAAATGCCCGATCAATGGACGATTAACTATCGTTTAAACGGAAGTCAGCAAGAGGGCGAGTTAGTGTTTAGGTTAGGCTTAACCTCTTTTAAACATGTGGGTATTTTTCCGGAACAAGCCGTAAATTGGGATAGTATCGCTACGTTTTTATCTAAACTGAATAAACCTAAATTTTTAAATCTGTTTGCATATACCGGAGGCGCATCCATAGCTGCCAGAGCGGCAGGAGCCGATGTTACGCATGTGGATAGTATAAAGCAAGTGGTGACCTGGGCCAATGAGAACATGCAAAAATCCAATTTGGACAACATTCGTTGGATGGTGGATGATGCCTTAAAGTTTGTGAAGAAGGAAATCAGACGAGGAAACAAATATCAAGGAATAATTTTAGATCCTCCTGCTTATGGTCACGGACCAAATGGCGAAAAATGGAAATTGGAAGACAACATCAGTGAAATGATGGAGAGCGTTCTGCAATTGGTAGACGAGCAAAAGCATTTGTTGATTTTGAATGCGTATTCATTGGGCTTCTCCGCCATGGTGCCTGAAAATTTACTTAAGCCATTTGCTCAGAAAAACAAATCGAAACTAACGGTCGGTGAGTTGTACCTTCCATCAAAATCCGGAATAAAATTACCTTTAGGAGTGTGGGGAAAATTAGAAAAATAAACATGCAAAAATTCATAACTGCGATATTACTACTGATAAGTTTTGCCGGAATTAGTCAGGTAAATTGCGAAACTATTCGCACCCCGGGCACAAGTTATCGTGCAGTTAACTTTAAGCATGGTAAGGGTAAACTGCTTCCAACCGATTCGGCCATTACCAGTCAAATGAAGCAAAAAAATTTCGAATTAAAATTGGTAAGTAATTTAAGCGCGGAAGAAAAGGAAACCCTCGCGAAGTATAAAATTAAGTTTAATGATACGGACACCATAATGTTTTACGACTGGGACATATTACATAATGGAAAGGTTGGTTATTTTGGTCCGGCAGTGGCGCGTGTGCGTTTTACTTGTACTGACAGTATGTTTTATACACAAAAGTATTTGCTCAAGAAAGATGAAACTAAGTATGTACCAAATCAATTTAAAATAATCAGAATGAACGAGTCCGATTTCATCATTAACGATCGTATTCATCCTTACATGAACATCAATTACTATTTTAAAAAGTAATTATTTTTTTGTTTTCCCTTCTTCTAACAAAGATATTTTCATGCGGATGTTTTCTTTTGGCCGGTCGTTCTTATCTGTTTTTACCGCAGCAATTTTATCGATTACATCAAGTCCTTCAATGACCTCGCCAAAGGCCGTGTAATTATTATCAAGGTGTGGTGTTCCGCCTATTGATTCATATGTTTTCTTTTGCTTTTCGGAAAAAACATATCTTTTAGCTTTATAATATTCGGCAATAGAAACCGAATCGCTTAGTTGTTTAACGGCCCAATTTAAACTGTCATTTTTCCCTTGTGTATACAATCGAATATAATAGTCTTTCAGTTTTTTACTTTTACCTCCAAAGCCCACCAAATAATTGGTTTTAATTACCACATCTCGATTCACTCTTATTTCCGCTTTCTTTAGAGCAAGTGAATCGTATTTTTTACCCTGTACAATGTAAAATTGACAACCCGAAGATTCCTTTTTAGGATTCACATCATCGCCTTCACGGGCAGCTGCAATAACTCCTTTCTTATGAAAAATGGACGAGTTGAATTCGGCCGGAACCCAATAGCCAATATCTCCGTTTCCTAAAAGAACCGTGTCGTTAGCGCGCTTACTATCGGGGTCGCCACCCTGAATCATAAAGCTATTTATAACCCTGTGAAACAATAAGCTATCATAAAAACCACTTTTCACTAGCTTTAAAAAATTGGCTTTATGAAGGGGTGTTTCCTCATAGAGTTTAAGTTTCATATTTCCGTAAGAGGTACTGATTAAGACGGTCTCCTTTGATAGGGTTTGCCCTTGGTAAACGGTTAAGCTAAACAGAATTAAAAGGCTAAAAATTAAGCTTTTACTATTTGTCATTTATAATTAAATGGATTATATTTGCTATACGAATATCGTACATTTAAAATTAAAACAATGAAACTAAAAGGTATTTTAATAGGATTTGCAGTGCTTGGTGTTTTTTATCTGTGTAACACTTCTTGTAAGAAAAATACAGATTGTGTTGCCACTGTAGTTTGTTGGGATTCTACCGGAACAAGTATGGAAGGTGTAGATGTGTTGCTTTATGCTAATGTAAAAACTCCTAACCAAGGTACTATTACTGCCGATTTACGCGCCAGTGGAAAAACAGACGCAACCGGACGTGTAACTTTTACTTTTAAATTACCGGCTATTTATGATATTCGAGCAACTAAATCTAGTGCAACTTCAACTTTATCAGGAGTAAGCATCATTAAGTTGGAAGAAGGAAAGAATGTTGAGAAAATTGTAACAGTTCGCTAATTACAAATATACTAAGAAAGGCAGCCCAAAAGGCTGCCTTTTTTATTTCAAAAAATCTTCGATTACTGTTGCTTGAGCTGATAAATTATGTAGATTTAGTGTTTCTTGATTTAAATTGAAACCTGCCCGCGGCATATCATTATTTGTTAAAGCGTTATTCTTTTCGACTCTTATAGTTTTTGTTTTTTCATGTGATAATACCAATGAAAAAGCAGTAAATGAAGGCGTCATTGAATATGATGCGAAAGTGGTTGACTACAATCATCCGTTAGCAGAACTTGCTCCGGGTTCAGCCACACTTAAATTTAAGGATGATAAATTCATGATGGAGATGACTGCCATGGGTATGTTTAAGAACATGTACATCTGTAATCTTCAGAACAAAACGCTTACCCAAATGGTTAATTTTTTAGATATGCGTCAGGCAAGTGTTGATAGTGAGAGTGTTATATTAAAAGAAAACGAAGGGTATAAACTTATCATTGAAGAAACATCCGACGAAAAAACAATAGCCGGTTATAAGTGTAAGCGCATTAAGGTAAAAAAGGTGAGTAATCCCGGAGTTACTTTTGATGCTTATTATACAACCGATATGGGGACTGAAAATGTAAATGAATTGAGTCCATATTCGGGAGTAAAGGGCATGTTAATGCAATATCGCCTCAGTAAAATGGGTTTGGAGATGGAATTTGTAGCAAAATCTGTTAAAAAGGAGACAATACCTTCCAAAGCATTCGAAATACCCGGAGACTTTAAAATCATCTCCAAGCAACAAATGCAGGAGTTCTTTAATCAGTTCTGATTAAGCCATAGTAGCTTAGCTCAAAATTTATTTGATAATCTGACTAATATTTTCTTATTTTAAGCTCTTGTTTAAAATGGCTAAGAAGCTTTTTTCATTAAAGTATTTATTCTCCGCGTTAGCTGTTGTTTTTGCTTTAACATTAACTTTTTGTAAAGGTGAAGACAGCAAAGTAAGCGATGAAGGCCAGATTGAATACGAAACAAAAGTCGTTGATGAAAACCATCCTTTGGCCGGTTTAGCACCAAGTTCAGCTACCTTAAAATTTAAAAAAGATAAATTCATCATGGAAATGAGTACCATGGGCATGTTCAATACCATGTTTATGGCCGACTTTACCAATAAAACACTAACACAAATGGTAAAGTTCATGGATGTGAAACAAGCTTGTATTGAGAATGAAAAAGAAGTACTTCTCGAAAACTCGATGTATAAATTAAAAATCGAAGAAACAAACGATACCAAAGTAATAGCAGGATATAAATGCCATAAAATAAAAGTTACCATGGTTAATGATCCTACAGTAACTTTTGATGCCTATTACACGAAAGAAATGCAAGTAGAGAATGTAAATTCATTAAGTCCGTATGTTGGTGTTAAAGGCATGTTGATGCAATACCGTTTAAAGAAGATGGGACTTGAATTGCAGTTTACGGCCAAAAAGGTAAAGAATGTAGAAATTCCTGATAACACTTTTGAATTGCCTGCTTATTATAAGATCGTAGATAAGGCTGAAATGCAGAAGTTTTTTAGCGGTCTTCAGTAAAATTAACCGCTCATCTATTTTACAAAATTTAACAGCCATAAAGGCGTAAATTGGTACGACATTTGAAACAATAATAATAAACAACAACATGAAAAAACTAATTACAGCAGCAGCCATTTTGATTTGTGGTTTTACAAATGCGCAAATTAAAGAAGGCTCAATTACCTATGCCATGACTTTTGAAGGATTAGCTCCTGAACAAGCAGCTATGTTAGGTGATATGGAAACTAAGGTGACATTCAAAAACGGAAAATCATTAACTGAAATGACTTCAATGATGTTTACAAATCAAACAATGATTGATGAAAAGGGAATGGTGATGTTAATGGAGCAAATGGGAAATAAAATTGCGGTGAAGCAAACCAAAGAAGAGATGGAAAAGGACGCTGCTAAGGCAAAAGATAAGCCTGCGGATCCAAAAATCGAATACATTAACGAAACAAAAACAATTGCAGGTTACGAATGTAAGAAAGCAATTGTAACAGTTGTTGGAAAAGATAATAAAGAAGAAAAAACTGAAGTGTGGTATTGCGATAAATTCGAAAATCCGAACAAAGAAGGTAAAGGAAGGGGTCAGATAATTATGAAGGGCTTGAATGGTGTACCTTTTGAATATTCGGGCGGCGGACAAGGCGGAATGAAAATTAAAATGGTGGCGAAAGAAGTTTCTACCGGCGCAGTAGCTGATTCAAAATTTGAATTATCAACCGAAGGATATAAGATGATGACGATGGAAGAATTAAAAGCCATGCAAGGTGGCCGCCAATAATTCTAAATTATAGTATAATAAAAAACCCTGAAAGTATTTTCAGGGTTTTTTTGTGATCATTCCTATCATTATTGTGTTCCAAATCTAAAGCCTAATCCTTGCTTGGTTTGTGATTCGCCAATTTGCAGGTGCTTTACGTCATCAAACGTGAGAGATGCTAATGCTTCAGTAGTTCGCTGAGAAGTAGCCATAGCAGCCATTCGTAAATTTTGTTTCATCACAACTTCACCAATGGTTTGTCTAACGGTGCGCGCATTGCCAAAAAACTTATCACGTTTTTCATGAAGTGCTGTAAAATATTTGTGTAAATGTTCACGAGCTTCTTCCGACATTTTTAATCCTTCTTTTTTCAAAAGGGCATCAGCAATCACCATTAATTGGTCGGAAGTGTAATCATAGAAATGAAACAATTTATCGAATCTTGATTTTAATCCCGGATTCATTTCAATAAACTTATGCATATTATCAGGGTAGCCTGCTACAATTACACCGAATTTACCCCGGTGATCTTCCATACGTTTTAAGATAACCTCAATAGCTTCTTTGCCAAAATCATGTTGTCCACCGCCTTCTGCCAAAGCATAAGCTTCATCAATGAATAATATTCCACCCATAGCGGCATCCACTTTCTCTTGTGTCTTTAAAGCGGTTTGTCCTACATAACCTGCAATAAGTCCCTCACGATCTACTTCAACAATGTGTCCGCCTTCTAATAGTCCAAGCGCTTTATAAATTTTAGCAATGATGCGCGCTAAAGTTGTTTTTCCGGTTCCGGGATTTCCGGTAAAAACGGAATGCAACGAAAATTTATTGACTACATCTTTACCCATTTCGTTATAAAACTTAATGAGCTTAACCAATTCGTTCAAATCTTGTTTTATGTTATCCATCCCAGTGAGTTCGTTTAACTCGGCCATGGCTAATTGAAGATCTTTTTCGTTAACAACAAGATTCAATTTTTTCTTGTCTTCCGTGATGAATACTTGTCGTAAATCATCCACAGTAATCGTCGACAAATCTTCTTTTGTAATATTTTCAAGATTGCCGGATTTCATGATGCGAACGCCCATGTTTTGTTTGGCTTCTTCAATTAAGCCATGTACAAAACGAGCATTACCAAAAGATTTATTTCGTTTACGATAGGCATCTGTTAATTGTTCCTTCAAATATGCATCCGCATCAGCGGCAATTGTGACTTGCTTATTTTTTGCTGCGTATTGAGAAATTTGATATAATTCCTCCGGCAAGTAATCATCGAATTGGAAATATTCAGAGAAACGTGATTTTAGACCCGGATTACTTTCCAAAAACACATTCATCTCTTTAGGATACCCTGCTACTATAATAGCAATATCACCCGGACCATCACTCATTTCTTTCAATAGAATTTCAATCACTTCTTTCCCAAAATCTTTGCTGTCGTCGCCGGCACGTGATAATGAATAAGCTTCATCAATAAATAAAATTCCGCCACGCGCATCTTCGATAGCCTTTTTAACTTTTGGTGCGGTTTGCCCAATGTATTCACCAACTAAAATAGAACGATCCACTTCATGCACATGCCCCTTCGACAATAAGCCCATCTTGTTGTAAATCTTGCCCAACATCTTTACAATTGTAGTTTTACCGGTGCCGGGATTTCCCGTAAACACCGAGTGCAATGAGATTTTAGAATTATCATCAAAGCCTTTTTCCTTGCGAAGCTGATTAAATTTTAAATACGTAATGTTTTCATTCAAACTTTTCTTCACATTTTCTAATCCAATTAAAGCTTGAACATCTTCCAATAATTCTTCTAATGTTTTATCCGGAGCTGTTGCGTTGGATTGTGCTGTAGTATTCGTTGAGTTTGAATTAACCGACAAGGTTTGTTGGATTGAAGTAATAAGTTCAGGAGTGCCTTCTTCTTCCACATCTTTACATTGGAAAGTTACACCGCCTATTAAGACATCCATAAACACAACCTCTAAAGTATACTGGTCGTCTTTCCATGAACCTGCGTTGTTATGACCCCAGCCTAAATCAATGGTGTATGAAAATCCGCTTTTATCTGAATCGATGAAACCGGTTTTGCTTTGATGCGCTTTAGGTTGACCCGCATCATCAATATAATTTAAGAATAATTCGTAATTAAAATCAGAGTTAGTAAGCGCTTTAATTTTAATCTCAGCCCAAACATATTGTGTGGTTGCTTTACTGAATGTTTTTAAATACTTGCGATGGCGTTGTTGCCAGCCATCGTAATCACCGGGGTATAATTTGATGTGTTCAATGGTAAAGTATGGATTCGAATTATTCGTCACCAAACCCACATCTTCAATAAAAAATTGTTGTTCGCCTATAACGTTTCCGTCTATCAACGCTATCCACTTATAGGTTCCTTTTTTCCAGAAACTACCCTGCGTCGCATTTCCCCAACCATCGCGGATGTATGCAATGTTATCTTCCTTGCTAACTTTTAATTCAGTCTCTAACTCGCAAATTTTTTCGTTGTTACCCGGAATGATTTTTTCACAACGGATAATCACTTTTGTTTGCCAATCTTCTTCATCAAAAAGTTTATTAAATAAAGCTAACTCACAACGAATATAAGTTGTTTCAGCTTTGTCAAATACGGTTCGATACCTTTTGGTTGAATTAGCCATCCATTCATCCGACGAGTAAACAGAAAGGCTTTTGAATTTAAAACGTTTTTCCATTTTAATTAGTTGTTGCTGATGATAAATGTTGCTGCCATTTCCATGCAGACAACATCATCTCATCTATATTAAACTTCGGTTCCCAGTTCAGTTCTTTTTTTGCCAAATCATTATTGGCATATATAGCCATCACATCGCCATCGCGGCGTGGCCCAACTTTATAATTAAGTTTTAATCCCGATATTTTTTCAAAAGAATTTATCGCTTCAAAAACACTTACACCGTTTCCGGTGCCGAGATTAAATAAACTTACATTGTTTTTGTTTTTATGTTTCAAAATGTAATCTAATGCTTTGATATGCGCATCTGCAATATCTGTTACATGAATGTAATCACGGATACATGAGCCATCACGTGTTTCATAATCACTACCGTGTACATGCATTTCTTTAATGATACCTGCTGCTGTTCGGGTAATGATAGGAACTAAACTTGTTGGAGCTCCTAATGGTAATTCACCAATTTGAGCGCTTTTATGGGCGCCAACCGGATTAAAATAGCGTAATAAAACAGAGTTAAAGCCCGGGGTAAACCGCGTGAATGATTTTACAATTTCTTCACCAATTTGTTTCGTATGCGCATAAGGTGATTCGGCCGGTTGGAAAGGACTATTTTCAGTAACTGGAAGTTTATCGATGTTACCATAAACAGAACAAGAAGAAGAAAATATAAAGTGATTAATGTTTTTTTCTTTGCATAAGTACAACACATTTACAAGACTTTCATTATTGTTGTGATAATATAATAACGGGTTGCTTACACTCTCCGGTACCGATTTAAAAGCGGCAAAATGAATAATGCCGGCTATGTTATTTATGTTTTGGAAAGCGTTAATTAATTCGTCCTTATGACAAAGATTGATATTAAGATGTGTGAGACGTTTTTGTTGCCCGGTAATAGAAAAAATCCGTTCGTATGTTTTTTCGCTCGAGTTAGAATAATTATCAATTGAAATAACATCGAAATCTGTTTGTTCAAGAAGTTCTATGATAGTGTGTGAACCGATGTATCCGGCACCGCCGGTAACGATTATGCTTTGTTTTTGACTCATTGGTACAATAACTTGTAAGGTTTAAAAATAAGATTTTTTAAAGGAATTGCAACATGGTTTTGGCAATAAAACTGTTAAAGCCAGCTGTCATTGCTTAATGTAAAAACCCTTTAGGGAATCGCCGACTTTAAAAAGGTTAAGGATAAAGTTAATCGTACTTTTTGCGAACATTAAGAAAGGATTATGTTCAATTTTATTTCTTAAAGCTTCGTCATTTACAGGAATGCTTTTGGAAACCGCCTCAGAATTCATGCTTTGACTGAATCGGGTAAAACTAATGCCGGTTGTTATCAAAAAGTTCTTTTTATACCCATTGGCATTGAGGAGAAAATGGATGGAGGATGGTGTGTAATAGGAAAGGTGTTCGGGATAATCAATAACATTCCATTTTTCTTTTAATATAATACGGCTGATGGAGTTAAAATTCGGAGTAGTGAAATAAAAGGCGCCTCCTTTACGAAGCACTTTATTTACCAAAGCCATGTCTTCATTTGGGTTATTGATGTGTTCAATAACTTCAAAGCTGGTTACTACATCAAAACTTAGTTTAAAGAAATCATCCGACAATTGGTCGGATTTAAACACCTTTATATTTTTGTTGGCACAATAATCAATTGATTCTTGTGCGTATTCGGTACCAAAAACATTCCAGCCTCTTTGTTTAGCACATTCCAAAAATAAACCGTTACTGCAGCCAAGATCGAGAAGGTTATTGGTACGTCTAAAGGGCTCCATTTTATCCAAAAGCTCGTTGTAACGTTTTACGGTTAATGGTGGTAAGGAAGTAAAGCGAGGGTAGTTCGTATAGATTTTTGTGAGTTCTTCGTTTGAGGGAATTTTCTGACTGAAAACCATGCCACAACCTGCGCATTTAACTAAAAAGGCTCCTTTGTAGCTATTGAGCGGTTTAAGTTGTTTGTTACTACAAACAATGCAAATGGCATGTTCCATCAAATCATCTAATAATTTGTAAATTTACGATTATTACTAAATAAGTATAAAGATTAATGGACAATCTGTACCCCATGGAAATGTGGGAATACGATCAACGTATTCGCTTCGAATGGATAGATATATTTGCAACGGTAGGTACGGCCGTATTGATTCTTATTTTCAGCTTTTTATTTCAAAGTCGTAAGCTTAAGCTGGATAAATCTTACAAACACTACATGACAGGATTGGCGGCTAAAATGGCAGGTACGTTTTTTTTCTGTTCAATCTACCTTTTCTACTATAAGGGAGGCGATACGGTGTCGTATTTTGAGTCGACAATGGCGATGGTAAATTTATTTTACAAAGACCCTTCGAAATATATAGAAGTGATGTTGTCGCCACCTTCTGTCGAAACGCGTTCTTTGTTTGATGACAAAACAGGATTTCCGTACTCGTATATGTTTTTTGATTCGCATACTTTTATGGTAATTAAAATCACGAGTATTTTTTCGTTACTTACCAGTAAAAGTTATTTTTTGACTTCGCTGTTAATTTCGTATTTATCTTATTTTTCGATATGGAAGTTATTCCTAATGTTTAGGGATTATGCGCCTGAAATTGAATCTAAATTGGCTTGGGCAATATTGTATTTCCCATCACCGTTGTTCTGGGGAGGGGGCATTTCAAAAGACACCTACACCTACATGGCAACAGCTATGTTTATTTTTTCGGCGCATAAATTTTTTATTCTAAAGAAGAGAGAAATAGGAAGTGTTATTTTGATGGCGCTTGCCTCTTGGCTTATCATCAATATTAAGCCATACATATTCATTGTATTATTTCCCGGTGGTTTGCTTTGGATTTTTTATGATAAGTTACAACGTGTAAATAGTAAATTTGTAAGTTATATAATATTCCCTATCATTATTGCAGGGATATTAGGGCTCTCTTTTTATGTGTTGAACAGCTTGGGAGGCAGCATGTCTAAATTTTCACTAGAGCGGGCATTTGAAACGGCTGCTGTAACCAATCATGATTTAAAGCAAAGTTATTACGGTGGTTCCAGCTTTGATATTGGAGATTTTGATGGAACTTTCAATGGAATGATTCGCTTGTTTTTACCGGCACTTAACGCAGGGTTATTTAGGCCTTACTTTCTAATAGACGGAACAAGCATTGTGATTTTACTCGCGGGCCTCGAAAATTTATTTTTGCTGGGCTTTGTTCTGTACATAATTTTCACTACAAAATTGAAAGGCGCATTAAAAATTATTGTGGCCAATCCAATCATTTTGTTTTGTGTTATTTTTTCTATTTTATTCGGATTTATGATTGGACTCACCACTTCTAATTTTGGGGCTTTGGTACGGTTTAAAATCCCATTAGTGCCTTATTTTGTCTCTGCCTTGTTTCTGATAGACTATTGCTACAAGCAAATTAAGAAGAGAGACATTTTCTTTTAATGATAAATAGCGTTGTAAATGCTTTGAGAAATTGAGAAATTTCTCCTTGTTTCAGCAATACTTCTGATCTTTGAATAAAGATTTTCACGCGAATTGTTTTTTAGAAGCGAATCCACTAACTGAATCGCTTTTAAATATTCAGCGTCATTCAGATGCTCTAATACATATCCAATTCCATTTTGTTTTATGATGTCACTATCATCTGAAATGTTTTTGGTAATCACCACGGGTAAGCCTAAAGCCCAATATTCACCATCTTTTATGGGAGAGCAATATTGTTTAGTGGGAATTGGCTTTACCGGTGTGAAAGCAAAATCACCTAAGCCAATATAATTTGCAATTTCAGCATGAGGCACAAAGCGACGAATGATAGATGATGTTTTAAGTGATGATTGAATTCTGTAGTTTTCAATTTCTTCTTCAGTATTAGAAGTTAAGATCAAAGCAATAAATCTATCACCCCAAAAATTTTCAGCTGCTTTAAAAAAATCAAAAGCTTCTTTTTCTAAATAAATACCTCCGAATTTTCCTGCATAAACACAAACGATTTTGTTTTTAAGACCGAGCTCATTTATAAGCTCCGGATTTTTAATATTCTTTATGGAAAATAACTGCAGGTTTACACAAGCCGGTTTTATAAAGAGTGGTTTATTACTGAGGTTGTATTTTTCTTTTGCATAAGAGTGCATTTTGCTGCTGATTGCAATAAGATGTTTGGCGCGATGGGCTTGAAGTTTTTCAAAACGAAACAATAATTTAAAGGCGAAGCTGTCTTTTTTCCATTCCCCGTTTTCAACCATTGTTTCTGCATGCGGTTCAAAGCTATCAATTACCAATTCTTTTCGGGTTATAACTGATAAAACATAACCTATCATACCGGCAGGGGTACACCAGGCATGAATGGTGTTTATTTTTTCTTCGCGAATGATGCGAACTAATTTAATAATGTATTTGACCCACATCCAGGCTGCTTTAATACCAAGCGGTTTATAAAGCCAACTTATTACACGAATTTTATTATTGACATCAAAAGAATCCTGAGGTTCTTTCTCAAGCGTTAGCAGAATAATTTTATTGTCGTCATTCAATGTTTCAGAAATCTGATGTACATATGGCAAAGTATAGGTCTGAATGAGGGCGTCCTTAAAACTCCAATAGGTTAGTATTAAAATATTTTTTTTACAGCTACCCATTATTTAAAAAGGAATTTAATTAATTCAGGGGGATAGGTTAGGAAAGCTTTCATTAAAAAGTAAATCGACCGTATTTTGTTATTGCCATTCTTCCACCAGCTTCCTGCTAAGGTGATATAAATTTTCGCAAAACACTTTTGTTTAAATAAAAACGAGCGGAATAAATTATTACGCGCCGCTTTATTAAAAACATAAAGAATATCTTTCTCTAAAAGGCGAACATTTTTTGACATACTGCCTGAGTGAATTCGGTATTTCCATAGCGCATCAGGAATGTAACCTATTTTATAGCCCGCGGCTAAAATTCTAATAAAAAAATCCTGATCGGCATTGTTGGATAAGTTAACATCAAATCCACCTACATCAATTAAAGCATTTTTTTTAATGGCTATTCCGGATGGTGCAGTTGTGTAATTGCCTTTAGACAATAGCATATCATTCAAGCACAAATCTTCACTTCCTCCTAAGTAAGTTGTAAATGAAATCGACTTTTCGTCAATCATTTCACAGGCCGAGAATACAGCGTCGGTTTTTTTTATGTTTATATATTTTATTTTCTCTTCTATGTTGTTTTTATTCCAAATATCATCGGCATCAAGAAAAAAAACGATATCGCCTTTGGCCTCCGCGATCCCGCGATTTCTTGTGTCGGAAACGCCGCTGTTGGCTTTATGAATAACGCGTATGCGCGAATCACGTAGCGCGTACTCATCAATAAGTTTGTCAGTTCCATCTGTTGAGCCATCATTTATTATCAGTAGCTCAAAACTTGCGTGAGTTTGTCTGAGAGCTGATTCAATTGTTTCGGAGATGAAATCTTTCGCGTTGTAAGCCGGAATGATTACAGACACTAGAGTTGTATGGTAATTATTGCTATGCAAAGTATTAACCTAAAAAAAGCGATTTGTAATTATTCCACATAAATTCACGCGCAAAATGAGCTTTAGCTAAATTATAGCCTTTGTTCGCCATTTCTTCTCCGAGGTTATTATTCATAATAAAACGTATTCCGCTTGCAATTTCCTCCGGCGAATTATAATTGATTAAGTAGGCACTTTCTTGATGGATTAATACATCACGGGCCGCACCAACACGCGTGGTAATAATAGGTTTTTTGTTAAACATGGCCTCAGGTAGTACAAAACCAAAAGGTTCGATTTGCGCGGCGTGAACATAAATATGCATGCATTGATAAACCGCAGGCATTAGCTCGTAGTCCAATAAATCGGTTAGCACAAAATTATTTTGAAGGTTCTTTTCTTTTATTTTCAAATTAAGTTCATCTATTTGCGCACCATACCCTACACCTAAAAACAAAATATGAGGGTATTCGGCAGTTAACATAGCAGCCGCTTCAATTAAGTCGGCATAGCCTTTTAAAGGAATATAGCGTGCTACAGTTCCAACTACAAGTTTTCCTGACAGATTAAATTTATTTTTAACGAATTCGATTTGTGAAGAACTTGCTGAGGTGATGAATTGTTCGTCAACACCATGATGTATCATGGTAATTTTATTTGCTTCTCCTTCTTCGTGTTTTAAAATAAACTCTTTAGATTCCTCGGAAACAGCGATTAAGTGAGTCGCATTGCGATTATTGAATTTGTCGTATTTAACCACCCAAGGCGCATACTTAACATGGTATCCGGTATCTTGTTTGGTAATGACGCGTTTTTTTACACCCGCTAACTTGGCGGCTAGCATTCCCGGAAGCGTATCATCAAATAAATTGGTTTGAACAACATCCGGCTTTATTTTTTTAAATAAAAAGTAAAGCTTAAAAACCATTTTAATGTATTGTAGCGGCTTACTGATATAGGTATTAAAATAAAGAATATGTGATTCAACACCATAAGCTTTTACAGTTTCGCATAAGGCCGGCGTTTCAGTGTGTAGAAAAACGAAGGAAAGTTTACACGCCTTCTCTTGATGGTTCAGTTCGGCAAACCATTTAAAGTAGGACGGATTAGGACTGTTGGCAATTATCATTACAACATGTTTCATGCTATCAATCCTTCAATTTTTAAAATGATATTTTCAAATGAGTGCTGTTGCGCATAATTAATTCGCTCATCAAATAATTTATCGTCTTCGCGGTGCTTTACAAAATTCGCGAATGAATTCATGGTGATTTCGCGATTGTCGCTCATATAAAGAAGATGTTTTACAGGCTCGTATTGCGTTAAATGAGATGCAAAAATTGGTTTCCCTTGCGCGAAGTACTGCAACATTTTGTGACTTGATATTTTATTTCCACCGACTTCATTTACTTTAAATAAAATACAAAAATCAGCTTGAGAAATAAACTTTTTTAATTCTTTAAAAGGTTTTTCGCCGTGATGAATTACATTTTTGAAACCTTTTTCAAAAACAAGATGGGATGGGCTTCCGTCATTAATTATTTTTCCAACAAAATGAAATTCAACTTCCGGAAATCTTTGAATCATTTCTGCTGTATAGGCAAAATCGATTCGTTTATCAATGTTCCCAACAAACACACCGATTAATTTCGAGCCTCTTTGTTTTTTTTGCTTAATGATTTCGTCGGAAGCAATAGCATGCGGTAGCACCCGAACGTTTTTATTTTTGTCTCTGTATATTTCTGCAATCTCTTCAGCTACACAAATAATTAAATCAGCTTTTTTTGTAATAACATATTCTGCTTTACGTAAAAATCTGTACTTGTCTACCGCATGAAAAATGGTATAGCGACAATTTAATAATTCAGGAGAGGTTAAACGCGAAGGATCAAAAGTCCAGAAAATCGGTTGTTTAGCATTATGTAAGTCAAGAAGATTCTTTAATCGCTTAAACACGAAACCTTCGTTTATTTTTCTCAATATTTCAACACTTACCGGTAATATGTTTTTGTAAGTAAGCACATATAAATTGTCGGTAATTTTCTCTTGATGTATCGCGGAAGAAAAAATATTTAATGGACGAAATGGAACCGGGGGATTAATAAAATACACTTTGTTTTTTTTTGCCAATTCCCAAGCATAGTTGTGTTTTGAAAACCAGGTTTCGCCCCAGGGTTCGTTGGAAAGTATCAGGATATGTTGGTTTTCTAGTTTCAACAGTTACAACCTTTTCAAAAATAGTATAAAAACTTGATTTAAGCACGTTTGGATGGAGTTATTACGGGTTAACAGTGTAATTATTCTATATTTGTAAATAAGCTCTTTCGTGTGGCACTTAAGAATATAAATAAATTAAAGTATCGACGAGGCATCTTCTCGGTTAATGAGATTTTTTTAATTTCTTCAGAAGAGGTTAGCGATGATATTAACTACTTTATTCAGGTGCCTGAAAACACGCAAAATAACTTAAGCGAGTTTTATACTTTACTGATTAATCTTGAACAAGCCGAAAATGATATTTGGGAAGCCATTTATCATAGGACTAGAGACGAAATAAATTCATTTCTGAAAAATCAAAATTTCGAATATGACTTTATCTTTCCGGTATCGGTAGATGCCATGCCGCAATATATTAAATTGTATGACGACTTTGCGGAACACAAAGCCATTCGTAAAGCCGAAGCCTTCCGGTTAAAGGCTTATTGCGAGCAAGGATTGATGGCAGTTTCTTACATCCGTCAGGGCGATAATTATTTGTGCGTTAATTTTTATCGAATAACTAAACAAAGAGCTTCTAATTTGTATTCGTTTCACTTAAAGCATAAAAATAAGGGAGAAGCATCAAGCTCGCATTATGGCAGGGCTCATCGTGCACTTCATTGGCTGGATATAAAAGAATGTAAGAAGCTTGGAGCTGAGGTGTATGATTTTTGTGGTTGGTATAATGGCAATTCCGACACACATTTACTGGGAATTAATAAATTCAAGGAGCAGTTTGGCGGCTATAAGGTGAAGGAGTATAGCGGCGTTATATATAAGAATGTATTTCTTCGTTTTTTAAAGAGATTATTTCATGCAGGATAATTTGGAGACATACAACTCAACTCATGTTGTACATTGGTACGATGGCTTTTCGGGCTTGATGCCTGTAGAGAAGTCTATTTTTGAAAGGCATTTTAAAAGTGACAAGTGTGGCAATTTACTTGATATCGGAATCGGTGCGGGGCGAACTACAGCGCATCTTTTAAATTACTGCAAACAATATGTGGGAATCGATTATTCAGAAAATCTTATTCAAAAAGCCAAGTTAAAATTCGTTGAGCTTGATTTAAGATGCATGAATGCGGTGGATTTAGGAACTTTTAGTGAAGGCTCGTTCGACTTTGTTAATTTTTCGTTTAATGGTATAGATTACGCGTCGTTAGACGATAGAGCAAAAATTTTATCTGAGATAAACAGGGTGTTAAAACCGGGAGGTGTTTTCTTTTTCTCAACACATAATAAAAACGCGCATAATTTTAATCTCTCTCCGTGGCTGAATTCTAAAAATAGTGCGTGGATTAATTTAAAGACTTTTTTGAAATTACTTCCTTATATGCGTAGGCATTTTAAAAAGCGAAAATTTGAAATATACGAAAAGGAGTATGCCGTAATTAATAATTGCGCGCATAATTATGGGTTAATGACATTTCACAGTACGCCTGAATTTGTAAAGAAGCAATTGGATAAGCAGGGCTTTGATGGCGTTGAATTTTATAACTTAGCAGGTGAAAGAACGGATGATAGCTCTACAGACGAGTGGTTGTTTGTGGTTTGTAAAAAGACTATTAGCGCTTAAAGATTCTATGAAACCCGTTGATTAGCATAAAGACTTCTTCGGCACTATTTTGATGAATATAAAAGCGATTGAGATCAAAAAGTTGTTCAGGGTCGTTTTTTAATTTATCTAAGTAAACAAAATCGTTGATATTGGTGAAACACATTTTATAATAACGTTTCATTTTATTGAAGGATAATTCGTTGTATTCTGCAAAGGGGAAAGCAAATGCGCTTACAGATTTATTTAATTCTCTTTCTATTACTTCTTTCGACTCCTTCAATTCAAGATCAATAAAGTTTTCATCTGTCTCTACTTTAAAACTAGGATGCGAAAAGCTATGTGATTCTACCTGCGTAAGATTTGGATTTAAGGCACGAAGTTCATCAAACGAAAGTAGTTCGTTTTCTATCACGCGAGTATCCTCAATGAATTTCTGACGTAAAGCGTTAATTATAACTACACGATCTTTAGCTTGTAATTTGCATAATTTTCTTGTAATAGAATGGTTTAGTTTAAAATAGTTATTTGAATAATCTTCAATTTGTACTTTATGATTTTTAAAAAATAATTCTATTTCTTCAAAAGGATAGTGTTTTATGAAAAAGCTGATTGCTGAAGTCCAAATATGACCCTTGTTCGAAATCTGATAAGGCAGAACAAATAACGCAGATGGGACTTGATGCCTTTTCAAAATTGGATAGGCATAATCGAGATAATCTTTATATCCATCATCAAAAGTAATAAAACAAGCATCCTTTAATTCTTCCGGTTTTTTAGTTAGCAAATCGGAAATAGGGCGAATGGTGTAGCGTTTTTTTAAGCGGAGCAATATTTTTTCAAACAAGTCGGGATGAATGCCGGGCCACGTAGCATCATATTCCGGAATGATTTTGTGGAATACCAAGACAGGTATTCTATTTTTTGACCGGTTATAAAGAAGTAATAGACGACCAACCCCAAATAAACAGAGTAATTTAAATATAGCATTTCGCCATGAACTCATGGCTCACAATATAATAAAAAAATTTTAAAAACAAAGGGAGGTAGCCACCCTTTAACACTAAAGTTGTTTGAAATTACTGTCCGAGTAATTTTTTTACTGTTTTCACATATTCATTATGGTGTGTGATGTAGCTGGCAAATTTATAATGAGAAACAGGTTTTTCTTTCATCCACTTATCGAATGTCTCTTCGCTCAGCCCAAGTTTTTTTAGCACGTAATTTTTATCTTCTAAGGTTTGTGGAATATCCCAAATGTTTGTTTTCATTTCTTGAAGAGCGTCTTCACGGGTAATTTGTCCAGAGCAAACCAAAGAAGAGAGATGCGCCTTTCGTTTATCAACATTAAACTTAACCGGAAGAATATAATTTTGATAGAAGCGGGTAAAAATAGATTCGTTATGTTTTCCGCCATAGTTTTTCCAATCCAATTTTTCCGCTAAAATTTTTTGAGCATCCATCTTGTTATAGTCCAGGTAATCCAGCAAGGCGATTACTTTTGTTTTTCTGAATTTTGCATGGTAGTATTGTTCGGCATAACTCAGGTAAGGAAATGTCTTTATTTTACGTCTGCCGTACTTTTTATGAATGGATTTAATATTCAGCGAATCAAGTTTAAAGTGATACCAGCTGGTTGGTAAAATAAATTCTGTTGACGTGTTGTGACCTGTGAAAATATATTTCGTGTTATATTTTACGGAAGTTTTATAAAGCAAACCAATAATGGCTAAATCGGTGATTAGCTCTACATCAATTACGCCAGCGTGTAAAAACGAAATTTGTAAGTCCTTAAATTCCTCCCAATCAATGACACTTGTATATAAATCAACATTTAATTTTTTAAGCAGCACCTCAATATTCTGACTAGCCGTTTCGCTATTCCAGCCATTATCGAAGTGAACAGCAAGCGGTCTTAGTCCTAATTCAACAAGTTTATAAACTAAATAAGCGCTATCAGTTCCTCCGCTGATGCCCACAATGCAATCGTATTTTTTACCCGCACCCTCTAATTTTATTTTTTCAATGGTCGGTTTTATTTTTTCAAGTGTATATTCATGAAGAGTAGATTCCTTCTGAACATAACTAAAATAATCGTTACAATAATTACAATGGCCTTCTTTATCAAAAAATATTTCAGGATCATTAGAGTTATCCATAATGCACCGGGAACATTGGTTATAGAAGAAAGGTAAATTTTTACGTATTTGCGCTGAGGAAAAGTACCGTGAGTTTTGTGCCGCTTTGTCTTTCCATTCTTTTAATAGAGCAGGCGAATCAAGTAACTTTTGCAAGATTGAGATTAGTTCATTTGCATGTGTATAATTAAACACGGAGCCCCTTAAATTTTCAGGGATGGTAAGGCTTGATGGTAATAAACCCGGCAACTCAAAACTCATCATATCATGTATAGCTGCTGTAGGCTTGGTTTTTCCTATATATTCTGTTGTACCGAGCGCTTTAAATTCAATGGTGGATGTTGATAGGACAATATCCGAGGTTTCCATTTCTTTTAAAAACATTTCAGGTACAATTTCCTTATCATTTCCAAAATAAGTAGCAATTCCAGGGTGAATAGCATTTGCCTCTTCTAGTTGACTGATCACCCATTTGCCATAATCTTCTAAAGCCTTCCCTGCAAAGGAAAATGTAATATTTGCTTTCTTTTTCGCGAAGTGCTTTATAACTTCGATTGCATTTTCGTAACGTCTTCTGTCTTTATGGATACTTCCGGGCAAAACTACTTTTAAAGTGTTATCGGATTTGGAATATTTCCTTACTTGCTTTTCATTAAAAATGGTAAATGGAATGTAAAGAAAGCGATACTTGCTGTACTTTTCTGAAGCTTCATTTTTAACGTAATTATAAATGAAATCTTCAACAGCAATATAGTCGAAGCTATTTACAATTTCTTGTTTTAATTTTCTTTCTTTAAAAGAATGTGGAGTTCTGTATCTAGCGTCTAACCAAAAATTAAGATTATGAATAGTAATTACTTTTTTGCAAGTAATGTTTTTCGAAATCTTTAATACTGCCTCAAACCCGTCAAAAACCGGACTCAACATCAGCACATCCATGTTTTTCTCATTACAGATACTTATAATTTCATCAGCCCCTTTTTCTAAACTATCGATAACATGAAACGTACCCTTACATAATTCGGGTTGATATTGATGCATTTCTTTTTTTATACTTTCTGTAACAAAAAAGTAGATTTCATTGCCTTCAAAAACGGCCGACTGCGTAAGACCGTATTGAAAATGATCTGTTTCTATGATGGCAACTTTCATTTAGTTCTGGAGGATAGTAGGTGTATAACCTGACGAACATCGCCCGGTAACGGTATAAATAAATTGAGCGTTCTTTTTTTAGTGTGATTAATCACAAATAAATATGTTACTACAAATATAGCGAAGTAACTCAATGTTGTTGCAATAGCAGCCCCATAGATTCCAAGTTGTGGAATTAACCATAAGTCGAGTATTAATGTAAATATTAAGCCAATAGAACAGGCAGTTATATTATAAATGTTACGGTTGGATGAAACAACATATATAGAGAATACCTGTGTAATACAGGAAAATAACATGCCCGGCAAGATAACCTGAAAAGGTATCACAGTACTTTCAAATTCAGAGCCATACATAAATGGAATTATCCATGCCGAAAGCAAATACCCTATAAATGTAATCAGGAAGAATAAGGCAAAACACAAACGGCTTACTTTGATAAAGGTTTCCGTTCTTTCAGTCTCGCTTTTACCGGAAAGGTTGGGAAGCATAACAGACGCTATTGTAACCGCCAAAAATAAAATGATTTGATTAATATTGGCAGCAAGTGAGTAATAACTAAGCTCTTTATCATTCAAATAATGATTTACAATCCACAAATCGAGGCGGTAATTAAAAAAATTAATAAACATGCCTATATAAATGGAGGTGTTATAACTTATGAATGTTTTAAATTGATTTTTAAAATCAAAATTAAAATCAGGTTTAAGAGCAATGTTTCTACTATAATTATATAACCATAAAAGTGAGTTAATCAACAATACGGATATTGTTATGCCTAGGATTGTATTAAACCTTTCAATTGCAGATTTCGTTTCAGATTCGAACATAAAGAACAAAGATGTGAAGGCTAACACGTTAATGATACTATTCGTTAATGCTATAAAGTTGATTGTGTTGAATTTGGAATGTGCCTGGAAAACAGCACCAAGTATGCTGTTAAGAAAGGATAATAGAAACATTATAAACAAAGCCATTAAATAAACAGGTGAGGTATAGCCTTCCGGTAGAAAAAAACTACCCGCATCAGTTAAACTACTTATGATAAGAAGGCCAATTAATAATAATGAGCATACACCAAAAACCGATATCGCCATGCCTATAACATACCTCTCATTAATTTTTTTCGATGAAATGAAATAAACAATACCTGTTTGTATGCCCAGTGAAAAAACCAAAACAAATAGCTGAGCGTTGGCCTGAAAAAGTGAAAACACACCCTTGCCTTCATCGCCTAAAATTCGTGTAGAAAAAACCCCACTTAGTACGCCCAAAATAAACACAGGAACTTGCGTTAGGACGGATGAGATAAGATGTTTACTTAGCATAGAGTGCTATACATACCAAATCTACAAAAATATTTGTGCATTCCCTCAGGCTTCAACTTTAATTTCTTTTTTTAAATTTGTTTAGTACTAAATTCAATTTTATGGCAAAATCGTTGGTAACCGGGGGTGCAGGTTTTATTGGGGCACACGTAACGAATTCCCTACTTAAAATGGGTCATCAGGTAGTTGTACTCGACGACCTAAGCGGTGGGTTTGAGGAAAACGTGAATCCAAAGGCTAAATTTATTAAAGGCTCTATCAACGATAATCCACTGCTCGAAAAGTTGTTTGCCGAGGAAAAATTCGATTATGTGTACCATTTGGCGGCCTATGCTGCCGAGGGATTAAGTCATTTTATCAAAAGGTTTAACTATAACAATAACGTACTGGGAAGCATTAACCTCATTAATCAAGCGGTTCTTCATAAAATCAAATGCTTTGTTTTTACTTCTTCTATTGCTGTTTATGGGAAGGGACAATTACCAATGCGAGAGGATATGGTGCCGATGCCGGAAGATCCTTATGGTATTGCAAAATATTCGGTGGAGATGGATTTAAAGGTAACTCACGAAATGTTTGGTTTGAATTATGTTATTTTCCGTCCGCACAATGTATATGGCGAATATCAAAACCTGGGCGACCGCTACCGCAACGTAGTAGGCATTTTCATGAATCAATTAATGCAGGGAAAACCATTAACAATATTTGGAGATGGAAGTCAAACCCGTGCCTTTAGTTACATCGATGATGTAGCGCCACATATCGCAAAGTGCGTTGAAATTAAAGAGGCCTACAACGAGGTTTTTAATATTGGAGGAGATGTAGATTATTCCGTGAAGCAATTGGCCGAGGAAGTTACTAAGGCAATGAATCTTAGTCAGCCAATCCGTTTTTTAGAAGCACGTAATGAAGTGCAACATGCTTATTCTGATCACTCAAAAAGTAAAAAAGTGTTCGGCATTAACGACAAAGATTTTGTTTCATTAAGTAACGGTCTGCAAAAAATGGCAGCCTGGGCTAAAAAAACCGGCATCAAAAAGAGTAAAAAGTTCGACAACATTGAAATAACCGAAAAGTTACCTAAGATTTGGTTGGAGGATTAAATCGAAATGGAATTAGTCTTTGTAACCGCCAACGCTCACAAGGCTGCCGAAGTTCAGAAGGTAGTCAGTACAGCGATAAAAATAGTTAGTTTAAAAGACATCAATTGCAATGATGATATTGAGGAAACAGCCACTACCTTCCAAGGTAACGCCCTCCTAAAAGCAAAGCACGTCTATAACAAATACAACAAAAATTGTTTTGCCGATGACTCCGGTCTTGAAGTCGAAGCGCTTAACAATGAACCGGGTGTTTTTTCAGCGCGCTATGCAGGCGTACCAAAAAGTGATGAAAAAAACACCGCAAAGCTCTTAAAAAATCTGGAAGGCATTGAAAATCGTAAAGCCCGCTTCAGAACGGTTATCGCTTTAATTTTGGATGGTAAAGAATATTTGTTTGAGGGAATAATTGAGGGCACGATTGCACAACAACCCATAGGGACTAATGGTTTTGGCTACGATCCCGTCTTCATTCCCGCAGGTTATACCAAAACTTTTGCCCAAATGACAGCCGAGGAAAAAAATCAAATTTCGCACCGGGCTATTGCGGTTTCAAAAATGAATGAATTTTTGAAAGCTCAGAATAAATCGTAAATTGTAGGTAAAACAACAATGAAAAAATTCCTCATCTATTTTTGTTTTATTTATGAGTTTGCCATCTCGCAATGTGTTCAACCCGTAAATTTTCAATTGCAAAAGGATATCCCTATGACTTTTCCAACATTGCAAATTAACCTAACGGCCAGACGAGACACCGCAGCATTAAAGCCGTTTCTATATGTATGCGCGAAGGGAAGTGGATTGATAATTTACAATATTAGTACAGTTACTTCTCCAACTTTGGTTGCAACAATTGGCATTTCTTCATTGCAAAATTTGCATGTCATGAATTGTACGCAGAGTGGGAATTATTTATATCTAGCCTTGGGTGATCATTTTAGTGCAACGGCGCAAAAATCAGGAATGGCAATTGTTAATATTAGTAATCCTGCGTCACCAACCGTAACCTCTACCTATACCTATAACGCAACAAGTGGTGCAGGTCATGTCGCCATTGAAGGTAATTACGCTTACTTATCTGCGATGCAAAATGGAGTAATTGTACTTGATATCAGCAATAAATCTAACATTGCTTTTGTTTCGGTATTTAAACCAAGTGTTCATTTTCCAAAACCAAATCCCAACGGCTCGGAACTACTCAAAATTAATGCGCGGCAAATTGTTGCTAAAAGCAATGTTCTTTACTTAAGTTATGACGCAGGAGGTGTTCGTGTGATTGATGCAACGAACAAGTTATCTTTGAAAGAAACCGGTAAGTATTCAAATCCGGCCATCATTAACAAAGCACGCGCATACAATAATCTAATCTTGAATGATACGCTGGTTTATGTTGCTGCAGATTATTGCGGCATGGAAATTCTTAATGTAAAAGATACCTCAAATATTACACAAATAGGATGGTGGAATCCATGGAAGTGCGAAACTTCTTCTAATAACTGGGTCAATAGCATTGGACATACCAACGAAATTGAATTTGACAACAATTGTAATTTGGTTTTCATGAGCGCGGGAAGAAGTGACCTGTTTGCCGTTAATGTTTCAAATCCTTCCTTGCCTGATTCATGTTCAAGATTCGGAATACCAACAGATAGTCTTGGAAGTTGGGGAATTGGAAGGTATAAAAATCAGATCTATGTATCTTACCTAATAACGGGAATTCCCTTTTATGCCAATTGGGGAGGCACCAAAATAATTACTTATAACAACAATTGTACGGTTGGAATCAGCGAATTGGAAAATGATGGGAAGGGTGCACTGTATCCAAACCCTGTATCAAATGAACTTTTTATAAAATCACAATGGTTTGTACAGCAAGGTTCATTTCAGTATAAAGTGATGAATGCGGTAGGTCAAATTTGCATGACAGGTATAGTAGACAAATCCATTGATGTGAGTGCATTACCTTCCGGAATTTACATTATTGAGATTAATGTTAAGGGTAATTGTTTCCATCAAAGGTTTGTAAAGGACTAAATTGTTAATTAGTCCGTTAATTACTTCTTTTCTCGTACCCAAAAATCCAGCATTTAAAACTTGAAATTTAATGAGGCAGAATTATGCCCTTAATACGCTATTGAACTTATGTCAAAATTAAAAGTCGGAATTATTTTTGGTGGTCGCTCTAAAGAACGTGAAATCTCTTTTGCCGGCGGCCGTACTGTTTACGATAACTTGAACAAATCTATTTTTGAAGCGATTCCTTTATTTGTAGATTCATTCGGAAATTTTGTATTACTCGATTGGCAATTTGTTTACAAGGGTACTGTTCGTGATTTCTATCCGCCGGTTGAATTTTTACCGGCTAACAATTCAGAGTTTCAATTTTACGCAGAGAATTTGGGAAATCTCTCGGTGGCACAACAAGACGAATTGATTTCTAAAATTGGTAAGAAAGTAAAAGTGGATGAACTCAAGTCCTTAATTGATTTTGCGTTTTTATGTTTGCATGGTCCTTATGGCGAGGATGGCCGCATACAAGGTTTATTCGAATATTTAAGTATTCCTTATTCAGGCTCCGGCATTTTACCTTCAGCTATTGGCATTGATAAATCCGTGCAAAAAAAGCTGATGGTGCAAGCCGGATTTAATTCTCCTTCATTTTTTACAATTGATAGAAATGCGTGGATAAAGGGCGAGTGTAAAGGCGTGTGGGATAAGGCTAAAAAAGAGATTGGTTTCCCAATGGTAATTAAGCCTGCTAATCAAGGATCATCCATTGGCGTGACCATTTTAATGAAGGATAATGAAGTGGAATTTATGTCGGCCGTTGAAAAGGCGTTATTTACAAAATGGATCGACGCAACAGAATGGAATAAATTAAATGAGCGTGAGAAGATAGATTTTGTACGGCATTTAACGGATATCCGTGAAGGCATTGGATTACCAATATCAATTGATAATGAAGAGTTAGTTTATGACCCAAATACTTTAATTGAAAGCCTGAATAAACATTTAAAATCAAAAGAAGGTTGTGTACTGGAAAGTTTAGATGGCGAAAGCACAGTTTTAGTTGAAGGGTTCATTGATGGAAAGGAATTTAGTTGCATTGTTTTGGAAGATGAAAATGAAAAAGCAATCGCGCTTCCACCTACCGAAATACGAAAAGGTAAAGAGCTATTTGATTACCGCAGTAAATACATGCCGGGACTTTCGCGCAAGATTACACCAATTGATTTGCCGGATGAGCAAATCAATGCCATTCGAAAAGAGTGCGAAAAGTTGTTTTACGCCCTTAATTTCGATGTATACGCACGTATTGATGGTTTTTTAAGTAAGGATGGGAAAATATTTTTGAATGATCCGAATACAACTTCAGGCATGATGCCTTCCTCTTTTTTCTTTCATCAGGCAGCGGAAATCGGATTGAATCCTTCGCAGTTTTTAACTTATATAATACGGACTTCGCTGGCAAAGCGCATTAAAAATTCAAAAGGTGCAAGAATCTATGATGCACACTTAAAGCAGCTAGATCAAAGCATTAAGAATGAAAAATCGGCAGGAAGTAATAAAGTAAAAGTAGCAGTTATCTTAGGTGGTTATTCTTCCGAACGACATATTTCTGTAGAGAGCGGACGAAACATTTATGAGAAGTTGGCTTCTTCAGAGAAGTATGCGCCAATTCCTGTTTTCTTAACAGGTGATCATGATAATCACCTCATGTATAAATTGCCGATTAATTTATTGTTGAAGGATAATGCAGATGATATCAAAGAGAAAATAAACAACTATAAGGTTCATCCTATCATCAATCAGATTATAAAAGAATGTAATACCGTAACTGAAAAATATTCTTCTGCTTCCAATTTAGAAGCCCCGCAATTGCTAACCTATTCTGATTTGGCGAAGCAAGTGAAGCAGGTATTTATTGCTTTACATGGTCGTCCGGGTGAAGATGGTTCTGTTCAGGAAAAACTAGAGGCTGTTGGTTTAACGTATAACGGTTCTGATAAGAGCAGTTCTGAAATTACCATCGATAAATACCGTACCAATGAGATTTTGATGAAGAATGGTTTTTTGGTTGCAAAACATATGCTCATTACGGCGGATGATTGGAAGAAAAATAAGGAGAATTTGAAAACTGTATTAGCCAATGATTACAAATATCCATTTATTGCAAAACCGGTTGATGACGGATGTAGCAGTGCAGTGAAAAAAATAAAATCCTTCGAAGAATTTGAAGCATTTGCAACATTAATGTTTCGCGCAAGCGAAGATTTGGATTTAAAAGCCGCAGAGACATTACACATTAAACCAAAAGAAGAGTTTCCAATCAAAACCGTTATTTTGGTGGAAGAACTGATTTCAAAAAATGGCGCCAAGCACTTTTTAGAAATTACCGGAGGCATGCTTACTAAGTTTAATGCTAAAGGAGAATTAGAATACGAAGTTTTTGAAGCATCGGAAGCCTTAGCGGAAGGAGACATTTTAAGTTTGGAAGAAAAGTTTTTAGCGGGACAAGGACAAAACATTACACCGGCTCGTTATGCCAAGGATGTTAAAGAAAGACAGCTGATTTCCGATCAGGTAAAGCAAGCTTTAGGTGGTGCTGCTAAAGCATTAAACGTGCAAGGTTATTGTCGTATCGATGCGTTTGTAAGAGTGTTTGATGGTCCGCGTGCTGAAGTTATTTTTATAGAAGTAAATTCATTACCGGGTATGACACCTGCCACTTGTATTTATCATCAGGCAGCCATCAATCAGTATAAACCTTACGAGTTTATTGATAGAATATTGGATTTCGGACAAAAGCGTTTTGCGAAGGCGTAATTGATTTTGTATATTTGATAGACATGAGAATGCTATCACTTATATATGTATTGCTTCTTTCTCTTAATGTTGTTTCGCAGGATCCACTTTTCTTTAACACCAATCAATCATTAATTTATACAAATCCTTCCTTTGCTGGAACAAATGGATTGATAAGAAACCAATTCTTATATAGGAATCAATGGCCAACACTTTCAGCTAATTATATTACGTATTACAACGCCACCGACGTTTTTATAAAAAAGTCAAAAAGTGGATTGGCTTTTATTTATTTGCATGATGATATTAATGATGGACTTTTTAAGCGCGATGAATTTCATTTGGTTTATGCTCAACACATCCATTTATTTAATGGAAAGGGAAAATTAATTCCTTCTATTCAGTTAGGTTATTTTACACGAACATTGGATCGTACTAAATTAAACTTTGGTGATTGGATCGAATCAGGGGTGATAACTCCATTAACTGGTTTACCACCTATTGCGCGTAAATCCAATATGGACTTTTCTGCAGGATTGTTATTTTACTATAGGCATTTCTATGTCGGGTTTTCTGCTTTTCATTTTACACAACCCGATGAAGGATTTCTCGGTGTAAGTAAGTTACCGGTTCGTTTCTCCGGTTACCTTTCTTATAATTTATATTTTAATGATAAGAATATTTTTCAGGCGCAGCTTAACTATCAAAATCAAAATAATGCTAATGTATTAATAGTAGGGGGTAATTTTTTATTGTTTAACTCGTGGTTGCTAGGCGCCGCGTATAAAAATTTGGATGGAATTGTATTACGAAGTGGTTACAGACAAAAATATTTTTCATTGCAATTGGGTTATGATGTTGTTGTGAGTAAATTATCAGGAAATACAGCCGGCTCTTGGGAACTATCAGCATCTTTTAATCTCCGAAATAAGGAGGAAAGAGGCCAACTCCTTGACATGGAAAGGTGGTAAAACTCCATTTTGTATGCATATTCATCGAGCCTAATAGCGATTCATCTAAAAGTTGAAGAAAAGCGAAATGAACAATTCATTCTTATTCATTAACTTTTAAAACTATGATAGTCAATACTTTATGTATTTTATTAAATCTCAATTAACTGTATTTTAACAAGTTAAAAACAGCTTTTTCACTGTTTTTCATCGTTTTGAGTCCAATCCTTCGTCTAAATGCATGAGTTATTAACAATTTCCTGCCGTATCTTTGTTGATAAGTCAAAAAAGCCATGTTTGAGATTCTAAAAAACTTCGAGAGTAAGTACAACACTTTAAAGAAAAAAGGTTTGCGTATTGAAGGTTTATCAATGATTGATCCTAAGCGTAAAAAGCATGTGATCATGATTTCAAAACCATTTTTATTTGATAACCGTCAATTACCAAAAATTTACGAAGGTTTAGAAATCAAATCTAAAATTGAAGGTGGTTTACCGGAAGAATTTAAATTCGATAAGGAAGCTGCAAAGAAAGAATATTTGTGGGCACCCGCAAAATTTGAAAAGTATGTTGATCGTTGCTCGGATGAAATCCGCAAGCAATTCGGCAATCCAAATATGTCACGTCAGGAAATGCTAGATGCTTTGGCATTCGGTAATTTCGAAGAACATAAAAAGAAAAGTTTACAGTTAATGAAAGAAGGTAAAATTCCTCCTTTCAAATTAAACTAAGGAGTAAGCAGATTGTTATAATTAAGGGTTAAGCAATTTTGCTTTGGTTCAAAAAGTCCTCTGAGAAATCGGAGGATTTTTTGTTTTTATACCTTTCATTGAGCGAATACAGCCTAAGATTTATTCTGCAACCGTTATCTACACTTATTTAGATTTAATTTTATAGAATGAGAAAAGTAATTTATCTGTTTATATCATTTTCTTTTTGCCTGAACTTATTAGCTCAAACAAAGAAAAAAGTTTTATTTATTGGAAACAGTTATACCTACGTCAATAATTTACCACAGTTAGTTGCCGATATAGCTCTCTCAAAATCCGATACTGTTATTTATGATTCCAATACGCCCGGTGGTTATACGTTCAACATGCACTCACAAGACGCAACTACTCTGCAAAAAATAAAATCTCAGCAGTGGGATGTTGTCATTCTTCAAGCGCAAAGTCAAGAACCTTCTTTTTCTCAATCACAAGTGATGAGTCAAACGTATCCTTTTGCCAAAAGATTATGCGATAGTATTCGCGCCAATAACCCGTGTACTGAAATCATGTTTTATATGACCTGGGGACGGAAAAACGGAGATGCTTCAAATTGCGCGAGCTACGCACCGGTGTGCACTTACATTGGTATGCAAGCGCGATTACGCGAAAGCTATATGATGTTTAGCGATAGTTTTAAAACTTCAGTTGCACCGGTTGGTGTTGCGTGGAAAAATTTCAGAAACAGTTATCCAACCATCGATTTATATCAACCGGATGAAAGTCACCCGAGTTTACACGGCTCTTATTTGGCCGCTTGTGTTTTTTATTCTTCTATATTCAAGAAAACATGTGTTGGATCTACATACAATCCTTCATTGCCTTCAACTGATGTGACCAATATTCAAACTATTTCATCTCAAACTGTTTTAGACAGTGTGAGTGTTTGGAATTTGGGCTCCAATTTTCCGACTGCTAATTTTTCCTATTCAATTACTTCAGCCTTTAATTGCCAGTTCACTAATCAATCTAAAAATTCGAATAGTTTTAGCTGGTCTTTTGGGAGTAATTTGAAACACCCCACTTACAATTTTCCGGGTGCCGGCACCTACACTGTGCAGTTAAAATCAACAAATCAGTGCAAATCCGATAGTATAATCAAGACTGTTTCATTGACAGGCATATCGGAATTAGGTCTTAACGAAACTTTTAGCATCCGAACCCATAAAAAAACACTTGAAATAAGTAATCTCAACCCAACGCAAGCTCTTTATGTTACGTTAAGTTCTATGGAGGGGAAGCAATTAGTCGATGAAAAAGCAATTGGTGAGCGCGAATTATTTGATTTTAGTACGTTTTCTGAAGGAATTTATATCGTTAACTTAAAATCCGGCGAACGCTATTTTTCCAGGAAAATCGTATTGACTGACGAGTAGTTTATAGAGGTAATTCGATTAGTTTTTAGTATATTAGTCTCTTATAAATCAGATTAGTTCTCAATGAAAAAATCGAGTACTTTAAGTTTAGTTTTTTTATTCTTATCCTTTGTTGCGTTCTCGCAACGCGGAAAAGATGGCGCAGGTAATATAACTGTTGCTAATACCATCGTCAATATTTATACACCTCTCACCGCCAACGCTAATGTTGGAAATACTACTATTTCGGTAGGAAGTACCGCAGGCTACGCTGTTGGTGATTTGATCATAATTATTCAAATGCAAGGTGCAAGTGTTAACACAACAAATGGCGGCGCAACTCCTCCTTGGTTTGACGCCAGCAGTTCTGTGCCTGCAGACACTTCATCCGGATACATTACTAATTATAATAATTGCGGTAATCATGAATTTGCTCAAATCAATTCTATTCTCAGCGGCACGTCTTTTAGTCTCGATTGCGGCTTAAGATTTAATTATACTCAAACCGGTCGTTGTCAAATTGTGCGCGTTCCGCGTTATACAACTTTAAACATTAGCGGAGCAGGTTACATTGGTGCAGCTGCTTGGAATGGTACTGTTGGAGCAATTGCTGTTGTTGAGGTTGAGTCGAATGCAACACTTTCCGCAACGCCATCATTTAGTGTTACAGGCCGTGGATTCAGAGGTGGTGTCGTAGAAAATCTTTCTACGCTTGCGGGTGCTGATAAATTCGGACATATATCGGGTGTAGAAGGTGCTTATAAAGGTGAAAGTATAGCGGGTGATACAGGTGTTTACCGACCACTCGCAAGTTTATATTGTCGCGGTGCCATGGCGAATGGAGGCGGAGGTGGCACTTCGCACAATGCAGGCGGTGGCGGTGGAGCTAACGGTGGAGTAGTTGCGGCATATAGAGCCTATGGTAATCCTGATCCAACTTGGGCTACTGCTTGGAATTTAGAATCTCCCGGATTTTCAACAGTCACATCTTCCGGTGGAGGAAGAGGTGGATATACGTTTTCATCAAATAATCAAAACCCAAATACTTCTCCTCCGGGTCCAGGTACAGGCTGGGGCGGTGATGGCCGAAGAAAAATGGGAGGCTTTGGTGGCCGACCGTTAGATTATTCAACAGGTAAACTATTTGTTGGTGGCGGTGGTGGTGCCGGTGATGCGAATGATGGATTTGGAACGCCTGCCGGTAATGGCGGAGGTATGGTTTATATTTTATGTTATGGAAATTTGAGTGGAGCAGGAACAATAGTTGCTGATGGTAGTAATGGTAATAATACGGCTACCGGTGGATTTTGTTCAGGTCGTGATGGCGCCGGAGGTGGCGGAGGTGGGGGAACCGTTATATTAAATGTAGTGGGAACAACCAACTTAACAGCGGCTACCGCAATTTTCGCAAGAGGCGGAGGTGGTGGAACCGTTAATTTTGGTGGTGGATGTACCAGTGCAGATGCTTATGGTCCGGGTGCCGGCGGAGGCGGAGGCTATGTTGGTGTTACCGGTACATTACCCGTTGTTGCAATTAATGGAGGTACTACCGGTATTGTAACGGGTAATCTAAGTCAGATACGCGTTAATTTTCCTCCTAACGGTGCAACACGGGGTGGAGCAGGATCAACAGGCACATTGGTAGCTGCGCGAACCATTACAGCTACACCTACCACAACTATTTGTGTTAATAATACAGCAACACTAACGGCCGGTACCACTACCACAGGAGTGACTATTAACTGGTATAATGTTGCAGCGGGAGGTTCTCCGATTGGAACAGGCTCACCTTTTGTAACACCAATTTTCGCAACGGCTGGAACTTACACTTTATATGCCGGATATTGTGATGGAGGAACGTATCGCGTGCCATCGGTAATTACAGTAATTACCGGCCCAACGCTAACAGTTAACAGTCCTTCTATTTGTGCGGGGCAATCAGCCACCTTAACTGCGAGTGGGGCTACAACTTATACATGGAATACCGGAGCAACTACTTCTTCTATTGTAGTTTCACCTACAGTGGCAACTACTTATACTATTAGTGGAACACTTGCTACTTGTGCTGCAACAAGAACTACGGATGTGGTAATACTAGCGGCTCCAAATTTAACGGCAACACCGGTAAGTATTTGTACAGGACAATCCGCTACGCTTACAGCAAGCGGAGCAACAACGTATACTTGGAATACCGGAGCAACAACAACTTCTATTGTTGTTTCGCCAACAGTTGCCACAAATTACACTGTTACCGGTAGTAATGGCTCTTGTACATCTACGTTAGTTACTTCAGTTACTACAAACAGTTTACCTAGTGTGACATCTACCACTGCTACCATTTGTTCAGGACAATCAGCTACCTTAACTGCGGGTGGGGCTACAAACTATACATGGAGTACAGGCGCAACGACTTCTTCCATTATTGTTTCTCCAACTATTACAACTAATTATACGGTGACGGGAAATAACGGTACCTGTTCCAACACTCGAACTACATCTGTAGTGATTGCACCGACACCAACAGTAACCGCAAGTTCGGCAACGATTTGTTCGGGTGCATCAACGGTTTTAACGGCAGGTGGAGCTACTTCCTATACATGGAGTACAGGACCAACCACATCAACCGTTTCACTTTCTCCAACAACAACAACAAATTACACAGTAACGGGAAGTAATGGTACTTGTGCAAATACTCGAACAACAAGTATCGTTGTGAATCCAAATCCAACGGTGAGTGTAAATTCTCCGACTGTTTGTAGCGGACAAACCACAACGTTAACAGCTAGTGGCGCATCCACCTACACGTGGAACCCCGGCGGATTAAGCGGCAGTTCGGTGACCGTTAGTCCGACTTCCAATCAATCATATACGATTACGGCGACAAGTTCTTTATCTTGCTTAGGAAATACGGTGACAACGGTTTCAGTTACAACTACTCCAACAGTTGCTGCAGCATCTACGACTATTTGTCCCGGTGGAACGGCAACTCTTACAGCGAGTGGCGCTACTACATATACATGGAATCCAGGTGGAAGTACCGGTTCAACCTTTACTGCTTCTCCTATTGTAAATACAACGTATACAGTAACAGGAGCCAATGGCAATTGTACGAATACACGCACCGTAAGTGTAAATATTGGTTCAGCGATTTCAATTGCAGTAAACAATCCAAGTATTTGTGCGGGACAAACAGCAACCTTAACAGCAAGTGGCGCAACAACGTATACTTGGTCAACAGGATCCAATTCATCAAGTATTACAGTTAATCCATCTTCAACTACAAGTTATACAATCGGCGGTTCAGTTGGTGCATGTAGTGGTGTTCAAACCTCTACAGTTACAGTGAGCCCTAATCCTACAGTAGCCGTTGCTAATGCTTCGTTGTGTTCCGGAAATACAGCAACACTTACAGCTAGTGGAGCCACAACGTATACATGGAACCCCGGTGGATTAAGCGGCAGTTCGGTGACCGTTAGTCCTACATCTACCCAATCTTATTCAATCACCGGAAGTAATGCTGCCGGTTGCACAAACACAACTTCAGCAACAGTTTCTGTTACCGCAACGCCAACCTTAAGCATTCCGTCTGTCACAATTTGTACCGGACAAACCGCAACATTATCAGCAAGTGGTGCAACCTCCTATACATGGAATCCGGGCGCAGGAACCGGCGCAACATTTACAGCAGCACCGGCTGCCAATACGACATATACAGTAAATGGAGCGAATGGTATCTGCGTTACAACATCAACAGTTGGAGTAACCGTAGGCGCTGCATTATCAGTGAGTATCAATAGTCCTACCATTTGTGCAGGACAATCCGTGACTTTAACAGCCACAAGCAGCGCTACCAGCTACACTTGGAATACAGGTGCGAATACATCCACCATTGTTGTTACACCAAGCACTACAACATCTTATTCTGTTAACGGAAGTGCCGGTGTTTGTAATGGTTCAGGTTCTACAACAGTGGTAGTTAATTCAGTTCCTTCCGTTTCTTTAGCAGGTGTTGCTATTTGTTCGGGACAATCTGCTACATTAACTGCAAGCGGAGCAACAACCTATACCTGGTTGCCTTCCGGCTCAAGCGGTTCTGTAATTGTCGTGAACCCGGGTACGAGTACAAATTACACTGTTATAGGAACTTCTAATGGATGTGATAATACCGCTAGTGCTGACGTAACCGTTACGCCAACACCAACACTAACGGTTAACAGCCCTACGATTTGCGGTGGTTCCGCCACATTAACAGCAAATGGTGCAACTAACTACACCTGGACACCGGGCGGATTGAATACATCATCGATACTGGTTACGCCAAGTGTTACGACAACTTATACTTTAGATGGCGCCAATGGAAATTGTTTGGCAAGTTTAACAACAACGGTAACCGTTAATTCAGCACCTGCATTTACCATGGAGGTCTTAAATCCAAATCCGTTCTGTCCAGGTTCATGTACAACTTTCTCGGTGACCAATGGCTATAATCCTGTAACTTTCGATTATGGTGATGCAACGGGTACATCTACAAATAGCGTACATTGTTATGCTGCCAGCGGAGTATACACTGTGAACGCAACAGGAACATTCAGCACAGGTTGTGTTTCATCAACAAATACTGTAATTACAATTTCATTTTTACCGGTAAATTCAGCAAGTTTTGATGTAGTAGGTACACAACACTCTCCAGGTTCCGTGGTTAGCATTACCAGTTATGGAAATTCCGGTAATTGGAATTTTGGAGACGGAACCACTGTTTCTAATGTCATTAATCCCACTCACATTTTCAATACCGGAGGAACTTATTGCATAAAAATGGTGACTCCAACCAATAGTGTAGGTTGTGCCGATTCACTAACGAAATGTATCGATGTTATTCAGCCCATCAGCATCAATATTCCAAATGTATTTACACCAAACGCTGATGGAATAAACGATGTGTTTAAGGCAAGTGGTACGGGGGTTTCAAGTTTCCATTGCACAATTTTAGATCGTTGGGGCTTAAGAATGTATGAATGGGATGGAATTGGCGGCGGTTGGGATGGTTATACAACAGCAGGGGTGGCAGCCCCTGCAGGCTCTTATTTCTATATTATAAAATACAGTACTATCGATGGAAAATCGGAGGAAATAAAGGGTTATGTGTCCTTGTTTAGATAAGTAGGAATTCAATCTCAATATTATTATAAGGTTAAAAAAAAGTATAAACGAGCTATTTCTCAATTGGACGGTTTTATTAAAAGCATTTAATTGGGTAAATTAGCAAGGCAAAATGAAAAAATATATTCTATATTTTTTATCGGCTTTTATCACAATGTCACTTTCCGCGCAACGTGGAAAGGATGGTGCAGGTAACATTACTGCAGCAAATACAATTGTAAATGCTTATACAGCATTAACCGCTAACGCTAATACCGGCGCTACAAGTATTTCTGTTGCAAGCACCGCGGGTTATGCGATTGGTGATTTAATCATGATTATTCAAATGCAGGGGGCGAGTGTGAACTGCGGACGTGATACAATTTTCCCTGACTTTAACAGTTCTATTCCTACCAACACTACGTACGGTGCAATTACGAATTATAACAATGCAGGGAATTATGAATTCGCTCAAATTAACGCTGTTTTAAGTGCAACATCTTTTAGTTTAGATTGTGCGCTTCAAAAAAACTATACCGCTGCGGGTAAAGTGCAAGTTATTCGTGTACCGCGTTATTCATCGCTTAGTATCACCAGTGGATTTATTACTTGTCCGAATTGGAATGGAACTACCGGAGGTGTTGTTGTTGTAGAGTCGGAAGGAAATGTAACACTCACGTCAACTCCATCATTCAATGTTAGTGGTACCGGATTTAGAGGTGGTGCCGTAGAAAACTCTTCAACATTAGCCGGTGCAACAAAATTTGGACATGTGAGCGGTGTGGAAGGTGCTTACAAAGGAGAAAGTATTGCAGGCGATACCATTCGATACAAAGTATATTCAGGAGTTTTTTGCAGAGGATCTATTGCTAATGGCGGCGGCGGCGGAACATCACACAATGCAGGTGGTGGTGGCGGATCTAACGGTGGTAATATAGCGGCATATACAGGATTGGGAAACCCAACAGCTGGATTTAATGCTGCATGGAATTTAGAATTTGCCGGTTTCGCTACAAGCACTTCCTTTGGTGGCGGACGCGGTGGTTATTCTTTTTCTTCTTCCAATCAAAACCCATTAACGATTGGTCCTGGTCCCGGAGCAGGTTGGGGTGGTGATGGTCGCAGAAACATGGGAGGCTTTGGTGGCCGACCGTTAGATTATTCATTAGGAAAATTATTTATTGGAGGCGGCGGTGGCGCCGGAGATTCAAATGACAATTATGGAACACCGGCGGGTAATGGAGGTGGTATGGTTTATGTGTTGTGTTATGGAAACATTTCGGGAGCAGGCACAATTCTCGCAGACGGTGGTAATGGTGGTAATACAATTACGGGAGGTTCATGTACCGGTCGTGATGGCGCAGGTGGCGGCGGAGGCGGAGGTAGCGTAATTCTAAATATTGTTGGAACTACTAACTTAACTGCACCAACGGCTTTGTTTGCGCGTGGTGGCGCAGGAGGAAATCAAAATTTTGGTGCGCCATGTTTTAATTCAGAGGCTTATGGTCCTGGTGCCGGTGGTGGTGGTGGATATGTTGGTTATACAAATACACTTCCTGTTACGGCTGTAACCGGAGGCACCAATGGAATCGTTGCGGGTAATAGCGGACAGATTAGAACAAATTTTCCTCCGAATGGCGCAACAATGGGAGGCGCGGGTTCAACTTCAATAATCCCAACAGCGAATACTATTACAGCAACATCAGCGGTTACTATTTGCGTTAATAACGCGGCCACATTAAATGCAAGTACAAATGCGGCACCTGCTACTATTTTATGGTACCCAACTATTGCGGGCGGCAGCCCTATTGGTACGGGAAGTCCGTTTACAACTTCCGTAATAACAACTCCAGGTACTTATACAGTTTACGCAGGATATTGTCAGGGCGGAACCTATCGCGTGCCTTCTGTGATAACTGTCATAACAGGACCTACACTAACGGTCAACAGCCCTTCTATTTGTGCTTCTCAGTCAGCTACCTTGACAGCTAATGGCGCAACCACTTATACATGGAGTACAGCTGCTGTTTCAAACTCCATAGTTGTTAATCCGGCGGCAACAACAGTTTATACGGTTACAGGAACTATTGCAAGTTGTACAGCATCCATAACTGCCACAGTATCCGTTTTACCTTCACCAACAATCACAGTTAATTCTTCTTCCATTTGTAGTGGAACAAACGCCACATTAACTGCGAATGGCGTAACAAATTATACATGGAGCACAGGAGCGAATACATCATCGATCGTTGTAAATCCGGCATCAACTACCGTGTATACCATTACAGGAAACAACGGAGCTTGTAATGCGAGTCAAACATCAACAGTAACAATTTCTCCTTCTCCTACAGTAACAGCAAATTCATCAACTGTTTGTACCGGCCAATCAGCGACCATTACTGCAAACGGTGCTACAAGTTATACATGGAACACTGGACCAACTACTAACTCAATAGCAGTTTCTCCGGCAGCAACAACAATTTATACTGTAACAGGCAGTAACGGAAATTGTACTAACTCCACAACAGTGTCAGTGAATGTTGTACCAAGTTTAACTGTGAGTGCTACATCGGCTACTATTTGTAATGGAAGTACGGCAACCATTACAGCCAGTGGAGCTTCAACTTATACGTGGAGTACAGCTCAAGTATCCTCAAGCATTACACCTAATCCAACAACCACAACATCTTATACTGTTATTGGCGGAAGCGGTGCATGTACAGGATCGGCAGTTGCAACGGTTGTTGTTAATCCTCTTCCGGCTGTTACAGCCACAACTTCCAATGCAGTTATTTGTTCGGGGCAACAAGTTCAATTGAGTGCTGCAGGAGCAACGACCTATACATGGATGCCGGGCAGCTTAATCGGACAAACTGTTAACGTAAATCCTGCTGCCAGTCAGGATTACACCGTAACCGGTTCCGATGCAAATGGTTGTTCTGCGATCGCAACAACAAGTATAACGGTCAACAACACTGCTACATTATCGGTTACCAATGCTACGGTTTGTGCCGGACAAACAGCCACCTTAACAGCAAATGGCGCTGCAACTTACACATGGTTACCTTCCGGAACAACGGGAAGTTCTTTTACAGATAATCCTGCAGCTACTACAGTCTATACAGTAATTGGTGCCAATGGTTCATGTACAGCCATTGCAACGGCAACGATTGATGTGGGTTCCTCAGTATCTATCAGCATTAATCAGCCAACCATTTGTTCGGGCGGAAGCGCTACGTTAACTGCTACAAGTCCGGCTACAACATACACTTGGAGTACAGGTGCTACAACCTCAAGTATAATTGTTAATCCTGCAACAACTACAACATATTCTGTAGCAGGAAATGCAGGAAGTTGCAGCGCTTCAGGTTTTGCAACTGTAACGGTTAACAGCCCTCCTACATTAACGGTTAGTGGTGTTACATCTATTTGTGCGGGACAAACAACCACGCTTACAGCCGGTGGAGCAAATACCTACACCTGGTTACCGGGTTCTATTTCTGCTTCGTCGTTAGTTGTTAGTCCGGTTGCTAATACCGATTATACTTTAACCGGCACCGACGCTTTTGGATGCACTGCTATCACTACCGTTTCAATTACTGTTTCTGCAACAGGAACAATTAATATCACCGCTTCATCCGCTTCTGTTTGTCCGGGTGAAACAACAATATTAACGGCTAATGGTATTGCCCTAACATACACTTGGCTTCCTATGAATGTAAATTCAACAACAGTAGCAGTTACGCCATTAACCAACACAGATTATACTGTTGTATCTAACACAGGTGGGTGTTTTTCAAGTGGAGTGATTACAATTTACACCATTACAGCACCGGCCATTAATATTACAACTTCCGGAATTCCATTAGTGTGTAGCGGATCTTCAGTTTCTTTAACAGGAAATGGTTCTACATCTTATACATGGATGCCTGGTAACATTAATGCCAATTCAATTTTAGTATCTCCTAATGTAACGACAACTTATACCTTATTGGCCGGTAGTGGTTCATGTACATCAACCGCAGTTCAACAAGTAAGTGTAACAAGTGCTTTAAATATTACAGTTTTACCGGGTGGGGTTATCACCGTTTGCGCAGGACAATCAGCTACGTTAAGCGCTATTGGAGCAACGGATTATGTTTGGTTACCGGGTGGAACAACAGGAAATACTGTGACTGTTAAACCAAGTTCAAACACAACGTATACAGTTGTGGGCGCAACAGGCTCTTGTGTGAACACAAAAACATTTGCGGTTAATGTATCGAAAGTAAACGCGGATTTTGCGATTATGGATAACCAAAATGATAATTTCAATGCTATTCAGTTTCAGAATTTATCTTCAGGATTTACATATCACCAATGGTATTTTAATAATGGAACAAATACAGGTGCTTATGAGCCTAGTGTTTACTTTGGAGAACCAGGAACATACGTAGCTTGTTTGTACGTAAGAAATAATTTAGGATGTTCTGATACCTTATGCAAGCCCGTAACTGTTGGTTGTGCGGAGGGTGTTGTGTTTATTCCGAATACATTCACGCCAAATGCCGATGGATTAAATGACGTTTTCAAAATAGTAACTTTACCTCAGTGTATTAAGAAATATAGCATTAGTATCTACAATAGTTGGGGGCAGAAAATTTATACATCCGATAAGTTTGAGGAAGGATGGGATGGCACCTTCAATGGTAAATTGGTAGATGATAATGTGTATGCGTACATTCTTGAGTACACCATGGACTCGGGGAAAGCCTATCGTAAAACCGGTCATGTTACCGTGTATAAATAATGACTTTTATTAGTAGGTCACGTTATTCTTACAAGCACATAAATGATTAATTTTGTGCCAGTATGCAAGAGTTCAGGGAAAGCCTTTTAATTTTAATTACCACACCGATATACATCATTGTTATCGGTGGTGAAATTCTTTACAGCTATTTTAAGCAAAGACATTTATATAGCACCAAAGGTGTTTTGGCGAATATTTATCTTTCAGCTCTCAACTTTACGTTAGACATTGTATTGCGAGGGGTTTGCTTATGGGTACTCAATTATTTTTTTCAATTTAAGTTTTTTGAAATTCAAAATGTGATTGCGTATTGGGCTGTGTTGTTGTTAGCCGAAGATTTCATGTATTACTGGTTGCACCGAATTGATCATTACTGTCGATTTTTTTGGGCGGTGCATGTTACGCATCACAGCAGTGAAGAATTTAATTTAACCGTAGGATTTCGTTCTTCCGTTTTTCAACCTCTCTATCGATTCATTTATTTTATTCCCTTAGCCTTAATGGGCTTTAAAGGAATTGATATTATGTTCATGTATGCTGCTACGCAGATTTTCGGAATTTTGGTTCATACGCAAACAATAAAGAAGTTAGGATTTCTGGAGTACATCATTGTAACGCCTTCTCACCACCGTGTTCATCACGGAAGTAATATTCAGTATTTAGATAAGAATATGGGAATGCTTTTAATTATATGGGATAAATTATTTGGCACATTTCAGGCGGAAGATGATAAGGATCCCGTGAAATACGGACTCACTAAAAACATTGGGACCTATAATCCGTTAACTATGGTGTTTCATGAATGGAAAGCGATTTACAACGATCTCAAAAAGCAAACTTCATTCAAAAACAAATTAATGTATGTGTTCGGTCCTCCCGGATGGAGTCATGACGGTAGCACAAAAACATCTACGCAATTAAGACAAGAACTTCACCAAAACAAATAGCATGAAGCGTTTATTATTTATCGGCTTAATTTTTATTTCCTGTCATTCATTCTCGCAACTGTTGTGGCAAATTAATGCGGATACCGTTATCCAATATTATTACACTGACGGGGATGAATTTTCGGAATCGGAAATCAATCTCGATAAATGGAGTCATTGGTATGGTTGGGCGCGTAGTATCGCTTCCAATAAGGAACAACAATATTATACCGATTTCATGCAGAATCACGAATTAAAAAACGGCTGCCTATATCTTAACGTGAATAAAGAAAGCGTGAATGCAAAATTGGTAGACTGGATGAATGATAATGATACCATAAAGAGCGGCAAGAAATTTAACGGGTTAAATAAACGCGATTATAAGTATACAGCCGGAATGATTCAATCCAAGCGACAATTTAACAAGGGCTATTTCGAGATTAAATTTAAAGCACCTTCCGATAAAGGTTTGTGGCCGGCATTTTGGTTATATGGCGGAACTCCCAATGAAGAAATTGATATTATGGAGTTAAAAGGAGAAAGAGAAAATCAAACACACGTTGAAACACATTGCCAGGGTTGTGATATGGTGAGAAATCCTATCGGACAAAAAAGAAGTTTTGGCGGGTGGATTAAATTGGATGGAGATTTGGATAAGGAATTTAATATTGTTTCGGGTTTGTGGGAGAATGATGAAGTACGTTATTATATGAACGGAAGATGTATTGCTGTTTCTAAAGTGAAATTTGACAAACCAAAAAATTTGGTAGCGAATGTAGCAGTGGCGGATGATAACGGTCCGTTTCATCCGGGCCCGGAAAAGGAGGATACAAGTTTCGAACCAATGGTAATTGATTACATCAGAGTTTGGACAAAGGATGATGGGCAGGAAACACATTTAGTTGTAAACGCCAATGATAAGAATGCGCCTCCTGCTAATACCGACGCGAAGAGCAAACCTAAAATGCTCTATGGAAAAAAGAAGGATCATGAAAAGGATGGTATTTTTGTTTCTTTGGTTTACTCTGATCAAAATACCTTTAAACTTTATTGCAATGGTTTAGCCAAAAAAGAAACCTATACAGTGAAGTTTTTATTGGGAACAGAAGTGATTTTTGAAAAAACAGGTTCTGATAGAGAGCTTGATATTCCTTATGGTATTAAGCCAGGATTAAAAATTGAAGTGGAGTACAAGGGGAAGAAAGCCGAGAAGGTGTATTTAACGCGCTAATTCTTTAGCTAAAAAATTGGAGAAAGCAGTTGCGCCCGCTGTGTTAAAATGAGCCACGTCTTTCCAATAAGATTTGTTATTGAAAATAGAGTCGGGACCAACAATTACTTTACCCCATTGCTCGTACTCTTCTTTAAATGCCGGCAACTTGGTAGTGTTACCAAAGCTTGGCATAAAAATGAAATTAAGCTCGATGTTTTTCTTATCACATAATTTTTTTATTCGGCTAAGATAAAAACGGCTATAGCGGTATTCTAAAGCGTCTTTATCAATCGTTTTGTTTTTATTTAATTCTTCCTTGTAAAACTCTTCGAGTAATTCTTTTTCCATGACACGGTCAATATTGTTATAGCCGTGTAATTCGAGCTTGTATTTGTTTTTTTCTTTTTTCTCCAGGTTTAATTCACAACGGAGGTAATTTAAATTCATGAGTGAATGATTGTAAATTTCAGAAGTTATTTTTCCGTTTAAAGCAGGAATACCTTGTAAAATTTCGTGGCTGTTCGCTAAAAATGCAAACATAGGATGCGAAGTAGTTGATTCATCAGCGCGCACTTCTACAAATATCTTTTTTAAATTATTGTTTTTAGAAAACTCTTTACACAATAAAAAATCCAGATTGCGCCCGAACCGACAATACCCCGCGTTGTATAATTTCAATTTGTTCTTGCTATACTTATTTAGAGAATCTTCAATGAGTCCGTCGTTGATGCCATTCATGGTTTTAGAAGAGCCCACAAATAAATAATCCACTCCGACTGATTTAGTTTCTATACGCTTATAAAACAATTTACCCCTTGTGTCGCAATCGCCCTTAATGTAATTGTAACAAAATTCACGATCGGTATTTGTAAAGAAAATGATAGTCAGGCCGACGATAATCGGCAAGCTAAACAAAAGTATTTTCTTTATAAACCGCTTCATTAAAACTGAAAATAAATAAAATTAGGTGTGTTGTCGTAAACGCCTAGTAGCAGAATTAAAATTACAGCGTAATAGTAAGCGGAATATTTAATTAATTTTTTCGCAAAGAGGTTTTGAAAATAGCCTGGATTGATTTCGTTTAGGCGTTCCAATATAAATACAACGGCTAAGGCGGTGAACAACAAAAATAATTTCAACCGACTGATACCAAGAAATATTTTCAGCAAGGAAAATTCACTGTGGAATATTTTGCCCATCACTTCATAGGCGTTTTCCATATTAACAGCTCGGAAAAATATTAATCCAAACGCAACAATCAGAAAAGTAAAAATAATTTTAAAAGACTTGGGCAAATCAAATTTAAAACTGAACAATCGATTTAAGGCAGAGAGTATTCCATGATACAATCCCCAGGCTAAAAAAGTTCTTGAAGCACCATGCCATAGACCTGAAATTGCAAATACAAAAATGATATTGATGGAAGTTCTTAATTTACTTTTCTTATTTCCTCCTAATGGAATGTATAGGTAATCTCTGAACCAGGTACTGAGTGAAATGTGTCTTCTTCTCCAAAACTCATTGATGTTTTGTGCGAAGTAAGGGTTGTTGAAGTTTTTAATTAGTTCAAACCCGAATAAGCGAGCTACACCTCTGGCGATATCGGTATAGCCGCTGAAGTCGCAATAAATCTGAAAAGTGAAACATAAAGTCGCGATAATTAAATCACCGCTGCCATAATTTTCAGGAGAAGCAAAACCTCTGTCGGCAATTACCGCCAGATTATCGGCCAACACCACTTTTTTAAAAAACCCGAAGAGCATTAATTCTAATCCTTTTGCTGCCTGCGTGTAATTAAATTCTCTTCGGCGGTTAAACTGCGGCATCAGGTGATTCGCTCTCTCAATAGGACCGGATAACATTTGGGGGAAGAAGCTACTGTAACATAAATAAGTTAGTAGATTTTTCTCTGCAGGTGTGGTTCTACGGTACACGTCGATAGTGTATGCCATCGCTTGAAACGTATAGAAGCTGATGCCAAGCGGTAAAATAATCTGAAGAGTTAAATTGTCCGGATTACTCCCGATAAGATTGGCGAATTCGGTTACAAAAAAATTATAGTACTTAAAGAATAATAAAACGCTCAGATTTCCGGTGATGGAAAGAATGAGAAAAAATTTTCTTTTGCCGGGTTCTTGATGTTTTTCAATTTTTTGTGCAGCGTAAAAATCAATTAAAGAAGTGCCAATGAACATAAACAGGAATTTCCAGCTCCACCAGGCGTAAAAAAAATAACCCGCAAAAAGTAGTAATATATTCTGACGAGTGTTACTTTTGTTAAAGAACGACCAATAGAGGGCAAAAACCACTAAAAGGAAAATAACAAACTCTATGGTGTTAAAAATCATTTCTCGCTATTAAACAAATATATGGATTCACCCTCAATTCGGCATTTAAAATTACTCAAGGAATTGCTTTTGATTGAACGTGAAGAGGATTTTTTTCAATATAAGGAGCAGTTTTTAAAGGCGAATGTTGAAACGCGCCGTAAGAATGGTGTCACCTGGTATCCCATTCAAATATTAAATCAGGAATTAGGTTATGGCGATTTGTTACAGATCGAAGTTGAGCGCACCACGCATTTAGATGAAGCACATCAGTTCAGCACCGGTAAAAATGTAACTCTGTTTACCAATAAGGAAAAGGATGAAACCTATGAGATGACGGGTACGATCAAGCGTTCGGGAAAAAATAAAATGCTGATCATTTTGCATGGCGAGGAATTACCCGATTGGGCTTATGACGGTAAATTAGGCATCAATATTCAGTTTGACGATAACAGCTATACTGAAATGCAAAAGGCATTGGATATTGTTATCAATGCCAAGATCCCGATAGCTATCGGGAGTAAATTGGCCGAGTTGCGCGAAATCATGCAGGGTGAAATGAATCCTTCATTTGAAAAGCCGGATGAATCTATTCTCATTCCTAATTTAAATTTATCACAAAACCGCGCCATTCGCCATGCTTTATCGGCGCATGATGTGGCGGTGATACATGGTCCGCCCGGCACAGGAAAAACTACCACCTTAGTACAAGCTATTCGCCTGACATTACAAAATGAGAAACAGGTTTTAGTCTGCGCACCCACAAACACCGCTGTTGATTTGCTCACTGAAAAACTATTGGAGCAGGGGATAAGCGTTTTGCGTGTAGGACATCCCGCCAGGATATCAGAAGAATTAATAAGTTCCTCTGTTGACGGACAAGTTCAAAATCACCAATATTACAAAGACATAAAAAATTTGCGCAAGAATGCGGAAGAGTATTTCCGTATGGCCGGAAAATATAAACGAGTGTTCGGAAAAGAAGATGCCGCGCAGCGTGCCGCTTTTTATGCAGAGGCGAAGAACTGCATTAAGGAAGCGCGTTTATTGGAAGAACACGTAGTAAATTCTTTATTTGAAAGCGCGCAGGTGATATGTTGCACACCTGTTACTTCTACTAACAGAGGATTGCAAAAGAAAACATTTCAGACTTTATTTTTTGATGAAGCATCGCAGGCCTTGGAGCCAATGGTGTGGATTCCATTGATAAAATGCAACCGCGTTATTTTTAGCGGCGATCATTTTCAGTTGCCGCCTGTGGTAAAAAGCATTAAAGCAAAGAAAGAAGGATTGGACATTACGTTGTTGGACAGATGTATTAAGCTGGAGGGCGTATCCAGTTTGTTAACGCGACAATACCGCATGCATAATGCCATTATGAGTTTCAGTAACGCTTATTTTTACAACAATGAATTAGAAGCTGATATTACGGTGAAGGAGGTTTTATTGGATGCCACATCAGAGTCGGATTTGTTGTCGTTGCCGGTAGAGTTGATTGATACGGCGGGATGCAGTTTTGATGAAGTGCAAAATCCGGAGACGCTCAGTTTGTTTAATACCGGCGAAGCGGATTTATTATACAAGCATTTAAATTTATTGTTAGAGCAATATGCTTATTCGTACCCTGCGCAAAAAATTTCGGTGGGAATTATATCACCTTACAAAGAGCAGATTGAATTACTCAAAGAAAAACTGAGTGAGCAAAATATGGAAGGAAAACCAATCGACCATATTTCAGTTAAAACGATTGATGGTTTTCAGGGAGAGGAGAGGGATGTGATTTATATTTCTCTGGTAAGAAGCAATACGGAATCTGAGATTGGTTTTTTGAGTGATATCCGAAGGATGAATGTAGCTTTAACCCGCGCCAGAAAAAAACTGGTGGTGATTATGGATACCGCCACCGTGGGCAATCACCCCTTCTATAAATCATTTATTGAGTATTGCGAGAAAAATAATTTTTACAAATCCGCCTGGGAGTTTTTGTATTGATGCTCTTGGTAGTGTATTCTTCATTAAGAAGTATTAATATTCAAAAAGCACCTCATATGTTTTACCGTTTTTTTCTGTCTTAAGTTTTAATTCTCCTGTTTTTGTATATTTCAGAATTTGCCATTCGCAAAAATTGTAAATAGAAAAATCAGTAACCTTGTTATTGTTTTGTGGCGCGCTTGTTAGATGTAAATAAAGCCCTACTTTGTCCGATTTTTTTAATATAGTCATATTCCCTATGAAGTGAATTGAGGCTAGGTAATTTGTTTTGTTATCATAATCGATAATTTCACTATTAATATTAAACCCATAGTATGAGTTAAAAAAAGGAAGGCTATCAATGTTGTTAACTTTTAGATACTGCAGCCTTCCACCTTTAAATACTTTTTCGGGGTTTCTAAACCACAATGTGTTTTCCGGACATTTTTTACAGGTTGTAAAAAGAAGCACAAGGAGTAAAACCGGGATATGTGCTTTAAAACGCATTAATCTAATTTACGAAATTTATTCATTCTTTAAATTTTCTTCTTTATACGTATCATTACTAGTATGGTTTGTATATAGATTGAATACGATTAATAGAAATGTTATGCTTGGCATAAATGTTTTTATAATGGCTTTATCAGCATTGCTTTTTAAAAATTGTGGCACCAAATCGGTAAAAAATAATGATGTAAAGAGCAGATTTATAAATAATAATATTACAGCAAATCGATTGTTTTCTTGACTCAAACTCCAGATGCCAATACCGGTCATTGCAATAATATAGGAAGGTGATTCTGCTTTATGATTGAAAATAACAATCCAAATAAGCGTAAGGCACAAAAAAGATAAACGAAAACCAAATTTTGTGTGCTTTTTGAATTGAATCAATGGAAAAAGAAAAAGTAAAATACCAGCGGTGAGTATGTAGGTCTTATTTACTTTGGAACCTGCTAAAACATCAAAAAACCGATATACGCTATAGCTTTCTCCAACTTTATACAATGCAATTGTGTCATTTACGTCGCCATTTATAGTTTTGAGCCAATACGTGTAAAGTTTGAATAGGTCATCGAATCCGATTAAGATTGCAGGTAAGAGAAGGAATAGTGTTGACCATATCAATAAGTATAGAACAGACCGTAGTTTATTAGGGTAGAAAAGGAAAAGTAAACAGGCTGCAATCAGAAAAACTTTAATGAATACTCCGCAGCAAATATAGAAAGCAGCAGCGCTTGCATTGCCTTTTTCCATTGAGGTGAAGGATAAAATAGTTAGGCCGGCTAAAAGCGAATTCGTTTGGCAATTCTGTAAGGATAAAACAAGTTCAATAATTACAAAAAGCAGTAAATAAAGCATCTTTTTGTTTGAAAATCCTGGAATAGTTGTAATTGCATAAAGTAAGATCAATCCGTTTAAGAGATTCCACAAACTTAATCCTAACCAATCAGGCAAATAATAGAATAATCCCATAAATAAAGCAAACGTAGGGCTATACTTAAAAAGGTCGGCATACTTGTCAAGATGATAATCATAAGGATTCTGCCCGCTAATTAGATAAAAGAATGAGCTTTTAAAAATTATGTAATTGTTGTAAAAAGTGTAAACGCCACCCCAATAATGATTCTCGCCTAAAATAAGGTTTTGAAAAGTTACAATTAGTGATATCAAAACCATTAATAAATACCATATTGTTTTATTATTTGATATGTAATTAAGAGCTTTCAAAATGAATTATATTTATGGGTCAATATACCAAAATTTCCACTTAGCTTTATTGGAATTCCGCTCTTTAAGACAACTTCTTTACATCTAGCACTTGAGAAAAATGGACAAAAAAATCCCGAGCATAACCCGGGATTTTCAAATTAGAATTTTTATAAAATTATTTCTTCAACATCACATCCTTTACTAAAGAGTAAGTTTCTTTAGCGCCTAATTTTAATTCAACCACTTCTACGGCATCTTTAAATCCTTTTTTCTTTGCTGTGATGGTGTATTTCATACCGCCTTTTAAGGTGATGAAATATTCTCCGTTTTCATTCGTAGCAGTGCTTCCTACTTTAGCTCCCGCTTCATCGGTAAATTCTACATCTACTTCAGCCAATCCGTAACCTTCGTAACCATCACGTACAGTTCCTTTTAAAATGCTTAAACCGTTATTGCTTTTTACTTTGCCGTCTTTTTCCAATACAGCATAATTACTTAAATCTACCATGTAAATATCGCTTTCACCCAAGCCTCCATCTCTGTTACTTGCAAAATAACCGGTTTGCGCATCAGCGCTTACTACAAATGGTCCGTCGCGTTTTTCGCTATTGATCGGATAACCTAAGTTAACCGGCTTGCTCCATTTACCGTTTTCAAATACGGTTTTAAAAATATCGTAATCGCCCATGGAGCCTTTTCCGTTAGAGCAGAAGAATAATGTTTTTCCGTCCGGCGCTAAGAATAAACCTACTTCATCAAAAGGAGTGTTAATGTCGGTTCCTAAATTCACCGGTTTGCCCCATTCGCGTTTTGAAATTCTTTCGGCCATCCAAATATCAGAGCTGCCGCTACCACCCGGGCGCTCACTAGTAAAAAATATTTTTTTACCATCCGGCGAAATACAAGCGCCACCTTCCCAATAGCTGGTGTTAATTGGCTTGGCTAAATTTTCAGGTGTACGCCATTTACCGCTTACGATTTTAGACACATAAACATCTCCACCACGTGATTGGGGATCTTTTAAATCATTTTTGTAAATGTAAATCTGTTTACCGTCAGCCGAAATACTTGTACAAGCATCATGCGCATCGGTATTAATAGAGCCCGGTACACCATCAGCGGTTTTCCATTTTTTAGCTACTGTATCGAAATCGGAATAATAAATATCCTGAAAAAATTTTCCGTCACCTTCCACATCAACAGGTGCATTAGTAGTTTCAGGGCGGCGTGTATTAAATACTAAACGCATTCCGTCTGCTGAAATAGCCGGCGATTGATCATCATATTTGCTGTTGATCTCCGGACCCATATTTTCAATTTTAACATCAAGCGGAGCGGCAATTAAAGTTTTAGCTGTGTTACATTGATCAATATAAACATCTGCGTCTTGTTCTTCCGATTCTTTTGCAGTGGCTTTACTTTTATAAGCTTGTAATTCGGTTAAAGCTTCATCATACTTTCCTTTTAACTGGTACACGCGACCTAAATAATATTGCGATTGATATTTAATGTCTCCGTTTTCTTTGGCTTTTAAAAATGTTTCTAATGCTTTATCGTAATCTCTCAAGGTAAAGTGACACTCGCCAACGTGATGTAATACGGTGGCGTCTTTAGGGTTTTTTGTAAGGACTTCCTTATAAATATTGAGAGCCTCCACAACTTGTCCGCCTAAGAATTTTTGCTTGGCAAGCGCCATTTTTACCTGGTCGCCGGCATCCAAAGGCTTTCCGAAATAGCTGTTGGCTAATAATAAACTTAATACTAAAAATAGACTTCTTCTTAACATCATTATATTGGTATTTTACCTAGTAAAAATAAAAAATATTATCAATATAGCAGCGAAAATCAAATAATTAGTATATTTAAGGGTATAAATTATGGGTATGAAAAAGGTCATTTTTGCTGCAATTTTAGCTTTAACAGTTTTTTCTTGTGTAAATAAGGTAGGTCTCCCTCCAAAAGAGGTTGCTGTAACTCCGGATGCCTGTGATTCTATTAAATATTCAGTAGATATTCAACCTTTGTTAAGTGCTCGTTGCGCGGGTTGTCATTCTGCCTCGCCTAATTTTGCGGTGTATGCCGATACAAAAGCAAAGGTAGATGACGGAACTTTTAAGAACCGTGTTCTTACTCTAAAAGATATGCCATTAGGCGGACCGGCATTAAGTCAATCTGACTTAGATAAAATTAAATGTTGGTTAGATAAGGGAGCTCCTAATAACTAGGCTTTAATCCCCATTAACTTAATTACTTTTTCTACATCTTCCGGTATGTCGATGCAATGACTATCGTGCAATGTTTCTGCACATTTGATTTTAAATCCGTTTTCAAGCCAGCGTAATTGTTCCAGTGATTCTGCTTTTTCAAGAGAAGAAGGTTGAAGTTTAGTTACTTTCTCCAATACATCCTTACGGTAAGCATACATACCCACATGGCGGAAATAATTAAAATGCTTATGCCATTCTTTTTCATCCACACCTTTTATGAATGGAATAACCATGCGACTGAAGTAAAGCGCTTCGTTATTTGTATTCAAAGTAATTTTTACTTCACCTTTATCAAACAGAACATCATGGCTATTGCATTTAATCATAAGGGTAGCTAGTTCAGTATTACCATTACAAATATTAGCCAGTAAATCAATTTGTGATGGGTCGATAAAGGGCTCGTCACCTTGGATGTTGATGATGTAATCAAATTCTTCTCCGAAGTTTTTATATGCTTCAAAACAACGGTCGGTACCACTGGGATGCTCTGCTTTAGTCATTACAACCTTGGCGCCAAACGACTGAGCATGTGAGGCAATACGTTCATCGTCGGTAGCGATGACGATTGAAGTAAGTTTTTTGCTCTTGGAAGCTTGCTCATACACCCGGTGCAGCATACTTTTTCCTAAAATATCGATTAGGGGTTTGCCCGGAAAACGGGTGGAAGCATAGCGAGCGGGAATAATTCCTAAAATTTTCATTTGCGCTGTTTAATTAAAAAACTTAGGATTAAATTTATGGAATATTTTGTGAGAAGGCTTCTTATTATATTCTTTTTTATTTACAGTTTAGGCGTAATAGCTCAGGATATACGTCCTGCTAAAGTTATTACAGAAATGCTCGACTCCATTAGTCACATGAAAACCGTGAGGTTTAAAGTGAAGGCTCTAGAACGAACTGAAAGCGGTTATATTTCGGCGGTATCTGTTTCTAAAATAAACATTAAGCCTCGTCAATTGTATTTTGTGAATCCTGAAAAAAAATTAGAGATACTTTATGTAACAGGTAAATACGATAACAAAGCCGTGGTAAAGCCGCATGTTTTTCCTTATGTAACCATGCATTTAAGTCCAACCGGAAACATCATGCGAAAGAATCAGCATTACACCATACACGAATTGGGTTTTGATTTTATCGGACGAACCATTGCTTTGGCGATTAGCAAAGAAAAGGAAAACATGCTGAAAAGCCTTTCTTACATTGGGAAGCACGAAAAAAACGGGTATCAATGTCACATGGTTGTTTATGAATCGAGTGCATTTAATTTTTTCACCTATGAAGTTGGACCTAAGGAAACCGTTACAACAATTGCGGCCAAGTTTAATGTGAATGATTATTTACTCCGTTTTAAAAATAACTTATTTAATGATTTCGGTTACATCAAACAAGGCACCAAATTACAGGTGCCTAATTATTATTGTAAGCGAGCTGTTTTGTACATTGATGAGAAATCGATGTTACCAGTGAGTGTAAGTATTTATGATGATAAGGGATTGTTTGAGTGTTATGATTTTTATGACATCATCTTAAATAAACCCATCGATCCTGCTGAGTTTACCAAGGAGTACAAAGGCTATCACTTTTAGATTTTGGTTTCGCCGATTACATTATTGGATACAGTGTAGTAAACCGGCTTGATGCCTCTTCTTAGTTCAATGTAATTTTTGTATTTGTCGGAGTAGCCGGTGCGCTGCTTTATCACTTCATTAAATAATCCGTACGCATCAATCAGTGTTTCGCAAATATGGCGAACCGGGTTAGAGCCGGCTTCGGCGTAAATGATAATATCGGCTAATTTATTTTTGATGACGTAATTGGCGAAGTGCGGAGCTGAATGTCGCGCAATAAAAATCCGCAAGCCACATTCTTTGGCAATGCTTAAATCCAACACATCATCAAACACAAAGGCCAATTGATTTAAAGTACAATTGTGCGTGAGGCAAAAGTGACGAGCTGCATCAATCTTATTAGCTATTTTAAAATAGTTTGCATGAAAGCATTCGCGATTGGTGAAGGTGAATGCCGCTTTGTTGTTTTCGCCGGAAATAATGGCGGTTAAAGGGTGATGAGAATTTTTTAAATAATAGGCAAAACGCAAAAGATTAGTCCCCATCGAATCAATTTCGTTGAATCGGCTTTGCAATTCAAAATCTTTTTCTCCGTTGGTAAAAACACCATCCCAATCAAACACAAATGCTTTTACAGCGTTTAATTTTTTTGTGAGAACTGCTTTTGTGCAGAGTAGTTTAAGTGATGTGTTTTTCTTTGCCATTTTATTTTAAAAAGAAAGCCGCACTGAGGCGGCTTAAGTTTATCCTTTCATGTCTTGTATATCGAGCATACCTACAGGTTTTCCTCCGTCGGTTACTACAATCGTATCTACATTTGTTTTCTTGAATAAAGAATTTGCTTCATTCAATAATACATTTCCGTCGATTGAAATTGGATCGCGGTATTCAAGGTCAGATAATTTTTTATTTAATACATCACGTCCTTTATCCATGATTAATTTTCTTAAACCGCCATCGGTAAACACACCTTTAATGCTACCATCGGCTTTTGTTACAGTTACTGCGCCGTAACCAAATTCTGTCATTTTAATAATAGCATCAGTTAAAGAAGTATTTTCGCTAACCACCGGATTAATTCCTCTGATTGCTTCTTTTACTTTTACCATCATTAAACGTGTATCCATAATGAATTGATCGGTTCCAACCGTTGTGAAGTTGTTTTCGGTTAGCTGCTTCATCACTTTTAATGGAACTGTAATGGTGTGTACACCTATGTTTATGGCATTTCTTACGTGCTCGGCATGACGAACAGAAGAGAACATGATCTTTGTATCATATCCATATAAATCTACAGCATTAACGCACTGTTCTACTAATGCTAATGCATCATGTCCCTGATCTTGTAAACGACCAACAAGCGGACACACATAAGTAGCGCCGGCATGCATTGCCATATAAGCTTGTTGTAATGTGTAAACTAAATGCACATTCACTAATAGTCCTTTATCGCGAAGTAATTTACAAGCGCGAACACCTTCTAAAGAAACCGGAATTTTAAATACTGTTTTGTTTTTATCTAAACCCAATGCTAATTGACGCTCTGCTTCCGCTAGAATTTCTTCTGCAGTGTTACCTAAAGCTTCAATCTGAAGTACCGGTACCATTTTGCTTAATTTTACAATGGTTCCATCAATATCTGTAATCCCTTCCTTTTGCATAAAGGTAGGGGTGGTAGTTAATCCGTTTAAAAAGCCTAATTTAAATCCTTCTTCAATTTCCTTTAAATTGGCTGAGTCTAAGTATAATTCCATATTAATTAAATTTTCAAGTTCAAAGAAACTAAAATTTTAGCGTATAAAAAAGAAAAGCCGCCTTTTTGGGGCGGCTTTATATTAAGAGTGAGGCAATTACTTGTTAATTACCATGCGTTTAGTGATTTTAGACTCACCTGCATTTAAGGTAACAAAGTAAATACCTGAATTTAAACTTCCGCAATCGAAATTCACTTTATGTTTACCCGGAGCAAACTTTTGTTCGTTTCCGCTATAAACTAAAGCGCCAAGGCTGTTATAAATCTGAACCTTTACGGCACCTTCGTTCTTTAAAGTAACGTTAACAAAAGCATTGGTGTTCGCAGGATTTGGAAATACATCGCTGGCACTTTCAATTACCGATTTGTTTTCGCTTACACTTAAATAAGAGTTATATCTCATGGTAAAAGTGATGGTATCGCCTGCTGTAACCTGATTGAATACTTTATAGCGTACATCATATTGCCCAAGGCTAGAAGCCTCTTCTAAGTAAATAACGAAAGGCATACCTTCAGCATCTGAATTTGAATTTGGAGGAAGCACGGTCATGTCTGCCACCAAAGTTTGAGTAGCTACACTGTTATCATAACAAGTAGTACCCACGCACATATAAGTTTGCGGCGACACTGATGCACCACTAACTACTAAAGGAGGATTATTAAACAAAATCGTTCTGATCACATTGTAAGTATGCGTGTTTGTTGAGCTCAGGTTAGTAATACGCAAACGAATTTTTTCTTGTGAATTCGCGGTCGTTGTGAAACTCATTACATCATTAGTGTTAACAGTACCTGTTATTGAGGTACCTGTTTGATTTACTTTATACAACGCAAAAGATTGCGCTTTAATTGTAAAAGCTGATAATGCAATAAGTGATAAAAGAGTAAATATTTTTTTCATGCGTTATTTGTTTTAATTTAATACAAATTTAAAAAACAAAAGCCGACCTAAGGCCGGCTTTTGCTAATAATTGTGTTAATTATTTAGAAATAGTTAATTTCTGAGTAGCACTACCTTTTGAAGTAGTCATGTTGATGTTATATAAACCGCTAGCCCAGTTTTCAGTATTTAAATTGATGTTGTGTGAACCTGCATCAAAAGACTTAGTTTCGTTATACACAACCTGGCCTAAAGCATTAACGATAACAATGTTTACGTTTTCGTTTTGAGCCATTTCAATATTGATGTTAGCAGCGTTAGAAGCCGGATTTGGATAAACATTTACGTTAGAAATGTTGATACCTTCAGTTCCGATTCCTGCTGTAACAGATGACTTATACCATTTGTTTTCGCCAGAACCGTACATACCATTACTTGTAATGATGTTTGTTCCGCCTGATTTTAAGATGTAGTTACCCGCGCCAGCACCAGCGTTGATACCATCACCATAAGAATCCTTCACGATTAGCTTGTAGCATTTTGCTTGGTTAATCACAAAAGTGTGAGTATGTAACTGAGTACCATTTGCGCCTAATAATGGATAAGTACCTAATGCGATAGTAGCGCCCGGAACCGCAGTCATTGTTTGCTCATCATAAACACCCCAAGAAATTTCATCACCGTAACGGTCTTGAGTGAAATCCATTTGCATGTTTAACATATTAGCAGTAACTGTAGTTAAAGGAATATTGTTTTTAGAAGCGATATCGTTAGCTGTATTTTGATCAGCTGAACCGTTAACTGAAACAACACTAATAGTTAAAGAGTTTGTTGTAACAGGAGCGAAGTTAATTGTAGGTAATTGGATAGAAGGAGAAGTTGCTAAAGCATTAACAGAACCTGTCCAAGTAAAGTTAGTTGGAGCACTTCCGTTAATTGAATAAGCGAATACTGCAGAAGTTGCAGTTACACTTCCAGAGTTAGTAAACTTAAAGCTACCGTTTAATTTAGCATCACAAACTTGAGCGTCAGTTACTAAATTGTTAGCAGCAACACCTAAGTCTAATGCATTTGGAATACCAGTCATTGTAATTGGTCCGAATGCAGCGGTTCTGATTTGAGTTTGACCATCAGCAACAAAAGCAATTAACTGAAGGTTACCTAAGTTACAAACGTTTGTGTTAGTTCCTGCACCAAAAATTGAAGGAACAGTGTAAGAAATAATTGGACTGGTATAAGTGCTACCTACAGTTGTTGGAGCAACAGGAATACCAAATGAACCTGTAGTGATTACATCACGTAACATGTGTTGGTGATTGTAAGAACCATCAGGATTTGTCATTGCCGGGTAATAAATAGCACCGGAAGTTTGTGGACCAACTACCCAATCTTCTAATAAAGCAATGGTTAATGAATTAGTTGGAGCAGTGCTATTTGCTGTATAATAAACTTGTGCTTGTACTTGTAAAACACGAGTTACAGCGTTTAATGTACCTTGTAAAGCCACGTTAACACAAGAAGTTTGTGATAAAATAGTATTTACGTTAGTTGCCCAAGCGCTACGGCTGTGAGCCATTGCAGTTCCTGAGAAAATGTTACGGTTAATAGCACCTGTAGGGTAACCTGTAATTCCCATTCCTGGCATACCTGCGATTGCGTTACCATCTGCAACACGGTAATCAGGTTGTGTTCCGCTTGGAGTAGCATAACCACCAGTGTGGATGTTTACTAAAATCACATCACCAGCTGGTTTTGAAGCTTGGATCTGAGCTGCAATTTTATGCCCATCAGGACAGTATTGACAGTTAATACCGGTAAATTCTTCTAAAACAGCCTTTCTGTTTTGAGGAGCTGTGCTCACCGGAAGCTGAGCAAACATTGAGCTAACCGCTCCTGCTGCTACAATCGTAAGTAATTGTTTTTTCATTTGTATTTAGTTATTTGGTTTTTAAATTTAAATTGGTTTAGTAAATGTAATTAAAACAAGATACAAAATCAATCTTTCAGCAATATTATTTATAGGATTGGCGTAAAACAATCATTCATATACGCTAAAATTGGATTCCTATTTTTATCATCATTAAATTCTAATTTGTTAAATTTTAGCTACTTTTGCTCTAACAAAATGGCAGAAGGGACGATTTTAGATGGCCTTTTAGATTTTAAGGATTACAACATTAAGCCACAAAAAAACCAAGTTTTTTCGGGTTTAAGGGGCTCTGCTATTGCCTTTATTGTAGCTTCCGCTTTCAAAAAGCAAAATCAAAACTACCTTATCATCTCTTCTGATAAAGAGAAAGCGGCTTACCTATTTAATGATTTACAGTCGCTTATTGATGAGGCAAAGGTTTTGTTTTTTCCGGAGTCGCAGCGCTCCCCCTATCTTATAGAAAAAACAGCCAATGCCAATATACAGGAACGAACGGAGGTTTTAAGCCATTTGGTAAGGGATACTTTTAAAGGTATCATGGTTACTTACCCGCTGGCTCTCACCGAAAAAATCACTACAAAATCACAACTCAATACAAACACACTTCAAATTAAAAAAGGCGAAAAATTAAGCATTGAGTTTATTCAGGATTTTTTAAACACCTATCACTTTCAGCAATCCGATTTTGTTTTTGAACCCGGACAATATTCTATACGCGGCGGTATTATTGATATTTACTCTTATGCCAATGAATTTCCTTTTCGTTTGGAATTGTTTGGTGATGAGGTGGAATCCATAAAAACATTTGATCCTTCTTCCCAGCTCTCAAATACCCGTCACGATTTTGTGACTATCATTCCAAATATTAATTCGGCACAACTAACGGAAAGCCGCAGCTCTTTATTCGAGTATTTTAATAATGAATGCGTGTTATTTGTGGAAGATAAAATTTTCGCGGCCGATGCCATCGATAAATTTTATTCGAAGGCTGAAGAGGAATTTTTAAAATTAAGCGGAGAAGTTAAACATCTCCCTCCTCAAGAATTATTTATCTCTAAATCAGAATTTGAAAACAATACCACCAAATTTACCTGCGTAGAATTCGGAAGCAATGTTCTTCAGCAAGAAATTACACTAACGTTTAATCAAAGTCCGCAACCCACTTTTCACAAAAACTTTGAGATGCTCATCAATAATCTCAAAGAAAATAAGGCTAAGGGCTACAAAAATTATTTTTTAACGGATAATGCCAAACAGGCCGACCGATTGTTTACCATTTTTGATGACATGCTAGCGTCTGAGCACCGCGACCATCAAACACTCATTCAGCATCTACCGTTAAATATTCATGAAGGTTTTGTTGATCACGATTTAAAAGTGGCATGTTACACGGATCATCAAATTTTTGATCGCTACCATCGTTTCCGTTTGAAAGAAACAAAGCAGCGAACAGCTCAATCACTTACTCTAAAAGAAATATTAGGATTGATGCCCGGAGATTTCGTGACACACATCGATCACGGAATCGGACGATTCGGAGGATTACATAAACTAACTGTTAACGGCAAAACACAAGAGGTCGTAAGATTAGTGTATAAAGACAATGATATACTTTATGTAAGTATTCATAGTCTGCACCGTATCAGTAAATACACCGGAAAAGAAGGAAACGTTCCGCGCATAGATAAATTAGGAAGCACCACCTGGGCGACTTTAAAACAAAAAACAAAACGAAATGTAAAGGAACTGGCTTTTGACTTAATTAAGTTATATGCTACACGTAAAGCACAACCAGGTCACGCATTTCCGAAAGACAATTATTTGCAACACGAATTAGAGGCTTCGTTTATATATGAAGATACTCCCGATCAGGTTAAAGTAACAGCAGATGTTAAACGCGATATGCAAAAGCCTCACCCTATGGACCGTTTGGTATGCGGTGATGTAGGTTTTGGGAAAACAGAAATTGCCATTCGCGCGGCATTTAAAGCTGTATGCGATAGTAAGCAAGTGGTGGTAATGGTGCCAACAACTATTTTGGCGTACCAACATTTTAAAACATTTAGCGAACGCTTAAAAGATTTTCCTTGTAAGGTAGATTACATAAACAGATTTCGCAGTGCGAAAGATCAAAAAGAAATCATAAAGCAATTGAATGATGGTAAAATTGACATCATTATAGGAACCCATCGTCTCGCCGGAAAAGAAGTGAAGTTTAAAAATTTAGGTTTACTCATCATTGATGAAGAACAAAAATTCGGAGTTGGTGTAAAAGATAAATTAAAGCTTTTGCGTGCGAATGTTGATACACTTACGCTTACTGCAACGCCAATTCCGCGTACGCTCCAATTTAGTTTGATGGGTGCCCGCGATTTGTCTGTTATTTCAACACCGCCGCCAAATCGTTATCCGGTGCAAACCGAATTATGTGTGTTTAGTGAAGAATTAATTAGAGACGCAGTTGCGTATGAAATTAAAAGGGGCGGACAAGTTTTCTTTGTGCATAATAAAGTTCAGAATATTGGCGAAGTAGCGGGCATGATTCAGCGATTAGTGCCGGAAGCGCGCGTTGCTATAGGGCACGGACAAATGGAGGGAGAAAAATTAGAAGAGGTGATGCTCATGTTTATGGAAGGAAATTATGATGTGTTAGTTGCTACTACCATTATCGAATCGGGCTTAGATATCAGTAATGCGAATACAATATTAATTAATGACGCGCAAAATTTCGGCTTAAGTGATTTGCATCAGATGCGCGGTCGTGTAGGTAGAAGTAATAAAAAAGCATTTTGTTATTTACTTGCACCGCCACAAGTGAGCTTAACCGATGAAGCACGCAAGCGATTAAAAGCGATTGTAGATTTTAGTGATTTAGGAAGCGGATTTCAAATAGCCATGCGCGATTTGGATATACGAGGTGCAGGAAACATGCTTGGAGCAGAACAAAGCGGTTTTATAAACGATATGGGTTTTGATACCTATATGAAAATTTTGAATGAAGCAGTTGAAGAATTAAAGCAAGAGGATTGGTACAAAGAAACTATTCTTCCGGAAGAGAATGAAGAGGCACATGATAAAAGTGTATTCTCGCGTCAGTTTGTAAAAGAAACTGTTATCGATACGGATTTACAATTATTAATCCCGGATTATTACGTCAGTAATTTAACTGAACGCTTATTGTTATACCGTGAGTTGGATAATATTACAAAGGAAGAAGATTTAATTAAATACGAAGAGAATTTACGGGATCGTTTTGGTCCGGTTCCAACCGAAGCAATCGAATTGATTAATGTGGTGCGATTCCGTTGGAAGGCAATGGCATTAGGTTTCGAGAAAGTAACATTAAAGAACAAAATGATGTTGGCCTACTTTGTGGCGCACAAAGAATCGCCATATTATAGTACACCTGTGTTTCATGGCGTAATTGCCTTTGCGCAAAAATTCAATAAATTATGTCGCTTAAAAGAACAAAACGATAAGTTTTACGTCACTATTGAAGAGGTGGAAGATGTGAAAAAGGCAATGCGTGTTTTAGAGGACATGAATGCGTTAATTGTTAAACCCGCACAAAACAATTAAATTTGATTAATTGATGAGAAAGCGCTCCCGTTCCATATTTATTTTTACGATACTTTTTGCATATATCATTTTACAATTTTTGTGGTGGGAGATTTTAATGGTGAAGCAAACCTCCGAAATCATCAATGAAAAGCAAAAAATTGTAGCGCTTACTTCCACCGATCCTCAACAAATGCAATTGGAAATAAATCAATTACTCAAAACTAAAAAATTAAAAATCTATATGATTGCGGGTGAGGGCACCGTGTTTTTATTATTGTTGTTGTATGGAATTTACCGTATTCGTAAAGCTTATGAAACAGAAACGCAATTAGTATCACAGCAAAAAAACTTTGTGCTAAGCGTAACACATGAATTAAAAACACCAATTGCCGCAACTAAGCTTCAGCTGCAAACATTATTAAAGCACAAACAATTGGATGAGGATAAGCGCGAACAATTATTGCAAAATGCGTTGAAGGAGACGAATCGATTGAACCGTTTAATTGAAGATGTATTACTTGCAAGTCGCGCTGATAAGAATGAGCTACTCATGAATACCGAAAGGATAAATCTTAGTGATTTAGCAAAGGATATCATTGAAAGTTATTATAAGGAAAAGGTTAATGATGGAAGTCTATTAGTGAACCTTGAATCGGATGTATATGTTTTAACGGATAAAGTTTTATTTCCTTCCATCATTATTAATCTTATTGATAATGCCTTTAAATATTCACAGGAAAATCCTAAAGTTAGCTTTGAACTTAAACAGGAAGGTCAACATGCAAAACTAAAGATTTCGGATAACGGCATCGGTGTAGAGGCAGAGCAAAGAGAAAAAATATTCGAGAAGTTTTATAGAGTTGGAAACGAAGAAACACGTAAAACTAAAGGCACCGGTCTCGGACTTTACATTGTGAAAACAATTGTGGATGCACATGGCGGAAAAATTTCATTATCATCTAATCAACCAAAAGGAAGTGTATTTTCGATTACTATTTAGTTGTTTAATTGCAGTAATTGTTTTAGTTGTGCAATCCTGCACTCCAAATGAAACGGTCGCTGCTGAAAGCTTGTCTGCAAAACCCTTGAAGGCGGATTCAAGCATTCGTTATGCACAACGTTTTTCGATTGCAGAAACTGACAATTGTAAAGTGCTTTTTATTTTTGGCAAAAGGGATTCAAAGGATACCACAGCTACTTTTGTGTTATATAAAGGCGAGCAGCAACCTGATCTGAAATTCAAAAACTCTTATTACATAAACATCCCTGTTAAGAGCATAGCTTGTTTAAGTTCTGTTTATGCTTCCATGCTCGATAAAATGAATTTGCTTGATAAAGTTGTGGCCATTGAAAATGCCGATTATTATAACAACACGTATATTCTTGATAAAGTACGTAGCAAACAAATTGTTGAAATTGCAAAGAGTCCGGAAATTGACATTGAAAAAACGTTGATGTTAAATCCCGGTTTGTTATTAACCTTTGGCATGGGGAATCCAAAGGATGATGTACATGAAAAAATACTTTCTTCAAAAATTCCGGTAGCGGTTACGCTTGATCATTTGGAGGAGCATCCTTTAGCGCGTGCCGAGTGGATAAAATTCATTGCTGCTTTTTTTGATAAATCAACCTTGGCTGATTCATTGTTTCTTGTAACAGAAACCAATTACACGAAATTAAAAAGTATGACGGATTCAGTTCATAGTAAACCTAGTGTACTTACTGAAATAAAGTATGCAGATGCGTGGTATGTACCCGGCGGAAAAAGTTTTATGGCACATTTATTAAAAGATGCCGGCGCAAATTATTTATGGAAAGACGAGAATCAAACGGGAAGCATCCCTTTGAATTTTGAGCAGGTTTACGAAAAGGCTGGTGGGGCTGATTACTGGTTAAATTTATTCGTCAACATCAATACTAAAAAAGATTTGCTGGCATTCGACGAACGTTATGCTTTATTTAATGCATTTAAAACAGGTCAATTGTATAACAACACACTTCATGCTAACGATAAGGGATACAGTATTTATTGGGCGGAAGGAATGACGAATCCCGACGAATTACTGGCTGATTTAATCGCGATTTTTCATCCTCAACTCTTGCCGCAACATCAGCTTAAGTATTATAAAAAGATTAACTAATTTTAGGCGTGGCAAAATCTCCACTCATAAATAGTTTATTACTGCTTGGCGGACTCGTCGTATTATTTTATTTAAATCTGTTTTACGGGAGTACAGTGTTAACCTGGAGTGAAGTTAGTTCCGGAACGGCACGCACCATTTTCTTTGATATTCGTTTGCCAAAGTCGATTACTGCCATTTTAGCCGGTGGCGGATTGGCTGTGGCCGGACTTTTAATGCAAACACTTTTTCGTAATCCATTAGCTGGGCCCTACGTGCTGGGCGTAAGCAGTGGTGCCGGACTAGCAGTAGCCATTGCGATGATGTTATTTGGCGGTATCACCGATTATTTAGCCGGAAAATCTTTGATCAGTTTTGCTGCCATAAGCGGTGCTTTATTAGTGATGCTGTTTGTGTTGTTCATTTCAAAAAGAAGTAAAAGTAACATTACGGTATTGTTAGTTGGTGTGATGTTCTCTCAAATTTTAGGTGCAGCGCAAGGAATTATCGAATACGTTTCCAATCCCGCGAGCTTAAAAAGTTTTATTGTGTGGGGAATGGGCTCAGTAAGTAACACAACCATGTCGGATGTGAAAATATTGATTATAGTGGTTTTATTGTTAGTCGTGTGTACTCTGTTCCTGTCAAAATCATTAAATGCTTTATTGCTAAATGAAGCGTATGCTCAAAATTTAGGAATCAATGTAAATCGCTTAAGAATTTTCATTATTGTCATCACTGCTTGTTTAACCGGAATAATCACAGCCTTTTGCGGTCCAATTGCATTTGTAGGTTTGTCGGTTCCGATTGCCTCGCGTTTAATATTTAAAACATCACATCAATTGCATCAAATTATTTATTCATTCTTATTAGGCGCCTTCACGCTATTATTGTGTGATTGCATTTGTCAATGGTTAAGTTCAAATTATTTGTTGCCAATTAATACCTTAACTACATTGATCGGCTCTCCGGTTGTTATTTATTTATTGTTTAAATCAAAAACATTATCGTAATGCTGGAGTTGAAGGACATACATATTGGTTATGCCGACAAAGTTGTTCAAGCCGGAATTACGTTGAGTATTGATGCCGGACAATTTATAGCGTTGGCAGGCAACAATGGTTGTGGTAAATCAACTTTACTAAAAACTATTTGTGGTGTTATTCCGTTGCTGAAAGGAACTTTATTAATCGATGGTAAAAATGCTGCTGAGTTGACAGCAGCTCAATTAGCGTCACAAGTGGCGGTGGTATTAACCGATAAAATATCAGGCTTCAATCTTACTGCATTTGACGTGGTGGCTAGCGGACGAATTCCGTACCTCAATTCATTTGGTATTTTAACAGAGGAAGATAAATCTATTGTTCAATCGAGTATGAACTCCATTGGTATTTTTGAACTTTGCGAGCGATCTTATGATGAATTGAGTGACGGACAAAAACAAAAAGTTTTAATTGCAAAGGCATTGGCACAGCAAACCTCTGTCATATTAATGGACGAGCCAACAGCGTTTTTGGATTATAAATCCAGACTGGCTTTATTTGCTTTGTTAAAACAATTGTCAAAGGAACAGGGGAAAACAATTGTGATTTCATCGCACGACATCGACATCATGTTTAAACACGTGGATAAAGTGATTTATTTTAACGAATCAGGGTATCAATTCGGCGAACCGGATAAACTTTACAACGAGGTTATCTCAAAATAATGAAACTAATTATCATTTAAATTTTTAGAACAACAAAAAATACTATTTTTGTCGCCGTTATTCTATGGCACTTATCGTAAAAAAATCCAGGTTACCAAAAGCAGGCAAAGGCCTCTTTACCACAAAAGCAATTAAAAAAGATACTCGTATTATTGAGTACAGAGGCGAAATCATTAAATGGAAGCAATACCAGGAACGCGTTGATAAATGCGAAGACGGATATTTGTTTTTCATTAGTAAAGAAAGATGTATTGATGCATTTCCAACACCTCAATACAAGGCACGTTATGCTAACGACGCAGAAGGAATGAGTCGTGTTAAGGGATTAAAAAATAATTGCGTTTACGAAATAGTTGGAAAGAAGTGTTACATTCAGGCTACCCGCGATATCAAAGCAGGCGAAGAAATTTTTGTAGACTATACGAAAGAATATTGGGATGCGGTACGCTACAATATTAAGCATGGTTTCGAGAAGAAACCAAAATAATCCTACTTTTCAATAGGAACACTTTTCACTTTCTTTAATTCCATGGCAATAGCTGGACCAACAACAAGCGCAGGTCCTAGCCAAAGTATAATAGGGTTTATTGGAATATGTTCGGTTTGATTTACTAAAAAAGCGGTTACTGCACCAATATAGCTACCCATCATATGACCAATGTGTCTTTTAAGCCAGTAAAGTGTTTCTTTTGGTTCTCTTAGCATCAAGCGCACATTGGTTCTGACACTTAAAAGGCCAAATAAACCGAACACTAAAGGAATCACGCCTCCAAAATTTCCCTTCACAAATAATATTATTCCTGCAAATACAATCATTCCTATAAACGTAAGGCCGGCAATTATTTCTATGAACCAATCTGTTTTTAATGGCTTCTGACCTTTATGTAGATTTTTTAATCGTAAAGTGCGGAATCCAATGAGTGTGCTGTAATAAGTAAAAATACCTATTAAGAACAGAAACAATAATCCCTTATAAATTGAGACGAACATGGCGGTTATAAAAACAACCGTCATACACCAAAAGTAAATTTTACCAATCGGTTTGTGTTTGGGTGTGTTTTTACGTAATCCAAATGCAATAGCGCCAAATAGTAATGCGCCACTCCCAGCTATGATGTGAATGATAACAGCTATCCGAATAATTAACTCCATTAAATAAAGTTAAACTAAATCGCCGTATAAATCAAAATCGCTGGCGTCGTTGATTTTTACTTTGGCAAAATCACCAAGGCGAACATATGTGTCTTTAGTGGCTTTAACCAATACTTCATTATCTACATCCGGACTGTCAAACTCAGTTCTTCCAATGAAAAAATCGTTTTCTTTTCTGTCGAATAAAACATTAAATGTTTGTCCGATTTTATTTTGATTAAGGGTATAAGAAATTTCTTGTTGTGCGGCCATCACTGCATCGGCACGTTGACGTTTAATTTTTTCACTCACATCATCTTTTAATAAAAACGCGGATGTATTTTCTTCATGTGAATAAGTGAAAATTCCTAAGCGGTCGAACTTAGTATCTTCCACCCAGCGCAACATTTCTTCGTGATCTTTTTGTGTTTCTCCGGGATAACCTGCAATTAACGTTGTGCGAATGGCAATGCCTGGCACTTTATCGCGAATCTGATTCACTAAATCAATCGTTTTTTGTTTGGTAGTACCGCGTTTCATGCTTTTCAGCATGTTGTCGCTAATGTGTTGCAAAGGCATATCCAGGTAATTGCAAACATTGGCTTTCTTATTCATTACATCCAGCACTTCCATTGGGAAGCCACTCGGAAAGGCGTAATGCAATCGGAGCCAATCAATCCCTTCAACATCGCTTAAGCGATCTACCAGATCAGCGAGCTCACGTTTTTTGTAAATATCCAATCCGTAATAAGTAAGATCTTGTGCAATCAATAATAATTCTTTAGTACCGTTAGCAGCTAATTTTTTGGCACGCGCTACTAATTCTTCTTTAGGAACTGACACATGTCCGCCTCGCATTAAAGGAATTGCACAAAAGCTGCACGGACGATCACAACCTTCACTGATTTTAAAATAAGCGTAGTGATGCGGTGTTGTAAGTAATCGTTCACCTACCAATTCATGTTTATAATCTGCTTTTAATGTTTTTAAAATCTTAGGCAGTTCACGCGTTCCAAAATATGCGTCCACATCCGGAATTTCTTTTTCCAAATCTGATTTATAGCGTTCGCTTAAACATCCGGTCACGTAAACTTTCTCAACCAAACCATCTTTCTTTGCATCTACATAACGTAAAATGGTGTCAATGCTTTCTTGCTTCGCATTTTCAACAAAGCCGCAGGTGTTAATGATAACAATGTTATGGTCATCATCTTTACTTTCATGCTCAACCGTAAAGTTATTGGCCTTTAATTGCCCCATCAGCACTTCGCTGTCAACAATATTTTTGCTGCAACCAAGTGTAACTACGTTTACTTTATTTTTTTTAAGGGTACGTGCTTTCATTGGTGTAAAGATAGGGGTATTTAGTAAGAAATTAGTATTTTTATTGAGTGAAAAACATTGTACTCACCTTTCTGATTAGCGTATTTTCCGCTGCTGCATTTGCGGGCACCCCAAAGATTGATTCACTTAAGAAGGCCTGTCAGGCTGCAGGATTAAGTGATTTTGATAAAACCATTGAGATTTGTGGTTTAGGAATTCGCGCCTCAGAAGCTTCACGTGATTCGGTTTCGTTAGCTTGGTTTAATCGCAATATTGGCGTTGCCTATTATTTTAAAGGGGAGTATGAGGCCGCCTCTAAATTCTATTTTAAATCCATTACTATTCTCGAAAGGGCAAATCAGCCATCCGAGTTAGCCGCTGCTTATAATGATTTAGCAAAACTTTACCGCAAGACACGTAAATTAAAACAAGCCGAAGAAAATTATGATAAGGCTATGAGTATTTACGTTGCGCTCAAAGACAGTAATAGTATTGCTGCCATTTACAATGAATCAGGAGTTGTGTTTGAATATGCCGGAGATTATGAAAAAGCGTTAGAGCGTTACCGTTTATCTTTGGGTATGTCGGAAAAGCTGGGAAGTAAAGTGGGAGTGGCTTATGCTTTAAATAACATAGCCGGTGCTCTTAGTTTGCAGCAGAAATTTAATGAAGCTGAAGTCTATCTGAAAAAAGCATTGGAAATAAGAAAAGGAATGCGAGATACATTTGCTCTGGCAATTAATTATTCCGACTTAGGTGTAAATTATTATAGCGCAAAGTTGCACAAACAAGCCATTGCTTATCTTGATAGCAGTAATCAGATTGCTTATGATTTGAAGTATGCTGAATTATTGTCGAATAATTTTTTATATATCTCAAAGGCTTACGAAGAATTAGGTGAGCACGAAAAGTCTCTGCTGTTTTATAAGCGACATGTTAGTTTAAAGGACTCAGTTTTTACTTTGGAGAGTGAAAAGCAATTGAATGAATTAACTACCAAATATCAAACAGAGAAGAAAGATTTAGAATTGGTAAAGAATAAAGCGGAAATAGAATCGCAACGTTATTCCAATTTTATTAAAAACATCGTAATACTTTCAATTTTAATTTTCGTTTTGCTTCTCGCTTTTATTTCTTACCAATTTTATAAGAAAAAGCAAATAGAACAAAAAGCAAAAGCAGATGCAGAGTTAGCCAAGGAAAAGGAAACGCGTACTAAAGCAATTGTAGAGGCGGAAGAGAAGGAGCGAAGACGAATAGCGCAAGACTTACATGACGGTGTCGGCCAAATTTTGTCGGCGGCTAAATTGAATTTAAGTTCATTGCAGTCGAAAATACATTTGAACACACCGGAAGAAAAGGAAGCCATGGCTAATGCTTTAAGTTTGGTGGATGATTCGGTAAAGGAAGTCAGAACGGTTTCGCACAGTATGATGCCGAACACGCTCTTAAAATTGGGATTAGCCAGTGCGGTTAAGGAATTTGTGACTAAAATGGGGAATCTGCCTAATCTGAAAGTGGATTTGGAAATTGTTGGCATGGACAAACGTTTAGACGATCAAACAGAAACAGTTCTATACCGTGTCATTCAGGAAGTTGTCAATAATATTATCAAACACGCTAAGGCAAATACCATAAATCTGCAATTAATTCGTCATGAGGATGAGTTGACGGTGATGATTGAGGATAACGGTGTGGGATTTGATACGGGCAAGATAAATGAGTTTGGCGGAATTGGATTAAAAAACATAATTTCGAGGATCGAATTTTTAAACGGTACTGTGCATTTTGATTCAACCCCGGGTAAGGGAACGAACGTAATAATTGAGGTGCCAATAAGTAAATAAAATGAAAGAGTTTTTTCGTCAATACTTCAATTTATGGGTTCCGCTGAGTGTACTATTTGCCTTGATCTTTATAGGCACTATTGGATATGTTGTCATCGATGATTATCCGCTCTTTGACGCTTTCTATATGACCATTATCACCATTGCAACGGTAGGTTATACGGAGGTACACAAATTATCTGACGCCGGTAAAATGTTCACGGTGTTTTTAATCATCACAAGTTTTGGTACATTTGCTTATGCGGTTTCGGCCATTACACGATTTGTGGTGGATGGCGAATTCAACACGTTTTTAAAGAATAAAAAATTGAACGAAGCGATACAAAAATTATCAGGACACGTTATCATTTGCGGATACGGACGTAACGGTCGGCAGGCAGCGCACGTACTAAAAAAGCACAATCGTCGATTTGTTGTGATTGAAAATAGTAATCAGGTTACCGAATCCATTACACATAAATTTAGTGATCTTGTTATTAATGGTGATTCAACAAAGGATGAGACACTAATTAAGGCCGGCATCTTACGCGCTTCTGCATTAATCACCACTTTGCCAATTGACGCAGATAATTTATTTATTGTGTTAACGGCACGTCATTTGAACCCAAACCTTACCATTATTTCCCGCGCGAGTGATGATAACTCGGATACCAAATTGAAAATCGCCGGTGCTAATAACGTTATCATGCCTGATAGAGTAGGTGGAGCTCATATGGCTTCTCTGGTTATGAAACCGGATGTGATGGAATTTATTGACTTTATTACTGCAGAAGGCGGCGATAATATTAATCTCGAAGAAATTTCTTTTGATAAGCCATCAGAGGAAATGATAAATAAAACTTTGAAGGATTTAGAAATCAGAAATAAGTCGGGGGCAAACATTATCGGATTTAAAACAGCCATGGGGGAATACGTTGTAAATCCAAGTGCCGATACCAAAATCATTCCTCATTCTAAGATATTTGTATTAGGCACTCCTGATCAAATAAAGAAGCTTAAAGAGTTGCTTATAGTATAAGATGGAGTCAAAATCAACCGTCAAAAAATTTGAACCTATACCTGAGGAGTTGAATGAGATGGGCAAACTCATAGTAGATGCTGCATATACCGTACATAAAAAATTGGGACCAGGTTTGCTGGAAAGAGTATATGAAGTGTGTTTTTGTCATGAATTAGTTCAACGAGGTTTGAAATTTCAGAGACAGGTTGAAATCCCTATAACATACGACGATTTTATTTTTGATGAGGGATTGCGATTAGATGTATTAGTTGAGGAAAAAGTCATATGTGAGTTAAAAGCTGTGGATATGATTAATCCTGTTTGGGAAGCTCAAGTATTAAGTCATTTGAAATTAACCAATAAGCGATTAGGATATTTAATCAATTTTAATGTGGTGAATATCGGCAGTGGTATTAAAAGATTTGTTGTTTAATGTGTCGCCACCAAAACACCAAAACACAAAACGAAGTGTAGATACTTTGGTGAGTATTGGAGATTTAGTGTTTTAGTGGTAAGTAAAAAGTATCGTCACCAAAAACGCAAACACAAAAAGAGAGCAGATAGTTTAGTGAACTTTGGAGGTTTAGTGTTTTAGTGGCAAATAAAAATAGACTATGAAAATTTTAATTACAGGTTCTAACGGATTACTCGGACAAAAATTAGTTTATAAACTAAAACAAAAGCCGGGTGTTACATTAATTGCTACAGCGCGTGGTGAGAATCGTTTGGTGGATAAGAGCGGATACGTTTACGATTCGTTGGATATCACCGATTACAACAACGTAAAAGCAGTATTTGAAAAGCATAAGCCCGATGTTATCATCAATACTGCAGCCATGACTAACGTGGATGCGTGTGAAACCGATCGCGACGGTGCTTTATTAATGAATGCAACTTCCGTGGAGCATCAGGTAAAAGTTTTAGAGAGCTTGCAAAATGAAAATTACAAACCTCATTTCATTCATTTATCTACCGATTTTATTTTTGATGGTACGCACGGCCCTTTAACTGAAGAAGAAAAACCCAATCCCTTAAGTTATTACGCCGAAACAAAATTAATGGCTGAGCAGATTGTACAAGCCAGTAAACTGAAGTGGGCCATGGCACGCACGGTTTTGGTTTATGGTATTGTCGATAACATGAGTCGAAGTAATATCGTGTTGTGGGTGAAACAAAATTTAGAGCAAGGCAAAAAAATAAATGTAGTGGATGATCAATTCCGCACACCAACCTTAGCGGAAGATTTAGCGGATGGCTGTATTTTAATTGCTGAAAAGGGTGCCACCGGAATTTTTAATATTTCCGGTAAAGATTTCATGAGCATATTGGAATTGGCCCATAAAGTAGCGGATTATTACAAACTTGATAAGAGCTTAATCAATCCGTCTAAGTCGGCCGACATCAAACAACCGGCTAAACGTCCGCCACGCACCGGTTTCATTATTGATAAAGCGAAGAAAGTATTAGGATATAATCCCCACAGTTTTGAAGAAGGTATCCGCTTAATGGAAGAGCAAATTGCAAAGATGGGGAAGTGATAATTTCAGATCGCAAATAAAAGCGATTAATTATGCAGTATTGCTTTCGTTCATCTTTATTAGTTGCCGAAAGGAAATAAATCCTATTACAGGAGTATACCAAAGCAAAACGTATAAACACCATTCTTTTCTGGAAAAATTATCTATGTATTTGAGGAATGAATCCATTATTGTGGGGCAAGTATTGGTATTACAGCCTGACTCTTTGTTTTATCTTAAAACATGTGGTAGTCATTTGTCGGGAAAATGGAATGTAAAAGAAGGTGATACTTTATTATTGTTTTGTGAAAGAAACCGCTTGCGCAACGATTCTTTAAACAAGATTGAAAAACCCACTTGCGGAACAGAGCCGATGAAATACTTCATTAAACATGGAGAGCTCGAAAGTTGGTTTTATTATGAAGGCGAAAAGGTTTTTGATCGCTTGCAAAAAACAGAATTTCATTAATCCATTATTCGGCAAAACGCTGTTTTGTTTCTTCAGTCATCACCTCACAGTATCCCGTGCTTCCAAACCAGGTAATTCTGTTTTTAGCAATGTAATCGTATACAAAATCGCGGATAAAATAAGGCACAATCATAAATACAATCATCAAAGGCCACAATCCTTTTAAGCGTAAACACAAACGCAAGGCGGCCCCTGACTTGGTGTATGCTTTATTGTTGTGAACGTATACTATGCTGTCGGTACTGATGCCGTATTTTTCCAATAGGCTTTTTCCGTAGGCCGATTGTAATGGTGAAAAAACCAATTCAGATTTCCGCTCTTTGCGGATTAAAAACTTCACACTGCGATTGCATAAGCCGCAAACACCATCAAACAGAACAACATCTTTATTTTCGGTAGGCAATGCCATAAGGATCAACCGACACTTCGGTTTTCTTTTTTAATACTTGTAGGGTGTTTACGTCAATCAAATTGATAAAACCGTTTCTTCCGGCGCACATCGCGGTGTGGTGGGGGGCCGGACCGTTAGAAAAAATATTGCGACTGGCAACATACAAAACTTTCTTGCTTTCATCTACCGCCAAACCATGGGGTAAAAATCCAACCTTAATGTTTTGCGTAGAATAAGTACTCATGTTTATCACTTCTACACTTCCATTCGCACCAGCATTCGTGTCATATTCACAAGTAACAAATAAACGGTTGGTTGGAACGTGAAAAGCCATTTCTAAAGGGTAAGTGCCTGTTGGAATCACTTGCGTAACTGTTTCGGAGGCGATATCAAAAACTCTTACTTCATTGCTGTTCTGGCAGGTCACAAAGAATTTTGTTTTATCAGGTGACAATAAAAGTTCATGCGGGTCTAAAGAGCTTGCTCCACTAGGCGGTAAACCATTTAAACTGACTTGCCATACGTTATTAAAGGCCGTATCCAATTTATATATATAATTTCCATATTGAGCAGTTACGTAAATCATATCATTGGCTGCATTTAATGCAACGCCATGCGCCTGTGTATATCCACCGTAATTGCGTATTAGTTTCATTTGCTCAACATCAACAGCAGCAATATGTCCGTTAATGGCCCAGGCAACACAAAATGCTTTTTTACCATCATCCGTTAAAATCATAGTGTTCCAATCATAGTTTGCACCCAGACTAACTGTCGCCACTAATTGATCATCACTGCAACGGAATTTTTGCATTTTATCAGAGTTGGTAAACACAACATACCAGTATTGTCCGTCAGGACTTACCTTCACCATGTGAGGTGATTCAATATTGTTAGGATCAACTCCCACATCAATCACGCGCATGGGCAATTGAGTTTCGCTGTCAAATACAGTTACAACATCACAACCCTGATTTATCACATATAATTTTTTTCGGTTTGGATTATCAGCCCATTTTACGTTGCCATTTACGTCGGGAGCACCCGCGTCAATCCAGTTCTTTATGGTTTGTACTTCCTCCCTCGAAAGTTTTTCTCCGTTGATAGGCATCGTTGGTAAATTCACAGGCCCCAAATCATTATAAGAATTAATAAAGTAACAGAGCGAGGAGAATCGACTGCTATATGGAATAACAGGAGAACCTGAACGGCTTCCTTTAAACAAATCACTCCATGTACTTAAATTTAATCCGCTGGCAGCTTCCGCACTGGCAGCGTTATGGCAGCCGGTAGTGGCACATTGGTTCACCATTATTTTTCCTACCTCATTGGGATAATTCCCATAATTGGTTAATCCTTTGTCTTTGCGGCAAAAGCTGAAGGCAAAAAGCAATACAAAAGGAAATATGAATTTAAGGGATTTCACTAATCGATAATTATTTTTTTGTAAACGCTTTGTTCCGAATTTTTATTTCTGATTTTTATTTCACAGAAGTAAACACCCGAAGGTAAATCGGCAACATTGAATTGGGTTCTTTCAAAATTATCACTCTTGCTTAGAATTGTTTTGCCGAGAACATCTGTTATGGTCACATCAAATTTATAAGCGTCGTTTAATTTTATAAAAATAAAATCCTTCGCGGGATTTGGAAACACAACAACATCATTGGCGTTTACTAACGAAACTTCATTTATACCGATTCCAACATTGTTAGAGGAGAAATAAGTTAATCCGCCTGCGTAGTTACCGCAAATCAAATCACGATTTCCGTCATTGGTGATATCAACATATTGTAAGGCACTTTGCATACCTTCGTAAATAACGTTCACATTGGTATCAATTCGGTTGAAGTTACCAGTAAGATTACCATCAATATTATCGTAATAAAAAACTCTTCCGCTGGTGGATCCGCACAGCAATTTGTAAGAACCACTTTCATCATACATGAACGGCGTGCAGTTTCCGGTTAAATATACAGCCGGATTTCCTCGTACGTTTACATTTCCAAATGTGGAGGTGATTAAACTATAAGTTGGCGAACTAACGGTTCCCGTATTGCGGTAATAAGCTAATCTTCCGTTTTGCATGCCTACTAATAAATCCAATTTACTGTCGCGATCAATATCGATGAGTTGAGGATACGCGTAAGAAGAGGGCGTTGTAATTCCGAAATAATTGAATTTAAAATTGCTGAAGTTGCATATGTTTCCTGAGCCGGCGGTATTTTCCAGCCAGTGAATTCTTCCGTAAGTATCGCCTAAAACCAAATCTTTATCACCATCCCCGTCGATATCTCCTACTGTAGGAACTAAACCAAACATGGTATTAGTTAATGTTGAAACAGATGCAAAGTCGCGGGTAATTAATGAATAGGAAGGTTGAGAAAGTGTGCCTACATTTTTATAAAATGTAAGTCTTGTTTTGTTGATGCCGTTATCATAGTATCCATGATTTCCTATCAGTAAATCCAACAAACCATCATTGTCGTTATCAAATAAAACAGGATACGCGCCTTCGCCTACATCAATCATGTCTTCTTGTAAAAAGTTCGTTTTTACAAATTGAAATTCGTTCGTTGTAGTTCCGTTATTTTTATAATACCACACGCTTTCAAAATTCTCACTGTAAGAATCATTAGGACTCGCTAATAAATCTTTTTTTCCATCATTATCTACATCTAAAAAATAGGTGCATGGAAAGGAATTTAAATTAATGACTTGGGTATTGGCAAGTAACGGATAATTTGGAAAGCGTTTTGTTGTATCAGTTATATTAGCATTACTAATACTTCCGCCGTTTTCCATATAAGTTACATGTGAGCAGGAAATATCCCCCATAATTAAATCCTGGTCACCATCATTATCTCTGTCGAAACACATTAAGCAGGAACCCGCATGTAAAACCTTTTGAACGGCATCGTTATACGTGATTTGTAAAGGACAATCATTCAGTGTAACGGCGCAACTATTTTCGCTAATGTTTCCCCAGCAATAGTCTACCATATCAAACACTAAACTGTCGCTAATACCGTACAATTCTTTACTCTGATTCTGATGGTATTCTATTTTAAATCCGGTTGAACTGAAAGTGAGTACATCCATATCGCCATCATTGTCGATGTCGGTAAAACCGGGAACAGATTGCGGGCTGGAATAGATATTTCCCATGGTTGGCGAAGAGGAAGGTGTAAAATCAGATTTAAGTCGCGTTTTCTCCAATTGAAAACTTATAGTGGAACCAACACTTGTGTTTTTAAAAACTTTTATTCCGCCTAAAACGTAAGTAAATAAATCTTCTTTTCCATCATTGTTATAATCATAAAAAAACATCCAATTATCAACCGCAGGAAAAGATGATTTCAAATTTCCATTTACTCTGTATTTAGTTTCGCCGGCATTGCTTTCATTGATGAAACAACGAACAACGCCGTAAGCGAAGGAATTTACTTTATCGAAAACCACGATGTCTTTTTTACCATCACCGTTTAAATCTACTTTTGAAAATTGACAGAAATTAAGTCCACCTGCCCACGGTGAACGTAAAATTTTTCCGGCTTCCATAACGGAAAGTGTATCGCGTCCTACCGGAAGCTGTGCGCTTGCATTAAAAAGCGACAATGCAAGTATGAATTTTAAATAAAATCTCATTCTTACAAAGTTAAGTCATGGTATTTCAATTCCCTAATCAAAACCATGTTAAATCACTCGTTATAAGGCGCATTTTGCTCATTTGCTTTTAAAATCCGGTAATTTTTGCTAACTTTATTAGTTAAATCATTATGGCCCAAAAGCTGCGCATATTAGCTTTTTTTGTTGGGTTTTGTTTGTATACCCTACAAACGAAGGCAACACATATTGTGGGTGGTGAAATTTACTACGATTATTTAGGCAGTAATAATTATAAAGTAACCTTAAAGGTTTTTAGAGATTGTTTTAATGGTTTAGCGCCCTTCGATAATCCGGCCTTTCTTACTGTTTACGATGCTTCTTCAAATGTAATTATGACACGAAGTCTGCCATTACTCTCAGTAACAAATATCCCTCCTTCCATCAACAATCCATGTATTCAAACGCCAAATGATGTATGTGTGGAAGAAGGTTTATATGAGGATGTGATAAATCTTCCTCCTAAAACCGGCGGATATTATTTGGTGTATCAACGTTGTTGTCGCAACGTAACTATTCTTAATGTCATTAATCCGAATGCTGTGGGAGCTACCTATTGGGAGCACATTCCCGGGCCGGAAGTAGTGGCTCAAAACAGTTCACCACGGTTTAAAAAATTTCCGCCTATTTTTATTTGTAATGGCATTCCCATTAACTTCGATCATTCCGCAACAGATGCCGATGGTGATTTATTAGTGTATTCATTATGTAGTCCATTTAACGGATTAGATGATTGTTGTCCGAGTATTGGAACTGCAGCGCCTCAGGCATGTGCTAGTCCGCCATCTTCTTGTCCAACGGTTAACACCCCTCCGCCATATGTAGCGGTACCATTTCAGCCACCTTATACTGGTAGTTTTCCGATGTCATCATCACCTACCATAAATATTAATCCAACAACAGGATTTTTAAGTGGCGTTCCGGATATTAACGGACAATGGGTTGTTGGGGTTTGTGTGCAGGAATTCAGGAACAATGTTTTAATCGGGACGCATCATCGCGATTTTCAATTTAATGTGGTGACGTGTAATGTTACGGTGCTAAGCGCGATGCAGGATCAGATGCAACCTTGCTCGGGGTATACGGTTAATTTTGTTAATCAAAGTATAGGAGGAACTCAGTTTCATTGGGATTTTGGAGTAAACGCGTTAACGAACGATACATCTAATTTAGTTAATCCCACATATGTATATCCTGATACCGGGAAATATACGGTAACCTTAATTGCAGAGCCCGGTAAACCTTGCAGTGATACATTGAAAAAGACATTTTATGTATACCCGGTTTTATCGCCAACATTTACAACTCCTCCGGCTCAGTGTATTACGGGGAATAGTTTCAATTATTCAGTTACAGGAACCTATGCGCCTTATTCCACCTTCAGTTGGAATTTTGGATCGACTGCTACACCGGCCACATCAACATTATCTTCACCAACGGGAGTCACATATAGCGCTCCGGGAACTTATCCCGTCTTGGTAACAGTGAAGCAAGCTATCTGCACGAAGTTATTGAGTGATAGCGTAACTATTACACCAAAGCCGCAAGCAGGTTTTAATTCAGATTCATTGGAGGAGTGTGACCCTGCCGTAGTAACATTTAGTAATACGAGTATCGCATCTGCAGGAGCAACGTATTTATGGCAGGTAAGTAATGGTGCATCTTCAACGCAGCAGAATCCAACATTCACCATTACACCGGCGGGAGTTTACAATGTTACTTTAACGGTTATTTCAAACAATGGATGTGTCGATACAAGCAAGTTTGTTGTGCCTGCTATGGTCACAGTAAATGTTAGACCGCAAGCCGGATTTTCTTTTTTACCAACGGAGACGACTATTTTTGATCCGGATATTTATTTTTTCGATGAAAGTATAAACTCTACGAGTTGGTATTACACGTTTGGTGATGGCGAATCATCTACAATGGTAAATCCATCGCACCATTATAATAATTACGGTGATTTTACTGTAGTACAAACTGTAGTAAATGGATTTGGTTGTCCGGATACAGCGACCCGCATTGTAAAGATTTTACCTGAGTTCAGATTTTGGATACCGAATAGTTTTACCCCGGCGAAGGCGGATGGATTAAACGATGTGTTTATGCCAAGTATAATAGGGGTAGAAGAATATAAATTTGATATTTATGATCGCTGGGGCGAGAAGATATTCAGTACAAATGACACTTCAAAAGGATGGGACGGAACATTCAAAGGAAAATTATGCAAGCAGGATGTTTATGTTTGGATGATATCTTTCTTAAATGTGGTGAGTAAGCGCGATGAGTATCATTACGGTCATGTTACACTGTTGCGTTAACACTTTCTTTTTCTTTCGGCTCACAAAAAGCTAATACAATTACCAATAGAATGGCAGCATAAGTTAAAATCTTAAAATGCTCGTAATACTCATTGAATTCACCTAATAATAATTTCAAATTACAAATCAGGTAAATTAGGACAAGCATGAAACCTATTGCTTTTTTAAAATTTTTATTTAGTTCGTTTCTATTTCGAATAAGATAATGAATACAAAAAACAAAGGCCGGGCAAACAAATAAAAAAGCATAGTGTTGCTGATGCGGGAATATAAGCGGAATAAGCATCAGAATGTAACTAACTTCACGGAAACGCTGATAAAAAGTAACGGGCTTTTTAAAAGGCGCTGAGCGTAAAAAATAAAGGGTGAAGGCAATTAAAATTAAGCGCACTATATTCAGGATTAAATTTAAATGTTCAATGCTGATATCTGCGATATTGCGCGGAATAGTTAAAGCATGTTTGTCGGGTACGTTTTTTACGAGAAGAGTTGAGAGTAGAGTCGATAAGCCGTGGAAGCTTCTTTCTTCAGTATCGAGTACATGATTTGAATTAAGGGGATTAATCAAGTGTCCCCATGTTGCCAACAATTGCTGATTGTGATCCCACCCGATAACTACAGCCGGAATAAACATGTATAAAAAATAAAACACAATGGTAAAAATGGCGCCTTTGAAAAACCCACGGTAAAGTAAGTAAGGAACTAAAACAATTGGTAAAAGTTTTATGTTAATACCGAGTGCAATGAGAGCCCCTCCGCTAATGTATTTGTTGGCGAAAATAAATTGTAGTCCTTGTAAAGCCAAATACATGATGATAATTGTAATCTGCATCGCGTGAATGTTTTCATGAATAAAGCGCAAGGCAAACAGAAAACCGCAAACACGTAAAAACATTAAATGTTTTTTGCTGAAATCGTGCAGGGGTAAAAGGTTTTTAATAATGAGAAATATTCTGTAGACTAAAAAAATGTTTAACGTAATCCAAAGTGAATTATACGCCCACGGTGGTAAAAATGAAAGCGGGTAGATGATGATGGCGAATAACACTGAATAGAAATAATGATAGCCGTCGAAATATGTATTTACAAAAATATCATCCCCTTTAAATAAATCGCGGGAGGCATTCAGATAAATGGTTAAATCGCCGCGGTTTTGTGATTCGAGAAATACGTAAACGGACAGCAGTAAAAAGCCAAGTGAGTAAATCAGATATTTTTTTGCGGTAGGATTCATGAAAAAACCCGGGCATTGTACCGGGTTTAAAATTACATTGTTTTTAAGTGTAAAACCAATTGAATATTCCTCGGTTTTACATTTTAAATTATTTTAAGAAACTTAAAATCTTTTCAACGCTGGCTTTTGCATCGCCATAAAGCATTTCGGAATTCGGTTTGTAGAATAAAGGATTATCTTCACCTGAATAACCGGCCGACATAGAACGTTTCATGATGATTACTTTTTCTGCTTTCCACGCTTCAATAACCGGCATTCCGTAAATAGAGCTATTCGGATCATCTTGTGCGCTTGGATTTACAACGTCGTTAGCACCAATCACCATGACAACATCTGTATCAGGCATGTCATCGTTAATTTCATCCATTTCCAATACGATATCATAAGGTACATTCGCTTCCGCTAATAATACATTCATGTGTCCGGGTAAACGTCCTGCAACAGGATGAATAGCGAAACGTACATTTTTTCCTGTTTTACGAAGCGTTTGAACTAAATCGTAAATAGGATATTGAGCTTTCGCCACTGCCATTCCGTAACCCGGAACAATCACCACTGATTTAGCTTCTTTTAATAAAGCTGCAACTTCTTCGTGATTCAATGCGGTAACTTCACCTTCGATTGCTTTTTTCTCGCCGCCTTTAGCAGCGCCACTTCCGCTTGCAAATATTACAGAGAAGAAAGAACGATTCATGGCATGGCACATATGCATCGATAAAATAGCACCCGAGCTTCCCACTAATGCGCCTGTAACAATTAATAAATCGTTACCTAACATAAAGCCCGCTGCTGAAGCCGCCCATCCTGAATAAGAGTTTAACATGGAAACAACTACCGGCATATCTCCGCCACCAATCGCCATTACTAATACAACGCCAATGAATGATGCAATAGCTGTCATAATTCCTAAGTAAAGCATACCGCTTGTTCCTTCTGCTTTGCAAAATAAAACACCAAGCACCACGCAAGCGATTAATAAAGTCAGATTCATTAATTGTAGTCCGTTAAAGCTCCAAGGTTTTGAAGGTACTTTACCATCTAATTTACCCCAGGCAATAATGGAACCGGTGAATGTAATTGCTCCGATAAAAATTCCAACAAACACTTCAACTAAGTGAATGGTGTGAGCCGCGCCGGTTAAAAGTTGTGTTTCCGGATCTAGGTAAGAACCGAAACCAACTAACACAGCAGCTAAACCAACGAAACTATGTAAGATGGCCACTAATTGTGGCATCGCTGTCATTTCTACTTTTCTTGCCAGCATTATGCCTATCACGGAAGCAACAGCAATGGCTGCGATAATGTATACATGACCTTCTACACCTTGTCCCATTACCGTAGCGATGATAGCTACAATCATACCAACAATACCGTAGAGAACACCGCGCTTAGCAGATTCCTGTGATGACAATCCGCTCAAGCTTAAAATAAACAGAATACTTGCAAATAAGTAGGCTGCTGTTTGTATTTCTTTTACTATAAACATAAAATCAATTATCCTTTTTGTTATTTAATTATTTGTGTCGTTGAATTTTTTGCTTGCTTATTTTTTAAACATTTTCAGCATGCGGTGTGTCACAACAAATCCACCAACAATATTTATGCTTGCTACTAAAATCGCAATAGAAGCTAGTATGGTCATGATGTTACTAAAATCATTTTTGGTTTGTAATAAACCACCCACGATAATAATACCGCTGATAGCGTTGGTAACAGCCATTAGTGGTGTATGAAGTGAGTGTGATACGTTTGAAATTACTTGCCAGCCTACAAATACCGCTAACACAAACACGGTAAAGTGTTGTATAAACGCAGGAGGCGCAAAAGCACCTACCAGCAATAATAAACCGCCAACTACAGCTAAGCTGATTAATGTTGAGATAGCAGTCTTCTTTGCTTTTTCTTCTTCAGAAATTTTTATTTCTTCGGCTGTTGGAGCTGCTACTTTTTTAGCGCCACCGCCCGCGGTAGGACTAACTTGTAACGGAGCAGGAGGCCAGTTGATTTTTCCATTATATGTTACCATGGCACGCGAAACAACCGCGTCTTCCATGTCGATTTTAAATTTCTCCGCTTTCCCCATGTCATCTAACAAGTGACAAAGGTTATTACCGTATAATTGAGAAGCTTGATTTGGTAACTGATCTAATTTTCCTACAATAGTTACGCCGTTTGGTGTTTTGTAAACTTCACCCGGTTTCGTTGAAACACAATTTCCACCTGAAGAAGCAGCAAGGTCAACAATAACAGAACCCGGTTTCATCGCAGCCACATGATAATCTAAAATTAATTTTGGTGCAGGACGTCCCGGAATTTGTGCTGTAGTAATGATGATATCAACTTCTTTAGCTTGCTCAAGAAATAATTTCATTTCCGCTTCAATGAATTCTTTACTCATTTCTTTTGAGTAACCTGAAGCAGTAGCACCGTCTTCGTCAATTTCAACAGTTAAGAAACTGGCGCCCATCGATTGAATTTGTTCAGCCACTTCTTTACGGGTATCGAATGCGCGAACAATAGCGCCTAATGAATTTGCGGCACCAATGGCAGCTAAGCCTGCTACACCTGCGCCAATCACCAGAACTTTTGCGGGCTCTACTTTACCTGCCGCGGTGATCTGACCGTTAAGAAAACGTCCGAAATGATAGGAACCTTCAATAACCGAGCGGTAACCGGCAATGTTTGCCATGGAAGATAGTACATCCATTTTTTGCGCACGCGAAATACGCGGAATCGCATCCATTGCTACAGCATTCACTTTTTTATCGGCTAACTTTTGAAGTAACTCCTGATTTTGTGCAGGCCATAGGTAGCTTAACATCACTAAGCCTTCACGCATCATGTTTATTTCTTCTGCAGCAGGTTCTTTTACTTTCAGTACAATATCGGAGTTGCCGTAAATTTCGGCAGCTGTATTAACTAATTTGGCACCGGCTTCTTCAAATTCCTGATCGGAATAATTGGCCTTCAAACCGGCTCCGCGTTGAATGTAAACTTCAAATCCCTGTTTCTGCAAACGCTTAATGGTTTTTGGCGTAGCCGCAACCCTTAATTCGCTGGGAAATATTTCAGATGGAATTCCAACTTTCATGTAAATAAAAATTTAGTGAAACAATTAGCAAAATTAACGACCTACACATTGGCAAGGCCTTTTTTTTGCCTAACAAATAAAACAAAAAATATCGTATTTACCGAATGGAATTTTAAAAATTATTGAGCCCAGAAGTCGTAGTAGTTGAACCACTGATGCGGGTATTTTTTTATACGCTCCTCCAACTCATGTACATAGCGTTGCAGCATTTTCTGACAGGCTGCCTCCACTTCTTTTTCTCCTCGAGCGCGAGGAACTTCTATAGGTTCCGTGGAATAGAAATGATACGTTTTACTATCGGATTTATTGGCAAAAACTATACATAATGGAACGCCGAACTTTGCAGCCATAATGAAAGGTCCCGCCGGAAATCTCGCAGGCTGTCCGAAGAAATCGGCAGTCAGTGTTTTTGTTCCTTCCCTGAACCTGTCACCGTGCATTACTAAAAGTTCGTTATTGGAAAAAGCTTTATGAAGTTCGATGATATGACTTTTTGTTTCCTCGTTAATTGCGATAACGTTAATCTTCTTTTTCTTCATCACATCATTCATGTATTCTTTGATGTTTGCTTTTTCATTTTCATACATCAAAATATTGAATGTTGTATTTAAGCGGTTTAATCCCTGTCCGGCAATTTCCCAGTTTCCTGTATGGGCGCTGACTAAAATTCCTCCTTTTCCAAGTGCAGCGATTTTATCTAAAACTTCGCCGCCTTCATGTATAAATTCAAAATTTGTTTTTACGCCGGCCATTTGCGCCACCTTATCCAAAATGGTTTGCCCGAATATGTAATTGTTTTTGTAAACAGCCCAGAATGCTTTCCATTTACTGTAATGATGAGCCCTTATGAAATACTCACGCACGTAACGGTTAGGTTTACTAAAGAGAAAATAATAGAAAGAAACGAAGCGCAATAAAAAATAAGCAGGACCTAAACCAACGGTGTTTAAAATGCCAACAAAAATCTTATAACCTAAAATTTTGGCTTTTGATTGACCGTCCCACTGTGCAGCTTGATTTTTCATGGTTATCCTTACAACAATTAAGGATAGTTAAGGTTTAAGCCATTTGGGCTTTTTCCTGGATCTTATTATAACAATAGTTATAAAAATCGTCGAAGGTGTTAATGTTAACGAAATCTTCGCCTTTTACTTTAAAACCGAAATTACTTTCAATTACTACCACTAAATCAACGTAGTCAAGACTGTCTAAATCAAGGGTTTCACGTAAGTTTGCCTCAAGACTGATTTTAGAACCGTCTACCTCAAATTCTTCTACAAAAAACTCGTTACACTTCGAAATAATCTCTTCTTTGGTCATGGTAATGTTGAATAAAGGGCAAATTTAAATAAATTTCTTAATTATCAAGGTAGAATTAGTGCCGCCAAAGCCAAAACTGTTTGATAATATGGTATTTAGCTCTTTTTGTTGGGTTTTAGCCACAATATTAAGCTTGGCAGAGTCTTCGTCCGGATTCTCAAAATTGATGTTTGGAGCAATAAAGCCATTTTGCATCATGAGTAAGGAATACACAATTTCACTCGCACCTGCCATCCAACACTCGTGACCGGTCATAGATTTAGTGGAGCTTACCGGTGTTTTGCTTCCAAAAATTTGATACAATGCCTGAGCTTCTACTTTATCACCACCCGGAGTGGAAGTGGCGTGTGCGTTTATGTAATCGATATCGGTAACAGATAAACCTGAATCTTTCATCGCCATATTTAATGAACGCATTTGTCCGTCAACACTCGAGTTGGAGATGTGGTCACCGTTAGATGAAAATCCATAACCAACTACTTCAGCTAAAATTTTTGCACCACGCTTTTGCGCCGATTCTAAACTCTCTAAAATAACCGTGGCAGCTCCTCCGCTTGGAACTAAACCGTCTCGGTCTCTGTCAAACGGACGAGAAGCTTTAGTAGGTTCGCTTTCTCTTGCTGAAAACGCACTTAATCCGTCGAATGCGCCGAATGTATATTTATTGACTTCTTGTGCGCCACCGCAGATAACTTGTTGTTGTAAGCCCCATTTAATCATAAGGTATCCCATGCCGATAGAGTGAGAACCGCTGGCACAAGCCGCTGCAAGTGTATAATTAATACCTTTTAATTTGTAAATAGTAGAAAGGTTCATAGTAACGGTACAATTCATTGTTTGAAAAATTGCACCGGAACCTAAAAGTGTTGTGTCTTTTTTAGCGCGAATGGTGTCGGTTGCCTCAATAGTTGAACCGGCTACGCTATCATTACCGTATATTATTCCAACTTCATTTTTATCAAAAAAATCAATCTCAATACCAGCCAATTTAAGCGCTTCAGAAGTTGCCATGTAAGCATACTCAGCAGGTTCGCCCATACCAACACGTTGACGGCGGTCGAGCAATCCTTTTAATTGCGGACGTTCCAATTTTCCTGTTAAAGACGAACGGTATCCTAATTCTTTTCGTGATTCATCCAGAAAAATACCGGATTTCCCTTCAAACAAAGAATTTTTTACTTCATCTAAATTCTTGCCTAAGCAAGACCATGCACCCATTCCTGTTATAACAACTCGGTTCATTTAATTATTGAATTTTAGAATATGTTTTTATTAGGTATATAATCCTCCGTTAACTGAAATAACTTGTCCTGTTACATATGAAGCCGCATCCGAAACTAAAAATCCAACTACACCGGCTACTTCTTCTGCTTCACCAAAACGATTCAATGGAATCATGGCTTTGAATTGATCTTCCGGAATATCTGTTGTCATATCGGTTTTAATAAAACCCGGAGCAACAGCATTGACAGTTATACCGCGTTTGCCAACTTCCTGTGCTAATGCTTTAGTCGCAGAAATTACCGCACCTTTGGAAGCTGAATAATTGGTTTGTCCAGCCATGCCTTTTAATCCTGATAAGGAAACCATGTTTACAATGCGGCCTTTACGTTTACTCAACATTTGTTTGCATACTAAGCGCGTTACATTATAAAATCCATCCACAGCGATATTCATGACTTTATGCCAATCTTCCGGATTAATAAACACTAACAAATTATCGCGACGAATACCCGCGTTGTTTACCAAAACGGAAATATTTTTGTCTTTATTATCTTCCATCCATTTACCAAGCGTGTTATCTACTTGCTCAATATTGCCAACATCAAATTTCATGATAATGGCATCAACACCTTTTGCTTTTACAGCTTCTTGTGTTTTTTTAGCTTCTTCTTCATTGGAAGTGTAATTGATAATTACATTGTGACCCATTTCAGCGAGTTTAATGCAAACAGCTTTACCAATTCCTCTCGATCCTCCGGTTACCAGTGCGTAATTCATTTTATAATACTTCTATATGGTTGTAAAAAATATAATCTCTAACCGCTTTCACATCTTTGTACTTGATGGAATCATCCTTAAAACAAGGAAACACTTTACGTAAGTTATCGTAAGCGTCTTTAGTTTTAGAAGAAAGCTGATCTTGAATTTTTAAATAATCAATCGCTTGTAAAATAGTCATCCACTCAATAGCTAAAACTTCATAGCTGTTTAAAATAACTTTTTTACAAATCAAGGCTGCATTAGAACCCATGCTTACAATATCCTGATTGTCGTTATTGCTTGGAATACTATGCACATACATTGGGTTACTTAACATTTGATTTTCGGCAGTTGTTGAGGTAGCCGTAAATTGAACGCCTTGCATGCCTAAGTTTAATCCAAGTGTACCGTGATTTACAAATGGAGGCAAAATATTATTGAGTTTGTCGTTCAGTAAAAAGTTTAACTGACGCTCTGCTAACATCGATAATTTTGTAACGGCAATTTTTAATTTATCCATTTCTAAGGATACATAATCGCCATGGAAATTACCACCGTGATACACGTTTTTACGTTCCCAGTCAACAATCGGATTATCATTCGCTGAGTTGATTTCGTTAATTAAAACTTCTTTGGCGTAATTAATAGTGTCAACTATTGGTCCGGCAATTTGTGGTACGCAACGAATGGAGTAATACTCCTGCATTTTTTCCACCAACACATCAACTTCCACTTTTTGATTATAGTGATGCTCTTCACGTTTCTTTACCAGTTTACTATCTGCTAATGCATTCTGTATCGCTTTTGCTACTGCGTTTTGTCCGTAGTGATGCTTCACTTCATTCAATGGAGTAGAGTAATGATCGTCAAAGCTTCGAACAATTTCCATAATGGCAGATGAAGCCATTACCGACCAGTTCACCAGATTCTCGGCGTAAATAACGTTTAGCACTCCAATACCGCTCATGGCTGAGGTTCCATTCATCAAGGCCAATCCTTCACGAATATGAATTTCCATTGGTTTAATGTTTTCTTTTTCAAAAACCTCTTTCGTAGAAGTGATTTTTCCGTGGTAATACACTTCGCCTTCACCAATTAAAGTGAGAGCTAAGTGTGCTAATTGTACTAAATCTCCGCTGGCACCTAGTCCGCCATGCTCGTAAATAACAGGCGAAATATTTTTATTGATTAAAGTTTTTATCAATACCAAGGTATCAGGATGAATGCCTGCATAGCCTTGTAACAAGGTGTTTAAACGTGCCAGCATAACGGCTTTACAATCTAATTCAGGGATGGGATTACCGGCACCCGAACAGTGACTGCGAATAAGATTATACTGAAGTTTAATTTGATCGTCGTGATTAATGCGGTATTGAGCCATAGGGCCAAAACCGGTATTAATACCATAGATTAGTTTTTCGCGTGTGAACTCTTTTAAAAAGTAGAAACTACGGTACAATTTACGAATAGACTCCTCGTCTAAATCTAATTGTAAGTTGTTTATCAGAACCTTATAAAAATCGTCGGCCGAAATTTTTTTGTCGCCTATCTTTACCATAAAAAATCAACTGTAATAATACAATTTTACTTAGAAATATGAAATAAGTGGCGGAGGGTATTTTTTATAATTTTAGAACAATTTAGATATGTAACTTTTGAGCCGTATATTTGTTTTTTTAGCAGCATAATTAGTATGAATTTTTTCGAGAAAGACACCAAAACAGCAATGGAGGCCATTAAGTCGGCACAATGGATTGCGTTTGCACCCATCGTATTTCAGGCTTCATTGGCTTTACGCGATTTAGGAATATTAGAGGCTATTGAAGCGGCTAAAACGGAGGGTTTAACTCTTGATCAAGTAGTTGAAAAAACCAACTTACCCGAGTATGGTGTTCGTGTATTGGTTGAAGCGGGGCTTGGCATTGGTTTGCTCACCGTTAACAATGGCGTTTATCACATGACTAAAACCGGTTATTTTATCTTGAATGATGCAATGACCAAAGTAAACATGGACTTTACGCAAGATGTGTGTTATGAGGGTATGTTTACTTTACAGGAGAGTATTAAAAAAACGAAACCAACCGGACTGGAAGTATTTGGTAAATGGAAAACCGTGTATGAAGCTTTGGCTCATTTGCCATCAAAAGCGCAAAAGAGTTGGTTTGCTTTTGATCATTTTTACAGCGATGGTTCTTTCCCGCAAGTATTACCGATTTTATTTAAGCACAAGCCAAAACATATTCTAGACATTGGAGGCAATACCGGAAAGTTTACTCTGAAATGTTTGGGTTATGACCCGAACGTAAAAATGACCATTTTGGATTTGCCGGGACAGCTTAATATGGCAAAGAAAAATATTGAAGCAGCGGGTCATATTGATAGAGCCAATTTTCATGAGATAAATATTTTGGACGATTCTCAGAAATTCCCGAAAGGCGCTGATATTATTTGGATGAGTCAGTTTTTAGATTGCTTTAGTGAAGATGAAATCGTGAGCATTTTAAAACGTTGTAATGAAGCTTTAAACGAAAACGGTATGGTTTACATTATGGAAACCTTCTGGGATCGTCAGCGATTTAAGACGGCGGCATTCAGTTTACAAATGACTTCTTTATACTTTACCAATATCGCTAATGGTAACAGTCAGATGTATGATTCGGCTGTGTTTAATAAATTAATTGACAGAGCCGGGTTAAAAATAGTTGAAGAAACGGATAATGTGGGGATTAGCCACACGATTCAAGTATGCGTGAAGAAGTAACCTAAACTCCAATTTGGGCAAGAAATTTTTTAAACTGGGTAACACCGTTGTTGTTAACTTCATAACAGTATCTTGCCTGGAAAGATAACGTTTTCCATTTTTTATTTGATTCTTCTACAGCCTTATAAAGAATCACAAGGAATTTGTACTTAATGGAAAAATCTATAACGCTTGATATAAATCCATTTTTGTAAAACAAAATCCCATAAGAGTACGTTGAACTTGAAGTGCTGTTTGTGAAATTAAAAACTTTCTTACTTGATAAAATGGAATTAAGAGAGTCTAGATCAGTTGCTGATAATAATACCCTTGTTTTGACAGCTTTATTGTTAAATTTCCCATTACTGGTAATGCCAACGTGAGACTCGTATAATCCATAAACAACAACCGAATCGAAATTTTCAGTAAAAAAGGATTTGGGAAAAGTAGCTTTGGCCTGCGCTTTTATATTGGAAACATAAATTACAAGTAAAGTAAAAAAGATAATTTTTCTTGTCATAAAAACTTATGCTTTCAGTATTTTAATCCATACTAAAAATATTCTCTATTGCATTTTTGTATTTTTCCTTAATCACTTTACGTTTAAGGCTGAGTTTAGGTGTTAATTCACCACCGTCGATGCTCCATTCTGCATTTAAAATTTCGCAACGCTTGAGTTGTTCGTAAGGCGCTAAAGTACGATTGGCTTGCTTCACATATTCGTTTATTAAACGTTTTAAATCTTCGTGTGAAGCCATCTCGGTATTACTTTTCCATTCGATACCCGAGCTCTTACAGTAATCTTTAAAGTTGGCAAAGTTTGGAACTAATAAAGCGGAGGCAAATTTTTGTCCTTCACCAACCACCATACATTGCTCAATGAAACGGCATTCTTTTAATTTATTCTCAATAGCCAATGGTGCAATGTATTTTCCGGCGCTGGTTTTGAAAATTTCTTTTTTGCGGTCGGTGATTTTTAAAAAACGACCTTCTACAAAAGTTCCCACGTCACCGGTGTGAAACCATCCGTCTTTGTCCATCACCTCTGCTGTAGCTTCCGGGTTTTTATAATAGCCCATCATGACACTCGGGCCTTTCACTAAAATTTCTCCGTCTTCTTCCGCAATTTTTACTTCCACGCCGTCAATTACCGGACCAACACTTCCGATTCGGATATTATCCTCACCAAAACGATTGACACTTACTACCACGCATGTTTCGGTTAAACCGTAACCTTGTAAAACTTTAAGTCCGGCACACAAAAAGATGCGCTCTAATTTTGGATTTAATGCGGCACCACCGGAAGCCATGCAAATTAATTTTCCGCCAACAGCGTCACGCCATTTTTTGTAAACGAGTTTATCTACTATTTTACGTTTTAATTCATACATAAAACCATTGGCACCGCCCACTTCATATTGCTCTGCAATCTCAATACTCCAATCAAACATTTTACGCTTAAAGCCGGTGAGTTTTTCGCCGGCCGCGGTAATTTTTTCGTACACACGTTCGATGAGACGAGGTACAGAAACAAATATCTGTGGTTGCACTTCTTTGAGATTATCGCCTATGGTTTCAAATCCTTCCGCAAAATAAACAGAGATACCTTCAAACAAATAAAGCGTTATGAGCATGCGTTCGTAAACGTGATTTAACGGTAAAAAACTAAGAGCTTTCCACCATGGAGCAAACGGAGCAATATGCTGACATGCCTTTACATTTTCCACCAAATTACTGTGCGATAACATCACACCTTTTGGAGTGCCTGTTGTTCCTGAAGTATAGAGTATAGTTAATAAATCACTTGGTTTAATACTCTTTTTAATGTTTTCCACTTTTTCTTTTTGTTCGTTCTTTTTGCCCTGCTCTATAAAATCATGGAAGCTCATTAATCCAACCAAATGATCGAAACTGATCACGTTTTTTACACTCGGGATTTCATCTTGAATGGAGGCGAGTTTAGCGTAAATAGATTTGTCGGATATAAACACAGCTTTTACTTCCGCGTGATTCAAAATAAATTTTAAATCATTATTGCTGCAAGTTGGAAAGATGGGAACTGTTACCACATTTATTTGCTGGCAACCGTAATCTGCAAAAATCCATTCCGGACGATTGTTAGAAACAATGGCCACTTTGTCGCCTTCTTTGATGCCAAGCGAAATTAGCCCGTAACTTACCCACTTGGAATAATCAATAAAGTTATCACTGCTGTATTTTTTCCACACCTTGTTTTCCTTACCGCACAATAAATCGTCTTTTTTATATTTCGATTTATATAAGTCTATGATGTCAAATACCCTGGTTACTTCCATAAATAAATTTAGTTAATCAAAGATAAGATTTTGGTTTATACCTCAAATTTGATTTATATCAAATTCGTTAACAGTTTAGTATCCGTTATGTTCGGATTTTAGTTAATTTTGAATGAATTTAAAATTATGATAGTAGTTACAGGCGCTGCAGGATTTATTGGAAGCTGTTTAGTTTCACGCTTAAATCACGAAGGCATTAATGATATAGTAATTGTGGATGATTTTTCTAAAACAGAAAAGGCTAACAATTACAAAGACAAAAAATACAAAGGAGCTGTTGAGCGCTCGCAATTTGTAAATTGGTTTAAGGAACATGCCAAAGAAATTACTTGTGTGTTTCACATCGGTGCACGTACTGATACCACCGAGTTTAATAAATCGATTTTCGATGAGTTAAACGTTAATTATACAAAAGATATTTGGAAAGTTTGTACAGAAAACGGCATCTCGTTAATTTATGCTTCTTCGGCAGCTACTTATGGCTTGGGAGAGTATGGTTACGATGATGATGAAACAAAAATCCCTTTGTTAAAGCCATTAAATCCATACGGTGACAGTAAAAATGATTTTGACATCTGGGCGCTTGGTCAGGCTAAGGATGGAAAATGTCCTCCGCATTGGCATGGGTTTAAGTTTTTTAATGTGTACGGCCCTAATGAATACCATAAAGCGAGAATGGCTTCTGTTATTTTTCATTCGTTCAATCAGATTAAAGATAAAGGTTTTGTAAAATTATTCAGGAGTCATAATCCTAAATACAGCGATGGTGGTCAGCTTCGCGATTTTGTGTACGTAAAAGATTTAGTGGACGTATTGTTTTTTACTTACAAAAATCAAATTAAGAACGGTGTTTACAATTTGGGAAGCGGAAAAGCCAGAACATTTTTGGATTTAGCGAAAGCTACATTCAAGGCGCTTGATAAAGAACCGAATATTGAATTTATCGATACGCCAATTGATATTCGCGATAAGTATCAGTACTTCACGGAAGCAAATATGAATAAGTTAGTGACGCAAGGATATAATAAGCCGTTTACTTCTTTAGAAGAGGGTGTAAAGGATTATGTGCAGAATTATTTGAGTAAGAAATCGTACTATTAGTTTCAGGGCTAAAGCCCATTCGTTCTTATAGAAATTCATCGGCCTAAAGCCCGATGTTGGTAATGGTGAGTGTTTTGTGAATCTTATCGGAACTCCGGGACGTTATCACGAATTAATGTAGCTCCTAAGGCCAATGTTGGTAATGGTGAGTGTTTTGTGAATTGTTTTCTGATTGTCGGTTTATGTATGCGCCCGACTGATATCAATGATTTTCTTAAAATTCGGCCTTTAGGCCGATTTGGATACGATATAATAATGGGCTTTAGCCCTGAAAAAATCAAGTCATATTTTGTTTACGAATCTTGATGGCGTCGGAGAAGCTGATGCTGTGAATTTTGGAATCGAGCCACGCATAAAAATTAAAGTATTCCAACGCGTTTTTCTCATAACGGTCTTTAAACACCTCCTGCATTTCTTCTTTGAATTTCACGAAAGAAGCAGATTGCTTTCCTTCCCGCTTTGATAAAGCTATCTTTTTAAAATGCTCTAGGAAGAGGACTTCAAATTTGTATTTGTTGTCGAGTGAAGAAACAAAGCGCGCGGTTGATTTATAGATATAAGGCAATAAATCTTCGTTGCCCAATTCGAAGTGTATAATTAGGTTGATGAGTTTCGAAATACGAATGATGTCTTGTCGCAATTCGGCATAATTGGAATTAATAATTTTATTCACCCAATGTAAAGCCTTGCTATACTCACCAACTCCAAAATACACCATGGTTATGATTTGGTAAATGCGGAGTAGTTCTTCTTCGTTGATTTTGGTTTCGTACTTTTCCAATCCTTTAATTACGGCCGGAATGACATTTTTTGCTTTATCATGTTGCCCAATATATGCGTATAAAAGCATTTCATTAATGTAGGAATTAGAGAAGATGGCAATTTGTAAATCGATGCTCTTAAACTTCGGATCGAGCCACAAGGCCTTTAATTTATCAATGGTTTTAAATCCGTCAGTATATAAACGTTTGATGGCATAATAACGAATGGTATAGCCATGCGCTACGATGTAACTTTTGGGTAATTCGGAAATGAGTGAAGGTTCATTTTCCATAGCGAAGATTAAGCCCTGGAAAGAATCACACATTTCATCCGGTTGATTTAGCAAACGTGCCGCTAATCCTTTTATATGTAATAAAGTGATAAATGATTTTTTCGAATTTATGACCGTTTTATCCTGGAGCGATTTATCAGCGAGTATTTTTTCTATTTCCTCAACATCGCTTTTTGTACGAACAAAAAGGAGCTTAGCAGAAAGTTGATTTAATCGGCTAAGTAATTTTTCGAAGTGAGTCAGTTGTTCTATTTTTTGATAAATGGTAATCTCTTCCTCTACTAGTTTTTCGATGGTGACATTCGTTATTTGTCCGAAATGTGCTTCCATATCGATAACTACTTTTTCCAAATCAATAATTTCAAGGATATAATAGAATAACTCGTGTTTATAAGCTTGCTCTTTTACATCGTTCAATACTTTACGTGCTTGTTTGTAAAGCGATTTATTAAAGAGTATCTGGATGTTTTTTATTTGCTCATTGATTTCAGCGGTTTTGCTGTTTTCTATTCTGAAATGGCGTAAGCTTTTTAAGATGTGGTGTAGAAGCTGATTTTTTTCTGAAGGTAAATGTTTAATGAAAGTTTCATTCTTAAACTGATCTTTAACCAACTCCTCATCATATTCGGGTAAAGTAGAAATGAAGTTAAAAAGCTTGATGTAATTTTTTTCACCTTGTTGCAAAGAAGAAACCTTACGAAAGAATTTTATTTCTTCGCTGTTAAGTGATTTTATTATGTCGAATAATAAATTGGACGGTTTCATCTTTATTTTTTCCAGTTATCGGCTTGTTTTTCAAAAATGATATCTCCGATTTTTTTGCCTGTCACTTTACTTTCAGTGTAAGCTAAGAAATCAAAATAGTAATTAGCAATTTTTTCGAAAGGATCTTGCATCACTTCCTTAAACTCTTTACGGTATCTTTCCCACACATGCATCGGTTCTTCGGTATCCGCTAATTCCTCAAACATATCGATTACCATTTTTTCTACTTTAAACTGATGTTTTTGATTTTTGTAGAAATCGCGCGCTGTTTTAATAATGTATTTAAGTTGCGGTATTTTGTTTAATTCATAATGAAGAATTATGTTTTGTAAACGCGAAAAGCACTGAAGATCGAGGCGTAAATGCGTGTCGTTTTCGCTCATCAGTAATGTCAAATACTTACTGGCTTCCGGATAATTTCCGGAGTATATATACAGGTTCGCGAAGTTGTAATAGAAGATGAGAAGTTCCTCCTTATTAATTTTTTCTTTATATAATTCTATTTGTTCGTTGATATACTTTACAACTGGAATAGCTTTGTCTGTTCGTCCGCCATCAGTATAAATTAACAGCTGCGCGTTAGTAGTGCTTGTAAATATTTTTAGCTGTAAATCGGTTGTATTAAAGGCAGGATGCGTTTTGAGTTGTATGAAATTATTAATGAGTTTTTCGGCTGTGGCATAATGTGTTTTTTCAATTTCAACTGATAAAACATTGTTGGTGGCCGATAAGTATCTTTTCGGATATTCATTAATTAAAAATGGATTCGTATCCATTACTTCAATCATGGCGCTAAATTCCTGTTGACGGGCTGAGTTATCTCTTTTCTTTGAATAACATAAAGCGCGCGTATGATGATATAAAACTTCAGCCTTTTTAGAGAGACATTGTTTTTTGGATTTAAGCAATGGAGAGTTCAGCATTTTATCGTAGGCTTCAAATTCCTTAGCAGTTTTTGCTACCATACTTTGGCGCACCAGGTAATTTACTTTAGAAAAGGCCTGGGTTAATTCGGCAATGTTTTTTGATTTATCAATAAGTTGTTGCTCTTCTTTTATTAAGTCATCCAACGATTTAAAGTTGATGCCGAATTTATTTTCAATATCCAGCAATTGCTTTTCAATGGAAATTATTTCCAGAATAAAACTAAAACTCTCATCCTTGTAAGCTTCCTCCTTTAGTTTGTTTAGCATTTTACGGCATTGCTTGTATTGGGCTTTATCAAACAAATTCCGCAAATTGGTTATTTCGTCTTTTATTGTGTAAGCTGTAATGCTTTCGGCGTAAAAGGTGCGCTGGCTTTTTAAAATGACATCATAAATATCTTCTAAGATGTTCTTTTGCTTGAGAAGTTTATTAATGACTTTAGAGGGCTTAATGATTTCTTCCAACGAAGATTTTTCCAGTTCATCAAATAATTTCGAAAGGTTGACTGAATTGGAATCTGTGGTTACGGTCAGTTTAAAGAATCGTTTCTCCGATTTGCTCAGTGATTTAATTAAATCAAAAACTTCTTCCAGACTAACTGTTATCATGTTTTAGGAATTCAAAATGTTAAAAGCATTATTGTATTCTTATATTGCTGTAAAAAAACACTTTTTTTTGCTAATTTTAATCTTGTCTACAAAGTTTAGGTCATGAAAGCGATAAAAAATAGCTCATTTCTTGTAATCTTAACCATTTTAATATGGCCTTTTTACATTAAAAGTCAGGAAATCTCCTGCCAAAAATTAAAGAACACGGTAAATACTGCCACTTTATATCCTTCGCCGGAAAACTTACGAAGTGACACTTTCGATATTCTAAAATACACGATTTCCCTAAACATCACCGATTTTGTAACGGATACCATTCGCGGGAACACGCTTATAAAATTTAAACCTAAGTTAAACGGACAAAACAAAATCCGTCTCGATTTATTAAAGATGAAAATCGATTCGGTTAAGCTGAATAGCAGTTTGCTCACCTACACTTACAATGATACGGTTATAAAAGTGAATTTACCTGCTTCCTATAACACGACGGATACATTGAATCTGAATGTTTTTTATCATGGCAAACCACAGGGAGATCCATCCGGATGGGGTGGGTTTTATTTTAGCGGTAACTATGCATTTAATTTAGGTGTGGGGTTTGGTGCAAAGCCTCATAATTATGGAAGAGTATGGTTTCCTTGCTTCGATAATTTTGTGGAGAAGAGTCTGTATGATTTTAATATCACCACCGATGTATCGAAGAAAGCGTATTGCAACGGTGAATTAATAAATGATGTGGTGAATGGAAGTTTACGAACTCGTTCCTGGAAATTAGAAAAAGAAATTCCCAGCTATTTGGCTTCCGTAGCTGTGGCGGATTATACACAGGTTAACTGGACGGCTTCGGTAGCTTCAGGAACAGTGCCTGTAATTTTAGCTGCGCGTGCTGCGGATACAAGCGCGTTAAAGGCAGGCTTTGTGAATTTATTAAATGCGGTGAGCGGTTTCGAAAATTATTATGGGCCTTATGTATGGAATCGTGTAGGTTATTGTTTGGTTCCGTTTAATAGTGGGGCAATGGAACACGCTACTAATATTGCTTATCCTCAAGCAGCAATAAGTATTGGTTATGAAGCAACATTGATGGCGCATGAATTATCGCATCATTGGTGGGGTGATTTAATGACATGCGAAACGCAGGAAGATATGTGGCTGAATGAAGGCTGGGCCAGCTATAGTGAGTATTTATTCAGAGAATGGAAATACGGTTACAATTCTTACATCACCAATTTGATTTCAACGCATGATGATATGGTGCATTTCGCACATTTCAGAGAAGGAAAATATTGGGCGGTATCCGGCGTGCCTCATCAATACACATATGGGGATCATGTATATAGAAAGGGAGCTGTGGTAGCGCATAATTTGCGCGCTTATATGGGCGATACGGATTTCTTTAACGGAATCAAATATGTGATGGCTCAGAAGGCGTACAAAAACATGAATAGCATGGAATTTAAAAGTTTATTGGAAACTTCATCCGGTAAAAGTCTGAGTGATTTTTTTAATAACTGGGTGATGAACGGTGGTTGGCCGCATTTTTCTGTGGATTCATTAAACTATGTGCCGCAGGGTGTTGGCAGTTATATTGCAACGGTACATGTAAAGCAAAAAATCACGGGCGCGCCGGCTTATTATTCGAATGTGCCTTTGGAAATTTCTTTTTTCAATAATTTATGGCAACCTACAACAAAGTCGTTCACCATGAGCGGAGCGGCGCAAAGTTTCACTTTTGCCTTAAATTTTGCGCCGGTAATGAGTGCCATCAATTATAACGGTAAATTGTTAGATGCTTTGGTGGCTGAAGACAAAATTTACAAATCTATTGGTAGTTTTAATAACACATTGGGAAAATGTATTATTCAAGTGGTAAATAAAGGCGCAGATTCTTCATTTATACGTGTAGAACATAATTACGCAAAGCCGGATCCGTTTAAGAATAACATTGGTAATTATAAAATTTCAAACCAACATTATTGGCGAATTGATGGTGTTTTAACGCCGGGATTTCACGCGAAGTTGCATTTAAATTTCGATGGAACGAATACTACGAGTGGAAGCTTTGGGCAGTTAGATACCTGTTTGACATCCGTACAAAATGATAGTATTATTGTGTTGTATCGAAAGAACAGAGCGGATGATTGGAAATTAGTGGATAAATACACGAAATATAAAACAGGAACTAAAATGGGGAAGTTCATAATCGATACCTTACGTTTGGGTGAATATGTATTTGCCAATAAAAATGGCATCAATCCCGGAATTGGAATTCAGGAAAGTGTGAAGGGAAAATCAAATTTAAAGTTATTCCCAAATCCTGCAGGTCAGCAAGTAACTGTTCGATTAGAAAATTACACAATGCAAGGGTCAGAGCTTATTGAAATCATCAGTACAGAGGGAAAACTGGTTTTTTCAAGTTCTTTAAGTACTCAGGAGACAAAAATTGACTGTTCAGCTTTTTCCAAAGGAAATTACATCGTTAGTATTTCCAGAAACAAAAAAGTGATCGCGAGAGAAAAATTAATTCTGCAATAATTATTCGAGGGATTTAATTAAAGCCGCAGCTTTTAGTAAGCATTCTTCGTATTCTTTTTCAGGATCACACAAATGTGTAATCGCGCTTCCAACAGAAAAGGAAAGGTATTTTTCTTTTTCATTATAAAAGATGCTTCGGATTAAAACATTCAAATCAAAATCACCTTTTTCATCTATATAACCAATGGTGCCGGAAAATGGTCCGCGATTACACGTTTCAAAATCGTCAATCAATTGCATTGCTCTGATTTTTGGAGCACCGGTCATACTTGCCATTGGGAAAGTAGCATGAATGATTTCGTTGAAAGAAATTCCATCTTTCAATTCGCAACTCACGGTACTTACCATTTGGTGAACTTGTTGATAGGATTCAATGTCGTAAAGTTTTTCAACTATTACACTTCCTTTTTTAGCAATACGCGAAAAATCATTGCGGGCTACATCTACAATCATGACGTTTTCGGTACGCTCCTTCAAACTGTTTTTTAATTCGTTTTTAATCTGTTCGTCTTCATGTGAATTAGTGCTTCGCCGCGCCGTACCTTTAATGGGTTTTGTAATTAATTTGTTGCCGCGCTTACTTAAAAATAATTCGGGACTCGCACAGATGATGTAACGATCATCCAACTTAACAAGAGCAGAGTAGGGTGCCTGACTTAAGGCATTCAATTTATTAAAAACATCAAATGGATTTATCTCCGCATTTTTTGCTTCGAACGTGATACAGTAATTAATTTCATATATATCACCAAGCTGAATATGATGCTTTAGAGCTTTTACTTTTTCGATGTATTCTTCTTTACTTGTAATACATTGTAATTTTACAGGCATCGATTTCTGTTCGTCTTCCGGAATATATTCGCTAATGAGTTCAGGAGAAAAGTAAAAGCTTTGAGGAAATCGGAGTGCAGATGAGCCTTGAGAAGTTAAATTCTCAATTTTATTTTTATAATCGTAATTAAGAAAGGTAAATTGATTTTTTACTGAGTCTAAAGGAGATTCGCTAACTGAATTGCTTGCAATGGTTAAATGCCGAAAGCCAAAAGCGTGATGGTTGTTGTTGAGAATGGCAAAAGCCCTAAATTGTTTTAATTTATCATTATGCATATTGGTATTCGCAATCCGATTCGTTACTTTTATCAAATATACTTGTTTTATACATCATGCGTTTCAAGGCATTACTAATATTGTTTTTTATTTCCTTTTTTGCAAAGGCACAATTAGTAACAAATGGTTCGATTTCAGGAGCGCCTTGTGCTAATAGCGGAATCAATGTAGGTAATGCAGTAGGTTGGTCGGGTTGTGGCTTTTCACCTGATTTATGTTGTTTAGCAATGCCTTCGTATGTTGCTTCTTCTTCTGTAACACCTGTAGTTTCTCCGGATGGAGGAACCTGGTTAGGTTTAGCGGCTTTAGGTGAATGTGCGCAAACAACCATTACAGGACTAACTGCGGGACAAACTTACACGCTTTATTTTTGCGGCGCTTGTTTCGGAACAGGAACTTCTATATATAATCAGGGACCATCCTTGCCTCGTATTTCTGTTGTTGGTTCGGCATCGATTACAGTTAACATTCCAATGACGGCAAGCACATGGTACCGCTATCAATTAGTGTTTGTGGCTAATGCAGCCACCATGACATTACGTTGTGATCATTTAACAGGTAGTGTGTCTTACGCAAGTTTAGATGGCTTTAGCTTAAATCCTTCTGCACCTTGCGGTCCCATTGTATTGCCAATCGAATTAGTGAATTTCGATGTAACCGTTTTGGGGAATGATAAAGTGCATTTAAAATGGATTACCGCTATGGAAAAAAATAACGACCACTTTGTTATTGAAAGAAGTAAGGATGGTGTGTATTTTGAAGAAGTAACAAGAGTAGAAGGCGCTAAAAACAGTAATGTAAATATTTCTTACGGTGCTTACGACACAGCGCCTTTAAGCGGAATTTCTTATTATCGATTAAAACAAGTTGATACGGATGGATCATTTGAATATTCAGATTTACGAGTTGTTGAGATGAAAGGTAAAAATGATTTTACATTAGTGCCAAATCCTGCCTCAGGTGAGGTAGCAGTTAATTTCATTTGTAAGTCTGCAGCCAACGAAATTATTAATGTATATGATAATCGTGGTTATTTAGTGCTGTCAAAAGAAGTTGTTTGTTCGGAAGGCGCCAACAATACAAAACTTGATATTTCTTCTTTAAAAAACGGATTGTATTTTGTGTTTTTGAACACAAAGGATAAGACATATAAAAGTAAGCTGGTTGTTAATTAACCATTGCTTTTATAGCGTCCACCCAAACATCACTATCGTTTAAGCTTTTTACTAGCGTTACGCTTTCACCACCGTGCTCTTTAAATATTTCGTTGTATTCAGTACCGATTTCATGTATCGTTTCTAAACAATCTGCAACAAAAGCAGGGGAGAATACCAATAATTTTTTTGCACCTAGTTTGGCTAAGTCTTCAATCACTTTATCCGAATAAGGTTTTAACCAGGCATCGTCTAAGCGCGACTGAAAAGTAGAAGTGTATTTACCTTCCGGAATATTTAATTTTTTCACCAACTGTCGTGTTGTTTCCATGCAATTCGCACGGTAGCAATATTGATTATTTTCCGTAATGGCATCACAACATTTTCCAAAGTGGCAAGAATTGTTTCCGTAATGAGCGGATGCTTTTTTAATTTGTCTTTCTGGTAATCCGTGGTAGCTAAATAAAATATGATCGTAAGCGTTTAAATCAAAACCTTCTGCCGACTTAACAACTGCATTGATATAATGCGGATTGTCGTAAAATTTATTAATGATTTTAATAGTAGGAATAACTTCCCACTTCGATAATTCTTTTAAAACTAATTCGGCAGTAGAACCGCTTGATGATGACGCGTACTGCGGATACAATGGAACAAAAATAATCTCGGATGGTTTTTGTTCGCGTAAACGATTCAATACACTTTTAATAGATGGGTTTTGATAACGCATGGCCCAATCTACTATGTAATCGTTACCAAGCGTTCGCTGAACTTTTTCTGCCAGATTTTTTGTATGAATGATTAATGGAGAGCCATCGCTGCTCCAAATCTGCTGATATAATTTTGCTGATTTAGGTGAGCGAAAAGGCACGATGATCCCATTCACTAACATAAATCTTCCTGCTGCAGAAATATCAATCACGCGCGGATCATTCAAAAACTGAGTTAAATATTTTCTCACATCAGATGTTGAAGGAGAATCGGGTGTGCCAAGATTAATTAAAAGTACCGCCTTCTTCATTTTGTTTCATTTGAATTTTCCTGAACATTTTCTACGGATGTTTCAGTTGGGTTTTCGTGAGGATGATGCTGATGTTCATTGATGAATTTTTTCTGAAACACAAGAATAATTCCAACACCGGTAGATATGGCGAAGTCGGCGAAATTAAAAATAGGTCTGAAGAATTGAAAATCTTCACCGCCCCAAATTGGAAACCAATCCGGAAAATGTCCTTCATAAAGCGGAAAGTAAAACATGTCTACCACACGTCCATGTAAAAAGCCTGCGTATCCGCCTTCGGCCGGCATGAACTGAGCAACATTAAACTCATCACTCTCGCCAAATAATACACCATAAAACACCGAATCAAAAATATTTCCCATGGCGCCGGCTAAAATCAAAGATACCGACAGAATGAATCCCCAATGTTCTCCTTTTTTAACGAGCGTTGTGATATACCAAACACCTACACCGCAAGCAATAATACGAAACACACTTAAAAATAACTTTCCGTAATCGCCACCAAACTCTAAGCCAAAAGCCATCCCCGGATTTTCTGTAAAGTGAAGAATGAACCAATCGCCGGCAACGCGTGTAACTTCTCCTAAAGGATAATTCAGCTTAATGTAAATTTTAATAAACTGATCGATAAACAATACCGAGAAAATGGTAAGAAGTGGTATTTTATATTTTTTAAGCATATAAATAAAAAAGTGTCAATCCATTTTTGAATTGACACTTTAGAGTGTAAACAGTTTTTATTTGTTTTGGTTCAATTTAGCATCAATGCCAAGTGTAGCATGAGGTACACTGCGTAAACGCTCTTTAGGAATTAACTTACCGGTTACACGGCAAATTCCATACGTTTTATTTTCGATGCGAACCAACGCGTTTTTTAAATTGATAATGTACTTTTCCTGACGGGCAGCTAACTGCGCTGTTTCTTCTTTCGATAAAACATCACTTCCATCTTCCAATAATTTAAAGGTTGGAGAAGTATCATCCGTTCCGTGGTTGTCTTCGTTAGATAATGTTTGCTTTAATAATTCATAATCTGTTTGAGCTTCTTTTAATTTCTCAAGGATTAATTCTTTGAACTCAGCTAATTCTTTATCTGTATAACGAGAGCGGTTGTCTTTTGTATTAACGAATGGTTTTGGAGCTTCTTCCGCGCTCTTTTTAATTAATGGTTTTGATAAATCAATTTGTAAAGGACGGTTACGGATATAAGCTTCCATGCTACCGCCGCTTGATTTTCCTTCATTCTTTTTACGACGACCACGACCTTTTTTAATAGGCACTTCATCATCATCATCATCATCATCAGGAGGTGGAATATCACCATCTACATCTAAAACAGCCGGCTCTTCTAAATCGCCAACGATTTCATCATCCTCTTCATTTTTTTCGTAATCATCTTTTACATCAACATCTTCATCATCATCATCGTCGTCACCGCCGCGTGATTTCTTCTTTCCCTTTTTATCTTTTGAAACAGCTTTTGCTGATTTTTTAATCGCATCAATTGGCTTACCTGCCGTTTTCTTTACCATTAAATCTTTAACTGTTTTCACAGCCTTCGCCGGTTTTGCTGATTTAGCAGGTTTTGCAGGCTTAACTGGTTTCGCTGCTTTTTTAGGAGCAGGTTTAACGGTTTTTTTCGCTACCGGTTTTGCGGCTTTTTTTGCAGGTTTAGCCGGTTTTGCGGCTTTTTTTGCAGCAGGTTTTGTTACCTTTTTAGCAGGCTTAGTTGCTTTTTTTGCAGCAGGCTTTACAGCTTTTTTCGCCGGTTTTGCCTTTGCTTTTTTATTGTCTTTCTTAGCCATCTTACACTTTACTTAATCAGTTTAACTTTTCAATTGATATTAAGGTCGATATTGTTTCGTCAACTTCAACGGCATTAGCAGTTGCGGTATTTAAATCTGCTACCAGTTGCAAATCGCCGGTTAATGTCTCAGAACAAATATAACTTAAATTATTATTTATGGCCGAATTTAAGGCCTCATTTTGCTTTATTTTAACCAAAATACGATCGGTAACGTCTAATCCCTTGTCTTTACGCAGGTTTTGAATACGGTTCACAATTTCACGCGCTAACCCTTCTTGCTTTAATGGTTCGGTTAGAGTTACATCTAATGCTACAGTTAACGGACCATTATTCGCGACTTTCCAACCCGGAATGTCAACCGGAATAATTTCAACATCTTCGGTTTCAAGAACGATATCCGCTCCGTTAACAGAAACGGTGAATGTTCCGTTTTTTTCTATTCCGCTGATTATTTTGGCACCGTTTTCATTGGCAAATGCTTGAACTGCTTTCATGTTAGCCCCGCATTTTTTACCTAAGGTTTTAAAATTCAGCTTCAGGTTTTTTACAATTTGCGTTTTGCTTTCATCCACAAATTCAATTTCCTTCACGTTCACTTCAGCTAAAATTAAATCTTTTACCGCTTCAATTTTGCTTTGTGTGTCTTTGTCTAAAATAGGAATTTGTATTTTTTGTAAAGGCTGACGCACACGTAAGTTTTCTTTTTTACGTATCGATAAAATCATGGATGAAATTTTTTGAGCTAGCTCCATGCGCTGCTCTAAATTTACATCAACAATTTTTTCTTCCGGTTTTACAAACTCAGTTAAGTGTACAGATTCGAAACGTAAAGGCGTGTTGTTTTTAATAGCGTTTTCGCGAACAGGCGTGCTTAAATTTTGATATAACCATTCTCCAAAGAAAGGTGCAATCGGACTCATTAACTGAGCAACCACCATTAAACACTCGTGAAGAGTTTCATACGCCGCTTTTTTATCAGTACTCATGTCACCTTTCCAGAAACGGCGGCGGCTTAAGCGCACATACCAGTTACTTAAATGCTCATCAACAAATTCTTCAATGGAACGTGCGGCACGATGTGGTTCAAAATTTTCATAATGCGCAGTAACGTCTTTTATTAAACTATGGAGTTTAGATAAAATCCAACGGTCTAATTCCTGACGGTCTTTAACCGGAACAATATTATTTTCATCAACCAAAAATCCGTCAACGTTCGCATATAAGGCGTAAAAACCATAAGTGTTATACAACGTTCCGAATAACTGACGTTGTACTTCGCTGATGCCTTCAATATCGAATTTAAGATTATCCCAAGGTGCTGCATTTGCAATCATGTACCAGCGAGTAGCATCGGCACCAAATTTTTCTAATGTTTCAAACGGATCCACTGCGTTTCCTAAACGCTTACTCATTTTGTTTCCGTTTTTGTCTAACACCAATCCGTTACTCACTACATTTTTGTAGGCTACCGAATCAAAATTCATGGTTGCGATAGCGTGTAAGGTAAAGAACCAGCCACGGGTTTGATCAACACCTTCCGCAATGAAATCAGCAGGAAAAGCTGCGCTTTTGCCCTCACCCCCGATCCCTCTCCCCGAGGAGAGGGGAGAAATTCCGTTATCAATTAAATCTTTGTTCTCAAAAGGATAGTGCAATTGCGCGTATGGCATAGCGCCACTGTCAAACCACACATCAATCAAATCCGGTTCACGGAATAATTTTTTTCCGTTTTTCTCTAATACAATAGTATCGGCATATGGTTTGTGTAAATCAAACGTATCGTAGTTTTCTTTACTCATATCGCCCACTTTGTATTTCGCAAGCGGATTATCATTCATTACACCTTTTGCAAGTGCATTTGCAATTTCTTTTTGTAATTCTTCTGCTGAGCCAATGCAAATCTGTTCTGTTTTATCTTCGCTGGTCCAGATGGGAATTGGAATACCCCAGAAACGCGAGCGTGATAAATTCCAATCATTCAGGTTTTCTAACCAGTTACCAAAGCGACCGGTTCCTGTTGCTTCAGGTTTCCAGTTAATAGTTTTGTTCAATTCAATCATACGGTCTTTTGCCTCCGTTGATTTGATGAACCATGAATCCAATGGATAATATAAAACCGGTTTATCAGTTCTCCAGCAATGCGGATAACTGTGTTCGTAGGTTTCTTTCTTAAATAATTTACCTTCTTCCTGTAATTTTAAAACAATACGCTCATCAACACTCAGGTAAACTTTTAAATCTTTAATTTTCCCGTTGGCTTCTAATATTTTTTTCTGCTTTTCAAATTCAGCTTTCTTTTCTTCTTCGGTGTAATACGCTTCTTTTACATATTCTTCTCCGTAAAGGAAAATACCATCTTGCACTTCCGGTAAAAATTTACCGCGTTTGTCAACCAGAGTTAGAGCACCTACATTGTTTTGTTTCGCCACTCTAAAGTCATCCGCACCAAAGCTTGGCGCAATGTGAACGATACCTGTACCATCGGTAGTAGTAACGAAATCACCAACTAATACTTTAAATGCATTTCCTTCGGGTTCTGCAAATGGCAATAACTGATCGTAATGGATGCCTGCTAAATCAGAACCTTTGCAATGACCAACAATCTTAAAAGGAATGTTCTTATCACCGGGCTTATAATCTTCGAATTTTAAATCGGTGTGTTTTTCAGAGAAATATTTGTTTACTAAATCTTTTGCGAGCACAACAACCTGCGGACTTCCTGTAAACGGATTGAAACTGTTTACAAAAACGTAATCAATATCCTTACCAACTGCTAATGCAGTGTTAGAAGGTAAAGTCCAGGGAGTAGTGGTCCATGCAAGGAAGTAAAATTCTTTTTCGTCAGCTTTAAACTGATTTAATACAGCGTGTTTTTCAAATTCCTTTTTCCGGATTTTGAATTGTACAGTAGCTGTTCTGTCTTTCACATCGCGGTAACAACCCGGCTGATTTAATTCGTGTGAAGATAATCCTGTACCTGCTGCCGGCGAGTATGGCTGAATGGTGTAGCCTTTGTACAATAAATTTTTCTTGTAAAGATTTTGCAACAACCACCAAACGCTCTCAATGTATTTGTTATCGTAAGTTATGTAAGGGTCGTTCATGTTTACCCAGTATCCCATTTGAGCAGTGAGTTCTTCCCACTTATCGGTATACTTCATAACTTCCTTACGGCAAGCTTTGTTGTAATCTTCAACAGAAATATATTTCGGACTGTTTTTATTTCCGATATCTTCTTTAGTAATGCCTAAACTTTTTTCAACGCCTAATTCTATTGGTAAACCATGGGTGTCCCAACCGGCTTTACGTTTTACCTGATAACCTTGTAAAGTTTTGAAGCGACAAAAAATATCTTTAATAGCGCGCGCCATTACGTGGTGAATGCCGGGCATTCCGTTTGCGCTTGGCGGGCCTTCATAAAAAACCCATGGTGTTTTTCCCTCACGGGTAGACACTGATTTTTCGAAAGTTTTGTTTTCTTCCCAAAATTTTAAAACCTCTTTGCTGATTTGAGGTAAGTTGAGTTGCTTGTATTCAGGATATTTTTTCATCCGCTTTTTAAAAAGGAGAGCGAATTTACTAAAAATAAGCTGTAAAATAAAGATTATTTAGCCTGATAAGGCTTTTTAAATAGTTAACAACTAGAAAGGTAGAGAAATAATTAGAATCTGTATCCCACGTTAAGCCCAATGTTAAACACCGGATTTGAATTGGTATAATTTTGATTGTAGTTATAATAACCGTTAGGAGACTTAAAATCATTAGGATCATTGGCAACGAATTGACGATTGATGGTGGTGCCAATGGCGGCGTGTAGCATCATGTTAAAAGCGGGTGTAATTCTAAACAAAATCCCATTGTTAATCATAGCGTAAGATTCATTAAGTACAAATCCGTGTTTTTTATCAGAATAACCGGTTATGGGATTACCCCATTGATCTAAGGAATAATCATAGGTATAAAAGGTACCATTATATTGAGCGAAGCGAATTAACGGACCAATGAAATGAGTAATAGCATGCTTACCACTGGTGTGAAAGTAAATACCCATTCCCGCGTCAATGGTTTTGTGTGTTATCTTGTAATTGTAAATGTTTCCGTAGTAATAATTGGTAGATAAGCCAAAGCTGTTTTGCAAAGATGGCTCAAGAAACGAAGTAGACACAGGTAAGTGAATACTGAATAAACCATTTCCGAATTCGCGTAAGTAAGAAAGACTGGCAGTTCCGTTTAATAGAGCCAAAGAGTTTACAAAAACAACGTTTTTCTTTTTGGTCATTGTATTAAATTGTTCGGTGCTCTCTCTTTTACGTTGCGCCCTTAAGCTATCCATTCTTACAAAAGGAGAAACCGGGGTGTATACAATTTCTGTTTTTTGTTTGCTTTCAGGAAAAGTTTCGTGTTCACCGTTTGCGTAAATAAGCAAAGCCACATCACTTTTGTTAACGATGTAAAGCGGCCCATCGGGATTAGACTTTAATTTATATTTAACCTCGTTCGGCGTTACTTCCAAAACCTTCACTTCTAGTTTACTGTTGTCTTTTTTGAAGAGTTGATCCTGCGCAAAAAAGTTTAGCGAGAAAAAAACGAGTGAAGCAAAAATTAAAAATCTTACAGGCATGATGTTGAATTTTAAAGATTAACGCGGGGATGCCTAATTTATTATATAAATATACTAAAAAGCCCGAATTATTCGGGCTTTTTCATATTTAATTTTTGGCAGATTAATCTACCTTAATAACCAAAGTAAGTGGAGTGATTTTAAATAGCTTTCCTGTTTCTGTTTGTTTAATAACTATTTCTTCGAAAGTCACTTTGCAATTACTTTCCAAATCATGAAAGAATTTTGTCATGGCTTCTGTAATAATTCCATCGGTAAACTCATCTTTGGTTAAACTATGTTTGTAGTTGGTTTTAAAATGATAGTAAATAATTTTAAAATTCTCCGCATCCAGTCCGGTTAATTTTAATTCTTTCAAGGCTTCCATGTTTTTTTGTGTGGTGTTTCCTAATAAATCAACACCTTCCACGCTCAACTTAACGTCATCTAAAATTTTCAGTTTAGAATAGTCTTGTTTTTCGTTCTGAGAAAATACCGAAGCACAGAAGAAAAGTAATAGTATAGAAATGATTTTTTTCATGGTTGCAATGTTTAATCGATGGTTGCAATAACTTTTAATTCGATAGCAATTGGCGTTGGGAGTTTATTTATTTCTAAAGTTGTTCTGCAAGGCGCATTATCTTTAAAATACTCGGCCCAAATTTTATTATAAATAGGAAAATCGTCTTTCATGTTGGTTAAGAAAACCGTTACATCAACAATTTTATCCCAACTGCTTCCTGAATCTTCTAAAATATATTTGATGTTTCTAAAAACACTGTGACATTGAGCTGCGATATCGTAACTAATGATGTTGTTATTTTCGTCAAGTTCAACTCCCGGAATTTTTTTAGTACCTCTCTCGCGTGGCCCCACACCACTTAAAAATAATAAATTGCCAACGCGACGAGCATGCGGATATAAACCAACCGGTTCAGGCGCCTTACCCGATTCTATTTTAATGTTTTCGTTACTCATGATAAAATTTAAAAGCAAATATAAATATAAGCTTAAATTTGCGAGTAATTAATTTGTCATGAAAAAAATTCTGGTTATCTATTTTACACAAACAGGACAGGCAAAGAGCGCAATAGACGCTACGCTTAAATCGTTTGTGCAGGATAGTAATTATGAAATCGATTACGAATTAATTTCACCAAAAGTTCCTTTTTCGTATCCATGGGGTTATCAGGAATTTATGGATGCATTTCCTGAAAATGTGTTTGGAATTCCAATGGAATTGGAGCCTTTAAAAATAAATCCTGATAAAAATTATGATTTAATATTCATAGCCTATCAACCTTGGTTTTTAAGTGTATGTCGCCCCATTAGCTCGTTTTTGCAAACTCCTGAAGCGAAGAAATTACTGAATGGAAAGCCGGTCATTACAATTATTAATTGCCGCAACATGTGGTTGGGTGCGCAAGAGAAAATGAAAAAGTATTTGAAGGATTTAAACGCGAATTTGGTGGGCAATCTTGTTTTTCCGGATCATTCTTCTAATCTCACCAGTTTAGTAACTGTATTAGCATTTGAATTAAAGGGTGTGAAAGAAAAATTTATGGGCTTTTTTCCTCGATACGGAATTAATCAGAAGGATTTGGATGCGGCCTCAGGTGTTGGAGAGGAAATAAAATCATGTTTAGAAAAAAATAATTATAGTTCACTTCAACCAAAAATTGTAAAGGCTAATTTAAATTTTCTACGCGCTAATATTATGATTATGGAGGGTAGAGGTCGAGCTATGTTTCCAATCTACGCTAATTATATTCGTAAAAAAGGGAATTCAGGAAATCCTGCCCGCAAAACGCGCGTTCGCATTTTTGGTATTGTATTGCCAACAGCTATTTTACTCCTGTCGCCGATTATTACTATTGTGGCGCGTTTAACTCCAATTATTGTTCCGGGTAAAATGAAAAGGGAAATTGCCTACTATCAGCAAACGGGTTTAAAGTCTTAATGATATACCCGCTGCCACTTATTTTTCTTGTTAAAACACGTAATTAGCACAGAAATATTACTTTTGTGCCCTGACTTTAATTAAACAAAATCAATTATCTTTTGTTTAAAAGAGATAGAATGGCGAATAGCGTTTACATAAATAAAATATCCAGTTATTTACCGGGTCAACCCGTTTCAAATGATGAAATGGAGGAATACCTTGGCGTAATTGGCGGACGTAAATCGCGTTCAAAGGCAATTGTTTTGCGCAGTAACGGAATTAAAAACCGTTATTATGCGCTTACTAAAAATTCAGAGGCTACTCATACAAATGCTCAATTAACAGCTAATGCCATTAAGAAACTATTTTCAGATTCGAAGGAATTAAAGAGTGTTGAGTTACTAACGTGTGGCACAACTACTCCTGATCAACTTACGCCATCACACGCAGTAATGGTGCATGGTCTACTTCCTGAAACTTCAAATACACAGGTTATTTCTTTTAGCGGCGTGTGTTGCACGGGTATGCACGCGCTAAAGCACTCATATTTATCAGTGCTTTCCGGTGATACTCAGAATGCCGTGGTTGCTGCATCTGAAAGAACCTCGGCCATGTTGAAGCATCAAAATTTTGAAGAAGAAAACAAAAAACTGGAGTTATTAGAAACTAATCCGATTATTGCTTTTGATAAAGAATTTTTACGCTGGATGTTAAGTGATGGAGCTGCTGCTGCATACGTTACGAGTAAACCAAATGCTTCAGCACTTAGTTTAAAAGTGGAGTGGATTGAAAATTACAGTTTTGCTAATGAGGCTGAAACGTGTATGTATATGGGTGGAGAGAAATATGATGGTGGTTTAAAAGGATGGGCTGATCATCCTGTAAGCGATATTTTAGGTAAATCACTTTTTACACTAAAGCAAGATGTAAAATTATTGGATAAGAATATTGTGAAGTTTGGAGGTAAGGCTTATGCATCTTCATTAATGAAACACAATTTAAGGTCTTCAGAAATTGATTATTATTTGCCGCATATTTCCAGTATGTATTTTGCTGATAAAATTTATGCGGAGATGGAATTAACTGACACGGTGGTGCCGCGCGATAAATGGTTTTTAAATTTACCGGAAGTCGGAAATGTAGGCGCTGCATCGATCTTTTTAGCTCTTGAAGCTTTGTTGAACAGCGGGAAATTAAAGAAGGGTGAGAAAATATTTTTGTCTGTTCCGGAGAGCGCTCGTTTCTCTTATTCTAACGCTTTATTAACTGTTGTATAATGGCACTTGTAACACGCGAACATATTTTTGAATACATTCCTCAACGCAATCCTATTTGTCTTGTTCATACTATCTACGAAAGCACACAGGAAAGTGTTAAAACAGGATTTTTGGTTGAAGAGGATCATTTGTTAGTTGAGAATGGTGCATTGACGGAAGCGGGAATTACGGAAAATTTAGCGCAATCAGCGGCGGCTCATGCTGGATACATTGCCCGTCAGCATAATTTACCGCCAAAGGTTGGTTTCATTGGTAATATAAAGGATTTACAAATTCAACAACTTCCAAAAGTGGGGACAGAAGTAATCACGGAAGTTAAAATAAAAGCCTTTGTAATGAATGTTACTTTGGTTATTGTCACATCCACATGTAACGGACAGCCTGTTGCTTCGTGTGAAATGAAGATATTTTTACAAGAATAATCTTATTTTTGTGCACTCTAATGAAGATTAAAATGCAGGGTGCCCCTTTGGTAGAAATACAAAATGTTTTAAAGTCGTACAAAAACGCACCAAGACCTGCTGTAAATGATCTTTCATTAGTTATTCCTAAGCAAAGTATTTTTGGTTTGTTAGGTCCAAACGGAGCCGGGAAAACCACTCTTATTTCCATGCTTTGCGGACTGTTTTCTCCTACCAACGGAAAAATCATAACTAACGGTTGGGATACAGCGGTTGATTCCAAAAAGATTAAACAAATAATTGGAGTTGTTCCACAGGAAATCGCACTTTATCCTAAGTTAACTGCTTATGAGAATTTGTTGTTTCTCGGACACATGTATGGTATTGAAACCGATGAATTAAAACAACGAATTAAGTATAATTTGGAAGTGTTGGGTTTATTTGAACACAAAGATCAATTAATAAAAACCTTCTCTGGAGGGATGAAACGCAGGATTAATTTAATTGCCGGATTGTTACATCATCCGCAATTATTAATTCTCGACGAACCTACTGTAGGAGTTGATATCCAATCCAAAACAGCCATCATCAATTATTTAAAAAAATTGAATACCGAAAAGGGAATGACAATTTTTTACACCTCACATCATTTGGATGAGGCTGAAGATTTTTGTTCGCACATTGCCATCATTGATGAAGGGAAATTAATAACGGAAGGTTCTACAAAAGAATTAATACAAAACAACGGTTGTAATACCATAGAGGAAGTTTACCTGAAAATAACAGGAAGGAAATTCAGGGATTAAACATGAAGAAACTATTATATAGTTTATATAAAGAGTACAAAGTACTTGTGCGCGACAAGGCGGCAATGGGCATTATGTTTATTATGCCAATGGCGCTGGTTTTTGTGGTAACAATCATACAGGATACAACGTTTAAGTCGGTAAACGAAACCTCTGTTCCTCTCTTATTGGTGGATAAAGATCATGATTCTTTATCGGTGCAATTAGAAAGAGCCTTAAAGCAGACTAAATTTTTTGATGTACAGAAGCAGGATATCAATCAGGAAGAGGCACGAGAACTCATAGCAACAGGTAAGTATTTAATCGGTATTTTTATTCCCGAGAAAAGCACAACACGTTTACGCGAAAAAGCATCTCAGCGTATCTCAAAATTATTTCCGGCAGAAGACACATTGCCATCTGTAGTTGACACAGCCTCGCTGCAGTTGAAATTATATTTTGATCCTATCACCAAGCAGTCTTTTAAAGTAAGTATTAGTGGTGCTATTGGTCGGATTGTTTCAGCATTGGAAATGCAGAGTATGGTTGATGTTTTGAAGGTGGAGATGAAAGACTTAATGCCGTCATCGGAAGAAGTCACATTGGAAACAAAACCTTTAGTGTCAACAAGCGAAGAGTACGCAACAAACAACGAATCAACACTGGTGCCAAATTCAGTGCAGCATAACGTGCCGGCCTGGACAATGTTCGCTATGTTTTTTATTTGTATTCCATTATCTGGAAATATTATTCGCGAGCGGGAAGACGGAAGCGCATTCAGATTACTTACGATGCCGGGTTCTTATGTTTTTGTTTTGGCCGGAAAAATCACCTTGTATCTTATTGTCTCATTGATTCAATTTGCTTTAATGTTAAGCGTGGGCTTATATATATTGCCTTTAATGGGACTTCCAACCTTACAAACAGGCGAAAATTATTTTACATTATTCAGTATTGCATTGAGTGCCGGATTGGCTGCTACCGCATTTGGTTTATTAGTTGGAACCATTGCCAGTTCGCAAGATCAGGCTGCCTTATTTGGAGCTGTATTTGTAGTTTTATTGGCTGCTTTGGGCGGTGTTTGGATCCCAACTTTTGTCATGCCTGAAATCATGAAAAGCATCAGCTCCATTTCACCGCTAAATTGGGGATTAGAAGCATTTTACGGGGTTTTTCTTAGAGGCGTTTCCTTTTCGGCCATTTGGATACACTTATTAAAACTTTTAGTTTTCGCCGCCGCTTGTTTTGGCGGAGCCTATTACTATCAGGTGTATAAACGCATGCGTTAAAAGCCGTCTTCGTCGTTCAAAATCAGTAAACTGACTAAAATCACGCTAAGCAAGGAATACAAATATTCTAACTGGTTAAAATTCAAGCCTTAACAAATTCGGATTTTTGCCATTTTTCTTCATAAATAATTTCTCGAAATATCATTTTATACCTACATTTGCACCCGAAATTTAAAGAACGATAATTTTTGAGATTTTTCATGCGAGCAAAAGCGATATTTTTCCCGATTTTTTTAGTCCTTTTTTTCCTGTTTTCAGGTAAGGTTGCCGCCGGCGAACCAACCGAATTAGAGCACCATGGTGATTCTAGCGCGGTGCATGTTTCAGATGGACATGGCAAAGAACAAAAAGTAGATATCACAAAAGTTGCTTTCGAACACATTTTAGATTCTCACTCTTGGCACTTATTTGGTGAAGGTCACGATGCCGTTTCAATTCCATTACCAGTTATTTTAAAAACCAATAACGGATTGGTTGTTTTTTCATCCGGAGAATTTCATCATGATACACATGGTACTCATGTTGTAGAGAAAAACGGTGAGCGTTTTGTGAATTTCGAAGAAACAATTTATTACGCTTCTGAAACTCCAAATGTTCACGGACAATATTTAGAGATGGAAGAAAATGGAAATGAGTGGCACCCAAAAAATGCGGCACCTCTTGATTTTTCAATTACCAAAAACGTAGCTCAGCTTTTTATTTCAGCCATAGTTTTAATCTTGATTTTCTCTTCAATTGCAAAAGCATACAAAACTACAGGTGTTACTTCTGCACCAACAGGAAAGCAATCTTTCTTTGAACCGTTAATTGTTTTTGTGCGCGATGATTTAGCTAAGGGAAATATTGGTCACGGTTACGAAAAATACGTTCCATACCTTTTAACCGTTTTCTTCTTAATTTTAATTAATAACGTATTTGGTTTAATTCCAATTGGTGCAAACTTAACCGGAAATATCGCGTTTACATTAGTATTATCGGTTATTACTTTGATTGTAACTAACGTGAATGCTAACGGCGCTTACTGGCATCACATTTTAATGCCTCCTGCTCCAAAATGGTTATGGCCAATATTAATTCCGATTGAAGTGGTTGGTATCTTAACTAAGCCTTTCGCCTTAATGATTCGTTTATTCGCGAACATGACAGCAGGACACATTATTGTAATCAGTTTAGTGGGATTAATTTTCTTCTTCGAATCATTAGCTATTTCTCCAATATCAGTAGCCTTTGCTTTATTTATTGATGTATTGGAGTGTTTAGTAGCATTTTTACAAGCTTACATTTTCACTATGTTAACCGCCTTGTTTATTGGCGCGGCTACAGCCGACCATTCACACGACGAGTCGCATTCAGGTGAACATGCAACGGAATCACATTAATAAACAAATAATAACAAATAAAAAACAAAAACCATGGGTGGAAGTATCGCAGCAATCGGAGCAGGTTTAGCCGTAATTGGCGCCGGCATCGGTATCGGACAAATTGGTGGTCATGCAATGGATGCCATTGCTCGTCAACCAGAAGCGCATTCAAAGATCCAAACTACAATGATTATCGCAGCAGCTTTAGTTGAAGGTGTTGCTTTATTCGGTGTGGTTGTAGCTTTAATGTCGAAGTAAAAACAAAAGTCCTCTGCGGTTGGCAGAGGACCTGTTTTTTAAAAGTTATTATTTAAAAGAAATAAAAAATGAATTCACTATTTATCTTAAACGCACTAGTAACTCCGGGAGTTGGTTTAATCTTCTGGACCAGCATCGTGTTTATTTTATTATTGGTTTTGTTAGGCAAATTTGCCTGGAAACCAATTTTAGCGGCTATTAAGTCTCGTGAAGAGAGTATTGATGAAGCTTTAAAATCTGCAGAAAAGGCGAAACTTGAAATGCAGGAATTAAAAGCCGGAAATGAAAAGATTTTGGCTGAAGCTCGTGCTGAGCGTGATGCTTTATTAAAAGAAGCACGTGATACAAAAGATGCTATTATCAACGAAGCAAAGACAAAAGCTAAATCTGAAGCTGATCGTATTTTAACTTCTGCTCGTGAGCAAATCACTAACGAAAAAAATGCTGCTATTACTGAATTAAAAAATCAGGTAGCTACTTTGTCAATTGAAATCGCAGAGAAAATTTTGCGTTCTGAGCTTTCATCCGATGATAAGCAAAAAGCATTGGTAACTAACTTAATGAAAGACGTAAATCTGAACTAAAATGATGATCGTTGCTTCAAGATACGCTAAATCATTAATCGACCTTGCTGTTGAGACCAAGCAATTGGAAGAAGTGCGCAATGATATGCGTCTTATTGCTCAGGTTTGTAAAGAAAACAGAGAGTTTGTTGTATTGTTAGAAAGTCCGGTTGTGAAAACAGATAAAAAGATGTCTATTCTTAAATCTATTTTCGAAGGAAAAATTTCTGCAACTACTTTGGCCTTCCTTGATATTATTGCTAAGAAGCGCCGTGAAGGATTCATTGATAATATTGCTTATGCTTTCGATGAGCAATATAAAGCATTCAAAAACATTACGAGTGCAGTAATTACTACAGCTGTAAAACTGGATGATGCTTCGAAAGCACAGGTTTTAAAAATTGTAAAGGAAAGTGTAAACGGTGAAGTTGATTTAGTTGAAAAAACTGACAAGAGTTTGATTGGTGGTTTTATACTTACTGTTAACGATAAACAAATAGACACAAGTATCAAGCGTAAATTAAACGATTTAAAAAAGAACTTTTCGGGTAACTTATATGTACCTGATTTAAATTAATAAATACTTAAGCAAATGGCAGAAGTAAAACCGGCAGAAGTATCTGCAATTTTAAGACAACAATTATCTGGTTTCAAAAGCGAAACAGAATTGGAACAAGTTGGTACCGTATTACAAATTGGTGATGGTATTGCCCTTATCTACGGATTATCAAAAGTAGAATCAGGTGAATTAATTGAATTCGAAACAGGTTTACAAGGAATTGTATTGAACCTTGAAGAAGATAATGTTGGTGCCGTATTATTAGGCCCTAGTGATAATATTAAAGAAGGCTCAACCTGCAAGCGTACTGGCCGCATTGCTTCATTAAAAGTTGGTGAAGGCATGTTAGGTCGTGTAGTTGATACCTTAGGAAATCCAATTGATGGTAAAGGTCCGATTACAGGAACTACTTACGAAATGCCATTAGAGCGTAAAGCGCCTGGTGTTATCTATCGTCAGCCGGTAACTGAACCATTGCAAACAGGTATCAAAGCGATCGACGCGATGATTCCAATTGGTCGCGGTCAGCGTGAGTTAGTAATTGGTGATCGTCAAACCGGAAAAACAGCGGTTTGTATCGATACAATTATTAATCAAAAAGAATTTTATGATGCAGGTAAGCCTGTATATTGTATCTATGTTGCAATCGGACAAAAAGGTTCTACAGTTGCTAACGTATTACGTACTTTAGAAGAAAATGGAGCAATGCCATATACAATCATCGTAGCGGCCAATGCTTCTGACCCAGCTCCAATGCAATTCTACGCTCCGTTTGCGGGCGCAGCCATTGGTGAGTTTTTCCGCGATACCGGTCGTCCTGCATTAATTGTATTCGACGATTTATCAAAACAAGCGGTAGCTTATCGTGAGGTGTCTTTATTATTACGTCGCCCTCCGGGACGTGAAGCTTATCCTGGTGACGTATTCTATTTGCATAGCCGTTTATTAGAGCGTGCTGCAAAAGTGAATGCATCAGACGATATCGCAAAGAGCATGAACGATTTGCCGGAGTCTATCCGACCGTTAGTAAAAGGAGGCGGTTCTTTAACAGCTTTACCTATTATTGAAACACAAGCGGGTGACGTATCTGCTTATATTCCAACTAACGTAATTTCTATTACTGACGGACAGATATTCCTTGAGTCGAATTTATTTAACTCGGGTGTTCGTCCTGCTATTAACGTAGGTATCTCTGTATCACGTGTAGGTGGTAACGCGCAAATTAAGTCAATGAAAAAAGTAGCAGGTACTTTGAAATTAGACCAGGCTCAATACCGTGAATTAGAAGCTTTCGCGAAGTTCGGTTCTGATTTAGATGCGGCTACAAAATCAATCTTAGACAAAGGTGCGCGTAACGTGGAAATCCTTAAGCAAGGACAATTCTCTCCATTGCGTGTTGAACAGCAAATCGCTATTATTTATTTAGGTACTAAGAATTTATTACGTTCAGTGCCTGTAAATAAAGTACGTGAATTCGAAAAAGAATTTTTAGATACATTAGAGCGTAAGCATAAAGGTAGTTTAGATCAGTTAAAAGCCGGTCAGTATACCGATGAGATTACAAATGTATTGGAGGCTGTTGCCAAAGATTTATCAGCGAAGTATAAATAATTTGATAATACGCATTAGTTAAAATGCCAAGTTTAAAGGAAGTCAGAAATAGAATTGTATCAGTAGGTTCAACCATGCAGATTACCAGCGCCATGAAAATGGTGAGTGCTGCAAAATTGAAACGTGCTCAGGATGCGATTACTCAAATGCGCCCTTTTGCCGAGAAGCTTCAGGAAATTTTGAGTAATGTAAGCAGCTCTTTGGATAATTCTGAAAATGCCTACGCGCGCAATGCGGGAGGTAAAAATATACTTATCATTCCGATTAGCAGTAATCGCGGTTTAGCCGGAGCATTTAACGCCAATATTGTAAAACGTACTTGGAGTTTAATTAAGAATGACTTTAACGGCTGTCATGTTACCGTATTACCAATTGGTAAAAAAGTGCAAGATGCATTTAAGCGTACAGATTATATTATCAGCGGACAAGATTTACCTTCAAACTTAAATGAGTTGTTCGATGGGTTGTCGTTTGCGAAAACATCCCCGGTAGCCGAAAAAATCATGGAGGCATTTGCTACCAAACAATTTGATAAAGTTATTTTGGTGTACAATCAATTTAAAAATGCAGCTGTTCAGATAACTATGACAGAGCAGTTTTTACCAATTGTTCCACCAACATCCGGAAAAAGTACAAGTACAGATTATATTTATGAACCAGGAAAAGAATTTATAGTAAATGATTTAATTCCGCGTTCATTAAAAACACAATTTTATAAAGCATTGTTAGATTCAAACGCATCAGAGCATGGTGCACGTATGACAGCAATGCATAAAGCAACCGATAATGCCAAGGAAATGTTGCGTGATTTAAAAATCACTTACAACAAAGCGCGTCAGGCTACAATTACCAAGGAGATTTTGGAAATTGTGGGTGGTGCCGAGGCATTAAATGGTTAACCGTTCTTTAATTCGTAATTAATCCCGTAAGATTAATACATGCATAATTCCACAAAGGTGGTTTTATTTCGTGTTTTTCTTACATAGTAATAACAACAATGAAATAAGGCCACCTTTTTTATTTGGTCTTTTTCAAAGAAAAAACAAAACAAGTACTATGAAGTTATCTATGTTCAAATTCAATCTGCCAAAAGAATTGTTGGCAGAGTATCCTGCAAAAAGTCGTGATGAGAGCCGTTTAATGGTAGTTGATCGCGCAACCGGTAAAATTTCTCACAAAAAATTCCGCGACATCATTAATTATTTTGATGAAGGTGATGTGATGATGTTGAATGACACGAAGGTGTTTCCAGCGCGTATGTATGGTAATAAAGAGAAAACCGGCGCAAAAATCGAAGTTTTCTTATTACGTGAATTAAGCGCAGAGAGCCGTTTGTGGGATGTGTTAGTTGATCCGGCGCGTAAAATCCGAATCGGTAATAAATTATATTTTGGCGAAAACGATAGTTTGGTGGCTGAGGTAATAGATAATACAACTTCTCGGGGAAGAACATTGCGTTTTTTATATGATGGTTCTTATGAAGAATTCCGTAAGGTATTATATGATTTAGGAGAAACACCACTTCCAAAATACATTAAACGTAAAGCGGAAGAGAGTGATATCGATCGTTACCAAACTGTTTTTGCAAAAAACGAAGGTGCAGTAGCTGCTCCAACTGCCGGTTTACATTTTAGCCGTGAATTATTAAAGAAATTAGAAATTAAGGGTGTAAATTTTGCACCATTAACTTTGCACGTTGGTTTAGGAACTTTCAGAACGGTTGAGGTAGAAGATTTAACCAAACATAAAATGGAGAGCGAAGAAGCTTTAATTTCTGCGGATACATGTAAAATTGTAAATACAGCGAAGGCAAAGAAGAAAAAAGTGTGTGCTGTTGGAACTACTGTTATGCGTGCTGTTGAGTCATCAGTTTCTACAACCGGACAATTAAATCCGTATGTGGGTTGGACAAATAAATTTGTGTTTCCTCCGTATGATTTCAGTGTTGCCAATTGCATGATCACAAATTTCCACATGCCGGAGTCTACTTTATTAATGATGGTAAGTGCATTTGGTGGATATGATTTAATCATGAAAGCTTATAAAGAAGCGATAAAAGAAAAGTATCGCTTCTATTCGTATGGCGATGCCATGTTGATTTTGTAAGATGAAAATCAAAGGCTGTTTCCCCTCAGAAACAGCCTTTTTTTATTGAATTAAAACTTATACATTAGTAGTAATTATGACTCAACCCAAGCTGAATAATATATTGTTTCTGGATATAGAAACTGCGCCGTTGGTTTATAAATACAAAGATTTAAGTCAGGCGGAAAAAGAATTGTGGGACAAGAAGTGGATGTATAATCCCGATAACAAACCTGAAGAATTATATTCGAAAGCCGGCGTGTATGCCGAATTTTCGAAAGTAATTTGTATTGGCTTGGGATACTATAATGGTAAGGAATTCAGAGTTAAAGCCATTGCAGGGGAAAATGAAAAAAAGATATTAGAGGAATTTCTTGACATTGTAAAAACGCATTTTAATAAGGCAGAACATGTTTTCTGCGCACATAATGGAAAGGAATTCGATTATCCTTTTTTAAGCAGACGAGTAGTGGTAAACGGATTAGCTTTTCCTAAAAACTTTCAACTGCAGGGTAAAAAACCTTGGGAGGTAAAACATTTAGACACTATGGAAATGTGGCGATTTGGTGATGTTAAGAATTTCACATCACTTAATTTGTTAGCGCATATTTTTGGTATTCCTTCCCCAAAGGATGATATGGACGGAAGTATGGTGGCGAAAGTGTACTATGAAGATAAAAATCTCGATAAAATTAAAAAGTATTGTTTGAAGGATGTGGTAACATTGGCACGTGTATATCAGCGTTACAATAATTTACCAATGGTGAGTGATAAGGATTTAGTTTTTGCATAACATGTTTAATAAGAAACATAAAATAGGCGTGATAGGTAGTGGTAGCTGGGCAACAGCTATCGTGAAGATATTGAGCAATAACTCAGGCAGTATTAATTGGTATTTCCGTAACGAAGACGATATTAACTACATTAAGCAACATCATCACAATCCAAAATATTTAAGTTCCGTTGATTTCGATTTAAATAAAATTGAATTGTTCAGTGATGTAAAAAATTGTATCGATAAGTCTGATATTATTATTCTTGCTATTCCTTCAGCATTTTTACATAAGAGCATTCATGAAATCCCTAAGAATTTATTTCAGGATAAAATTATTTTCTCCGCAATTAAAGGTATTATCCCCGAGTATAATTTAATTGTTGGTGAGTATTTGCATACCGTGTATGAAATTCCATTCGAGAATATTGGTGTAATTACAGGGCCATGTCATGCGGAAGAAGTAGCGATGGAGAAATTATCTTATCTCACGATTGCATGTTCTAAAGTAAGCAACGCTGATATCCTGTGTAATTATTTAAACTGTCGTTATATAAAAACAACAAGCAGCGACGATATTTACGGAACTGAGTTGTCGGCCGTATTAAAAAATGTTATTGCAGTTGCCGGCGGTATTTGTCATAGTCTGGGTTATGGCGATAATTATTTAGCTGTATTAGTAAGTAACGCTATTCAGGAAATCAAACGTTTTGTGGATGCAGTTCATCCCATTGACAGAGACATTAAGGCCTCTGCTTATTTGGGTGATTTGTTGGTAACAGCTTATTCTCAATTTAGCCGTAACCGTATGTTTGGAACCATGCTAGGGAAGGGTTACAGTGTTAAGCATGCACAATTAGAAATGAACATGATCGCTGAAGGTTATTACGCAGTAAAGTGCGTACACGAAATCAATAAAAAATATAATGTAGATATGCCTATCACGAATGCAGTTTACAATATTGTTTACGCACAAAAAGACCCTCGTCGTGAAATGGAAATGTTATCCGAAAAATTATCTTAAAATTTGCGACTTATAGCTAATATTATTTCCGTTGTGTTTCATCCTTTGCTGATGTGCAGTTACGGAAGTCTGATCTTTTTCTTTTTTTTAAAAGGCTCTATTTATGATTACATGACGCCTTTCAAATTGAAATGGATTATTTCCGCTATGATATTTTCTTTTTCTTTCATCTTACCTGTTATTAATATTTTTATTCTCTATAAATTAAACCGCATTAGCTCTATAACCCTTGAAGACAGAAACGAGCGTACTTTTCCCTATGTGCTCACATCGTGTTTTTATTTCGGCTTATTTTATTTGTTTTTAGATTTAAATATTTGGCCAAGCATTAAAGTACTTATTTTCGGAGGAGGATTGTCTGTTTTACTCACCGCACTCATTAATTTACGCTTTAAAATTAGTGCGCACGCTGTAGGAATCGGCGGATTGATCGGCTCTTTAATGATGATATCATTTGTTTTAAAGTACAATGCCGTACCTGAAATCGCTATTCTGTTTTTAATTGCCGGAATGATATTAACGGCGAGATTATATTTAGACGCACATAAACCTTCGCAGTTATATTCCGGTTTTGCATTAGGGATGTTAACTCAGATTTTGGTGTTTACTTTTTTCTTAAACTTTAAACTTTCATAAGATTGAATTTAGTAACAGGAGCTACAGGATTGGTTGGTTCGCATGTTTTGCTAACCTTATTGCAACAAGGAAAAAAAGTAGTTGCAACAAAACGCGCATCCAGTAATTTATCGGAGGTAGAGAAAGTTTTTTCCTATTATACAACCGATTCAAAAAAATTATTCAATCAAATTATTTGGCGCGACGTTGATTTAAATGATGTTTTGGGTCTCGATGAATTGCTCAACGATATCACCTCTGTTTACCATTGCGCCGCACTTGTGTCACTTAATAACAGCGATAGAAATCAGTTATTAAAGATAAATGTGGAAGGCACCGCTAATTTGGTGAATGCTTGTATTCAAAAAAGGATTGAATCATTTTGTTTTGTGAGTTCCATCGCCACATTGCAAAATCCCGATATAAAAGGTGATTTGGATGAAACTGTTTTTTGGAAGAACAAACCGAATCAAAACGTTTATTCATTAAGCAAATATTTAGCAGAGCAAGAAGTATGGCGAGCTATGGAAGAAGGCTTGAATGTAGTTATTGTAAATCCGGGTGTAATCGTTGGTCCTGGTAACTGGAATAGAGGGACCGGACAATTATTCTCCTTAAGTAAAAAAGGAGTTTTGTTTTATACAGAAGGTGTGAATGGATTTGTGGATGTAAAGGACGTTGCGGAAATGATGGTGGATTTGTGTGACAAAAAAATGTTTGGCGAACGTTATTTATTGGTAGAAAATAATTATTCCTTTAAGGAAATATTAGAGCAAATACACATTGCTTTGGGAAAGAAACCCCCGCAAATAAAAGCCGGAAAATTTTTCCTGAATTTGGGGCGTTTGTTCACATTTCTGTTGCCAGAAAACCTGAAAGTGAATGCTTCCATGATTGAAACCTTAACCGATAAAACCACCTACAATTCCCAAAAAGTTAAAAAATGTTTAAGCCGTAATTTCACCCCAATTTCACAAAGCATTGGCTTCGCTGCGGGTGTTTATAAAAACCTTGGCACCTAAATCCAACCAAGTTATTAATTATCAATTTGTTAAAAAAGGCATTCGTATTAAAAAAATTGGTTTTTGTACGTAAAATCTATATCTTAGTCTATTATTTTTAATGTTTTATGCACATTGCAATTGCCGGTAACATTGGGTCAGGAAAAACAACATTAACATCTTTACTTGCCAAGCACTACAAGTGGCATGCGCATTACGAAGACGCTGACGACAATCCTTATTTGAATGATTTTTATGAAGACATGCAGCGTTGGTCGTTTAACTTGCAGGTTTACTTTTTAAACAATCGTTTCTCTCAAATTTTAGACATCCGTAAGGGAAAACACACTGTTGTTCAAGACAGAACTATTTATGAAGACGCGTATATTTTTGCGCCAAATCTTCATGCAATGGGCTTGATGACAACACGTGATTTTGAAAATTATTTTTCGTTATTCAAATTAATGGAGAGCTTAATTAAAGCGCCTGATTTGATTATTTATTTACGCGCTTCCGTACCTACATTGGTAAAACAAATACAAAAGCGTGGACGTGATTATGAGAATTCAATTCGTTTGGATTATCTAAAAAGATTAAATGAAAGATACGAGGCATGGGCTTCAACGTATGAATCAGGGAAGTTGTTGATTGTAGATGTTGATGATATTAATTTCAACGAGAACAAAGAAGATTTAGGTAAAGTAATAAGATTAATTGATAGCCAATTGAACGGTTTATTTAAATAAGTTGAGCGACGGTACACATACAGAAGAAGCGTTTTTTAAAAATCACTTTTTAAAAACAATGGATTCGCTAAAAGAGGGAGGCAGTGAAATATTGCTTGCTTACGATGGCGTTTTAAATGTGGATACGATTAGTCGCCTCGAAACTGAAGTGGAAGAAAAAGTAACTTCACTTGCCATTGCAAAAGGTCCTCTCAAAAAAATATTTTTTATTTCAGTTGAAGCGTTACAAAACATGTTGATTCACGGAGGAAGGGACGCGCAAGGGCACCAGCATAATTATTTCATTTTAAGTAAAGGCGCGTCTAAAGTAGAAATCATCACTGCAAACGTTGTGGCTAATTCTAATATCCCTAAACTAACGGCCGACGTAGAGAGGCTTAATTCGTTTGAGGATCCTGCTGCTCTTAAAACATATTATATGGAGCACTTAGAGAAGAATGAATTAAGCGAAAAGGGTGGAGCAGGTTTAGGATTCATTACGATTGCCATGAAGAGCGGAAATAAATTAGGTTCCGGTTTCTTTAAAATCAATGATAGTTTATCGCTGTTTACATTGAAGTCTACAGTTAGTCTGGAGTAATCCAATTTCATTTAATGTCAAACGAACAAGACGCCATACTTTTTTTAACGTCGTGGTATCCTGTTGAAACAAATCCCACACACGGTATTTTTATTCGTAATCACGCTATTGCTTTATCTCAATTTAGAAAAGTAATTGTAGTGTATGCCTACAGTTCCAATCAAAAATCTTCATTGCAAATCGAAGAAACAATCGTCAACCAAAATTTAACGGAGTATCGATTGTGTTATTCAAAATCATTTTTTTCAGTTAAGCCTTTCTCTTCTTTTTTACAATTCATTAAATTTAAAAAGGCGCACAAACAATTAATCGTGCATTTACAGCAAAACAAAATCAGTGTAAAGGCGATTCAGGTAAACGTGATTTTTCCGGTCGCTATGGTTTTGGATTTATACCGCAAGGCGTTTAAAGCTGATTACACCATTGTAGAGCATTGGAGCGGTTATTTAGAACAAGATGGGAATTATAAAGGGGGAATTCTAAAACGAACAACGCAAGCCGCCATTGCAAGTGCGAAAAAGATATGGCACGTTTCTGAACCACAAAAGCAAGCCATGCTTGAACACGGATTAAACGGACAATACGAATTAATTTACAACGTGGTGAATACAACTCTGTTTAAGCCGGGAAAAAAAAGCAATTCACGTATACAACTTTTGCATGTTTCTTCCTTAGTGGAACGCGAAAAGAATATAAGCGGAACTTTTAAAGCCATTAAAAAATTACAGAATAAAGGATTTGATTTCGATTTTGTTGTGATTGGCGGTGATAATGAAGAGTTGCTCAATGCAAAAAATCTGGCGAAGGAGCTTCAATTAGCTAATGTAAAATTTACCGGTGTGTTAAAGCCTGAACAAGTCGCGGAATACATGCAGCAGTCTGACGCATTAATTTTGTTTAGTCATTTTGAAGGAATGCCTGTTGTGGTTCTTGAAGCCATGAGTTGCGGCTTACCTGTATTCGTTAGTAAAGTCGGACAATTACCTTATATCATTAATAAAGATTACGGTGTGTTAGTTGACACCGGAAGCGAATCGCAATTGGTAAACGGATTGGAAAATTTAATTAATGGACAATTAAAATTTGATTCCGTTGCGATGCGTGAATTTGTTTTAATGCACGCTTCTTTGGAAGCGGTAGGGCAGCAATTGAATACTTTTTATAAGCAATAAATTATTTTTGAGACTTACCCTCAACAAATAAGGTCAATTCAATAAATTGTTCAACGCTTAATTGCTCAGGGCGTTTTTGAAACAAATCATTCAATTGTTCATCAGGAATTGTAATCACTGCTCTTATCGAATTGCGAATCGTTTTTCTTCTTTGATTAAAGGTGGCTTTTACAATTTTAATGAATAATTCCTCGCCGCAGGGTAACTCTTTTCTTGCATTACGTTTTAAACGAATGACGGCCGATTTTACTTTTGGGGGCGGACTAAATACATTTTCATGTACGGTAAATAAATATTCAATGTCGTAAAAGGCCTGGAGCAGTACACTCAAAATGCCGTAGGTTTTACTCCCGGGTTTTTCGGCGATGCGTTGAGCTACTTCTTTTTGAAACATACCCACTACACAATCAATTTTATTTCTGTTTTCTAAAACACGAAACATGATTTGGGAGGAAATGTTGTATGGGAAATTTCCAATGACATTAAATTTACCCGAAACTATTTTAGATACATCGTATTCTAAAAAGTCGGCGTAATGGATGTTGTTGGCCGCCGCAGGATAATGTTCTTTTAAATAAGCGATGGATTCTTCATCAATGTCTAAAGCGAAAAACTTTTCTTTAAGCTCAGCAATTAAATATTTTGTAAGTACACCGGTACCGGGACCAATTTCAACTACAGAAATGCCGTTGTTGCATTCCAATAGAGCATCCACAATTTTTTTGGCGATGTTTTCGTCGCACAGGAAGTGCTGACCTAAATGTTTTTTCGCTCTTACGGGTTGTGTCATAATGTGTCCCGCAAATTACGCGGATTTTCGCGGATTATTTTAATCGATTATTTCCAATAATGTTCTAAACGCTGCAAATTTATCAGCATATCTTTTTTTTACATCGGCTTGTAATCCGGGTGCGAAATCTTTTTGATAGCGCTCAATATCATCCATTTTTTCAAACGTATACTGAAAGGAGTAGGTGTGTCCAACATCATCCACATTCAATACTTTCACAATTTTATTTTCAGTAAAACATCCTGTGTTCATCACATCCGGAATGTGCGTTTCTTTCATGTATTTTAGCCATTCGTCATGTACGTCTGAATCTATGTTAACCGTTACGTTATAAATAAACATGGTTCTTTATTTTATTAAATTATTTAATCACAAAACTACGCATACTTAAACTTCCCATTTCAAGGCTCTCGTAAATATACTCAACATGCTCTCCTTTATTTTTTAATCCGAGAGTATAAATCATTGGTAAATAATGATCATTGGTTGGAATGGATAATAACGCGCTCTTACCTAATTTTTCGTAATTAATTAAAGACACATCATCTCCTTTATCCAATAAATTCTTCACGGTAGTATCAAACTCACGTGCCCAATCAAAAACATTGTTCGGATTCTGAAAGTCGACCATTCCTAAATTGTGTACGATGTTTCCACTTCCGATAATGAGTACGCCTTTGTCGCGTAAATAATTTAATTGTTTGGCTAATTCATAATGGTAGGAAGCCGGTTTACTATAATCTATACTCAACTGAAAAGTTGGAATATCCGCTGCGGGATAAATGTGTTTTAAAATCGTCCACGCGCCGTGATCTAATCCCATTTCTTTATCCTCGGTAACTTTGGTGTAATTTATTTTTTGCGCTACTTCTTTTGCAAGATCAGGCGAACCTTTAGGCTCGTATTTTACTTGAAACAACTCATCGGGAAAACCGCCAAAGTCATAAATTGTTTTGGGAGAAGGATTCGTTGAAACATAAGTGCCTCGGGTTAACCAATGCGCCGATACCACAAGTATAGCTTTTGGTTTTGGAACACCCGCTTTAATTGAATTTAGTTTTTTGGTGAATGCATTATCATACAATGCGTTCATCGGATTACCGTGTCCGATAAAAAAAACAGGCATACGCGCGGTATTCTCCATTTTTTTTAATTCATCAAGTATTGGTTGAGCGTTGCTCACAATCGGACTCGCCATAAGTAATGAAATTGATTTTAAAAAGTCTTTCCTATCCATTGTCTAAATTGTCTCCACGTAATTGACGGTAACGTTTTCGTGCTTCCACAACATAAATGCTTCCGGGATATTTAGTGAGTACATTCTGATATTCCGTTTTCGCTTTTTCTACGTCAATCATTTTTTTCTCGTATAACTCGGCTAACTTAAATTGCGCATCATCACCATATAATTCAGTCGAATAATATTCTATAATGTCTTTATACATTTTTTCCGCCTCCGGATATTTTCCCAGCTTATCATAAATAGCAGCCTTCTTAAATAAAATATCATCTCCTAAAGTATGTGTCGGGAAAATTTTATTGATACTATCCAATTGCACAATCGCTTCATCATATTTGTGCTGAACAATCAATAAATCAGCCACAGCAAACCTGGCAAGAGGCGCCGCATTTGTATCTACTCCAATGGCATCCGTAATGATAAGCGATAAATCCAATGCATCGTTGGCAATTAATTTGGTGGTACTTCCTTTTAAAACATCGCATTGTGTTTTAGCCCATGTAAAATCGGCAGCATAAAAACTCAATTTAGCATTTCTGAATTTTGCTTCCTGACCGATAGGCTCAAACTTAAAATCTTTTTCAACCTGAGAGTAGAGAAGGGACGCATCCCAAATCACATTCTTCAATAAATAAATATCGGCTAATTGGATTTTAAATTCAGCACGTGTTTGTGCGTCCATTGCCGGATTTTGTAACAAGCCTTCAATGTGCATAATGGCACTGTCGGGTTTGTTTAAGTAATACGCTTGTAAGTTGGCAAGATTGCTAATTAAAAAATTAGCAAGATGTGAATTTTTGTATTTTTCCGTGGCTTTTAAAAATTTGTTTTCAAGAGCTAATAATTCGGTTGATGAAGGTTGTGCTTTACCCGTTAGGTATTGGTATTCGCAATTGATGATGTCAATGCAAGCCGCATCATAAAAACCGTAAGAAGGGCCTTTATCAATAATGTATTGGAAACATTTCTGCGCTACTTCGTATTTTTCATTACTCAAACAAAGTTTGGCGAGCTCAAACATACGATGTCCGTCTTCCTTCAAACGTTTGTCGAGTGATTTACTTTGTGTAAATGCACCTTCAAAATCTTTTTGTTGTTTTTGAATGAAGATTAAAAATTCGGCGAATACAATTTTATCGGGATGCTGCTGAATGCGTTTTTGAAGTTCTTGTTTAAGAATAGGATTTTTGAAACCTGCACTTTCCTCTTCATAACCTAAGGCGTTTTGTAAATAACCTTGGGCGGTATACAATTCACTTTCTCTAAAATCAATCGCGTCGAGGTATTGATTGATCATCGATTTCAAATCACCTTTACGTTTATAAACTTCAGCTATTTCATAGTAATAAGGATACTCCGGTGTTTGCTTTCTTCCTTTTAGATACGTTTCAATGGCAAGGTCATATAATTTTTCTTCCATGAACTCAACTGCGAGTAATTGAATGAAGCTTTGAATCGGAATAACTTCTTTGATGGCTTTCTGATAATTTTCGTTTTCTTTTTTTGTATCACCTTGCTCGCGGTAAATTTTAGCAATGTTAATGTAGATATTTACGTTTTGCGGATTACGCTTCAACATCTTCTTCGAAATTTTTTCCGCTTCTTTATAATCTTTAACGCCTAATAATCCGGTAAAATAATACGAGTACCATTGATCCGGATTTTTATCGTATAGTTTTTCAAGATACACATTGGCTTTTTCGTATTCCTTTTTATCGAGATATAACATCGCGAATTTATCATCCGCATTTTTTTGTGCATGATAAGTAGAGCTGATGAACAGCGCAATGAATAAAATAAAACTATGTACTAGTGAAATTCGCACAATGAAATATAGGTAAAGTTACCTAATAATGCGGCAGAAATGAGAGTAGAAACTAAAAATATTGTTAAGGATAATTTAGTTCAGGTTAAAGGTCAACTGAACTTCTTTGCCGTTATGATTGAATTCTACCTTATCGGCTAAGTGTTTCATTAAAAACACGCCGCGGCCATTAATTTTATCAATGTTATTTGGGTCGGTAGGATCGGGCAAACTATCGTAATCAAATCCTTGTCCTTCATCGGCTACAGAGAAAACGATTTTTTTATCTTCATTTTCAAAACCAATGTGTACATTTTTTTGAGGATTGCCTTTGTTGCCATGATAAATGGCATTGTTCACCGCTTCAGTCACGGCAATTAAAATGTTACCGTAGTTATCTTCGTTTACATTATATATTTCGCAAACGTCTTCGATTAAACGTTCAACTAGTCTTAAATTTTCGGATGATGATTCTATCTTTAATTTCTGTCCTTTCGCCGGTATCATTTACTCACGCTATTAAAATAATTATTTACCTTTTCTTTATAATAAGGGGTTAAACTTGGCGGAACGGTGTTTAACAACTCCAGTTCCTTTTCTTTCATTCTTTTATACTCTAAAAATTGGCTAGGGTTACTTAAATCCTGATTTTTTGCTTCATTACTTTTCCTTTTTTCGTCCTGCTCGCGTTCCCTTTCAGCCTTTTCGCTTTCCAGTAATCGGGTTAAAATCTCCTGCTGGCGCTTCATGGTTTCGTTCGTAATTTGCTTATTTACAATATCTTTCTCGGTTTGTTCCATCATTTCGGCCAGGTTACCGCCAGGATTTTGACCCTTATTTTTCATCTGATCCATCATTTGCTGCAACTGGCGTCTTAAGGCTTCCTGTTGGGCCGCCATTTTAGCCAATTGTTCCGAAGTTCCGGGCATCATTTGCTGTCCGCCCTGGTTTTGCTGACCTTGCCCTATGCCCATGCCTTGTCCCGGCTTTTGCCCTGGTTTCTGTCCCGGTTTTTCTCCGGGCTTTTGTCCTTTTTCTAATGCTTCTTTTAATTGTTGTAATTGCTGATTGAGTTGCTGCTGCATTTTACTCATGCTTGGCTGTCCGGATTTTGGTTTTTGGCCTGAGCCACTGTTTTTAGGATTCTTGCATTTTCCACCACCCGATGCTTTCATCTGGTTTTTCATTTTCATTTGCTGTTGCATTTGCTCTAAACTTTCGTTCAGCAATAAAGCCAGATTATTAATAGCCGTGAGTCCGCCTTGCATACGCATTCCCGCTTCAGCAGGCATGCGTTCGGCTAAGGACTCAATTGTTTTTTTCATATTGAAATGAATGGAAGAAATTTCACGGTTCACATAGGCTTCAATTTGTGGTGCGCGTTTACTTAGCGCGAGTAAACTATCTTCAATAATTTTCGCGTCGTCTTGTAATTTTTTCTGTTGTTGCGGAATTTTAATGTACTGCGGATTATCGATGCGCGTTTTCGGAAGTGTTTTTACTAATTCTTCTTGTGCAAAAGAGAGGTTCAATAAATTTTCAAGAATTTGGCGGAGAGCAGCGGCATTTTCTTCCTCTTCTTTCTCTTCCATTTCTTGCATCGCGTTTTCCATATCCTGCTTCATCTTCTCCATTTGTTTCTGAGCCTCTTTCTGATTTTTGGAAGCGTTTTTCTTATTGTTCTTGCTCAATTGTTCAGAGCTGTTTTGCATTTCTTCTTCAGCTTGCTTTTGTTCATTTTTGGTATCAGGCATTTGATTAGGTTGCTCGAGTTCAGAATTTTTTTGTTCCAACTCTTTCATGTCTTCCGCTAACTTATCAAACTCTTTTTTGATTTCGTCCTGTTGTTTTTGGAGCTCTTTATTGTCTAGCTTTTTTCCATCTTGTTTCTTCTCATCTTGTGTCTTGCCATCCTGGTTCTTCTGGTCTAATGTCCTGCTGTCTTGGTTCTTTTCATCCTGCTTCTTCTCGTCCTGCATCTTGCCGTCTTGGTTCTTTTCATCCTGCTTCTTCTCGTCTTGAGTCTTGCTGTCTTGACTCTTCTCGTCTTGTTTCTTACTCTCTTCGTTCTTCTTACCCTCAGTATCCTTGTTCAATTGTTCTTCTTTTTTAATCAGTTCATCTAACTTATCAATGGCCTGCTGCATTTTTTGTTCCACCTCAAATTGTTTGAAGGTTTCTAAAGCGCGGTCTAATTCTTTCTCAATGTCTTTGTTGTTTAATTTCATCTCTTCCAGTTTCTGCTGAATCTGGTTTTTGTCGAGCTGATCCATGAGCTTTTGTAACTCATTAAACATCTTCTTCATTTCGGGTGTCATCACATTCTCAAACAATTTTTCCAATTGTTTTTGCTTTTCGAGAAGGGATTCATCCTGCTGAGAAAATTCATTTTGTTGCTGATTGTTTTGCTGGTTCTCCTGCTTAATCTCATCGATTTTCTTTTCGAGATTTTTTTGTTTGTTCAACAATTCTTCCAGTTTCTTTTTGTCTTCCCAACCCAATTGTTTTTTATCATTCATTTTGCGGGTTAGCTCATTAATGTCTTTTTGAAGTTCTTTCGCTTTCTTAATACTTTCGTCGAGGTCTTTTTTAATTTCCTCATTATTCTTTCCGGTAGCTTCATTAATTTCATCAATGGTAGGCGCTTTAAACTGCATCACTTTTGTTTTAGCAGGCTTTGCACCATTTACGCCGTCGTTGTCCCACACTTCAAAATAATATTCAATTTTATCACCGGGTTTTAAATTAAACTGATTGGCATCGAAGTAGTAGAAATAAGGTTGTGAGATTTGTGTTTTGTTGACACCTAAAATGTTTTCTCCGCTTTTTTGTCGCGAATTACCCAATGAGTCACTGGTGTAATGCGTATAACGGAAAACTAATTTCGAAAAGCCGTAATCATCTTTAATGCTGCCGCTGAAATAAATATTTTTAATATTGATGGAATCTGTTTTTTCACTCACATCAATATAAGGCGATTGATCTGCGATAACGTTAATGCCATAGTTAACGGAATCACCTTGTGAGCTGACAAACTGATTTTGTGTTTTGATGAAGTATCCTGTACTACGCAATAAAATTTTGCTGAACGAAAATTTATTCTCTGCACTTTGCGAAGCGTTTAAAGTAGTGTCACCAAATCCAAGAATGAGATTATTGGTGTTTTTAGTATTGAATTCCCAATCGATTTTTGTGCCTTGCGGTACTTGTAAATCCCCGCTGTTCGCGATGTTCTCGTCTTTGCGGTTAAGGTAAGCCGGATATTTTAAGTGCACATTAAACTGCATCAGCACCGGCTTAGGTAAAACTTCCAGTTCATAAGACTTCGAGTTGTAGCCGGCAGCAGTTAAAATAAAAGGCGTACTGCTTTGAACGTTCTTAAAAGTATAATTGAAAGTTACATTATTTTCTTTTTCCAGTTTAAATTCATTGCCATCAATTGAAATGAAAACTTCATTGGGAATTTCATCGCCTGTTAATTTTAATTTCAGGATAAAATCTTGTTGTTGTACAGCTTTCAATTGATTGTTTTCTATGTTAAACTGAAACGGCGCCTCGCTTTCGAAATAGGTTTGGTGATGCATTAAACGCGTGGTACTCTTGGTGAGAATATGCGGCCAGATGAGAGCAATAGCAATGGTAAGAAAGAGTGGAGGTAAAACATATTTCAAATACTTTTTATTTTCTGAGATGTTAATGGCTGAAGTAAAAGGAACGGGTTTTAATTCGTTCACTTTTTGATTGATGCTTGCCATGAGTAATTCATCCGAGCCGCTGAATTTTCTTTCACTTTGCAATTGAAGAACATTAAGCAGTTTATCCTGCACGTTTGTGAAATGCGTACCGATAATTGCCGCGGCTTCTTCGTAGGAAATAATTTTTCCGTAGCGTTTAAGTTTGGAAAGCGGAATAAAAATAAATTTAACGAGAACAAAAATGCTGCTGAATAAAAAAGTATAAAACAAAATGCTGCGAACGGTAGTGCTGAATTCTCCTAAGTATTCTAACAATACAACTAATAAGTAGGCACTAACCAAAAGCGCGGTGGAGTACAGGGCACCTTTAATGAGTTGATTCTTGTAATACTTGCGTATAAACTCATCCAGCTTTTGAATTAATATGTTTTCCTTACCTGTCATGTCGAGCCTAGTCGAGACATCTTTTTAATTTTTGTTTGTCATATCGAGTTTGCCCTCCGAAACATAGTGAAGGAGGGCAAACTCGAGATATCTATTAAGATGCAAGAATCATGCGCTTTACACAAATTTAATCATTCGAAGTGTTAAAAAACAGAGGGGGAGTGTTTTTACAAACATTAACAAAAAACCCCAAATTTTCATCCGGGGTTTTCAATTAAATCACAATTTCGTCGTTGTCTTTATTGAGGAATTTAAATTCCATAAAGCCGTAGCTGGCCATTGGTTGAATTTCCAATTTTACGTTGTATTCGCTTTTCCATTTACGGTATAAGCTTTTCTTAAACCAACTGCCTTTAGTAATATAGGCCTCAATGTAAGGATGTACATTAAGGGTTAATACTTTTTCGTTTTGTTCCTTAGAAATGAAACGGAGTGTATTTTCAATTTGGTCAACAAACAATAAACTCGGTTGAATTTTTCCGGTGCCGCCGCAACTCGGACAAGTTTCCAATACTTCCACATTCACTTCAGGACGTAAACGCTGACGGGTAATCTGAATTAAACCGAATTTACTTGGCGGCAAAATATTGTGTTTTGCGCGGTCGGTTTTCATTTCCTCCTTCAGTTTATCGTAAAGTAATTTACGATTCTCCTGATTGTGCATGTCGATGAAGTCAACCACAATGATTCCGCCCATATCACGCAACTTTAATTGACGTGCTACTTCAACGGCTGCTTCAAGGTTTACTTCGAGTGCATTTTGCTCTTGCGTATTATCACTCTTTGCACGGTTTCCGCTGTTTACATCAAATACGTGTAAAGCTTCGGTATGTTCAATCACTAAATAAGCACCGCTCTTCATGTGAACGGTTTTCCCAAAGAGCGATTTGATTTGCTTTTCAATTCCGAACTGATCAAAAATCGGAACTTTACCGTCGTATAATTTGGCAATGCTTTCCTTTTCCGGAGCAATATTGCGGATGTATACTTTTAAATCTTCAAATAGTTTTTTGTCGTTAACATGAATGTTGTTGAACGAAGCATTTAAAAAATCACGAAGAATGGCATTGGTGCGATCTACTTCACCTAACACACGGTGTGGAGGCTCAGCAGTTTTAAGTGTTTTGTAACATTCGTCCCAACGCGCTACTAAATCATTCAAATCATTTTCCAGTTCGGTTACCGATTTTCCTTCGGCAACAGTACGAACAATAACACCGAAGTTTTTAGGTTTAATGCTTTGCATTAAATCTTTCAGGCGGTGTTTCTCATCCGAATTTTTAATTTTTGAAGAAACTGAAATTTTATCGGCAAACGGAATCAATACAATGTATCGTCCGGCTAAAGAAATTTCAGAAGTAATACGTGGTCCTTTTGCAGAGATGGGTTCTTTAGCAACCTGCACTAAAATTTGTTGTCCGCTTTTTACAATCTCGTTGATTTTCCCGTCTTTTTTAATGTCGGGCTCGTTTTTAAAATACATGAGGTTACTCACGTTTTGTTTACCGGAACGCGTTTGCTCAACATATTTATAAAGCGAAGTGGCTTGCGGGCCAAGGTCGAGATAATGCAAAAAAGCATCTTTCTCATATCCAACATCCACAAAGGCAGCATTAAGGCCGGTCATAACCTTTTTAACCTTGCCAAAGTAGATATCGCCTACCGAAAATTTGGAGTTATTCTTTTCACGATGAAGCTCAACCAAACGCTTATCGTTTAAAAGAGCTATAACAACTTCGTTAGGCGTGGAATTAATAACTAAATCATAATTCACGCTCTAAATTTTTTAATTTATATATAATGGCGAAAGCGGAAAAAAGACTGGCTTTTTTCCGTTCGCATAAAATCTAACTAATACCCTAAGGGGTTATTGATTATTTTTTCTTGTGACGATTTTTTCTCAAACGTTTTTTGCGTTTGTGGGTCGCCATTTTATGTCTTTTTCTTTTCTTTCCGCTTGGCATAAGATCTGTTTTTAAATTATTAATTTTTTAATTGTTGTATATATTTTTCAATTTCTTGTCGGGCTAAAGCATCATCGGTTCTCACCTTATACTTCTCCAACATTTCAATTGTCTTTTGTTTATTACCCATTTGTTCGTAAGCATCTGCCAGGTGCAGATACGCTTCAATATAAAGCGAATCGATGGCTAAAACTTTTTCAAAACGTTTAATGGCTTTGTCCCATTGTTGCGATTTAACCGAGAAAAAAGCGAAGTTTAATTGAAGCGTTACATTATTGCTATCGGTTTTTTCAATTTCACGAAGCATTGTAATTCCTTTCATTGGATCGGAAGAACCTTCTACATAACAGGAAGCCATCATGATTTTAGCTTCTGCATTATTTGGTTCCAGCTTTAAACCGTTTTCGTAGCAACGTATCGCGCTTTGATATAAAGGCATTAATTCATTTTGGTCTTTAATAAAGCGTACCGAATAATAATAGCGGTCGCCGGCTTTAAACCAGGTAATTGAATTTTTAACTGCCTCTGCTTTTTGTTCAAAGTAATACGAAGCAATATCGGGGCGTTTATTTTTGTCCCAAAAGCTAACGATACTATCGAGCCATTTGGTTTTATCGGCCCCATTCGCTTTTTGCAGATAAGAATCGGTTTGTTTTTTTAATTCGGGTGCTAAAACACCTTCAGCGGTTTTCACGAAACTTTCAATGGTTTCGGCAGCAACCGCATGCTGCTCACCGTTATCTGCTGCAACAACAGATGGTTTCTTGTTGGCAAAAAATAAAAGAACGAATAAAACTACAGCTCCTATAATTAATAACAGCTGCGTTTTTTTAATCTGACTCATTTAATTAGTCGTTGTTTTTTGGTTCCGGCTCAGCAACTTTTACATTCTTTTTCACTCTCTCAGAGAAAGTTTTAGCAGGTTTAAATGCCGGAATGTAGTGCGCAGGAATCACAACGGTTGTATTTTTAGAAATGTTACGGCCAATTTTTTCGGCACGTTTTTTCACTACAAATGTTCCGAATCCACGTAGGTAAACATTCTTACCTTCGATCATGGCATTACGGATCGATTTCATGAAAGCTTCTACTGAAGCTTGTACTGCAATTTTTTCAATTCCTGTCTTCTCAGAAATCTCGTTTACGATGTCAGCTTTTGTCATTTTACAAAGTATTTAAAATCAATAATTTGAATTATCAAAAATGGAGGGCAAAGATAGTATTTATATTAAAACCTAAAAATAAATCATCAAATTTTATTTTAATTTGTTGTCGAATTATGGATTTTTTCGCCAAACGGCTCATAAAATGGTACAATTTTAACAAGCGCGAATTGCCTTGGCGGAGCACCTCCGACCCGTATAAAATATGGCTTTCGGAAATTATTCTTCAGCAAACACAAGTAAATCAAGGACTTAGATACTATTTAAAGTTTATCGAGCATTTCCCAACGGTGAAGGATCTGGCAAAAGCACCGGAGGATAAGGTAATGAAGCTATGGCAAGGACTTGGTTACTATTCGCGGGCCCGAAATTTGCATGAAGCAGCCAAAACGATTGTAAAAGAGCATAATGCCGGCTTTCCCCAAAGCTATAATGAGATTCGTGCATTAAAAGGTGTGGGCGATTATACAGCAGCAGCTATTGCAAGTATTGCCTATGGTTTACCGCATGCCGTGGTAGATGGAAATGTATACAGGGTTTTAAGTCGCGTTTTCGGAATAGAAACACCAATTGACTCAACAGCCGGAAAAAAGGAATTCTACGAATTGGCGAATGAACTGTTGCCAAAAAAATCCGCCGCGGATTTCAATCAAGCTATTATGGAGTTCGGGGCATTATATTGCCGCCTTCAAAATCCGGATTGCGCCAATTGTATTTTTAATGACAAATGCGAAGCGTTTCGAACACAAAAAGTAAATCAACTTCCGGTAAAAGCAAAGAAAACGAAAGTAAAGGATCGTTACCTTAATTATATAGTGTTTGTAGATAATGGCAATACTTATATTAATAAACGAGAGGGAAAGGATATCTGGAAAAGCTTGTATGAATTTTATCTCATCGAAAGTGATAAACGAAATAATGAAGCAACATTATTAAAGAGCAAGGAATTAATAAAAATCTGGAAGGGAAAATCACCGCGTATAATTAATGTGAGCAAGGAATACAAACACATTTTATCCCATCAGAATTTACATGCCAGTTTTTATCAAATTGCATTAGAAAATCCTCCTCACCACCTTAAGTTAAAAAAGGTAAAAATTGCACAGCTCCATAAGTATGCATTCCCTCGACTCATAGAAAAGTACCTTAAAGACGAGGATTTGATTAAATAATTTCTATTTTTGGTATAATTATTGTTTTAAACCTATATATGAAAAAATTAGTATTTGTTTTAGCCTTAGGCTTTGTTTTTAATTCTCAAGCACAGAAGTTTGCCGATTTAGGAAAAGAAGAAACTTCTGTTGTTACTTTCTTCTCGAAGTCTCCACTTGAAGACATTGAGGCTACTAATAAAAAAGCTGCGGTTATTTTAGATGCTACAACCGGCGATTTGCAATCCGTGATTACCATCAAGATGTTTAAGTTTAAAAATGCTTTAATGGAAGAGCATTTTAATGAGAACTATATGGAATCAACCAAATTTCCGAACGCTATGTTTAAAGGAAAAGTGAACGAGAAAATTGATTTAACAACAGACGCGCCTCAAAAAGTAACCGCTACCGGTAAATTAACTATTCACGGAGTAACAAAAGATGTAACTCTTGAAGGAACTATTACGAAGAAGGGTGATGCTATTGCGTTAGAAACTAAATTCAAGGTAAAAGTAGCTGATTACGATATTAAGGTGCCTTCTTTATATGTAAAGAACATTGCTGAGGTTGTAGATGTAACTTTAACATCTACCATCAAGCCTTATGTGAAAAAATAAATTTCATTTGTTATTATACAATTAAAGGGACGGAATTTTCCGTCCTTTTTTTGTTTATATTTGACATCATTAATTAAATCATGAGTATGAAAAAATTATTACTGTTTTCGGTTTTTTTAGTTTCAGGAACATTATTTGCGCAAGATGATCTCTTGAGTTTGGTAAATGAAGGCAGCGAGAACAAACACGAAAAAGTATATGCTACTTTTAAAACCTATAAATTAGGAAATGCTCATACTATTGAAACAGTAAAAAAGAAACATTTGGATTTCCGAATTTCTCACCGCTTTGGTAATGTGTACAATTCGGCACTTGAGCCAAATGCTTTAAATGAAGCCGCTCATACTTATTTTGGCTTTGATAATGCGAGCGATATCCGCTGGTCGTTTGACTATGGTGTTACCGATAACTTAACTATTGGTATTGGAAGAAGTCGTTACCGCGAAACTTACGATGGCTCTATAAAATGGAGACCATTAACACAAACTGAAGATTTTCATATTCCTCTATCGATTGCAGTGTTTGCAGATATTGGATATACCTCCATGAAAACCGATCAATTATACGCGGGTATTGTAAAAGATTTTGAAACCGACGAATTGCATCGCGTCAACTATTTCGCGCAAGTAATCATTGCCAGCAAATTAACCGAATGGTTATCACTTGAGTTTTTACCTTCTTATTTGCATAGAAATTACATTAAGCAAAGCATTAATGCTTCCAACAAGGCAGAAGATACTAATGGTTTATTTTCTTTAGGCTTTGGTGCACGTTTAAAATTAACTAAGCGTATGTGTTTAATTGGTGATTATTTCTACAACTTCTCACCTTATTACCAAAACAATACGTCTGCTTATAATCCTTTAGCTTTAGGTTTTGAATTAGAAACAGGCGGACACGTTTTTAGTTTATTCTTTACGAATGCTCCGGCATTAATTGAGAATAGTTTTATTCCGTATACAACCGACACCTGGTCGAAAGGACAAATAAAATTCGGCTTCTGTGTTTCAAGAACCTTCGCGCTTTAATCTTTAAAATTTGGTTTAGTTAGAAATGACAACTTCCTACGAACCAATTTTTAATAACCACCTTTTAAAGCCCATTCATGATGGGGCTATTTTTAATCCTGCCCAACATTTATTCTGGCCATCGTTTGTTTTGTTTTTGGCGGTAGCTGTATTAATTGTTTTAAAGGCAACAATGCCGTCGCGTACTTTGAGGGTCTTGAATGCCGCTTACAGTTTGCAAGTTGCTCGTCAGTTGGAGCGAGAAAATTACGGACCATTTAAACAACTTTCAGTATTATTAAATATTGTATTTGTTGTTGTAACCGCTTTTTTGCTTTATAAGCTGAATCGATTGTTTGGTGGTATACTTGATGATCAATCCTATTTTTTTCAATTCATGTTTTTTGTGCTGCTGGTATTGGTAGTTTATACGGTAAAGTTTTTTATTCTGAACATTATTGGATTTATTACCCAAACTCAAAGCACTATTTACGAGTACATCAACAATACTTTAATTATTAATCAGTCGGTGGGAGTTATACTTTTACCGGTAATGATTATTGCAGAGCTGGCACCCATTAATCCGGTGTGGTTGGTATTTCCATCTTTACTTTTTATCGTTTTAGGTTACATGTTCAGGTTATATCGCGGTTTTTTGTTTTCAGGTATAGAGCAGGGTATGGGGGTTTTTCAATTATTTGTATATCTTTGCACTCTGGAAATTTTACCATTATTGGTATTAATTAAATTTTTAGTAGTAAATTTTTAATTCTATGGCAGCTAAAAAAACAAAGTCAAAACCTACAAGTAAAAAAGGTAGCAAGACTGTAAAAGCAAAAAAAGCTAAAGCTGTAAAAAAACCTGCAAAGAAAACTACTAAACCCAAAAAGGCAGTTGCAAAAAAGAAGCCCGTTAAAGTTGCTAAAGTAAAAAAGCAAGTAAAAAAGGCAGTTGTGAAACCTGCAAAAAAGGTTATCGCAAAAGCAACCAAGCTCGAAAAGCAACCTAAACAAGTTCAAGAAGCACCGGTAAAAAAGGAGAGAAAAAATGCTAAGCAGCCTGCTTATGTTCCGCCTCCATTACCTGTTATTGAAATCAGTAATTTCCCAAAGAATAAAGTAAAGAATGTTTTGGTGTCGCAACCAAAGCCTGCCGATAATGATAAAAATCCGTATTTGGATTTAGGCCGTAAGTATTCTTTAAATATAAATTTCCGTCAGTTTATTCGTGTAGAGGGATTAAGTGCGATGGATTTCAGAGCACAAAGGATAGATATTTTAGCGCATGGTGCAGTTATCTTAACCAGTCGTTTAGCGGTTGATCATTTTTTCAGAGTGTGTAATGAAATGCGTATTACTGTTCCTGAAACAATGAAGTATTTCTGCATCAATGAGCAAACGGCTTATTATTTACAGAAGTATATTCAATACCGTAAGCGTAAAATATTTTTCGGGCACGGAACTTTATTAGACCTGGTAGATGTAATTCGTAAAAACAAGGAAGAAAAGTTTTTATTACCTTGTTCGGATGTTCATAAAGAACAAATTGCAGATTTCCTCGACGAAATTAAAATCTCTTACACCAAAGGAATTTTCTATCGTACCGTTTCAGCGGATTTATCCGATATAAAAAATCTTGGTGAATACGATGTGTTGGTGTTTTTCACGCCTGCAGGAATCCGTTCATTAAAACAAAACTTCCCTAATTTCAAACAAGCAGGTACACGCATCGCAGCCTTTGGTCATGCTACTGCTCAAATGGTAAAACAATTAGGATATCGTTTAGATATTTTCGCTCCGAACCCTCAAAACCCAAGTATGAGTATGGCTTTGGATGCTTACATTAAGGAAGCGAATAAGCGTTAAGCCCACACTTTAGTTCCCTCTGTACAATTGGTGCAGATATCAATTTCTTTTCTAGATTTTAAAATTGATTTCCGGAAAGTATTATACTTTTCCGAGTACCAAATTTCTTTAAATGAATTTTGTTTTAAATCTCCTAATTGGTGCTTGGCATCTTTATCAAAACAACATGGCACAACCAATCCATCCCAGGTTATAACACAACTGCTCCACATGCGCCAGCATTGATTCAACAGTTTATTTTTTATTTGCCATTTGCCGGAAGCATTTTGTGCATAGCGCGAGTACTTATCGATAGTTGGAATTAAATCATTTCCATTCTCGAATTCGTAAACCTGCGCGGTTTTTAAGGCTACTTCATCTACACCTAATTCTTCAGTCAATTTATATACATCATCAATTTGATGTTGATTGGGTTTAACAACTAAAAATTGAAAAACCACATAGGGCGTTTTGCTTTTTAATTCATTCCGCCATTTTAAAATGTTTTTTGTTCCGGCAATTACTTTTTCTAATTGTCCGCCTACTCTGTATTGCTCATACGTGTCTTGTGTAGTGCCGTCAATCGAGATAATTATTTTATCCAAACCGCTTTCAATGGTTTTTTTCGCGTTTTCATCTGTGAGATAGTGTGCGTTGGTGCTCGTAACTGTGAAAATTTTTTTCCGATTCGCGATTTTCACCATTTCTAAAAATTCAGGATTTAAATATGGCTCACCTTGAAAGTAAAACATGATGTTGATGAGTGTTTTACGTTGCTCTTCAATTATTTTCTCAAATCGTTGTAATTGAAGCATTCCGGTTGGGCGTGTGAACTGTCGCAATCCGCTTGGGCATTCCGGACAACGCAAATTACAACTCGTGGTAGGTTCAATGGAGATACTCAGAGGCATTGCGTTGGCGAACGGTTTTCGGAAGAGTCGCGACAAATGGTATGAAAATAAAGCCTTTACAGCATTATTTAGCTTTAAAAAACTAAGTTTTGGAAGTATTAAAGTGAGCTGTTTCAAGACCTTAAAACTCAAAGTTACGAATAAGCACTTGCAAACCTAAAAACACCTTAAATTTTAGCTAATCGATTAAATTTTAACATTGGTCGGAGGTCCTTATTTAGAATAATTATAAATTAGTATTAATGTTAAAAAAATTAAATTTTTACGATTTAGATCTCGTTACTTCTGCTAAATTTGCGGGCATTAACTGTCATTAAAGTGTCATTAAACAAGCAACAAACAAGGAGTTCTTCCTATTCAAATATGTATAGCCGTATGTTTCATTTTTCCTTCAAATCTTTGCTGGGTACAGCAATGATGTTAGTGCTTTTTGCAGGTAACATCATCGCCCAGGACGGAGCGAAATTATTTAAGCAAAATTGCGCGGTGTGTCACACCTCGCATACCGACCAAAAATTAACCGGTCCGGGTCTTAAAGGTATTTTTGATCGCGCGCCAAAAGGCGACTGGTTAAAAAACTGGATTCTCAACAATGAGAAAATGATTAAGGCCGGCGATGCTTACGCCAACAAAATTTTTAATGACAATGGTAAAGCGGCAATGACTGTTTTCGAAGGACAGTTATCAGATAAAGATGTTGACGCAATCATTGCTTTCTTGCAAGCTCCACCTCCTGCAGCTGCGGGTCCGAAAGGTCCGGATGCAGGTGTTCCTGTTGCAGGTGCTGAAGAAGCTGCAAAGGGAATTGACCCATTATATTTAATCTTAACTTTCGTTGTTGTATTAGCTATTTTGATTACAGCTTTACGCAGCGTACGTACTTCATTACAAAATACAGCTAACCGCAGCGAGGGTAAACCTGAAAATCCTGAAATGACCTTCTGGCAAGAAGCAAAAGGATGGATTAGCGGTCACCGTCGTTTAGTTGGCGTTTTCTGCATCATCTTAGGTTTTGCGGGCATGAAGAGCTGTTGGGATGCTTGTTACAATATTTCAGTTTATTATGATTGGAAAACCCAAAAGGGATACCACCCTGATCAACCAATCAAATTTTCACACAAGATTCACGCAGGTGATAATGAGATTGCCTGTCAGTATTGCCATTTTTCAGTAGAGAAATCGCGTCACTCAGGAATCCCTACCGTTAATATTTGTATGAATTGTCATAAAGGCATTCAGGAAGGACCTACAACAGGAAAAACTGAGATTGCAAAAATTTACGATGCTGCCGGATACGATCCTTCAACAGGAAAGTACGATGAATCAAAAGCAAATCCGATTAAATGGATAAAAGTATATAATTTACCGGATCATGTTTATTTTAGTCACCAACAACACGTGGTTGTTGGAAAGCAAGATTGTGCTAATTGTCATGGTGATGTAAAATCAATGACTACAGTTGAGCAGAAGAACCCTTTAACTATGAAATGGTGTATTGAATGTCATCGCAAAACGGAAGTGGCAATGGAAGGAAATCCGTACTACGATCGCTTGCACAAAGCGTTAAAAGAAAAATATAAAGGGCAGTATGATGTTAAGTTTACCGTTGAAAAAATCGGTGGCCTTGAATGTACAAAATGCCATTACTAATAATTAACCAGTACTAACCGAATATTATAGATGTCTATGTCAAAAAAATACTGGAGAGGATTACCGGAATTAACCGAAAGTCCTGAGTTTTTACAGCAAAGCAAAAATGAATTTGCTGAACCTCTTCCAATGGATGAATTCCTTAATGAAGAAGGTACAAAATCTAACGGTACCAGCCGCCGCGATTTCTTAAAAGTAATGGGCTTTTCTACAGCTGCTGTTGCTTTAGCAGCCTGTGAGACTCCTGTTATAAAGGCAATTCCTTATGTTGTGAAACCCGAGGAGGTAACACCGGGTGTAGCTAACTTCTATGCTTCTACTTTTTACGATGGGCATGATTATGCTTCCGTATTGGTAAAAACACGCGAAGGCCGTCCGATTAAAATCGAAGGTAACGAGTTATCAAAAGTATCTAATGGCGCAACTAGTGCTCGTGTACAAGCCTCAGTATTGAGCTTATATGATGGCGCGCGTTTAACCGGTCCTTTAGCAAAAGGAACTGCAACAACATGGAAAAATGTTGATGATGCAGTTGCTAAAGCTTTAGCGTCTGGTGAGGCTCGTTTAGTAACTTCAACTATTATCAGTCCTTCAACTAAAGCAGTAATTGCTGAGTTGAAAGCAAAATATCCAAACGTTAAGCATGTAACTTACGATTCAGTTTCTTACGCTGCTTTAGTTTCTGCTAACAAAAACGTATTCGGAAAAGCTGTAGTTTCTTCTTATAATTTCGATAAAGCAAAAACCATTGTTGGTATTGCTTGCGACTTCTTAGGAACTTGGTTAAACCCAATTGAATTTGCTAGTCAATACGGAAAAGGCCGTAAGGTTAGTAAGGAAAATGCTGAAATGAGCAGACATTATCATTTCGAAGCTAACTTATCTTTAACCGGTGCAAACGCCGATTATCGTTACATGGTTAAGCCTTCTGAATTCGGTAAAGTTGTTGTTTCATTATTCAATCAGGTAGCTTCAGCTACAGGTAATGCAACTGTTTCCGGTGATGGAAAAATCGGAAATGCAGAAGCTGAAAAAGCGATTGCAAAAATTGCTAAAGAATTAGCCGATAACAAAGGGAATTCATTAGTTGTTTCCGGTGTTAATGATGAAGGTATTCAAACCTTAATCAATGGCATCAACAAAATGTTAGATAACTACGGTAAAACAGTAGATTATGCTAACCACTTCAATTTAAAACAAGGTAACGATAAAGATTTTACAGATTTAGTAGCTGATATGTCTGCGGGTAAAATCTCTACTTTATTAACTTATAACTGTAATCCGGTTTATACAGCACCTGCTTCATTGAAGTTTGCTGATGCTTACAAGAAAGTGGCTACAAAAGTTTCTTTCTCTCAGGTATTAGACGAGACTTCACAAATGGCGGATTTTGTTTGTCCTGATAATAATTATTTAGAGTCATGGGGTGATGCAAATCCAAAAGCCGGTCACTTCAGCTTACAACAGCCAACCATTAATCCAATTTTCAGTGCACCTCGTTATGAAGGTACACGTCAATTCCAGGATTCATTATTAGCTTGGGCTGGTGTTAAATCTTCTTACTATACTTATTTACAAGCCTACTGGCAAAATCATATTTTCCCTCAACAAGGTAAATATTTAGATTTCGCTTCATTCTGGGCTCATACATTACACGATGGTGTTTTAAAAGTACGTGTTGCTAAAGAAACTCCGGAAGTAGTTATGGCAAAAGATTCGGCAGGTATGCCAATCATGAGCGGTGTTGCTGCAGCAATCGCTGAGGTTTTAGATTCTGTTAAAACAGAAGAAGTAAAACCTGCTCCGGTTAAAGAAGTAGCGGCTCCGGTTGTTGAAGCAATGCCTACACCTGACTATAACAAAGCTGCTTCAATGGCAACTTCTGTAAAAGGTGGCGCATTCGAATTAATGGTTTACGAAAAAGTTGGATTAGGAAACGGTAACCAAAGCAATAATCCTTGGTTAATGGAATTACCTGATCCTATTTCTAAAGTAACTTGGGATAATTACATTACTATGTGTCCGGAAGACGTGAAAGCGTTAGGAATGCATGAAATGTTACGTCAGGATATCATCGGAAGCATTGCAACATTATCAGTTAATGGTGTATCTGTAAACGTTCCTGTTTATCCTCAACCAGGCCAGGCTAAAGGAACAATCGGTTTAGCTTTAGGTTATGGCCGTGTTGCTGAAACTTTGAAGATTGCAAATGGAGTTGGTGCGAATGCTTTCCAATTCTGTACAGTTTCAAATGATACTATTCAGGCAATTTCTCCTTCAGTAAATGTTACAAAAACTGAAGAGACACATAAATTCTCTGCTACTCAAATTCAACACACCATTATGGGTCGTGAAGAAGCTTTATTACGTGAAGTTTCTTTAAAAGAATTTAAGGAGAAGGACAAAGAAGTTTGGAATCCTTCTGCAGTAATGCACACACATACCGGTGAGAAGCATGTAAGCGAAATTGATTTATGGGATTCACATCCGCGTATGGGTCACCAATGGGGTTTAACCATTGACATGACTTCTTGTATTGGTTGTTCAGCTTGTGTGGTAGCTTGTGGTGTTGAGAATAACGTTGCCGTTGTTGGTAAAGAAGAAATCGGAAAAACACGTGACATGTTCTGGTTACGTATCGACCGTTATTATAGCTCTGATATGACTAAGCAAAAAGCGGCTGAAGAGCATATCGGATACAAGCAAATGAACTTAGATATGGAAACGCCTTCTAACAATCCGAAGGTAACTTTCCAACCAATCATGTGTCAACATTGTAATCATGCACCTTGTGAAACTGTTTGTCCGGTATTAGCTACCAGCCACAGTACTGAAGGTTTAAACATGATGACTTACAACCGTTGTATTGGTACTCGTTATTGCGCTAACAACTGTCCATTCAAAGTTCGTCGATTTAACTGGTTTAACTATAACGCTAACGAATGGTTCGCAAGCAACCCTGCACAACAAGAATTAGGACGTATGGTTTTAAATCCAGACGTTGTAGTTCGTAGTCGTGGTGTAATGGAAAAATGTTCTATGTGTCAGCAACGTTTACAGGCAGGTAAGTTAGAAGCTAAGAAAGCCGGCGCTCCTGTTGTTGATGGTGCTATCAAAACTGCATGTCAGCAAGCTTGTCCTACTAACGCTATTATGTTTGGTGATTTAAATGATGAGAATTCACAAATCGCTAGATGGAGAAATGATAACAGAAATTATTTCTTATTAGAAGAACTTGGTGTGAAGCCTACTGTTTCTTACATGGTAAAAGTGAGAAATCAGGAAGAAGCTATTATTCACGAAGAAGGTGGACATGGCGCAGCGAAGCACGAAGAAAAACATGAAGAGCACAAAGAAGAAAAGCACTCATAAAAAATATTAATCATATTAAATAAAAAATATGCACGCAGAATCAGAAATCAGGGAACCGTTAATTTTAGGTAGTAAGAACTACCGACAAATTACTGATGACATCATTGCACCTATTGAAGGTAAAGCAGCAAAAGGGTGGTATGTATTACTAACTATTTGCGCATTAACTTTCTTATGGGGTATTGGCTGTTTAGCTTACACAATTGGTGTTGGTATCGGAGCTTGGGGCTCTAACAACGCTGCCGATTGGGCTTGGGATATTACCAACTTCGTATGGTGGATCGGTATCGGTCACGCTGGTACATTAATCTCTGCGGTATTATTATTATTCCGTCAGAAATGGCGTATGGCGATTAACCGTTCTGCAGAAGCGATGACCATCTTCGCTGTATTGTGTGCGGCTATCTTCGTAACATTACACACCGGTCGTCCGTGGTTAGATTATATGTTATTCCCATTACCAAATCAATTTGGTTCATTGTGGCCTAACTTTAACTCACCATTATTGTGGGACGTATTCGCGGTATCAACTTACGCAACCGTATCAATTGTTTTCTGGTACATTGGTTTAATTCCTGACTTCGCTATGATTCGCGACAGAGTAATTAAGCCTTGGCAAAAGAAATTCTACGGTTTATTATCTTTCGGTTGGGGTGGAAGCGCTCGTCACTGGAGCCGTTTCGAAGAAGTATCTTTAGTACTTGCAGGCTTATCAACTCCGTTAGTATTCTCCGTACACTCAATCGTATCCTTCGACTTTGCCACATCAATAGTTCCTGGTTGGCATACTACCATCTTCCCGCCTTATTTCGTATCCGGTGCGGTATTCTCAGGTTTCGCGATGGTATTAACCTTAATGTTAGTAGTTCGTAAGATTTACAAATTAGAAGCTTATTTAACCATCAAGCACATCGAATACATGAACATCGTAATCATCGTTACAGGTTCAATTGTAGGCGTTGCTTATTTAACTGAGTTATTCATTGCATGGTATTCAGGTGTAGAATGGGAACAATACGCATTCTTAAATCGTGCTACAGGTCCTTTAGCTTGGTCGTACTGGGCAATGATGACATGTAACGTAATTTCTCCACAGTTATTCTGGTTTAAGAAAATCCGTACCTCAATTGTTGCTACATTCTTGTTATCAATAGTAGTAAACATTGGTATGTGGTTCGAGCGTTTCGTAATTATCGTTCCTACTTTATTACGTACATTCTTACCATCGACATGGAATACGTATACTCCATCATTCATTGATATCGGTATTTTCATTGGAACAATCGGTATGTTTGGAACATTCTTCTTATTATTCTCTCGTTACTTCCCTGTAATTGCTCAAGCTGAATTAAAAACCATCTTGAAGCAATCAGGTGAATCACAAAAGAAAGAATCAGCTAATCATTCACACGCTCATTCACACGCACACTAAATAAAAAGATATTTTAAAAGATATGGCAACTAAACAAATTATACACGGTGTTTTTGGCGACGAAGTGCCAATGATGGAAGCCTGTAAAAAGCTACGTGCATCAGGTATTCGCGTTAAAGATGTGTTTACTCCTTTTCCTGTTCACGGATTAGATCCGGTAATCGGAGTTCCTAGAACACGCCTAGCAATCTGCGCGTTTATTTACGGAATTACTGGAATGAGCTTAGCCACCTTAATGATGTGGTATATGCAAATTCATGACTGGCCGGCAGATATTGGAGGTAAACCAAACTGGGCTTATTATTTCAATATCCCTGCATTTATTCCGATTACTTTCGAATCAACAGTATTCTGTGCAGCGCACGGTATGGCATTAACGTATTTATTACGTTGCTGGTTGGTTCCGGGTGCAAAAGCTAAAAACCCTGATCCTCGTACTACCGATGATAAGTTTTTAGTGTATTTGGAATTAAATGATGAGCAAGCTAAAAAAGCGGACGCTATCTTAAAAGAAAACGGTGCAGAGGAAGTGAATTACAAAGGAACATTACACATCGAACCGGCTTATTAATTTGACAAAACAGATTGTTAGATATGAAACTAAATTATAAAAACATAAAATCAATTTACAACGGTGTTGCACTTGCGGCATTAGTTATTGGTTTTACATCTTGTGGTAAAAAAGATGCAAATAGTCCTGGCGTGGAATTCATGCCTGACATGTATCGTTCACCATCTGTTGAGGTTTATGGAACAAGCACCTTTAACGGTGATACTGTTTACTCAACTCAATTTACTCCCGTAAAAGGTACAATTGCGCGTGGGTATATGCCTTATGTATATCCAAACACAGCAGAAGGCTATGAGCAAGCCGGTTTATATTTAAAAAACCCAATTGCTTTAAATGATAAAGTAATGGTTGAAGCTGAAGCTTTATACGGTAAATATTGTTTGCATTGCCATGGTGCCAGCGGCGCCGGTGATGGAAAAGTAGGTGGTAAATTACCTGGTGCACCTCCGGCTTATAATGGAGCATTAAAGAATTTATCAGAGGGTAAAATTTTCCATTCAATTACTTACGGAAAAGGTTTAATGGGAAATCATGCTAGTATTTTAACTCAGGATGAGCGTTGGAAATTGGTGCACTATGTACAGAAATTACAAGGACCAAAAGAAGCAGCTCCTGCAGATTCAACAAAAGCAGCCGCTCCGGTAGCTGAGGTTAAAAAAGAAGAAACTAAATCAACACATTAATTAATTCATAGATATTTTAGGATATGAATACTGACAAACTACAATTCACCGTACCATCAAAAGCTAAAATGGCTTCGTTCATTTTAATGGCTATCGGTTTAATTTCTATTATCGCCATGTTTATGATGGATACCAATGCAGATCCTGAATACAATCACAACAGGGCTTGGGCTAACATTTTTACTAGTGCTTTCTTCTTTATGGGAATTGCATTGGCAGCTGCTTTCTTTTTAGGATTGCAGTATGCAGCTGAAGCAGGATGGGCAACTTCTATTAAGCGTGTAATTGAAGCAGTAACCATGTACCTTCCATGGGGTTTAAGTGCTCTCTTTTTGTTTTTCATTGTAAGTCAATTGCACATGAATCATTTTTATGTGTGGATGGATCCTGCAGCAGCTGAGCATGACCCAATCATCGCCGGTAAAATGGGATACTTCGGTGCGTTTTGGTGGATTAGAACCGTATTATATATGATTGCATGGCTTTGGTTTACGCTTAAATTACGTAAGAACTCATTAGAAGCAGATAAATTAGATATCGACGTTAACAACAGTTACCATTGGAAGAATGTAAAGTTAGGTGCTTGGTTTATGGTTGTGTTTGGAGTAACTTCTTCAACCGCTGCTTGGGATTGGTTATTAAGTATCGATATTCATTGGTTCTCTACATTATATGGCTGGTATGCGTTCTCTGGAATGTGGATCAGCGCCATGGTTACTATCACCATGCTAATTGTTTGGTTAAAGAAATTAGGATATCTTGATTTTGTTACTGAGAGTACTGTTCATGATATGGGTAAATGGATGTTTGCGATTTCATTCTTATGGACTTACCTATACTTCTCTCAATTCATGTTGATTTGGTATTCAGATATTCCTGAAGAGGTTATTTATTTCCAAACTCGTTGGGAAAGTTACAAAGCATTAATGTGGACTGTATTAATGGTAAATTTTGCATTCCCTATGGTAATGTTAATGAGCCGCGACAGTAAACGTAATTTCTTCTTCTTAATTTTTGTTGGTACAATTATTTTAGTTGGACACTTCCTTGATGTAGTCATGATGGTGATGCCTGGTACTGTTGGTCACCATTGGACTGGTTTAAGCTGGATGGAATTTGGAACTTTCTTCTTCTTCCTTGGATTATTCCTTTACGTAGTATTAAACGCTTTAACTAAAGCACCATTAAAAGTGAAAAATCATCCTTTCATTGAGGAGAGTTTACATCACTCAATTTAATTAAGATAAGAAAGTAAAGTTTAACAGAAATTAAAATTATATACGATGAAACTTCTAGTTCTATTAGCCATCATACTTCTGATAATTGCAGGTCACCAATTATTAAGAATCATCGAATTATCGAGAGGTTTAAAGAAAACCAAGGAATGGCATGTTAACGATGCTGATAACGACGCAATGGGAAAAGGAATGTTAGCCTTTATGGTTTTCTTCTTCCTATTCTTCTTCTGGCAAATTAATCGCTGGATTGATCGTTCTTTACCTGCTGCTTCTTCTGAGCATGGCGAAAAGTACGATGCGCTTTGGGATGCAAACATGTATTTAATCTCTTTTATTTTCTTAGTAACAAACTTCTTCTTGTTTTACTTCGCGTTTAAATATCGCGGACATAAAAACGCTAAAGCAGTTTTTTATTCTCACAACAATAAGTTAGAAATGCTTTGGACAGTTATTCCGGCTTCAGCTTTAGCTTTCATTATCATTTTCGGTTTGAAATACTGGAATGAAATTATGTCGGCTCCAACTGATGCAAATAAGGTTACTGTTGAACTTTATGCAAAACAATTCGATTGGACAGCTCGTTTCCCTGGTAAAGACGGTAAATTAGGATCAACAGATTTCCGTCAAATTGGTGGAACTAACTCTGTTGGTTTAGATACAGCTGATGCAACAGGTTACGATGATATTTTAATTAAGAACGAATTTCACTTACCTGTTGGTCGTGAAGTTGAAATGTTAATGCGTTCACGTGATGTAATTCACTCTGCATATATGCCACATTTCCGTGCACAAATGAACTGTGTTCCGGGTATGGTTACAGCATTTAAATTCAGACCTACAAAAACAACTGCCGAAATGCGTCAGGATCCATATGTGAAGCAAATGATGGCAGGTATCAATAAACAACGTGCTAAAGAAGGAAAAGAGCCTGTTGAATTTGATTACATTTTATTATGTAACAAAATTTGTGGCGCTTCTCACTATAATATGCAAATGACAATCATTGTTGAGTCTGAAAAGGATTATAACGAATGGTTAGCTAAACAAAAAGCAGTAAAAACTGTAGCCTCTAACTAATACTATTACTAACACTATTTAATAAATAATAAACATGGGATCTACACATACAGCAACAGCACTGGAACACGAGCATGCTACTCATCACGATCATGCACATCATGATGACCACCATGAGGAGAGCTTTGTGAGTAAGTACATTTTCAGCATGGATCACAAGATGATCTCTCGTCAGTTTTTAATTACAGCGGTTATTATGGCTGTTGTCGCTATGACAATGTCTATCATTTTCCGTATGCAATTAGCTTGGCCGGGAGAAAAATTTGCCTTCATCAATGCTATACTTGGAGACAAGTGGGGCAAAGACGGTATCCTTGATCCGAATATGTATTTAGCTTTAGTTACTATCCATGGTACTATCATGGTATTTATGGTATTAACCGGCGGATTAAGCGGAACGTTCTCTAACTTGTTAATCCCTTATCAAATTGGAGCGCGCGATATGGCATCAGGCTTTATGAATATGCTTTCATACTGGTTCTTCTTCTTATCAAGTGCAATCATGTTAGGTTCTTGTTTTATTGAAGACGGACCTGCATCACCGGGTTGGACAATTTACCCTCCATTATCAGCTTTACCTGAAGCTATGCCTGGTTCTAAATTAGGTATGACTTTATGGTTAACTTCAATGGCGTTATTCATTGTGTCATCTTTATTAGGTGGTTTGAACTACATCATCACTATCGTTAACTTACGTACAAAAGGTATGAGCATGACTCGTTTACCTTTAACTTGCTGGGCGTTCTTAATTACAGCTATCTTAGGTGTGTTATCTTTCCCTGTATTATTCTCTTGTGCATTATTGTTAATCTTCGACCGTAGCTTCGGAACAAGCTTTTATTTATCGGATATCTACATTGGCGGTCGTCCGTTAGACAACGTTGGTGGTAGCCCAATTTTATTCGAACACTTATTCTGGTTCTTAGGTCACCCTGAGGTATACATCGTATTATTACCTGCTTTAGGTATTACTTCTGAAATTATCTCCACTAACTCTCGTAAGCCAATCTTCGGTTACCGTGCTATGATTGGTTCTATGTTAGCAATTGGTTTCTTATCATTTATCGTGTGGGGTCACCACATGTACATGACCGGGATGAATCCATTCTTAGGTTCAGTATTCGTATTCACTACCTTATTAATTGCGATTCCTTCTGCGGTAAAAGCATTTAACTACATTACTACATTATGGAAAGGTAATATTCAGTATACACCTGCAATGTTGTTCTCAATCGGATTGGTTTCTTCATTCATCACTGGTGGTGTTACAGGTATTATCCTTGCTGACTCTACTCTTGATATCAACGTTCACGATACATACTTCGTAGTAGCTCACTTCCACATTGTAATGGGTCTGTCTGCTATCTTCGGTATGTTCGCAGGGGTTTACCATTGGTTCCCTAAAATGTTCTTACGCATGATGAATAAGAAATTAGGTTACTTACATTTCTGGATTACTTTCATCTCTGCGTATGGTGTATTCTTCCCAATGCACTTCTTAGGATTAGCAGGTGTTCCTCGTCGTTATTACACGAATAGCAACTTCCCAATGTTCGACAACTTAGTAGATATTAACGAAATCGTTACAATCTCTGCTATCATCGGAGCATTAGGTCAAGGTGTATTCTTATTCAACTTCTTCTATAGTATGTTCCGCGGTGAGAAAGCTCCTCAAAATCCATGGAATTCTAATACTTTAGAGTGGACTACTCCAATGGCAAATATTCACGGTAACTGGCCTGGTGCTTTACCGGTTGTTCACCGTTGGGCTTACGATTACAGCAAGCCTGGACAAGAACACGATTTCGTTCCTCAAACCGTTCCTTTAGCTGAAGGCGAACATGACGGTGGCGAACACTAATCGTTAAATAAAACTTACAAAATGCCTCCTTAAAAGGGGGCATTTTTGTTTTTAGTATCTTTGTTTAAACCTAAAAATTGAATTATGATTATAATCTACATCCTTATCGCAATAATTGGCTTGGTGCTGATTATCGCTGCTATTTTACCCGGCAAGTATAGTATCAAAAAGGAAATTGTAATAAATAAGCCTGCAGCGCATGTATACGAGCGTATTTCAAATTTAAATCATTACCGCGACTGGAATCCTTGGCACAAAATGGAACAGGATGCTAAATCAGAAATTACCGGAGCGCCGGGAACAGTAGGACATAAATTTGCATGGGATGGAAAGAAGATCGGGCAAGGAAGTTTAACAATCAAAGGATTTACTGCGCCGCAAGAAATTACTTTGGATCTCGAATTTATTAAACCATGGAAAAGTACAGCATTAGACAGTTGGACATTTGATGATTTAAAAAACGGAACTACAAAAGTGGTGTGGGAGAATAACGGTCCGCTGGCATACCCTATGGCACGATTAATGGGACCAATGATTAATAAAAACTTAAATCAGCAATTCGAACAAGGATTAAAAAACCTTAAAGAGTTGTGCGAAAAATAATTGTACATGAGTAAAATTCAAAATTACATCAATGGCGAACTAGTAGCGCCTATTTCTAATCAGTATATTGATAACATTGATCCTTCGCGCGGAAAAGTTTATTCTTTGATTCCTGATAGTGATGAGCGCGATGTAGAGTTGGCAACAAAAGCGGCAAAGGCAGCATTCAAAGCTTGGAGTAATACGCCAAAAGAAACCCGCTCACGCATTCTTCAAAAAATTTCCTTTTTGATAGAAGAAAATTTAGACAAGTTAGCGCTTATTGAAAGTGTTGATAATGGTAAGCCGCTTCACTTGGCAAAAACAGTTGATATTCCACGCGCTGCCGCTAATTTTAATTTTTATGCTACCGGCATTTTGCATTATTCATCGCATGCACATGCAATGGAAGATACAGCGATTAATTACACCTTACGTCAACCGGTTGGTGTTGCAGGATGTATTTCTCCTTGGAATTTACCATTGTATTTATTTACCTGGAAAATTGCTCCTGCATTGGCTGCCGGATGCACTGTAGTTGCAAAGCCCAGCGAAGTAACGCCAATGACGGCTTATTTACTTTCGGAAATTTGTATTCAAGCCGGATTGCCAAAAGGTGTATTAAATATTGTACATGGATTAGGTCCAAAAGTTGGAAATGCAATTGTTTCGCATAAGGATATTCCTCTTATTTCATTTACGGGTGGAACAAAAACGGGCGCGCATATTGCAAGTGTGGCAGGTCCTATGTTCAAGAAAATGTCTTTAGAGTTAGGCGGGAAAAACCCTAATATCATTTTTGCCGATTGCGATTACGATAAAATGTTATCGACAACGATGTTGTCTTCATTCGCGAATCAGGGACAAATTTGCTTATGCGGCTCAAGAATATTTGTAGAGCGACCTATTTATGAAAAATTCAAGAACGACTTCGTTGAGAAAACAAAGAAACTAACGGTTGGTCCACCCCTCCAGGATGGTGTGAAAATTGGCGCAGTCGTTTCAAAACCACACATGGAGAAGATTTTAAGTTATGTTGAATTAGCAAAGCAAGAGGGCGGGAAGGTTTTATGTGGCGGTAAACGTAAGATTATAGAGGGAGAATTTCAGGACGGCTTTTATGTAGAACCAACTGTTATAGAAGGTTTAAGTTACGATTGCCGTACGAATCAGGAAGAAATTTTCGGACCGCTAGTAACAATTACGCCATTCGATACGGAGGAAGAAGTTTTAATGATGGCGAATTCAACCATGTATGGTTTAGCATCTACAGTTTGGACTCAGGATATCACAAAGGCGAATCGAGTGGCTTCAGAATTACACACCGGAATTGTTTGGATTAATTGTTGGTTGTTGCGTGATTTACGTACGCCGTTTGGCGGTGTGAAATCATCCGGTGTGGGTCGTGAAGGCGGATTCGAAGCTTTTGATTTCTTTACAGAGCCTAAAAACGTTTGCGTTAAACTAAAATAATGCAGCGAGAGCTTAGCAATAAAGATATACTTGGCTGGGATGTGAAAAACTGGTCGAACGCATTATTACATTGGGAAAAAGTAATTCCTAAGGATAAAAAACTGATGTGTTTGGAGATTGGCGCAAACAAAGGCGGATTGTCATTGTGGCTGGCAGCGAAGGGACATAGTGTAATATGTAACGACATAAAGCCAACACCGGATGAAATTAAAAATCATCATTCATCTTTAAAATTAAAAGGAGAAATAGACTATCAATGTTTCGATGCGGTAGAAATTCCTTACGAAAACCATTTTGATGTCATCATTTTGAAATCTGTTTTAGGTGGAGTAGGGCGTGAGGGAAAGGATGAGAGAATAGAAAAAAGTATCAATGAAATTTATAAGGCGTTAAAGCCGGGTGGAATTTTTCTATTTGCTGAAAATTTAAGAGCAAGTAAATTTCATTCTTTCTTCAGAAAGAATTTCGTGAAGTGGGCGAAGGATTGGAATTATATGCACTATTCACAAATAAAAAATTACTTGAATAAATTCACTGATACAGAATTGCACACGGCAGGATTCATGGGAGCATTTGGTTTTAATGAAGCTTCTCGCAACGTGTTCGGGCATATCGATTCAGTTGTATTTAATAATTTACCAAAAGGGTATCATTATATAGTTTACGGTCACGCTAAAAAATAATAGAGTACGTATCAATACGAATGTTACGAATTTGTGTTTATATATTTGTAAGAGTTTGAAGCCTGTATTAAATAAACAAGATTTAATTTACCCGGAACTTAGTTATAAGTTAGTGGGTTTAGCTTATTCTGTTTTTAATGAATTGGGTTTTGGGCATCTTGAGAAAACTTACCAAAGAGCATTCGCTCTTGAATTAAAGAGAGAGAATATAGGTTATAAGGAGCAAGTAAAGTATAATGTAGAGTATAAGGGAGAAGTAGTTGGAACAAATTATCTCGATTTTGAGATAGATGGTAAAATTATTATTGAGCTTAAAAAAAGTGGTTATCTGTCGAAGAAAAATCTCGAACAAATCTCAAATTATTTAAAAGTAACGGGCTTAAAATTGGGTATTGTGATAATATTCACGCCAGAAGGGGTTCGTTGCAAACGCATTGTAAATGAACATTAAAACAATTGACTATACATTCGTATATTCGTAAAAATCCGTAATCATGTTGGAAAATAACACAAGAACAGAGTTAAGTGCATTAGGCGAATTCGGTTTAATTAAACATCTTACCGAACATATTGAATTAAAAAATCCTTCAACCATTAAGGGTGTTGGTGATGATGCGGCTGTCATTAATTACACAAATACAAATACAGTTACTTTGGTTTCGAGTGATATGTTAGTGGAAGGCGTTCATTTCGACTTAACGTATGTTCCTTTAAAGCATTTGGGGTACAAATCTGTTATAGTGAACCTAAGCGATATTTATGCGATGAATGGTCAGCCCAAGCAAATTGTTGTAAGCATGGCAATTTCCAGTCGCTTTAGTTTGGAAGCAGTAGAAGAGTTATATGCAGGAATGCTTTTAGCTTGTCAGAAATGCGGTGTTGATTTAGTGGGCGGAGATACAACCTCTTCACTAAGTGGTTTGGTAATTAATATTACTGTTTTAGGTGAATGCGAGAAAGATAAAGTGGTGTATCGCCATGGTGCTAAAGAAGGAAATTTATTATGTGTGAGTGGAGATTTGGGTGGAGCCTATATGGGCTTGCAAATTTTAGAGAGAGAAAAAACCATCTTTAAGGAAAATCCAAACATCCAACCTGATTTAGAAGGTAAGGATTATATTTTAGAGCGACAGCTAAAGCCGGAAGCAAGAAAGGATATCGTTAAATTATTTTCCGATTTAAATTTACAACCAACCTCCATGATGGATGTGAGTGACGGTTTAGCTTCCGAAATTTTGCATATCTGCACACAATCTAATGTGGGTTGTGAATTGTATGAGGAGAAAATTCCAATCGATTCTCAAACCTATGATACGGCACGTCAATTTAATTTAGATGCAACTGTTTGCGCCTTAAGTGGCGGCGAAGATTATGAATTACTTTTCACTATTGATGCAGCAGATTATGATAAGGTAAAAAATCTTCCTGATTTTTCAGTCATAGGACACATTACCAATAAAGAAAAGGGAACCAACCTCGTTACTAAATCAGGAACAGTCGCAGCATTAAAAGCGCAAGGCTGGGATGCTTTGCTGAAAAAGTAAACTAGAAAATTAAATTACTTTTACTGCTTAATTGATCAGGAATTATTTCCTGAAGAGTAATTATTTCAGGAATTTTCTTTAACGCTTCCGCAATTTTATAACTGTGATGATAATGCTCGTCGCCTTTTATTAATAGCAGATAATCTGTTTTTGTAAGTTCCGGAATCAGTTTACTACTCTCATCAACAGTTTCATTAAAAAGCGAGAATAAATCACCACCTTCTTTTTCATTGTTTTCCTGTGCCACATAATTACTGCGGTTCGGAATTAAATTATATTCCAGATTTAATGCCTCATCGAAAAAACTATAAAAAGAAAATTTAAAATCCTTACCCATACGATGACTTAAGTCGATGTATTCCTCTAAACGCAAATCGATTCCCAAAGCATCGTTTACGGAATTAACAATAAAATACTGATTATCCGGACAAGCAATTCCGTAAAGCAAAAAATTATAATCTTCCGGTGACGGATCAAGAGTATATGCTTTTTGCTTTGACATTAGTAAGATGAAGGTAATAAATATTTGAGCAGTATAAAAGAATTGAGCGGGTTAATTTTTATTTCATTAATTTTATTACAATAAAAATGCAATTCATTAACAATATAAAAGGCTTGTACTTGGTGGCGGCTTTAGCATTGGCAATAATAGGTGTTTATTTGTATACGTTTTTTAATCGCGTGAAACCACCTGAAGTATTTAAGCCAAAGTATCCGACAGATGAAGCTTTTGTATTAAAGGATTTGAAGTACGGTAAAGACACACTTAATTATCTTGATTTGTATTTGCCAAAAAACAGAGATGCGCAAACACCGCTTTTGGTTATTATTCATGGTGGCGCATGGGTACAAGGCGATAAAAATATGTTTTGGACAGACATGGCCACTGATTTTTATGACGAGAAAATTTGTGTTGCCAACATTAATTATCGTTTGGCGCCAAAAGCAAAATTAAACGATATGCTAGCTGATATACGGGGCGTATTGTTGTTCTTAAAAAATAATGCGGCAAATTTTTCTTTAGACGTTACCAAGGTTCATTTGTTGGGTACCAGCGCGGGCGGCCACCTTGCGTTATTATATGCTTATACATTGGGGGAAAAAGATATTAAATCTGTGACATCATTTGCCGGACCTACAAATTTTAACGACGATAGTTTTTATCTACTCACTCAACAATGGGGCTTGCCAAATTTGTATAAAGATGTATTAGGAAGAGATTATATTAAAAATGAACCTGAAGTAATAAAAGCGAGCCCAATTCACAACATAAAAAATATTCCTGTTTTATTAATCCATGCGTTGGATGATGATGTTGTGCCCTTCTCACAAAGCAAACAGTTAGCTGATTCACTTCAATTCAAGAAAATAAAAAATCAGCTCTTTACATTGCCAAACGGAAAGCATTCTCCGTATGGATTAAATAATTCTTTTAAAGGCGTGGTGAATGAAACGGTGGTGAAGTGGATAGAGCTTTAATGAAATTTTATCACCTTATTCTATATCAAGGTTAATAAACTTTAATATTGAACTTCAATAATTTTTTCGGCAAATGATCGTCAAGATTTAATATGTCGTTATCATTAAGCTCAATTAGTTTAAAGTCATATTTTTTGTATATATCTATCTTTGCTTTTTTTCTTTCAGAATACTTAGGGTCACCTTCCATTCCCCAAAATTCAATATAGACATTCTCAGTAGGTATAAAGAAATCAGAATATACCTCTTCTTCAACTGGAAGCTTTCTTTCATATGCATGAGCAAGTTTATAATCATAGAGAGCGTTGTCTATAATTACTTCGGCACGCGAACGAACCATGTGTCCATCCTTTGTTCTGAAGCTTGCTGGAAATTTTTCACGAAAATTATCGGTATTTTTTTTATCTATCTCTTGTTCCTTATCTGGGATTGTTTTTTGAATTTCCGGAGCTGTAGAACTGTCTTTAAAAACAGAAACAAGGTTTTTATTGTTCAAAATGCTGTCAGGCCATAGCACATATGTTCCTCCAGAGGTTTCGTGTTCAAATTGCTTACCGCCAAGATTTTTCCCCAACTTTGTTACTTGCCAGCCTGCAATATCCTTTTCAATCCAGCCTAATTCAGATAAAATAAGGTTTAGCCTCTGAGATGAAATTTCAAAATGTTTACCTATGGCAGTTGCATTAATAAGTTTTGTTTTCATCTTTTGTTCATTGTCTTCAAAAGAAATATTATGTGGCCAAACGATATAGTCTCCAAACTTAGGATTGTTTCTAATTTGACCACCGTTTTGTTTACCTAGTTCTGTTAGAACCCATTTTTCATTTTTTCTATCTATCCAGCCTTTAGCTTTTAGTTTGTCAAATAGATCTGATGATTTAATCTCTAACTCGTTCGCTAACGCAGATGTCGAAAGATATTCCATACAGCAGTTAATTTTAAACCTTGCTAATTTATAATTATTATATTAAACAGTGAACCAATTAGAGTGCCCTCATCACATCCCAATTCTACGAATTATATAATACAACTATTTAATCACTCCCAACTCTTTTCCAACTTTTGCAAATGCGGCAATAGCTTTATCTAAATGTTCCTTTTCGTGTGCCGCTGATAACTGTACACGAATACGGGCTTGTCCTTTCGGAACAACCGGAAAGAAGAATCCAATTACATAAATGCCTTCTTGTAATAATTTATCGGCAAATACTTGTGATAGTTTAGCATCATAAAGCATTACCGGAACAATAGCACTGTCGCCTTCTTTTATTTCTAAACCGGCAGCTTTAATGCCTTTCTTAAAATAATTGATATTCCACTCTAATTTATCTCGTAACTCGGTCGTCTGACTTAATAAATCAAACACGGCAATGCTTGCACCAACAATGTGTGGTGCTAATGAATTAGAGAAGAGGTAAGGTCTCGACCGTTGTCTCAATATTTCTATAACTTCCTTTTTACCGGTTGTAAATCCGCCCATCGCACCACCTAAAGCTTTTCCTAAAGTACCGGTAATGATATCAACGCGCTTCATTACATTTTTTAATTCAACAGTACCTCGTCCGGTTTTGCCAATGAAGCCTGTGGCATGACTTTCGTCCACCATGACTAAGGCATTATATTTATCAGCCAAATCGCAAATTTTATCTAGCGGCGCCACGTAACCATCCATGCTAAATACACCATCAGTAACAATAATGCGATAACGTTGTGCTTGTGCTTTCTTTAATTGTTCTTCCAAATCCGCCATGTCACTGTTTTTGTAACGATAGCGCTGTGCTTTACACAAACGTACACCGTCAATAATTGAAGCGTGATTTAACTCATCGGATATAATCGCATCTTCTTCTCCAAATAAAGGTTCGAATACACCACCATTTGCGTCAAATGCCGCAGCGTATAAAATAGTGTCTTCTTGTCCTAAGAAGGTGGCAATTTTTTGTTCTAAGGTTTTATGAATGTCTTGTGTGCCGCAAATAAAGCGAACACTACTCATGCCGTAACCATGACTGTCTAAGGTTTTTTTAGCTCCTTCAATTACTTTTGGGTGCGACGATAAACCAAGATAGTTATTGGCACAAAAAATAATTACGTCTTTACCGTTTACTTTTACTGACGCACCTTGTGGGGTGGTAATAACACGTTCGCGTTTAAATAAACCGTTTGCTTCAATATCATTAAGCTGGTTTTGTAAGTGATCTTTAAATGTTCCGTACATAGCTAAAAATTTGTTTAAATGTAATAATTACCTTGGAAAAATCACGGTTTTATAAGTCAAATTAGTCTCTATATTTGCCCTTAATTATGAGCAAATATTTAATAGCAGGCATACAACAAGTTGGGATTGGAGTTCCTAACGTACATGAGGCATTTAAGTGGTACCGTCAGCATTTCGGTATGGATATTCCTATTTTTGAAGAGGCTGCCGAAGCCAATTTGATGCTGCCTTATACGGGTGGAAAACCGCAAAGCAGACATGCTATTTTGGCAATTAACCTTAAAGGCGGTGGCGGATTCGAAATTTGGCAATACACCAGCCGTACGCCTCAGCCGGCTACTTTTCAGCCACATTTAGGTGATTTAGGTTTATTTGTTGCAAAAATTAAAAGTGAAAATGTGAAGGAGTCTTATGCGTTTCTGAAAGCTAAAGGCGCTACTTTATTAAGTGATATCGTGAAATCCCCAAATGGCGAAGAGCATTTTTTCATCAAGGATTTATACGGTAATATTTTTGAAGTTGTGGAAGGAAAAGACTGGTTTGGGAAAGGGTTAAAAACAACAGGCGGACCGGTAGGAATGATTATTGGTGTAAGTAATATCGAAAAATCTAAAAACTTTTATGCTGCAGTATTGGGTTATGATAAAGTAGTGTATGATAAGGAGGGAGAATTTGAAGATTTAAAATCTCTTCCTGGTGGAAATGTAAAATGCCGTCGTATTTTATTAACGCATTCACAAAAGCGTACAGCCAGTTTTGCCGAAATGTTTGGCAGTAGTTATATAGAACTGGTGCAAGTGTATAATTACAGTCCCCGTAAAATATTCGAAAATCGTTTTTGGGGAGATTTAGGGTTTATTCATTTATGCTTTGATATTCGGAATATGCAAGCTTTAAAAGAGGCCTGCGAAAAGGCCGGACATCCATTTACAGTGGATGGGGGTGCCGGTTTTGAAATGGGTGAAGCTGCGGGCCATTTTACATATATAGAGGATCCGGACGGTACATTAATTGAATTTGTTGAGACCAAAAAAATCCCAATCATGAAAAAATGGGGCTGGTACCTCGATTTAAGGAAACGTGCCCCTGAAAAGCCGGTTCCTGCCTGGATGATGAAAACCTTGAAATGGAATAGAGTAAAGGATTAAAACCATTTCTTTCTCCTGAGTGGTGAAGGTGTCGCGGTTATGCCGGGACGGATGAGCACTAAAACTAAAGCCCCTTTAAGATTTCTCTTAAGGGGGCTTCGTGATTTTAGAACAACATGAACAAACTTCTGATACAAAGGTGAACTATTTTGGGCTTCCTTGTTTCACCCATATTGGGTTATTTTAAAACTCCTCTAAATCGCTAACTTGCATACAAATTAAACCCGTATGATGACCAATAAATTAACCATTGGAATTTTAACCGTTCTTGCACTGGCTTGTTCAAACACAAAGAAGAGTCAGTCAACAGCAAAGACAAACAATACTACAAGCATTGCAGATGAACCTGCTATAAATCTTGATACTATAAAAGTAGTAGCGGATGAGGCACCAAAGAAAAAGGTGTATCGAGCAACCAATAGTTTAACGAATGATATTTTACATACTAAATTGGAAGTAAGTTTCGATTGGCAAAAATCTCAACTGATTGGTAAAGCAGTATTAGATATCAAACCTTATTTCTATCCAACAAATATGTTGTATTTGGATGCACGTGGTATGGAGATAAAAAGTTTAAAGGTTTTACAACTGAACACTATGCCTATTGTTGCGCCTAAAGGTAAAAAGGCCACACAACCAAGTGAAAACTGGATGTTATCAAGTACTGATTACAAGTACGAACGCGATTCATTAAAAATTAGTTTAGGTCGTGAGTTTCGTCCCGATGAAAAATACAAAGTGGAAATCGAATACATTTCTAAACCGAATGAATTAAAGAAAGGCGGATCTCAGGCTATTAATGACGATAAGGGTTTGTATTTTATCAATCCTAAGGGCGAAGATCCGAATAAGATGCCTCAAATATGGACACAAGGTGAAACACAAAGTAACTCGGCCTGGTTCCCGACTATTGATAGTCCGAACGAAAAGATGACCAATGAAATCTTCATGACAGTAGATAATAAATATACTACACTATCTAACGGTTTGCTGGTTGCCTCAACAAAAAATGCTGATGGTACGCGTACTGATCATTGGAAAATGGATTTACCGCACGCGCCCTATTTAGTTATGATGGGCGTAGGTGAATTTGTAAAAGTAACAGATGAACCCTGGAGAGGTAAAGAAGTAAGTTATTATGTGGAGAAAGAGTATGAGGCACATGCCAAAGGAATTTTTGGTAATACAAAGGAGATGATGGAGTTTTATTCTACAAAGCTTGGGGTTGATTATCCTTGGCAAAAGTATGCGCAAATTGTAGCGCGTGACTACGTGAGTGGTGCTATGGAAAACACAAGCGCTACTTTGCATGGCGATTTCATGGTATATCAAACTACACGTGAAATGATTGACGGAAAAAAAGGAGAAGACGTTATCGCACACGAATTATTTCATCAATGGTTCGGAGATTTGGCGACGAGTGAAAGTTGGAGTAACCTTCCTTTAAATGAATCATTCGCTACTTACGGCGAGTATTTATGGAATGAATACAAGTATGGTCGGGATGCGGCTGATGAACACCACGCAAGTTCTCGTATGGGATATTACATGCAAAGTCAGCAAAAGCAAGTTCACATGATTCGTTACGATTATGAGCACCGCGAAGACATGTTTGATGCGTATAGTTATAATAAGGGGGGGCAAATATTGCATATGCTGCGTAAAATTGTAGGTGATGATGCCTTCTTTGCTTCTTTAAAGTTGTATTTAGAAAATCGCCGTTTTAAGCCGGCTGAAATTCATCATTTACGTTTAGCATTTGAAGAGGTTACAGGTGAGGATATGAATTGGTTTTTTAACCAATGGTTTATGGCAAGCGGTCATCCGATTTTAAATGTGAGCAAAGAGTATGATGACGCAAATAAAATCGTAACTCTAAAAGTAGAACAGAAACAAGATTTTAAAGAAACACCATTGTATCACTTGCCTTTGTATGTTGACTTATACATTAAAGGTAAAGCGGAAAGAAGAAAAATCGTAATTGATGAAGCTAAGCAAACGTTTACCTTTAATGTAAGTGCCAAACCTGAATTGGTAAACTTTGATGCAGAACGTCAGTTGGTTGCTAAAATAACATACGAAAAGTCGAAAGAAGAGTATGCTTACCAATTTAAAAATGCGCCATTATGGGGCGACAGAGATGAGGCTTTAAACTATTTCAGAAATAATTTAAGCGATAAGCAAGTTTATGAATTGGTAAAAGAAGCCGTGCAAAATGAGAAGTGGAAAAACTTTCGCATGGATGCAATTAGTATGTTAGGGCGAGTAGCGAAAGAAAATGAAGCTGAATTAAAACCATTAATGGTTTCTGTTTCTGAGAAGGATGCCGATACAAAAGTACGTGCAGAAGCCATTCAGTTTTTAGCATCTAATTATACCGGTAAGGATTTGGAAGCATTGTATGAAAAGGCTATGAATGAGCAATCGTACTCAATTCTCTCGGCAGCCTTACAAGGTTTGGCTAAGGCAAATCCAACGTTAGCTATGCAAAAAGCAAAATCGTTAGAAAATGAAAAAGGCAAGAAGTTAATTTTTACCATTGCTGATTTATATGCAGGTAATGGAACAGATGAGAATCATTCATTCTTTGTCAATGCACAATCACAATTCAGCGGATTTGAATTATTAGGCTATACAAGCGTATATGGAAAATTCTTGAAGCGTTGCAACAAACCGGAAACTGTTTTAGCAGGAGCGGCAGAGTTAAAGAAAATGGCAAAATCAGGTAATCAATATGTTCGCTATGGTGCTTTAAAAGTAATTAAGAGTAGTTTGGTAGATAATTGGCAAAGCAAAGAAGATAAGATAAGCAGCGCAATTGAGAAGGATAAAAAAGACGGCAAGGACGTTAGTTCACTCGAGGCAGAAAAGAAATCGGTAGCCGAATTAAAAAATAAATTAATTGAAGTTTACAATTCTGTGAAGTAGAAAATTAGTTTCTTAATTTAAAATCCCATTGAGTAATCAATGGGATTTTATTTTTTTACCATTTTTGATCGGTAATCAAGTACGGGTTTGTCAACGAAAAAATAAAGAAGTAAGGCAAAAGCCACCACAATGGCGTTTTGACTCACGAATTTAAGTGCGGGATGAATTTCGCCGAAAACAGGAAATGTACTGTTTAAAAAACGATACATTTCAACATGGATAAGGTAAATAGGATACGAAAGTAAACTTATCCATGTAATAACCCATCTAAATGGTTGTTTACCTTCTTTTGGTGCAAAAATCGGAGCAAGATAGAAGAATGGAATTATTACAGCAACCAAAAGGCTTACAATCGAAAACCAAAAACTTCTAACCCAAACAGCTTGTATGTTAACGTCGGAAGTGCCACCTCCGTCTATGCTAAAAAGTATAAACGCGATTATTAAAGCAGAAAATCCTAAAATAAAATATTTAACATGCGACATTTTTTTGAAGATTTCAGGATGAAACATGCGTATGCCTGCTAATCCAACTCCAATTAAATTGGAATCCATTCTGAAAACAAAGTTACCTACCATAGCGCCATAAGGATAATTGGTTTTTAGAACCCAGAAATAGCGTAACAAGTTGTCGGCAATGATAAACGCAGCTAAAAGAATATAAAAGTTTTTTGGCTTTATACCTTTTCTGAAAAAAATGAGAAAGAACAACGGCATTAATAAGTAAAACCATTCTTCAACCACCAATGTCCAGCTAACATTTAAATAATCAATCCCGTAAAAATTACTTTGTAAAAAGGTAAAATAGTACAATATGTTCCATCCAATACTTGGGTCGATTAAGATAAACTTTAAAAGAAGAACAACATAATAGAGAGGTAGTGTTCTAAACCATCTTTTTTTCCAGAAATGGGTAACGCTACTAAGGTCTGCTTGGTCTTTAAAATCACGAAGCAAAATCCCGCCAATTAAAAAGCCGCTGACAACAAAAAAAGACTCTACCGCTACAATTCCATAACGTGTACCGAAAAGTGACCCATATCCACTGTGTGTAATTATAACACACAACATGGCGAGTGAGCGCATTAAGTCTAAACCGTAAATACGATTTTTAGTAATCATGAAATGCTAAGATATAAAAAAGCCCTGTCTTTTCATTTTGGAAAAAGACAGGGCTTTAAACAAGTTAGAGTTAGTTACTTTTTTGGAGGCGTAAAATAATTTTTAGCTTTTACGTTATTCGGATCAATCGTTTTTAACTCATTAAAGTATTTATCCGATTCAGGATTTGGTTTATTCGCATTTTGAGTTAAGTGATAATACCCTAAATATTCCAATGCTTCAATAACATTTGATTTGTAGCTACCTGTTTTTTCATTTGGCTTCGTTAGTTCTAAAGCTTTTTCAAATAACGGCTTTGCCAGCCATTGAGTATTGTTAGGATCTAGGTATGTTTCAACACGACCCTTCCAGAAATAACCTGCAGGGAAGGTTGGATTGCTGCGAATTAACCCGGAAAAACACGTATCTGCTTTTACGAAATAGGGTGTTGCCTCGGCTTCTTTCGCTGTTTTTGCTTTAGCATCTTTAATGGTAGAGGCTTCTCTTAATTGAGCACCACCGGCAAAGTAACACGTTCTTCCAAATTCAAAATTATCTTGACCGTTAACTGCTTTTGAGCAAGTAGTGCGTTTTTCCCATGCCGCAATAGATTTATTATAGTTTTTTGCTTTCGCCCAAATACGACCAACCTCAGCCCATAATTCGCAGTTACCGCTTGCGTCCATGGCGATTGCTTTTTCCATTTCAATTACACCTAAAGAGTCTTTACCGTTTTTAGAAAGTAACATTCCTTTGTATTTATAATCGGTTGGTAAATATTTGAAGTTTGATTCTTTCGATGATAAGTCGAAAAACTTCGTCATGGCATCTAATCCTTTTACATAAGCCATGGTGTCGGTTTTATTCCCCATTTCATAATAAGCATAACCCATTAAGCGAGGAATGTACAAATTACTGTAACCGGCTTTCATTAAACTTTCACCTTCCGCAATGGCTTCTGCATATTGTTTGTTGTTATAAAGCGCAGTGAAGTAACGGTAGCGCGCGTCATTGCTGTTGTTTAATTCTAAATATTTTTTCCAGTATTCAATGGCGTCTTTATTACGTCCTGCCATCATGTACACTTCCGCTAATTCGCGGTAAGCAGGTGCGAAAGTCGCGTCAATACCTAAAGCTTTTTTGTAATAATCAATAGCCAATTGGTAGTTACGTCCGCGTTGGTATAACTTACCTTCGCGTAAAATACCTTTGGTAGATTTCGGGTTTAACTCAGATGCTTTCTGATAATTTTTAATTGGCGCACTTCCATCAGTTGGATTTTTTTCCAATAAAGCATCGCCCATCAAAATATAATTCTCAGGATTTTTCGCGTCTAATTTAATAGCGTCATTTAATAATTTAATAGCCTCATCTAAATTTTTATTTTCCGCATTGATATAGGCTTCCGCGGTTTTACGCATCACTTCGGTGTTTTTATTTGCACCTAAAGTGGCAGCTTTATAAAACATGGCTTTAGCTTCCGCTTCTTTGCCTTTGTATAATAATACTTTCCCTAATCCTACATAGTTTAATGGATATGTAGCGTTTAGTTCAGTTCCTTTTTGGTATTGTGCGTTAGCACCTTCCAAATCATTATTACCGAAAAAGTTTTCTCCGTAATAAAAATAATTCTCGCCTTTGCTAGGTTCTTTGCTAACGATGGTAGCGAAATCAGATCCGGCTGCAGCGTAATTTTCGTTTTGTGTTTTGATGATAGCATCCTGTAAAGTTTGTGCGTATGTAAACACACTGAAACTAAGGGCAGCTAGGGTTAAACGGGTCTTCATATTCATTGTCATATAGAGTTCAAATTTAATATAATTATCAGATATTCAAGTTTGGTGCCAAAGGCTAAATACCGGTCATTTTTTTACATTTTTTAAGGATTATTTAAGGGTGAAAAACACAGGTAGACCCATTTTAACCGGAACGGGCTTTCCATCCTTTATTCCGGGTTTCCATGGAGGCATTTTTTCGATGGCTCTAACCGCCAAAGCATCGCATGCCGCGCAACCCACACAACTTCTCACAATAAAAACTTGCCCCACTTTGCCGTTTTTATCTACGGTAAATTCTACTAAGCTTTTACATCCTCCTTGGTTTGTTGTGTTATCGGTTTTCAGACTGTCGGTTTTGAGATGTGAGGAAATAAATTTCATCATTTCCTGCGATCCCCCGGGGTATTCAGGCATTACATCCGGGTTTTTAATCGCTTCATCAGCTTGCGGAAAAGCTTTATAGGATAACGCAAATAAGAGTATAATTATTGTTTTTCTCATGTATTATTCTGCGTTAAGTGGAGCCATGTTTATTTCAATAACACGTTCTTGTTGACGTGCCGGCAATAAACCTTGTTTTAAAAAAGTCATTTGTCCTTTTGGTCCGGCCATAAATGTTTCTAAGCCTTGCGAAAGTGTAAAATCTTCGGAGCGCCGTATGAAATAAATCGTGCGTGTAAACGGATACTCTCCGGTTTTAAATGAACTTTGGTTGGGTTCGAAATAAACAGTATTATCCTTACCAACCGAAATAAAATGAATTTTATTCTGATATTTTTTATAAAGCTCATCGTCTTTATCACTTAACCATGCAAAATCTAGAAACCCAATAGCATTTGGTGTGTTGGCGATTTTTTCAATTAATTCTAAACTGCTCTCAACAGCAAAACAATTTTTTCCAAATGATTTTTGTGCTAATAAACTATCTCTTAAATACAATGAAACAGATGATTGTTTATTATCGGTAATGGCGATGAGTTTAATTTCAGTTCCTGCAGAATCTTTTACAATCAATTCATCACTTAATAATTTCTTTATCTGTTCAGTGCTTAAGGTTTTTATTTTTGTTTGCGAATTCACAATGAGTGCAACGCCTGTTTTTGCCATGGCAGAATAGCGCGGATTCAGTTGTTTTTGTGCAAATAATTTTTTTTCGTTTTCGCTCAAGAGCCGATTAATCATAATTGCTTTACAAGAATCATCATATAATGCTTTTATGCATTCGTTTTCAAAAGCTACAATACTTTCGCATTTACTACCGGGGTATTGTACGGCGAAAGTATAAAGCTGATTTTTCACGTGGAGATTAAGCCCCTCTTCATGAAATACTTTCAGCTGACCTGAAGTAGGAGAGTTGTCTTGATAATCATTTTTGTAATAATTATCACATCCTGTAAATGCAAGTACAATTAAAAGGAGTAAACTATTTAAAAAATTATTCTTCACGTTTTGTTAATTGCTGATAAACACGCATGCCTCTAAAAATGGCATAGGCGCAGAAAACAATAATCATCATTAATCTTCGGCCACCACTTACTCTATCAATCATGAAATCGGTAAAAATGAAAGCAAATGCTCCAGACACCACCAATAAAACCATGATGATGCTAAACCAAAGCGATACAGATTGATTCAAGTTTTTCATGTGTAAATTTTTAAAAAGCCGCATTTTATAACAATATTTCTTCTATTTCATGTTTGTGTATAAGGAACATGGTTATTTCATAGATGCTAAGATAAATATTACCCTTAATAAGTTCCGTTAATATTTGTCAATATTGTAAAACAAAAAAGCCCGAACAATAGGTCCGGGCTTTTTTAATTTAATGAGAAATCTATTTAATTGTAAAGTTGATTGGTAAGTTAAAGTAAACCGGTACTGCTCGTCCGTTTTGTTTACCTGCTTTCCACTTTGGCATTGATTTTACAACGCGCATTGCTTCTTTATCACAATCAGGACAACCTGCAACACCTTTTAGAATTTGAACGTCGCTGATATTACCATCTCCGTTTACAACGAACTTCAAGAAACATTTACCACTTATACCTGCTTCGCGTGCCATGGCCGGATACTGAATATTCTTTTGGATATATTTCATCATCTCCATTGCTCCACCCGGGAATTCAGGCATTTCTTCTACAACAGTAAAAATTTCAGGAGCTGCTGCTTCAGCAGGTCCGGTTTCTTCAACCGGAACCACAGGCAAATCCTTTTCACCTTCTTGGTCTTTAGTACCAACGTTAGTTTCTTTAACGTCTTCTTGTAATTTTTGAGGTTCTTCTTCCACCGCATCATCTTTAATCACCGGAGGAACGAATTTCACCATTTCAACCATTGGTGGTGGTGGCGGTGGTGGTGGTGGCGGTGGTTGTTCTTCCTGTGGTGGTGGTGGTGTTAAATCAACAACGATATTACTCATGTCAATTGGTTTCTCCACTTCTTCAGGTTTGTTATCGATAAATAATTTTAAACCAAACAAAGCAATACTGAAAGCAATCATGCCACCAATAATCATGGTAACGCGCTTGTTGTAATGTTTGCGCAGTTCGTAGGCGCCGTAGTTTTGATTTCTGCCTTCAAAAACCAATTCGTTACGGGCGTCCAGTGTAAGGTCATTCCAATTCTGTAGCATCTTAACCTCCTGTTTTTTCGTTAATCATATCCAACTCCGACTTCATGATATCCACTACAACATACTTACCAACGATATTGATATTTAATTCATCAATTAAATCGATCACGTTTTTATAAGTTGCTTGGTCATCGGTTTTAATAAGGAATGTTGGAGTCGTTTTATCAGCTTTGGCTTGCTTCACTAAACGTTTGTAAGTAGTGTCGGCCATTTGTTTTGCTTCTAATTTTTTATCCAATTCCTTTACTTGATCATGAAGCCATTTATTTTTTTCGCCGAGGTATTTGTGCAAGCCGCCATCGCCTTGTGAAAAATTTAATTCTTTCAATTCGGTTTTTGGTCCGCTTTCATTTGCTTCAGCGCGAAACTCGCCTTCGTAATAAAAAATACGGTCGTCTTTAGTTAAGAGCATTGTTATACCGTTTTTAATCGGAGGTTGATCTTGAATGTTTTCAGGCGGAGCAGGGAAAGTTAACTCCATCGATTTTGGTTTACTGAACGTTGATGTTAATACGAAGAACGTTAATAACAAGAACGCTAAGTCAACCATGGGAGTCATATCGATTTTCGTCGACTGCTTCTTGGCTCTTTTCTTGCCACCTTTGCCGTGGCCACCGCCGCCATCTTCTGCAATTTCTGCCATGTGTTAATGTTTTTATTTACTCTTTAAGGTTGTGGATTGGTAACCGTTCCGCCGCCTTCTAAAGATGTAATTAAGTTAAACTGATAAATTTTTAAATCCGTAAATGTTTTGATAGCATCTTTAACCAAAATGTATTTGGTTTTGCCATCACATTTAATTGCATAGCGTGGCTTCTCTGCTTTAAAATCTGAACCAGCTGCTTCAGCTTGTTCTTTTGCTGCATTGTAAGCCATTACTGCTTCTTTTCCTGCAAACGAAATCCAATCCTTTAATTGTGGATTTTTTAAAGTATCGTTAGGGATACCTTTTTGTGGTTGAAAGCTGGTACGTTCATTTTCGCTGGCATCAATGTATCTTGGTAAATCTTTCAAATCAACACCAATACTTGGTAAACCACTGAATTTTTTTATTTGTTCTTCAGTAAATTTTACTCCGTATTTATCACTCATTTGGCGAAGTGCCGCCATTTTAGCTGTTGAATTACTAATTCCAAAAAACAAACGGCCTTTATCATCAATAGTAACCATAATGTGGTTATCTGGTAGTGTTACCTGACCAATTGAAGAAGGTGGATCAACCGTTACCGGTTCGGCCATACGAAAAGAAGCTGTCAACATAAAAAAGGTAACGAGCAGGAAAGCTAAGTCCACCATGGGTGTCATATCTAAGCTTGGAGCGCCGCCTTTTGATGGTTTTTTTGACATTTTCTTAGTGTTTTAATATTTAGATGAATACTTATTTAAAATTCCATAAACCCCTTAAAAAAATATTTTAAAGGGAATGTGAATTATTTTCCGGTTGATTGGAATTCACCGATGATGGTAAATCCTGCTTCGTCCATTGCGTAAGTAATCTGATCGATACGGTTACTAAATAAGTTATAGAAAATAATCGCACAAGCAGAAGTTAAGATCCCTACTAAAGTGTTTACAAGCGCTTCAGAGATACCGGTTGCTAAGGCTGCAGTATCAGGAGCACCGGCGTTTGCCAAAGCCGCGAACGCACGAATCATACCAACTACAGTACCGATAAGACCGGCTAAAGTACCAATAGAGGCCATGGTTGAAATAACCACCATGTTTTTTGATAACATTGGTAATTCTAAAGCTGTAGCTTCTTCTAATGCTTTTTGAATAGCAGCAACTTTTGCTTCTTTATCCATTGAAGAATCGTTCATGACGAATTTGTATTTTTCAATTCCTTCGCGAACTACGTTTGCTAATGAACCTTTTTGAGCATCGCAAGCAGCGATAGCTCCATCAAAATCGTGGCTTGAAATTAATTCCTTAATCTTAGCAACGAATTTTTCTGTTTGACCTTTACCATTTGCTTTTTGAATAGTAACAAAACGCTCAAGAGCGAAAGTGATTACTGTAAATAAAAACCCTAATAAGATAGGTACGATAAATCCACCTTTGTACATGGTTCCTAATAAGTTATGCGGATGCCCTTTGATTGGGTCGCCACCTTCAAAGTTACTAGGCGCACCTAACACTTGGGTGAAAATGAAAACGCCGATACCGATGCAAATAGCAATTGCTAATGCTGAAACTACTAAAGGAAATCCTCCTGATGTTTTGTTCTTGCTCATAGATGTATGTGTTATTAGTTATTATTAGTTTTTATGATTGCCAAACTTAGTAAATTAGTTTTAATTGTAAAAGTTTTTGAGATTAAGTGTTTGTTACTTGTTTCATAACGCTTTACGCTCTAAAAATAGTATTTGAAACTGCGCCCAAAATGGGGGAGTTTTATAAGTGGCTGTTATTTTGCAATAAGTGGTGAGCAATAACGTTATTCTTTTCACGAAATTTGTTAAAAGACGATAATTCTCAATTGAATTCACTCTTTTTAGGATAATTTTATAGTCTAATTGAAAGAGACAAAAACATACCTGATAGTTTTACTTTTATTAACGGTTAATCTGTTAGATGCACAACTATTGGTATCTCCCAATAACAATGCTGCAACTTTGGTGAATCAAATTGTAGGAAATAACGTTACGATTACAAATGCAGTTATTAATTGTGGATCCGGTGGCTCAGGAATTTTTCTTTCTAATAACTCTAACATTGGACTTAACAATGGTATTTTACTTACTACGGGTAAAGCTACAAATGCCATGGGGACTAATAATGATGCCGATAAGGGCGAGTGCTTTAATACTAATTCAAGTATTTCCGATCCACAATTAATCGCTATAGAACCTAAAGCAACATACGATGGTTGTATATTAGAATTCGATATCAAACCAATTTGTAATACGCTCCAAATAAAATATGTTTTCGGTTCGGAAGAATATCCTGAATTTGTGGGTTCCCAATTTAATGATGCGTTTGGTTTTTTTATTTGGGGACCTAACCCTGCGGGTGGTACATACAATGGTAATAATATTGCCCGTTTACCTAACTCTACACAAGTAACCATCAATAATATTAATAATGGTTCTACTAATAGCGGACCTTGTACTAATTGCAGCTTTTATGTTAATAATGCAGGTGGCGGAACTATACAATACGATGGATTCACTACACCTCTTACAGCATCAGCAAACGTAACACCGTGTCAAACCTATCACTTAAAGTTAGCTATTGCGGATGCGGGTGATTGTGATTACGACTCAGGCGTTTTTTTAGAATACCAAGGTATTAGTTGTTCACAGGCACAAATCCCTACGGTAGCTACACAAACTACTACCTCTTTCTGTGATTTGAATAACGGATCGGCTACGGCTACAGTTGGTAACTATACCGGAACGGCCACTTATTTATGGAGTCCGGGTGGACAAACCTCTGCTACAGCAGTAAATTTGGCTCCGGGGAATTATCAATGTCAAATCACATTTCAAAATCCTTGTCCTTACACCAAAACCATTACAGTTCAAGTGCCGCATAGTACCGGTTTTAGTGTAACACAATCCATTACCAATATTAAATGTCCGCAGGATGTAAACGGTTCTGCTACTGTTGTGCCGAATGGAGGTAATGCGCCTTTTACTTATTCCTGGAATACTAATCCGGTACAAACATCGGCAGCAGCAACCGGACTTGGTTTAGGAACTTATGTTTGCACTATTACTGATGCTACCGGTTGCGTGAAGAAAGATTCGGTAAGAATTTTCGCAACCACCACTTTAACAATGGCGCCAACTTCTAATCCTGCGCTTTGTAATAATGCTACCGGAGAGGCGATGGCTAACGCTTTAGGCGGCGTTCCGCCTTATACTTATGTGTGGAATACATCCCCCGTGCAGACGTCATCAATTGCTGTTAACCTTCTGCCCGGAAATTATTCAGTAACTGTTACCGATAACGACGGTTGTATAAAAACGATGTCGGTTAATGTATCAAATTTCGAACCTGTAATTACAATTGTGGATAGTATTGTGCACGCAACTTGTAATCAACCGAATGGCGCCATCCTTATTGATACACTTATTGGCGGAACTTATCCATATACTTTTAATTGGTCGGGTGGACAAACCACACAATCTGTTTCCGGATTAGCGTCGGGCTCTTATACTGTTACTATACGAGACGCTAATAATTGTCCGGCTGCCAAACTATACGCAATCAATAATTTCACCTATCTGCCAATTAACAGTGTAGTTAAAGATGATAAATGTGATCAGAAAAAAGGCGAGGCAACAGCCATAGTATTAGGCGGAACAGCACCGATTTCTTATACCTGGAGTAACGGACAAACAACGCAAACAGCGAGCGGACTTGGTGCCGGTTCCTATAATGTAATTGTAAAAGATGCTGTTGGTTGTACAAATACCGCAGTGTTCAATGTTTCAAATTATAATGATTCATTTAATGGCTATGTAACAATCAATCCGCGCGATCCTTCAGTGAATGAAAATTTCCAAATCAGCATTCATCCAACGAGTTTATGGACCGTTGATTTTGCAGGTTTGAATACAGGTTTTATGTTACGCGATACGGTAGCTGTACTTAATTTGTCTGAATATGGATGGTATTATGTGAATTATTTTTTGGTAAGTGATAACGGATGCAGAACCACAATTAAATTCGACTTTTTTGTAAAGGATTTCATGACCTTGTATTTCCCAAATACCTTCACGCCGAATGCGGATGGCGTGAATGATATTTATTATGCTGTAGGAACTTTGGTGAAGGAATTTAAGATGCAGATTTATGATCGTTGGGGTGAGCAGGTGTTTAGTACGGACGATTTATACAAGGGCTGGGATGGAAAATACAAAGGAAGTTTAGTAAAAGAGGATACTTACACCTACAAAGCCCTGGCAAAGGATTACTTTGGGAAAGCCTATAATTTTACCGGGCATATTAACGTTATTCGTTAAATCATGAATATTGAAGAATTGAGGGAATATTGCCTTTCAAAAAAAGGAGTGGAGGAATGTTTTCCGTTTGATGAGGAAACACTTGTTTTTAAGGTGATGGGAAAAATGTTTCTTTTAACAGGGATAGATTCCAGGCCACTGGAATTCAATGTAAAATGCAATCCTGATTTGGCGATTACTTTACGCGAAACATATAAATGCGTGAAACCGGGGTATCATATGAACAAAAAGCATTGGAATACAGTGACTTGTGATGGTTCGACACCAATTAAGCTGATAAAAGAATGGATTAATCACAGTTACGATTGTGTGGTAGATAGTTTACCCCAAAAGCAAAAAAAGGAGCTGGAAGGGCTATAATATTTTTGTAAATCCCTTATTATTATTACATTTGCATCCCTTTTTTAAGCGAAATGGGCAAGAAGCAGTACATAGTTAGATTTGCCGGATTGCCTGTTGGAACTCACGAGTTTGAGTTTAAAATTGACGGGAAGTTCTTTGAGCAGTTTGCAGATAGTGAAATACATAAAGCGGATTTAGATGCGCGTATTGTATTATTAAAGCAAAATCATCTCATGCAAATGCAATTCGAAATTAACGGAACCGTTAATTTAAGTTGCGATCGTTGTTTGATTGATTACGATTTTCCAATCGAATCTCAGGAAGAATTGGTTTTAAAAACCGGTAACCCCGACGAGAGCAACGATGAGATTTTGGTGATTAATGAAGGAGATGCCGGAGCCGATATTTCTCACTATTTGTACGAATATATAATGTTAGCTCTTCCCTATCGCCGCGTTCCTTGCGAAATAGACGACGAGGTTGAATGTGATGAGGTAACAAGAGAAAAACTGGACGAAAGTTCAGTACAAGAAACAGAACCAAATCCCGTATGGGAAAAATTAAATAAAATAAAGTTTAACAAGAATTAAAATAAGAAACCATGCCAAATCCTAAACGAAAATTATCACGCTCACGCAGAGATTCACGTCGTGCTACATACAAAGCACCGAATATGACTATTGCAAAAGATACTACAACCGGCGAAGCACATTTATTTCACCGTGCACACTGGTTCGAAGGTAAATTATATTATAAAGGAAAAGTTGTAATGGAAAAAGCAAACGCTTAATCCTTGTAACATCTAACTTAAAGAGCCCCGTTTGGGGCTTTTTTATTTCTCTAAATAGAATTATTTTGCAGGCTCTCTATGCAACAATTAATTCAACGAATCGGCAACCTAGGCGTTTCACGTGTCAGCGATTTTCATGAGAAAAGAAAAGTACAAACACTGAACTACTTTAATTTAATCGTAGCTTTTTTTCTACTTATCGGTTCCAGTAATGCGGTTTTTTTAAAATCAGAATATCCTATTTGGGTACAATTAGCATTCTTTATCACGGCATTGTTTTGCATCTATTTAAATTATCTGGGGAAATATAGTCTTTCGCTTGTTGTTTTTACTTTGTACATAAATATTTCTCTTTTCTTCGTTAATGAGTATTACCCATTCGAATCAGGGGCCTATTTGTTTTATTTTCCATTAACAGTAACAGTTGTTCTTTTAAATAATCCATCCATTAAGGATAAGTTTACGGTTTTGCATTTTTTTATTTCGATTTTATTTTTTCTGATATCCGTTTTTTTTGATTTTACGAGTATTCGAAACCATTCTATACCACCTGAACAGGTAAATCTTTTATGGTATTACGATGTTGTTTTTTCTGTTGTTTGTACTGCTGTTTTGTCATTTATGTTAAATCGTTTAATCGTCAATCAAAATTCCGAAATCATCAACCACTTAAAGCAAGAAAGAGAAATTCAAGGCAAGTTAAATGCTTCATTAAAGGAGAAAGAAATTTTACTTGCCGAGGTACATCATCGGGTAAAAAACAATCTTTCCATTATCGCGGCATTAGTAAATATGCAACACGATAAGGCTAAAAATAATGAAACTAAAGAGATTTTAAATGATACAAAAAGTAGAATCATGAGCTTGTCGCTTGTGCACAATATGTTGTATAGATCACACGATCTCAATAAAATTTATTTACACGATTATGTCGGCTCTCTGGTTAAAGAACTGATGATAACTTTCAATAAGGATCAAAGCATTATTTTAAAGGAAAATTATCAAGACATTGAAATTTCATTGGATAAGGCAATTCCGGTTGGTTTGTTGGTAAATGAAGCGTTGACAAATATTTTCAAGCACGCATTTAGTCAAATGACTGAAACTCCTGTCATTTGTATTAATCTTTCTGAAAGTAATGGAATAATAGTATTAGAAATTAATGATAACGGGAGGGGAATAAGCGGCGATAACAAAAGAGAAGAAGAATCACAGTCATTGGGTATGTCTTTAATGCATGCCTTAACTGAGCAGCTGGATGGTAAATTGAAGGTAAGTACTGATAAGGGTGTGCTTATACAATTGAAATTCAGTACAGAAACTCTTCAGTCTAAAATTCACGCAAGAAATTAGAGTTGATAACTTTAGAATTGTTCACTTGTAATTTTAAACCTAAATTTGTTTTTTTAGCCTCTTTAAGAGAACCTCATTTGTTTATGAAAATTGGTTTGGATATCATGGGTGGCGATTATGCACCCAAAAATTGTTTAGACGGTGCTATCCTCGCCGCTAAAGAACTTCCGTCTGATGCAATTATTGTTTTGATTGGTGATGAGGTGCATGCCAAAAAATATTTATCAGAGCAAAATGCCGACTTATCCCGCTTCGAATTTGTGCACACAACAGAAGTTTTGGATATGGGCGCGCATCCAACAAAAGCACTGGCTCAAAAACCTAATAGCAGCATTGCCATTGGTTTCAAATTATTAAAAGACGAAAAAATTCATTCTTTCTCCAGTGCCGGCAACACAGGTGCCATGTTAGTTGGTTCGATGTTTTCTGTAAAGGCTGTGTCTGGAGTTATTCGTCCAAGCATTGCCAATCCTTTGCCAAAGGAAAATGGCGGTTGGGGTTTAATCTTAGATGTGGGCACCAATGCCGATTGTAAACCGGATGTGTTATACCAGTTCGGAATTTTAGGTTCTATTCTCGCCAAAGAAGTTTATAAAATTGAAAAACCAAAAGTCGCTCTTCTGAATATTGGTGAAGAGCCGGAAAAAGGAAATTTAGTAGCACAAGCAACTTACAACTTAATGAAGGATTCAAAAGATTTTCATTTTGTAGGTAATGTGGAAGGCCGCGATTTATTTAATGATAAAGCGGATGTAATCGTTTGTGAGGGCTTTACCGGCAATGTGGTGTTAAAAACAGCAGAAGCTTTTTATACCATGATGCGCAAACAAAAAATTAAAAACGACTATTTCGATAAGTTTAACTACGAGATTTACGGTGGAACTCCGATTCTGGGAATTAACTCCAATGTATTAATCGCGCATGGTATTTCAAGTCCTACTGCTTTCAAAAACATGTTATTGTTAGCAAAGGATATTGTTAATGCTAATCTCAGTGAAAAAATTAAACAAGCATTTCAGTAATGATAAAAGCAGTTATAACAGCAGTTGGAGGTTACGTACCTGAATATATTTTAACCAACGACGAACTCTCAACAATGGTAGAAACCAACGACGAGTGGATTACTACTCGTACCGGTATAAAAGAGAGAAGAATTTTAAAAGGTGAGGGCAGAGGCTTATCGGAAATGTGTGTTGGAGCCGCTAATGAAATTCTTAAAAAAAGAGGAATTTCCGCCGAAGAATTGGATTTGGTAATTGTTGGTACTATCACCGGTGATTATGGATTTCCTTCTACTTCTAATGTAGTATGTGATAAAATCGGAGCTAAAAATGCATGGGGATTTGATTTATCTGCGGCTTGTTCAGGATTTATTTATGCTTTAGCAACAGGTGCTCAGTTTATTGAAACCGGTCGTTATAAAAAAGTAATGGTTATTGGTGGAGATAAAATGTCGTCTATCATCGATTATACCGATCGCGCTACGTGTATTATTTTCGGCGATGGAGCAGGTGCTGTTTTATTAGAGCCTACTACTGAAGACTTAGGTGTAAAGGATTTTATTTTAAAAGCTGATGGTGCAGGCAGAAACTATTTATGTATGCACGCCGGCGGTTCTGTACTTCCTGCCTCCCACGAAACTGTAGATAAACGCCAGCATTATGTATATCAGGAAGGGCAAGCTGTGTTTAAGTTTGCGGTGAAGGGTATGGCAGATGTGAGCGCTGAAATTTTAGAAAAAAACAATCTTACTTCTAATGATATTCAATGGTTAGTGCCACATCAGGCAAATAAGCGTATTGTAGATGCAACCGCGTCTAGAATTGGCCTGAATGAGGATAAAATCATGATGAACATTGAGCGATACGGCAATACAACGGCCGGCACCATTCCTCTTTTGCTATGGGACTATGAAAAACAGCTGAAAAAGGGAGATAATCTGATTATTTCTGCCTTTGGTGGGGGCTTTACCTGGGGTTCTGTATGGGTAAAATGGGCTTACGATGGCAGTAAAGTGAAATAAAAAACTGTTTAAAATCAGTTTTTTCCATCCTTAATGTGACTTTCGTCTCTTTCCTCTAATTTACTAGGTGTAATGACAATTATATGACAATAAAAAGCTTGTCAATAACGACATTTGTACCCGGTTGAACGCCTTTAAAGTCATATCCTTTAATCATCGCAATTTTCCTTTGGAAAAGTTAGCCCTTCTGCATTTAAATGAAGAGGCGCAAAGTCTGTTTTTAGGTAAACTAAAAGTTAATTTCAACTTCGATGAATTATTGCACTTAAGCACCTGCAACCGTGTCGAATTTTTTGTTTGTACGGATACTTTGTTGAACGAAACAACTATTCAAAATATTTTGAAGTTTGTTAATCCGCAATTATCTGTTTCAGATTTAAAACAATTTGCTTCTTCTGCTGAATTGTTTGAAGGGGATGAGGCAATCAATCACGTATTCGAATTAGCTTCCTCTTTAAAGTCTTTAGTAGTTGGCGAGCGCGAAATCATCACTCAAGTACGTAAAGCGTATGAATTATGTAATGGCTTAAATCTTACCGGTGATTTTACTCGTTTATTAGTGAAACAAACCATCGAAACAGCAAAAGAAGTTTTTACAAATACCGATATAGCAAAAAATCCTGTATCAGTTGTTTCATTAGCTTACCGTCAACTTCGCGATTTGGGAATAAAGAACGAAGCAAAAATTATCATGGTGGGTTCAGGAGAAACTAACACCAATATGGCAAACTATTTACAAAAACATAAGTACGCTAATTTTACCATATTTAACAGAACGCTTTCAAACGCCGAAACATTAGCACAAAAATTAAATGCCACGGCTTTTTCTTTAAACGATTTAACTACTTACAATAAAGGATTTGATGTACTCATTACGTGTACAGGTTCTACAGAACCAGTAATAACTGATTCAGTTTATCAAACAATAAAAGCAGGCGATAACACTAAAAAAGTAATTATCGATTTGGCTTTACCTGCTGACGTCGATAAACAAGTGATTGAAAATAATAACATCCATTATATCGATATTAATTCACTTAAATCTCAGGCTGAAAAAAATCTTGACTTGAGAAAAGGTGAAGTGGATAAATGCCGCGCTATTATTAAAACTAAACTCGAAGAATTCATTTCACTTTACAATGAGCGCAAAATTGAATTAGCATTCGGTGAAATTCCAAAACAAGTAAAGGCCATTAAGGAATTGGCTATGAATGAAGTTTTTTCAAAGGAAATTAATTCGCTCGATGATAAAAGCAAAGAAGTGCTTGATAAAGTTTTAAATTACGTAGAGAAAAAATACAATGCCGTGGCCATGAAAACGGCGAAAGAAGTACTGCTAAGTAAAGATTAGAATGAAAATTATTATCGGTACGCGAGGAAGCGAATTAGCACTTTGGCAGGCCAATTACACAAAAAATTTATTGGAGAAAAAAGGTTGCGAAGTAGAACTGAAAATCATCAGTACTTCAGGCGATCGAACGCAACAATGGAATACCAGTTTTGATAAGCTGGAAGGAAAAGGATTTTTTACGAAGGAATTAGAAGAAGAATTGCTCGCAGGTACAATTGATTTAGCCGTGCATTCACATAAAGATTTACCTACTACTAATCCCGACGGACTAATTATTGCAGGAGTATCTCACCGTGAAGATCCTTCTGAATTATTGTTGATTCGAAAGGACGCGGTGGATGATAATAAAAAATTTAATTTAAAGGATAAGGCACTGGTTGGTACATCATCGGCTCGTCGTAAATCTCAGTTATTAGCTTTCCGGCCGGATGTAGAATTGAAAGATTTGAGAGGGAATGTTCCCACTCGCATTAAAAAGTTGGCGGAAAAACAATACGATGCTATTCTGTTAGCAGCGGCGGGTGTAGAACGTTTAGGAATTGATCTCAATGAATTTCATGTCGAACGTTTATCGCCCACCGAATTCATTCCTGCTCCTGCGCAAGGTGTTTTAGCTTGGCAGATAAAAGAGAATAATAATAAATTACTCGATCTGATTGACGAGATAAATGATTTGGATGTTTTAATCCGTATCAACATCGAACGCCGTGTATTAAATTTATTTGACGGTGGTTGTCAGTTACCCCTCGGTGTGTATTGTGAAACTGAAAAAGATGATGAAGACCGTTTCAAATTTAAAACCTGGGTTAGTATTGCTTCGTCGTGGAATGCAATGCCAAAACAACTTTATTTTGAAACGTATAATACGGATGGTTTCTCCGATAAAATAGTTGATCACATTCAATCTCTTCAGGCAAAGAAAGTTTTTATAACACGTCAGGTGAACGATAAAGATTTTTTACCTCGTGCTTTAAGCGGAATTGGTTATGGCTTGGTAGCAAAGAGTTTAATAGAGTTTAAACAAATTTCCCTTAAGGAATTACCACAAACGGAGTGGTTATTTTTCAGCAGTAAGCATGCTGTGCGGTATTTCTTTAACCAAAAACCTTCTCTTGGAAAAGTAAAAATCGGTTGTGTAGGTAAAGCTACTTCAGATGAATTGAGAAAATTTGGTTTGCGCGCTGATTTTATCGGACAAAGCACGGATACAAAATTAATCGGTAAGCAATTTGCTGCCAAAGTTGGAAACACCAAGGTTTTATTTCCAATTGCCAAGGATAGTTTGATGAGTATACAAAACCAATTTCCTAAGAGGGAAAATGCAATAAGTATTCCCGTGTATGCAACATTAAAGCATAGTGTAGAAATTGATCCTTCAACGCACATCATCATTTTTACGAGTCCTAGTAATGTTGATGCGTATTTCGAAAAAAATAAATTAAGCAGCACTCAATTTGCAGTCGCCATGGGCGATGCGACTAAGAATGCGCTTGTGAAAAAGGGAGTGAAAGAAACACAAATCACTACAACGACTTCATTCGATGATCTTGGTTTATTCCGCGCCGTTTTGAACTTTAACTAATTTTTTGCATTTTTAAACAATGGTCCCTTTCCAAAATCCAAGCATTGAACTTTTTGGTTTAAGAATTGATGAACCCATTACTGTTCTAACAGATATGATGGTGGCCACTGTTGGTTTTATCGCGTATTTTAACACGAATTCTTCATCTAACTCACGAGCAGTTCAATTATACAGGTACTTTTTTTTATTTACCGCGTTGTCAACTCTTGTCGCAGGATTTATCGGACATGCATTTGCCTACAAAGTGGGATTCGAGTGGCGGATGATTGGTTGGTTGTTTGGTGTTGCAGGTGTCGCTTTCGCTCAATTTGCGGTTCTTCATCATACAACAGATAGTATTGGTAAAAAAGCATATTCAGCGCTTCGCATTTTTAATATTATCGAATTGGTCATCATTGTTTTTGTACTGGCTTTTTATCGAACTTTTGTAATTGTAGAAATACAAGCTGCCATTGGTTTAGTGTTGATGGTATTGATTTTGGAAATCATTCATTACAATAAAACAAAATCCGGTTTCAGTATGGGATTAATTATTGGTATCGGCATTACCATATTGGCAGTTGTAAGTCATGTTGCTAAACTCGCTATTTCCAATTGGTTTAACCACATGGATCTTGGTCATGTATTAATGGCAATTTCATTGTATGTAATGTATAGAGGATTACAATCCGAACAAAAACTTAATCCGGTAACAATATGATAACACATCGTCCGCGCCGCAATCGCAAAAGCGAAGTAATACGAAAATTAGTGCAGGAAAATGAAGTAACGGTAAACGATTTTATTTTTCCACTTTTTCTAATCGATGGAAAAAATAAAAAATCGGAAGTTGCTTCCATGCCGGGAATATTCAGATTTTCATCTGATTTATTATTAAAGGAAATTGAGTCATGTTTAAATTTGGGGATTAATACATTTGCTTTATTCCCTAACATCGAAGAAAAATTAAAAGACAAGAAAGCCACTGAGAGTTGGAATAAAAAGGGATTGTATTTGCGTACCTTAACTGAGGTTAAGAAAAAATTTCCGGAGGCTGTTATCATGACGGATGTTGCTATGGATCCATATAGCAGCGACGGGCACGATGGTATAGTTAAGAACGGAGAAATATTAAATGATGAAACATTGGAGGTGCTTGGAAAGATGGCACTTGCTCAAGCTCAATGCGGAGCGGATATCATTGGTCCCAGTGACATGATGGATGGACGCGTGGCACACCTGCGCGATGTGTTAGATGACAATGGATTTACGAATGTGTCTATTATGAGTTATACGGCTAAGTATGCCAGCGCATTTTATGGACCGTTCAGAGATGCGTTGGACAGTGCTCCTAAATTTGGTGATAAAAAAACCTATCAAATGAATCCTGCAAATAGTAAGGAAGCTTTATTAGAGGCAGAATTAGATTTTTCTGAGGGAGCGGATTTTTTAATGGTAAAGCCGGCACTATCATATTTGGATATTATTAAATCATTAAACGATAATTTTGTATTACCAATTGCTGCATATAATGTTAGTGGTGAATATGCTATGGTGAAGGCAGCGGCACAAAAGGGATGGATTGATAATAAAAAAATTCGCGATGAAATTTTACTTAGTATAAAACGCGCCGGAGCTTCTGTTATACTTACTTACTTCGCCAAAGAATGGGCCTTAGACCATAAATAAATGGAGATACCAAAAAAAATATTCATCATGGGCTTTATGGGTTGTGGGAAATCAACGCATGGAAAGAAATTAGCCAAAGCATTAAACCGACCTTTCGTTGATTTGGATCATTATATCGAACGTAAGGAAGATAAATCTATTCCTGAAATTTTTAAGCACAAAGGCGAAGAATATTTCAGAGCAAAGGAAAGCGAATACTTAGAGCAAGTTGTTCGTCGCTATGATAGTTCGGTAATTTCTTTAGGTGGTGGGACACCTTGTTTCAATAACAATGATGAGTTTATTTTTAAATCCGGCTTAGCAATTTATGTGAGTATGCCACCCGAGGCATTATTACATCGCTTAAGTCAGTCGGAAAATAAGCGGCCTTTACTTACCGGCAAAAATGAGGAGGAAAATCTGGCGATTATAAAATCCTTGCTTCAGCAAAGGGAAAGCACCTATGAAAAAGCGCCAATAAAAGTTAAGGGCATTGATCTTACTACCGAAAAAATTCTGGAAGAATTATCTTTGTTTATTGGTAAGAGTCAGTAAATATCCAATTGTTTTTCTATACTTTTTATTCTTAGAACACTTTTCTTTTGCCCAATTTTATCGTGCTGAAAATTTCGGTTTAGCAGTTGGCGCTTCCATTTCAGTCGGAAATAAAGTACAACGAATCGGTATTAATCTTAATGCCTACTATTATTATGATTTTGCCCAGGTAAATGCAGAAGTTCGGTTATATCATTATTTGAAAAACCTTGGACCATCTATTGAACATAACGAAGCTGTAGTGTCCGGAGGGTTAGTTTTGTCAGCAGGAAAGAAACAAGATTTTTTTAATCCTTTTGTTAATGTGTATTCAAATCAAACCAATCGGAAATACAGCATTGCCTATGCTTACAATGCGTACTTCAATAAAATAAAAACAAAGCAACAAACCGGAATTATTGCCTTGCAATTCGATGCTGTTTCATTGATATCTGAAAATGACTTATATGCACGGCCAACGCTTGATCGTTTTCGAACCGGAGCATTTTTAATTCAATACCAATATCAAAATATTTTTCAGGCTGCTATTAATTGCACCATGTGGACCGGACAAATGGGTAATGCGGTGAGAGATGATAAAACATTTCCGCATATTGGTTACATGGATACAATTGGTGGCGTGTATACAAACTATTCGCACGGATTACTAAGCGCTCAAGTGAAAGCAAATATTGGTTACGCGCAGAATGTTCAGGCAAACATCGGAATTGATGCGGAGCACGTGAGAAATTTTGTTCAAAACAGGTTGTTTCATGATATGATTTTTATTCCAAGAAAATGGTTCACACCTATCAATTGTCACATACCCATGTTAGATGAAAATAACATGCAGTTTTTGTATAAAAAAGACCAAAAAATCAAGCGGCCAACCGTTTATTGGAATGCTGCCAGTAACTCTTCAGCGTTCTATTAATTACCTGAAAATGAGCCGCCGATTTCCTGTAATGGTCTCCCTTTCGAGCGTAACTCAGCCCCCATTGAGCTAAATACACCTATAAATTAGCCTATAATCTTACTTGTTTAAAGCTATTTTCTATATTAGAGTGTTATACATTTAGAAATCCCCTCTCCCCATGAGAAAATTATATTTCTTCCTAGTGTCTTTTGCTGCGATACTATTCGCTTATCAAATAAAGGCGCAAACATTTGCTGCACCATGCCCGAACAGTTTGGTATATATGCATACAAGTCCAATCCAGGTTTATAATACCAGTTTACCATTGGGCGCAGGAAATCCAAGCAACACCGGAATACCTATTGGTGGAACAGGATTATCTTACGGACCAAACCTTAACGCAGCGTTTCCAAATCCAACGTTTTATACAACTATTGCAGGAAATATGGCTTGGTGGAATGGTACATCTTGGGTTAATACCGGACACTCTATGCCGGTGGTAAACCTTGGTGGTGGAGGTGGAGTAATTTACGGTTTGAATGGGGGAACAGGACAGATTTATGTATACAACGGTACAGGTCCGGCTACTTTGTTAATGACAATTGGAACATTTGGCGGTGGAGGTCCTTATGACGTAGTAGCGGATGGTTGTGGTAATTTTTATATTTTGAAAACAACCACACCTCAATCTATGACCATGTATGGTCCAACAGGAACACAACTTTGTACTTATAACATGACTGGTATGCCAAGTATTTCGGCGGGTGGTGGTTTTGCTATAGTAGGAAATCAAGTAATCGTAAGTAACACCGGTGGTTTATATACAGGAAATATTACAGGAACAACAATCAATTTTACTAATACTAGTACGAATAGTTATGGTGCAGGTGACTTTGCTTCTTGTCCGTTACCATGCGGCCCTTTAACAGCAACAGTAGCGAATACAAGTACAAGTACTCCAATCGGATGTTCCGGCGGTACTGCTAATGTAATGGTAACCTCTACGTTGAGTCCGCTTTCATACACATGGTCTGGCCCCGGTATTGTTAGTGGTGGAAACAGCGCTACTGCGGTTGTAAATCAGTGTGGGGTCTATACGGCGACCGTTAGTAAGACGGGATGTCCGCCTGCATCAACAGTATTAACCACTACTGTTGTTTGTAGCGCAACGCTTACACCAACTTTATCGATTACAAATACACTTTCTTGTACTGCACCATCGGCACAAATTAATGCATTGCCGGGCCCTGCGGGTCACACATACACCTGGACAGGCCCTGGAATTGTTGGTAGTGTAAATGCCAATCCAATTACGGCTAACGTTGGCGGTGTTTATACGGCAACAGTTTTGAATACAACAACTAACTGTCGTGGGACAATGACAATAAATCTCCCGGCAAACTTTACTCCTCCAACATTGACTGTTGCACCTACAGCAACATCCGTGTGTCTGGGGGGCTCGGCCAATCTTAGTGTTGGAGGAGCAACATCTTACACATGGTCGCCCGGCGCAAGTTTAAATACTACTAGCGGATCGGCGGTTGTAGCCACACCCGGAACAACAACAACATATACAGTTAAAGGAGCGGTTGGTACATGTACAAATCAAACAACGGTTGTCGTTACAATAAATCCTCAACCAACAGCAATTTTAACACCAAGTAATGCAAGTTGCGGATTTAATAATGGAAGCATTGTGATTAGCAATACAAGTGTCGGGCAAACAGTAACCGGTTATTCTGTGAATGGTGTTGGTGTGGCTACGCAAACTGTTACAGGTTTGGCTGCCGGAAACTATACTATCACTTTGATAAACAACTTTGGTTGTCGCTCTACATTTACAACTAGTATAACGAATAGCCCTCCAATTACAGCATTGGCAACAACTTCTATTAATCCAACATGTGGTTTAAGTAATGGAAGTATTTCTTTAGGTGTTGTTACAGGCGGAACACCAAGCTATTCTTACAATGTAAATGGCGGACCATACTCAACCACACCTCCTTTAACTAATTTACCGGCGGGTAGCTATGTGATTGGGGTTATTGATTCGAGAGGTTGTGTATTTTCAAAAACTGTAACATTAACTAATTCGCCCGGCCCAAGTTCTATAACGTTCACCACCTCTCCGACAGCCTGTGTAGGTTCAACGGGAGGATTCACTGTAACGAATGTAACAGGTGGTACTCCGGCGTATACATATTCAGTAAACGGAGCCGCAACAGGCAGTATCGTTACCGGTTTGCCGGCAGGAGCTCATAATGTAATTGTACGCGACGTAAATGGCTGTACACTTACCGCGAATTTTAATATTACCATGGTTACAGGTCCGGTTTCGATTACAACGGCAACTACTAGCGCAACCTGCGGTAACGCCAATGGAACCGCAACCGTAACAAATGTAACCGGCGGAACTGGTCCGTATTCCTATTCATTTAATGGTGGGCCTTTCGGTGGTAATAGCATTACTGGATTAGCGGCAGGTATTCATAATGTTGTGATACGTGATGTAAATAGCTGTACGCTGTCAATAAACTTCAATATTAGTAATACAGGAAGTCCGGTTGCAAGTATTGGCGCTTCTGCCAATATTCCATGTTTTGGCGGCACAACGGGAAGCTTTACTGTTAATACAGTGGGTGGATTGCCGGCTTATGGTTATACGTTATCCCCGGGTGGAGCCACTAACGGTATTGGTATTTTTACAGGTTTAACTGCGCAACCTTATACGGTAACTGTAAAGGATGCTGCAGGTTGTGTAACAACTACTACTGTAAATATTACACAGCCACCGGTATTAACTTTGACTTTAACCCCAACGAATATTTTATGTAACGCAGGTACTAACGGTTCTATTACCGCGGCATCTGGTGGAGGTACGCTTCCTTATAACTATTCAATTAATGGAGGGCCATTCCAAATAGGTTCGAGCTTCACAGGGCTAAGCGCGGGAACGTATACGGTAGTTGTACGTGATAATAATAACTGTACGGTACAACAAGTAGTTACCTTAACTCAACCGCCGGCTCTTGCATTAAGTTTTACAACTACGCCAAATACCTGCGTGGGCGCTGCAGGAAGTGTAACGATAGGTGTTACCGGTGGTACTGCGGCCTATAACTATTCAGTAAACGGAACTGCATCCGGCTCAACTGCAACAGGATTGCCTTCCGGTGTTCAAACCGCACAGGTGACGGATGCGAATGGTTGCGCCATTACCGGAACATTTAATATCGGAATCATTACCGGTCCTGCTTCTGCAACAGTTAATACCTCTAACGCTACTTGCGGTAACGCGAATGGTAGTGCTACAGTATCGGCTGTTACCGGAGGCTTGGCACCGTATCAATACTCATTTAATGGCGGTCCGTTTGGGGCAAACAGTATAAGTGGATTATCAGCAGGTTCACATACGGTAATTGTACGCGATGCAAATAGCTGTACGCTCACCGTTAGTTTCAATATTAACAATACAGGTAGTCCAACTTCTACTGTTGCTGGTACATCAAGTGTAAGTTGTTTTGGTGGGGCTAATGGTAGTTTTACAATAAATACTACGGGCGGATCACCAGGTTATAGTTATACTGTAACACCGGGAGGTTTAACAAACACCAGCGGTGTGTTCACCGGATTAACTGCGCAAAATTATAATGTTAACATTAGTGATGCAGTAGGTTGTGTTACTTCAGCAACCTTAACAATTATTCAACCTACGCCGGTTACATTAACAATAACACCTTCCAATGTATTATGTAATGCAGGAAATACAGGATCAATTAGCTCGGTTGCTAGTGGAGGAATTCCGGGTTATAATTATTCAATCAATGGAGGTCCGTTCCAGGCGAGTGCTAACTTCACAGGTTTAACAGCAGGAACATATACTGTAATAGTTCGTGATAATAATAACTGTACTGCTCAACAAACTGCAGTCATCACACAACCAACACCATTAGCAATTACTTTCACCACGGCACCTAATTCATGTGCAGGTTCAGTAGGAAGTGTAACCATTGGTGTAAACGGCGGAACTCCGGTTTATAGTTTTTCAGTTAACTCTCTTTCTTCATCTAATACGGCAACAGGTTTAGCAAGCGGTGTTCAAAATGCGCAAGTTTCCGATGCAAATGGTTGTATTATTACCGGCACATTTAATATCGCGAACATTACCGGTCCGGCAACGGCAAGTGTATCTACCACGAATGCAAATTGCGGTAACGCTAACGGAAGCGCTACAGTAACAGGCGTAACCGGTGGTACTGCTCCTTATCAATATTCATTTAATGGCAGTCCCTTTAGTACCAATACTTTTGTGGCTGGCCAATTAGCAGGAACGTATCCTTTAACGGTATTGGACGCTAACAGTTGTACATTAACAGTTAACTACACAATTGGAAATACAGGAAGTCCTGTTGCTTTAATCGGCGGACAAACCGCTGTAAGTTGTTTTAACGGAAGTAATGGAAGCTTTACAGTGAATACTTCCGGTGGAACACCGGGATATAGTTATACGTTAACGCCAGGAAATATAACCAGCGGTTCTGGTGTGTTTACGAATTTAACGTCTCAGCCATATACTGTTTTGGTTAAAGACGCGGCAGGTTGTGTAACAACAACTACAGTAAACATCAACCAACCTACGCAATTAACTTTAAGCTTAACTTCAAATCCAACTAGCTGTAATGCCGGAACTAACGGTTCTGTACTTGCGGCAGGCTCGGGCGGAACAGGTCCTTATAATTATTCATTAAACGGAGGGCCATTCCAAACTTCTACAACATTCACCGGTCAGGGCGCAGGTATTTACAATATAACGGTAAGTGACGCAAACGGATGTACTTTAACTCAATCTGTTCAAGTAACGCAACCTACAGCTATTACCGCAACTGTAAGTTCTACGAATGCGAATTGTACTGCAGCCAATGGTACTGCATCAGTATCGGCATCAGGCGGTACGCCGGTTTATACATTTAACTGGAGTGGTGGAGGTGGAAACAACGCGCAATCGAACCCTCTTGTAGCAGGAACTTATACAGTAACAATTACCGATGCTAATTCTTGTACAACTACTGCGGTGGGTGTGATTGGCGTAACACCGGGAGGAACGGCAGTAATTTCAGCGAGTGTAAATCCAAGTTGCGCAGGCTTCACCAATGGAAGTATGACAGCTGGCTTTACAGGAGCTATGAGTGCGCCAATCAGCTATAGCTGGAGTAACGGACAAAACACGCAAACAGCAACCAATCTTGGACAAGGAACTTATTCTGTTACATTAACCGATGCCTTTGGATGTACGTCCTCAGTGGCGGGTACGCTAACAGAGCCGGGTCCATTGGATGTATTAACAGGAACAATAGCGGTAAGTTGTTTTGGAGGTAATAACGGATCAGCTACGGCGATTTATAACGGTGGAGGAACACCGCCATTAACTTATTTATGGGCAGCAGGTGGAGCTACCACGGCAACAGCGCCAAATTTACCGGCCGGATCTTATACGGTAACGGTAACAGACTCTAAGGGGTGTATTGCCGTAGCAACAGCTTCCATAACACAGCCAACTTCTGTAACTGTAACCTCAAGCGTAACTACAGCTAATTGTAATCAAGCGAATGGTTCTGCTACCATATCCGCAACAGGCGGAACACCTGGTTATACATATGTATGGAGTACTTCTGCGACTGGTCCGAGCATCAGCAACGCTTTAGCTGGTACGTATACAGTTTCTGTGACGGATGCTAACGGTTGTGTTACCACTGCAGCCGCTTCTATACCAAATCAGGCTGGCCCACAAATGAGTGTGATTAGTCAAACCAATGTAAGTTGTTTTGGCGGTAATAACGGAATTGCAACTACAACAGTAAGTGGTGGTAATGCACCATATATTTATTTATGGAGTAACGGACAAAACACAGGTATCGCCTCAAATTTAACAGCAGGTGTTTATACAGGAACTGTAACAGATGTGAACGGATGTGTTTCTTCTGTAAGTGTAAATATTACTCAACCTCCTGCATTAACAGTTACTGCATCAGGCACAGATCCTTTATGTTTTAATGCAACCAATGGTACAGCCAATGTGGGTGTATTAGGCGGAACACCGGGTTATTCTTATAATTGGGTGCCGTCAGGTTCAACTTTAGCCAACCCTACAGGACTCGGTCCGGGTAATCATATTGTTACTGTAACAGACGCGATGGGTTGCGTAGCTACAACTTCTACAACATTATTGAATCCTGCACAAATGACTTCAGCAATTACATCAACCAATGTTACTTGTTTTGGTGCATGTAACGGTATGGCGGCGGGAACAACATCAAACTCAATCGGCGCAGTTATATTTAATTGGGTGGGTGGTCCAGGACCATTAAGCACGCAAGCGGTAACAAACTTGTGTCCTGGTACCTATACTTTATTTACAACGGATCAAAATGGATGTACTGCAACAGCTTCTGTGATTATTACTCAACCAACACAACTAACGGCCAGCATCTCTGCTACAGGTAATGTAAGTTGTGCAGGTTATACAGATGGATTTGCAACAGTAATGCCTTCAGGTGGAACACCGGGTTATACTTATAACTGGTCGCCATCAGGAGCAACAGCAGCCACATCAAGCAGTCTTGCCGCAGGTAATTACACCGCAACCATTACGGATGCGATGGGTTGTATCACTACTGCAGTAGCAACCATTACGCAGCCAACACCATTACAAGCAACATTAACAAGCACCAATGTAACTTGTAACGGATTAAATAACGGTATCGGTAATTTAGCATACAGCGGTGGAACAGGCCCTTATACCTTCTTATGGTTCCCAACATTAAATAATACACCAAATGTAAATACATTACCTCCGGGAACGCATACCGTTCAGATTACAGACAACTTAGGTTGTGTAACAACACGTACAACAAATATTACACAACCTGCAGCTTTAACTGCAGTGGTGAGCTCAACCAATTCAAACTGTTTACAAGCAAACGGTAGCATGTGTGTAGTAGCAGGTGGTGGAGCAGGTGGATATACTTATCAATGGACCAGCAATCCATTATTTACCAACTCTTGTATTAATGGCGTTAATGCAGGCGCTTACACAGTTACAGTAACGGATGTGAATGGTTGTACGATTTCAGGTGTCGCTTTAATTAATGATATTGCAGGACCAACATTAGTTGTTACAAATACAACGGCGGTAAGTTGTTTTGGTGGAAATAACGGTTCTGCGACTACAAGTATATCAGGTGGTACCGGAACAATTAGTATTCTTTGGTCTTATCTTGCACAAACAACACAAAACGTAAATAATTTACCTGCAGGATTCCACTCTATTACAATAACAGATGCCGCAGGTTGTATCGCAACAGGTTCGGTAAATATTACTCAGCCACCGCAATTAAACAGCGCGATTACAAATGTTACGCATGTAACTTGTAGCGGTGCCAGCAATGGAACTGCAACTATGTTATTGAATGGTGGTACTCTGGGTTACACTTACCTCTGGACTCCTACAGCACAAAGCTCTTCAGTAGCAGTGAGCATGGGTCCTGGTACGTATACATGTTTTGTAACGGATGCAAATGGTTGTCCTACTTCTCAAACCGTAACCATTAATCAACCAAATCCATTGGTGATAAACAGTTTCTCTGTCACTAATTTAACTTGCTTTAATAATAATACAGGACAAATCACTACTAATATAACGGGTGGTACACCTGCCTATACATTAGTTTGGTCGCCAACTCAACCTGGAAATCCTGTGATTACTAATTTAGCTGCGGGAACATATAGTTTATTAGTAACCGATACTAAATCGTGTACAACAAGCGGTGTTTATGTAATCTCTCAGCCTACACAATTATTAAGTTCAGCTACGGCAACTCCTGCTACATGCGGAAATGCAAATGGTAGTGCAACAGTTTCTGTTAGTGGTGGTACACCGGGATATACTTATAACTGGAATACACCTACACCTCAAAACACTTCAGTGGCAACTAACCTAAGTTCTAATAACTGGAATGTTGTAATAACGGATGCTAACGGTTGTGTGATTACGCAATCAGTAAACGTACCAAATGCACCGGGACCAAACTTAACATCTATGACTTTCACAGCGCCGTTGTGTTTTGGTCAGCAGAATGGTTCAATGGCCATCAACTTCTCATCAGGAACAGCGCCATATACATTTATGTGGAATAACCCATCAGCATCTACTACACAAACTGTAAATGGAGTAGGCGCGGGTGTTTATTCAGCTACTGTAACCGATGTGTATGGTTGTACAGTAAGTGGTGTTGTGAATGTAACACAACCAAATATTTTATTGATGAATGTGAGTCCTGACCCAACTATTTGTTATGGACAAGTTGCACAGATTTATGCAGCCGGTAGCGGCGGTACTCCTGCTTATACGTATAGCTGGACACCAAGTTTATCCGGTGGTGGTCCGCATGCATTAACACCAACCGTAACTACATCTTATATGGTATCCTTAACCGATGCGAATGGTTGCGCGACTTCACCAAAAATCATTAATATCAATGTGAAGCCTCAATTATTAGCAGATGGATTCAGTGTAACGAAATGTCATGGTGATAATGCAACATTAACACCAAACATTACAAGTCCTGGTAATGGTGGTCCGTATACTTACAACTGGAGTAATGGTTCAACAGGTTCTGCAACTCAAGTGACAGCAAATTATTTTACAACACCAAACATTTATACAGTATCTATAAATGATGGTTGTACAGTACCGGGTGCTACCGCGCAATTTACGGTGAATGTAAATCCGTTACCGCAAGGAACATTTACATCGGATGTAACAAAAGGTTGTATGCCTCTAACGGTTAACTACACTGCTACTTCAACATCGAATACAGATATTTATACCTGGACATTCGGTGGAGGTAATGGTGGAGGCGGAACAGCAGGAGGCAGTCCGATTACATGGTACTATCCGGAAGCAGGATTCTATAATGTGAGTTTCTCAATCGTAAATCAGTTCGGTTGTAAGAAAGATACATCAGTGATGAATTACATTGAAGTATATCCTAAGCCGATTGCAGAGTTTTTCCCAACACCGCAATCAACATCTATGTTGAATCCGGAAATTCAGTTTACAAACACCTCTACGGGAGCTGTAACGTACTTCTGGGATTTTGGTGATTATAATGCGCCGAATAATAATTCAACTGTAATGCATCCATCGCATGTGTATGATTTAATTGGTGTTTACCAAGTGTATTTGGTGGCAATTAATGATAAAGGTTGTATGGATACTGTTATGCATCATGTAGAAATAACGCCTGATTACGCGATTTATATTCCGAATGCATTTACACCGGATGAAAACGGATTAAATGATGTATTCCAACCAAAAGGTGTTGGTATTGATGAAGAGAATTATGTGATGTATATCTTCGATCGTTGGGGTGAGTTGATCTTTACCAGCGATAATTTCCGTAAAGGTTGGGATGGTACAGTGAAAGGAAGTACAAAGGCAGTTGAAGATGGTGTTTATGTCTACAAAATTATTGTGAGGGATTTAGGAGGCACTGAACATGTTTATGTTGGACATGTCACCTTACTCTCACGATTAAAGAAAGTGCAATAAATTAAAAAGCCCGGGCAAATGTTCGGGCTTTTTTGTTTAAATGATTATTGTGAAGCCTCCGCACATTTCTCTCCATCAATCGCAGCGCTAACAATTCCTCCGGCAAATCCTGCGCCTTCACCGCAAGGAAATAAATTTTCAAGTTGCGGATGCTTTAATGTTTCTCTGTCACGAGGAATACGCACCGGTGTTGAGGTACGGGATTCTACGCCTACAATCACAGCTTCATTGGTTAAATAGCCACGCATTTTATTACCGAAAGATTTAAAACCTTCCTGCAAGCTCGGACCAATTAATCTTCCCAACACTTCATTCATCATTACCGAAGTAATACCCGGCTGATAAGAGCAATCGGGGAGCCTGTTACTTAATTTATTATTCACAAAGTCCTGTAAACGTTGCGCGGGAGCGGTTTGGGTTTTCCCGCCTTTAATCCATGCCGTGTGTTCCAATTGTTTTTGAAATTCCAATCCGGCAAGCGCGCCGTGTTTTTTATATGGCTCAAAATCTTTTAGATCAAATCCAACAACTATGCCGCTATTCGCGTAAGGATTATTTCGTTTACTTGGCGACCAACCATTCGTTACTATTTCCTCCTGGTCGGTGGCGCACGGCGCAATAATACCTCCGGGGCACATGCAAAAAGAATACACACCTCTGCCATTCACCTGCTGCACTAAACTATAACTGGCAGCCGGCAAATAATTTCTTTTTTGCACCACTTCATTCAAACTACCGCAATGATATTGGATGCGGTCAATCAATTCCTGAGGATGTTCGGCGCGCACGCCCATCGCAAATGGTTTCGCTTCAATTAAAATATTCTTCGCGTGCAATAATTCATAAATGTTACGCGCGCTGTGTCCGGTGGCTAATATGATTTTATCGACAGGAAACAATTTTTCTTCTCCGCTTTTAAGATCCAAAACGGTGATTTCTTTCAGTAAGTTTTTATCAGTTTTAAAATCCGTTAATTTATGTTCGAAATGAATTTCTCCTCCGAATTTTAAAATTGTTTCGCGCATGTTGGCGATAATTTTTGGCAATTTATTGGTGCCAATATGAGGATGGGCATCCACTAATATTTCGGGAGATGCTCCATGATAAACGAGAACCTTAAGGATTTTTTCCACATCACCGCGCTTTGTAGAACGTGTGTATAATTTACCATCACTATAAGTTCCTGCACCACCTTCGCCAAAGCAATAATTGCTTTCCGGATTTACAATGTGTTCTTTATTAATGGCTGCTAAATCACGGCGACGGCTTTGCACATCTTTACCACGTTCAAAAATCACAGGCTTTAAACCTAATTCTAAGCAACGGAGTGCAGCAAATAATCCGGCAGGTCCGGCACCAATTATAGTTCGGAGTTCGGAGTTGGGAGTACAGTGTTTGTAATCGGGTGTATAAGAAAATTCAGGAATGCTTTCGTTAATGTAAACATCCACAGTTAAGTTTATTTTAATGTTTCTTCCCCGCGCATCAATGCTGCGTTTTACCGGTTGAATAGAAAATGTGTCGTTAGGATTTAAAGAAAGTTGCGTAGCAATTTCTTCTTTTAAAAGCTGCTCGTTAAATGCTGTTGTTGCAGGCAGCTGCAGTTGAATTGTTTTTTTCATGTTACAAGAAGGGTTTTTATCCCTTAGTTATTCTTTCGTTCGTCATTCCGACCGTAGGGAGGAATCTTTTCAATAGATTTCTCGTTACGCCCTCCTTCTCTACGTTACGGATGCTAAACTCGAAATGACAATTCACAGTAAGCGTCATTCCGACCGTAGGGAGGAATCTGAAAAAAGATTTCTCTTAACTAAAGTTCTCGACTACGCTCGAACTGACACTTACTAATTATTTTACCCCTCAAACGTAAGAGAAAACACGACCATGCGCGAATTCACCTTGTCAACACTCTTTGCAAATATATTGTTATCGCGGTAAATTAAGTTTTTGGTACCATTCATTATTTTTAATTCCATTCCGAATTTAAAATACTGCAAATAAAAATCCACACCGGCACCGGCGCTGTAAATAAAATCATCTCGCTTAATTCGCACGGCATCATCTAATCGGTTGGCATTACTGCTCACGGCTGCCGCTTTTTTATTCGAAGCTAAATCCAAAGCATAAGCCCCCCCGCCAATGACGTAAGCGCCAAAATTACCCATGCGTTTGGATTGTAACTTTAATTCAATCGGAAAAATCAGAAAAGTTGATTCAACACCTTTTACAAATATTTTGGTGCTATCGTGTTTAGCATTTTGCAAGGTGTATTCTAAAGAGCGCGAGCCAAAGCTGATATTGGGTGTAAAGCGCGCGCGTAAATATTCGTGCACGCGAATATCACAAACAATACCTAATGCAAATCCCGGATCGCCCTTGGTGTAAACGCTTCTGATTTTATAACGCACATCATCAATAACAGTATCTGGAAAGGCGGCGTTACTTACGGTATGAATTCTGAAGTCGGTGTGATTGGCAGCAATGGTAAAACCAAAATGCAATTTCCCTTTGTAAAAATTACGGAGATTGGTGCCCATTCCATCACTTTGCTGACTAAAGCTCTGAAGGAAGCCAATCAAAAAAAGCGTTATGAATTTTACTGCTCTCAACTTAATTTATAACGTGTAAATAATGATTTTATTACACTAATCGTTTAGCTTTAACACAGCCATGAAGGCACTTTGCGGAATCTCTACACTACCAACTTGCTTCATGCGCTTTTTACCTTCTTTTTGTTTTTCCAATAATTTACGCTTACGGCTGATATCACCACCATAACATTTCGCAGTTACGTCTTTACGAATCGCGCGAATGGTTTCACGCGCAATAATTTTAGCGCCCACTGCAGCCTGAATAGGAATTTCAAATTGCTGACGCGGGATTAATTCTTTCAATTTTTCGCAAATCTTTTTACCGAATTCATAGGCATTACTGCGATGTATTAAGGCAGATAATGCATCCACTTGCTCGCCATTCAATAAAATATCCAACTTCACTAAATCAGATTGTTTCATGCCTATTGGATGATAATCGAAAGAAGCATAACCTTTAGAGATAGATTTTAATCGGTCGAAGAAATCAAATACAACTTCTCCTAATGGCATTTCAAAAACTAATTCAACGCGATCGGCAGTTAAATAATTTTGAGTAACAATTTGTCCGCGCTTCTCAATACACAAACTCATTACCGGACCAATAAATTCTGATTTAGTAATGATATTTGCTTTTATATAAGGTTCTTCTACATAATCAATGAGTGCAGGATCAGGTAAGTCGCTCGGATTGTTTACCGTTATGACCTCACCGTTAGTTTTGTATGCAATGTAACTTACGTTTGGTACAGTGGTAATAACCGTCATGTTGAACTCACGTTCCAAACGTTCCTGTACAATCTCCATGTGTAACATGCCTAAGAATCCGCAACGGAATCCGAATCCTAATGCCGCAGAACTTTCCGGTTCCCAGGTCAATGAAGCATCATTTAATTGTAACTTCTCCATTGAGTAACGAAGCTCTTCGAAATCTTCAGTATCTACAGGATAAATACCGGCAAATACCATTGGTTTTACATCTTCAAATCCTTTAATTGCTTCTTTACATGGATTTGCAACAGTGGTAATCGTATCACCCACTTTTACCTCACGCGCTTCTTTAATTCCGGAAATAATATAACCTACATCGCCGGTTTTTACGATATCACGAGGTTCTTGTTTTAAACGTAATACACCAATTTCATCGGCATTGTATTCCATGCCTGTATTCACAAATTTTACTTTGTCGCCTTTCTTTAACTGTCCGTTATAAATACGGAAGTAAGCAATAATACCTCTGAAAGAATTAAATACAGAATCAAAAATCAATGCTTGTAATGGACCATTCTCATCACCGCTAGGGGCAGGAATTCTATCTACAATCGCTTCTAAAATTTCATGTACGCCTTGTCCGGTTTTTCCGGAAGCCGACATAATATCTTCGCGCTTGCAACCTAATAAATCTACAATTTGATCTTTTACTAATTCAGGCTCTGCGCTTGGTAAATCTATTTTATTCATGATTGGAATAATTTCCAAATCATGTTCTAAGGCTAAATATAAATTCGAAATAGTTTGTGCTTGTATACCCTGTGCAGCGTCTACAATTAATAAAGCACCTTCGCACGCCGCAATTGAACGCGATACTTCGTAACTAAAGTCAACGTGACCCGGCGTATCAATCAAATTCAAAACATACTTCTCGCCTTTGTACATGTAATCCATTTGAATGGCGTGACTCTTAATGGTAATCCCGCGCTCTTTCTCTAGATCCATGTCATCCAAAACCTGATCTTGCATCTCGCGTTTGCTAATGGTGTTTGTATATTCCAATAGGCGGTCGGCAAGTGTGCTTTTTCCGTGGTCGATATGGGCAATAATGCAAAAGTTCCTGATGTTCTTCATAATGTGCTTAAACTCAAAAAAATAAGAGAGCAAATATACAAATAAAGTGCCTTATATTATCGAAAAATTTTGCACCTTTGTAACCCAAAATTTAAAATATGGCACGTGTTAAAATCAAAGAAATCTTAGGGTTAAGTCCTCAAAATCAGGAAATAACAGTAAAAGGCTGGGTGCGCACCTTTCGTAACAATCAGTTTATTGCGTTGAATGACGGTTCAACCAATAATAATTTACAGGTGGTGGTTGATTTTAATAATACGCCGGAAACAATTTTAAAACGTATTACAACCGGTGCGGCTATTGCGGCTACCGGGACTTTAATTGCATCGCAGGGTAAAGGACAAACCGTTGAATTAGTTGCAAAGTCAGTTGAAATTATTGGCGACAGCGATGCGGAAAAGTATCCGTTGCAGCCAAAGAAACATAGTTTGGAATTTTTACGTGAGATTGCGCATTTGCGTTTTCGTACCAATACATTCGGTGCGGTGTTTCGCATTCGTCATTCTTTAGCGTATGCCATCCACAAGTTTTTCAACGATAAAGGATTTTTGTATTTACATACACCAATCATTACAGCGAGTGATGCGGAAGGTGCCGGCGAAACTTTTCATGTAACAAATTTTGATTTGAATAACATTCCGCGTAATGAGCAAGGTGAAATAAATTACAAAGAAGATTTTTTTGGTAAGTCTACTAATCTAACGGTGAGCGGACAGCTCGAGGGTGAGTTGGGCGCCATGGCTTTTGGAGATATTTATACATTTGGGCCAACTTTCAGAGCGGAAAACTCTAACACCGCACGACATCTTGCTGAGTTCTGGATGATAGAACCTGAAATGGCTTTTTATGATTTAAATGACAATATGGATCTGGCGGAAGAATTATTACACTATGTAATTCGTTACGCGCTGGAGCATAACAAAGAAGATATTGAGTTTTTAACGCAACGTTTATTAGACGAAGAAAAACAAAAGCCACAAAACGAACGCAGCGAAATGAATTTGATGGAGAAATTAAATTTCTGTATCAACAATAAGTTTGAGCGTGTAACGTATACTGAAGCAATTTCTATTTTAAGAGAGAGTAATCATAATAAGAAAAAGAAATTCCAGTATTTAGTAAACGAGTGGGGAGTTGACTTACAAAGTGAGCATGAGCGTTATTTGGTAGAAAAGCATTTCAATAAACCGGTTATCTTAACCGACTATCCAAAAAACATTAAAGCGTTTTACATGCGTCAGAACGACGATGGAAAAACCGTAAGAGCTATGGATATTTTATTCCCTGGTATCGGAGAGATTGTAGGAGGTTCGCAACGTGAAGAGCGTTTGGAATTGTTAGAGCAACGCATGAAGGAGATGAACATTCCTGCAGAAGAATTGAGTTGGTATTTAGACACCAGACGATTTGGATCTTGTCCGCATGCCGGATTTGGTTTGGGTTTTGAGCGATTAGTTTTATTCGTAACGGGCATGACTAATATCCGCGACGTGATTCCATTCCCGAGAACTCCTAAGAATTGTGAATTCTAAGTAAATTTTTGTAAGTTTGATATATGAGAGGATTTAGTCAAATAGTTGAGGATATTAAGAAACTATCCTTGAGTGAGAAGGAAGAGTTACAAGCTTTGCTGGAAAAATATTTAATTGAAGCGCGCAGGGATGAAATTCAATCCCATTTTGAAGAAAGTAAAGAAGAGTATAAAAAGGGAAAATTGAAATCCTCATCAAACATCAATAGTTTGAAAAAGTTACTTTAATTATGATTGAAGTTGCATTTAGTTCTTCATTTAAGAAAGCTTTCAAACGGATTTCACGAAACAAAGCATTAGAGAAAAAGTTTTGGTCACGATTGGAAGTATTTATGGAGGACCCTTCTGACGTTAGACTTAAAACGCATAAGTTATCCGGAAAGTTAAAGGACTTGTGGAGTTTTTCTATAGAGTATGATGTGCGCGTTATTTTTTATTTTTCAGATAAAACTCATGCGGTTTTCATCGATATTGGAACACATAATGAAGTGTATTAAGGCAAGAACAAATGTTTTTGCCTTTTTTGTTTTAAATTAGTGAAGTGATAGAAGATTTTTCTGAACATATCCAATCCATCATTAAATCCTTACCCGAAACACCGGGTGTGTATCAGTATTACGATAAGGAGAATACTTTATTGTATGTGGGGAAAGCCAAGAGTTTAAAAAAACGGGTGAGTTCTTATTTTACCAAAGAGCATGATAACGCGCGTTTACGTTTATTGGTAAAAAAAATCAGCGACATCAAAACCGTGAAAGTAAACACGGAGCTGGATGCATTGTTGCTGGAAAATAATTTAATTAAGAATTTAAAGCCGCGTTATAATGTTAATCTGCGCGACGATAAAACGTATCCATGGATTATCATTAAGAATGAGAGATTCCCTCGTATATTTTACACGCGCAAACAAATTAAAGACGGCTCAGAGTATTTCGGTCCATATCCTTCCGTTTTGGTGATGCATGCTCTGTTGGATTTAATTAAGCAATTGTTTCCATTGCGTACTTGCAGTTATGATTTATCGGAGCAAAACATTGCCAAGAAAAAATTCAGAGTGTGTTTGGATTACCATATCGGGAAATGCAAAGGTCCGTGTGAGGGGAAACAAAGTTTTGAGGAGTATGATAATAACATGAAGCAAATCCGCAAAATTATTAAAGGCGATTTTGCTTTTGCTTTGAAGGATTTAAAAGCGGAGATGCAAACGTTCTCTGATAATTTGGAATTTGAAAAGGCGGAGGAGCTGAAACAGAAGATAGATTTGCTGGAAAAATACCAAGGGAAATCAACCATTGTTCATCCTAGCGTAACAGACACTGATGTGTTCGCGGCTATTCACGAAGAAAGTATTTCCTACGTTAGTTATTTCAAAATTTACAACGGCGCCATTGTGCAGGCGCAGATATTGGAATTGAAAAAGCAGTTGGATGAAACGCCGGAAGAAATGTTAGTGTTCGCTATCAACGAAATTCGTCAGCGTTTCAATTCCAAGAGTAAAGAAATTATTGTAGCGGAAGAACCGGAGTTTAAATTTCCGGATACAAAATATTATGTTCCTAAAATTGGCGATAAAAAACATTTACTTGATTTATGTTTAAAAAATGCCTTATCGCATAAACGCGAGCGTGAGAAGCAAATTGCTTTAACTGATCCGGAGCGGCACACCACGCGCATCATGCAACAAATGATGAAGGATTTGCACTTGAAGGAGGAGCCGCGACGTATTGAAGGATTCGATAACTCTAACATCCAAGGAAATTTTGCCGTAAGTGCAATGCCTGTGTTTATCGACGGTAAGCCGGCAAAAAAAGAGTATCGCCATTTTAATGTAAAAACGGTGGAAGGTCCTGATGATTTCGCAACGATGGAAGAAGTTATTTACCGCCGTTACTCCCGCGTATTGGAAGAAGGATTGCCTTTACCTCAGTTAATTGTGATTGATGGAGGCAAAGGACAATTAGGCGCGGCAGTCAATAGTTTACAAAAGCTGGGTTTGTATGGTAAAATTCCCGTAATAGGAATTGCGAAACGTTTGGAAGAAATTTATTTCCCGGGAGATTCTATTCCCTTGTATTTAGATAAACGAAGTGAAACATTACGGGTTATACAACATATACGTGATGAGGCGCACCGTTTCGGAATAACACACCATCGCAGCAAACGCAGTCGCGAAACTATTAAAACCGAATTGAGTTTAATAAAGGGTATCAGTGAAGTGACGGCGCTCAAATTACTGAACGAATTTAAATCGGTAAAGCAAATAAAAGAAACCTCTCTCGAGGAATTAGCAAAGGTAATTGGACCCGCAAAAGCGCAATTGGTTTGGGATTTTTATCATAACTAAAATTGCATTCTGTAAACCAAACAGATACAAATTGACGCTGGTTTTTCTCTTAAACTATTTTATGTTTGTATAGCATTTATCCATGATAAAACGCATATTCATATTTGTTTTTTCTCTATCAGCACTACTTACTTTTTCCCAAAGCGATAAGCAGTTTAAAAGATGGATAAAGGAACTTGATACCGTACAAAGTATGAGTTCGCTTCAACGTATTGAGCAGGGATTAACCGGCATGGTGAAGGAGGAGAAAAAACTGAAACAATCTTTGTATTATGCATCTTTAGCCAATTTATTAATGGCTATTAAGAGTGGCACGACCGAAGTAGATGATTATTGTCGTCGCGCCGATTTATATTTAAAAAAGTTAGACTCGTTAAGTCCGAACAATTCGGAAATACATGTGCTATTATCAATGAGTGCGGGAATAAAAATAGGTGTTGATCCTTCTACACGTCAAACTAAATTCGGAGCATTAGCAAACAAACATGCCGAGCGAGCCATTGCATTAAATTCGAATAATCCGCGCGCTTATTTAATTAAAGCTAAGACAGTGATGAATGCGCCGCCGAAATTGGGGGGCGGACCAAAGTTCGCTTTAAAATTCTATGAGAAATCATTGGAAAAATTCAAATCTTTTAAACCGTTAGATGATACGGAGCCTGATTGGGGAGAAACGATGGCGAAAGCAGATCTTGCTTATTGTAAATCAAAACTGGCGAAATAGCAACATAAATTGTTTTTAACTAATTGATTAATAATTATTTATTAAATATATTTGGTTTATAATATAAACTACTTTATGTTTGTGAAGTCAAATTAAATACATCAAATAATGGAAAATAATTTAACTCCGGAACAAAGTCTTGCGCTTATTGATAACATGATTAATAAGGCTAAAAATAAATTGGCGGATGATGGCTTCCTTTTAATTTTTTGGGGATGGCTTGTGGCTGCATCAGCTTTAATTCATTTTGTTTGCATTAAGTTACAAATAGAGTGGGGTCAATATGTTTGGGTTACTTTCATGCCTTTAGGAGGAGTATTTTCTGCTGTGTATGGAATTCGCCAGAGCAAAAAAGTAAAAGTTAAAACATATGTTGATGCCTACCTTAGTGCTTTATGGATTGCTTTCGGCATTGCTTTATTCCTTACAATTATTTTTATCGGATTACACGGCGTTAAATCAACCTACTTTTTCCTTATGTTACTTTACGGTATAGCTACATTCGTTTCCGGCGGGATACTAGATTTTAAACCATTGAAAATTGGGAGTCTGTTTTCATTTGCCTGTGCCGTTGTTTCTGTATTCTGCAACGAAACCGATTTGTTATTAGTAATTGCTGTTGCAATTATCAGCAGTTACGTTATTCCTGGTCATTTACTTAGATTAAAATTTAAATCAGAGAATGTTTAAAGATCTGGATCCCATATTGCATTCTCAATTACGATTGGCAATTGTTTCTTTGTTAGTTTCTGTGAAGGAAGCTGAATTCACCTATTTGAAAGAGCAAACAAACTCTAGTGCCGGAAATTTAAGCGTGCAAATTCAAAAGTTGAAGGAAGCGGGGTACATTGAAGTGGAGAAAAAGTTTAAAGACAATTATCCGCAAACAAACTGCAGAATTACATCAGCAGGTATTCACGCTTTTGATGAATATGTAAAAAACATTAAGCAGTATTTAACTAAATCAAAATAAATAATGGAAACAGAAAAAGATAAGTTGCTTTGGAAAGAAGCAAAAAAGCGCGTAGGTTTTAAAAATCATTTAATCACCTACATTTTAGTAAATATATTTTTTTGGGGAATGTGGTTCATTGGTGATAGGCATACTACACACAATGGATTACCTTGGCCAATTTTTCCAACGCTTGGTTGGGGCTTTGGATTATTTTGGCATTTTGCCGGTACCTATCTTCGGGGAGATAAAGTAGGTGCGGTTGAACGCGAATACGAAAAACTTAAGAAGCGTGAGGAACAAAAAAATTCCTAAGCGTCTTCTAAATGACAATCTTTTAATCCGCCGCCCGATAGTTCATCGTTGTTCTCACAGCCTTGCTCTGTAGCCGCTTTGGTAAACGGTCCGGTTTTCATTTTATCTCCGTACGATTTTTCTCCGGAGTCGGTATGCGTGCAAACGCAAACGTATTCTTTTTGGCAAGAAGTAAAAGCCATTCCTGCTGCCAAAAAAATGATGAGGCTCACTTTTTTCATAAAAATCTTTTTACAAAAATAAGCGGCTTTAAAAAATCAGTGAATACCCGCCGGTGGGTATATTCAAAAAAAAAAGGCGGTACATGACCGCCTTTTTTCTCGTTGCTGTTTTACTATTTAATCAGTGTGACATGTCCGGTATGAACCGCGCCTTTGCCTTTACTGCTAAATTCTATTCGCCAGATATACACTTCTTGTTTAGTTGGAGCGTTATTATTAATCTTACTCTTTACAACTCCATCCCAACCTTTGTTTGGATCCTTTGTTGAAAATACTTCTTTACCCCAACGATCAAAAATAATCATGTGGTAGTTGCTTACATTGGTGATGATTGGTTTAAACTCATCATTTTGTCCATCGCCATTTGGAGTAAACGCATTTGGAACATAGAACATAAAGTCTTCATACACATAAATCGCTTTTGATACAGTGTCCTTACAGCCATTCGTATTCGTTACTACTAAATGTACTGCGTATACACCGGTATCCTGAAAAGTTACTGAAGGATTTTGCTGTGCAAATGTTCCATAATTACCCGGATTAATTGCCCAGAACCAAGTATTGATATCGCCACCGAAAGATATGTCGGTGAAGTTTACCAATGGATTCAAAATATTGATTGGGTTCGGACTGTATTTATAATCAGCAACCGGCTTAGGGAATACCTGTACGTTAGTTGCCATTGTGTTTCTACAACCGTTATTATCTACAACCGTTACAGCAGGTGAGTATGGTCCGCTTTGGTAGAAACAAACATCATCGATATTACTGTTAGATGAAGTGGTGCCGTTTCCTAAAGTCCATTCGTATTTAGTAATGTTAGAAGATGAAGTTGCAGTAAATCCTACATTACATAGAGGAGCACATCCGCTGGTGTTTTTTGCAGTGATATTTACATCAGGTAATGGATTAACAATTACATTCACACTAGCAGTGGCCGTACAACCTTTCTCGGAAGTAACAGTTAAAACATAAGTACCATTGTTGTTTAAAGTTGATTCAGGAATTTTCGGATTTTTCTGATTAGAAACAAATCCGTTTGGCCCTGACCAACTATAAGTATTCGCTAAATTTTCTGTTGTTGTAAATTTTAATTCATCACCAACGCAAACCGGTGAGCTTGCTGTTACACTGCAACTTGGTTTTTGATATACAACCACAGTTGTAGATGCTACACTTGTACATCCTTCTGTGCTGGTAACGGTTACTGTGTATACGCCTGCATTATTTGAAGTTGCATTGTTTATGGTGATGTTAGCTTGAGTAGAAGTAAATCCACCAGGACCACTCCATTGGTAGGTACCGCCGCCATTGGCTGATAAGTTAATTGTATTACCATTACATACCGGACCGCTATTAGTAATAGTAACAGTTGGAGTAGGATTAACTACTAATTGTGTAGTAGCTGTACTAATACATCCACCTGCACTAGTCGCAGTAACCGTATAAATTCCGCTTACACTTGCTGCTGCGTTGTTAAATGTAACAGTACTTTGATTGGAAGAGAAACTTCCTGGACCACTCCAAGTATAAGTGTTCGATCCGCTAACTGTCATGCTAATGTTGTTTCCGCTACAAACAGGTCCAGTGTTGCTGATATTTAATGGAGCACCCGGATTAATTACCACATTGGTAGTTGCCGTGCCTACACAACCGTTAGCATCTGTTCCTGTTACAGTATAAATTCCGGATTGATTGATAGCAGGTGAAGCAATGCTTGGATTTTGTAATGCAGAGTTAAACCCACCCGGACCGCTCCAGCTGTAATTAACCGCACCGTTTGAAGTTAAGTTAAGAGGTAATCCTGCACAAACAGGACCACTGTTACCAGCGGTAATTACCGGCATTGGATAAACTGTTACAACTTGTGTGGCTGTATTTGGTGCACATGCTGCAGGATTAGAAGCAGTAAGTGAAACTGTGTATGTACCCGGTGCCGCATAAGAATGATTTACGGAAGCTCCTGCCCCTAAATTTCCATCTCCAAAATTCCAATTGTAATTGGTGCCAGGTGATGTTACAGCATTAAAAGAAAAATTATTACCATTCAAACATTGATTCGGTGGAGCAGGAAAGGATGCCATAACAGTTACATTGTTAATGTAAATAGTAGTTGTTAAAGGCCATACTGTATTCGTGTTAACGCATAAACTTTTCTTTGCGCAAGCACCGCCCGGTACACTACATGAATCGATTGCCCAAACTGAAAATGTTGTTGTAGTATTTACAATCGGAACGTTTAAAGTTGGTAAGCTTGTAATGGTTGGTGTAGAAGGGTTAGCAGGGTTAGAACGCCATTTATAAAATACAGTTGTTGTTGGCACACATGAAGGTGCTAAAGTTCCACCACAAGTAGTTAAGCAATTCAAATTATTAATATTTAATACAAACGGTGTTCCCACGCATGCCGGTGATCCAGGTGTAGTAGGAGGAGTGTGTGTTAAGTTTGGTGTACATGTTGGAGTTAATAATGTTCCTGGCACTACAAACTGACTAACTGCTGTCCATGGTCCGAAAGAAGGCCCACCTCCTGCAATAACTTCACGTGCCCTGAAAAACATGGTAGAGCCCGGACAAAATTGATTGAACGGAATAAAAACACTATGATAAGGTTCAACAACACAATTATCCATCCAAGCCGGACCGGTATAAGCCGGAATATTAAGTAAGGATTGGTAATAAGGATAACTTGTATAAGTTGTTCCGTTTGCCACATTCCAATTTATTAAAGTGGCAGTTAAACAAGTAGGCATGTTACCAACAAATGCCGGCGAACACGAAACTTCAACTTGCATCCAATAAGGTCCGCAACCACAAGTTGCAGCATTTGAACTACCGTTAACGGTTACGCCGGTGGCACCAACGTTAAAGCTGTAATTTACTAAAGGTAAGCCGTGACAGGCTACAGTTTTGTTTGAATAAAAACCTAAGAAAAGGATGCTGAGGATTAAAATACTAATGCGTTTCATAAATTTTGTTTATCTGATATCTGACGCAATATTAAAAGTAATATTCGAGCCCAAATTTGTAAATGAGCAAGAATTCGATGGAAATGAGTGAACGTCTAACGGTCGGGAAACCCCTAAAAAGGGTTTAAATTGGGTAAAATGCGGTATCTGTTTAGTGAATGGAAATAAAATGTAAGTAAAATTTTATCGGCTGAGTAAAGTGTAGCCATTTCCGTGGAGGTTATTTATTTCAATGGATGGGTCGGATGACAGATGTTTGCGTAATTTAACTATATATACATCCATACTTCGGGCAGTAAAATAATTATCATCTTTCCAGATTTGTTTCAATGCTTTCTCGCGGGGTAAAACATCGTTCTGGTGCTGACAAAGTAATTGAAGTAACGCCGCTTCTTTTGGTGATAATTTGATGTCTGTATCCGTTCCGTTTTTAAGAATGCGCATTTTTACCTGAAAAGTGTACTTACCTATTTTATATTCGTTTTGAATGGCATTTTCCTTTTGTGCCTTATTTAAGATAACCTGGAGTTTATATAAAAGTACTTCAGAGTCGAATGGTTTTGTAATATAATCATAGGCTCCAAGTCGGTATCCTTTAATTATATCATCTCGCATACCACGTGCAGTCAGAAAAATAAAAGGCGTATGTTTATTTATTAAACGCATTTCCCCCGCTACTGTAAATCCGTCTTTCTTAGGCATCATGATATCAACGATGCATAAATCAAAATTGTTTTTCTTAAACTCTTCGACTCCTAACTCTCCATTTTCACAAAGCGTTACACTATATCCATTCATGCTTAAATAGTCCTTAAGCACCATGCCGAAATTTTTCTCGTCTTCTATTAATAATAGCTTATACCCCATGTAAAGGAAAGTTAATTATAAATTCAGAACCTTTTCCAATATCGCTTTTTAATGTAATACTTCCGTTATGCGCTTCAATGACCGACTTTACATAACTTAAGCCAATGCCAAAACCTTTTACATCATGTAAATTGCCGCCTTGCACACGGAAGAATTTTTCAAATATCTTTTCATGTAAATGCGTCTCTATTCCGGGGCCATTATCGGTAATTGAAATGATTACTAAATTATCTCGCTTTTGAAGTTTAATTTGCACGATACACTCGTTGGCTGAATATTTCAAAGCATTGTCAATAATGTTATTAAACAGATTTTGCATGTGAAATTCATCCGCATTAACTATAACATTCTCCTCACCCTCATATATTACTTTTGCTTTTTTCTCTTCAATTTGTAATTGATGCGTTTCAATACTTTTTTTAATCAAAAGGTTCAGATCAATCTTTAGTTTGTTTAGAGCCAGCTTTCCTGATTCTAATAGTGCAAGCTGAAGCACCTGTTCTACATGATTGTTTAGTTTTTTATTTTCTTCTTTTAATATACGCGTATAGTTTTCGAATTTCTGCTCATCATTCTTTATGGCTTTATTGCTAATAGCATCCAACGCAAGTGACATGGTAGCAATGGGTGTTTTTAATTCATGCGTCATGTTATTCACAAAATCATTCTTGATTTGATTCAATTTTTCCTGACTAAGCATTCGTCTGAATGTGTAAATCATCACATAGGCGATTAAAAGTGTAATAAATAAAGAGAGTACCAATAAACCTGCCATTTGTTTAATAACAAAGCTTATGGTGGATGTAAATCCAACTTCCAAAACAATATTTTTACTTTCCGGCTCGTAGGGGTATAAAGGCAAACTCACAAAGCTCTTATTGTAAAAGTTTTGTTTTTCAGTGCTATGATTAGAGAAGAATAATTTTACTTTGCTTGTATCAGTAAGTCGCGATGAAATGTATATACTTGGTTGAAGATGAATGCCGCGTTTTAATAATTCCTCGCTAACAAATTGTTTTACTTGTTTGAAGTTAATCCGTTCTTGCACAGTGCGCGATTGATCACTGCTTCGTAAAGCCATTTTAAGAAAAAGTGTTTCGAGTTCTTTAGCCTTATTTTTAGTGTGATTGAAACTGATTGATTCGGAATGGATGATGACTTTTTTTGTATCGCCCTTACCGGTTTTAATTATAGTAGTTGATTGTATACTATCCGATACAAATTTTATTTTTTTGTCGATTCCTGAATGACCTTCCCATTTAAGTGTGTCAATTTTTATTTTGTTTTTAATGTTGGAAACAATCACCCGCATATCCGACTTCGTATCGGAGCCAATTATATTATCTGTTACCAGAAGCGAATCAATATTTTGTAAAATTAATTTGGAGTCTTCCTCTTTTTGCAATCGTTTTATTGTTTGTAAAATAGCATCTCGTGTTTTGTCGGTTAATTCTTGTGATTTGAATTGATACACATTAAAAAGCCAAATAGCCTGTAAAGCAATTAAACCAAACATGGCAATTGCTATTAAAATTGGTATATATCTTTTCGGTGCCGACATACGATGGGTAAATTTAGGGAGGCTTTAACACATTCCAGCCAACTTTAACCTTTCTTTAACACTGTTTAACCGCGCCTTAACGGATCAGCCTTTATGGTAGCGGTAGTTTTGCTTCATGATAATCAATTAAAAAATATAATTATGAAAAAATCAGTGGTAACAGCATTATTGATGCTAACAGGTGTGGCACTTAATGCGCAAACGGAAAAGAAGGAAGCAACAATTCGAATTAAAAGGGTTGAAAACATTAATGGGGTAGAAAAAGTGACTGACACTACTTTTACCACCAGTAATCCTGAAGAGTTTAAATGGAGCGATAAGGATGGAAACATCAAAATAAACGAAGTAAGCTCAGAAAACGGAAAGGTGATGAAAATTGTAACAATTGATGAAGTAGGTCCTGAAACAAAGATGTTGACCGAAAGTGAAATTAACGCTGAGATTGAGAAGGCACTTAAGGAAGCAGGTGTTGATGCGAATGGAAAGGAAATGAAAAAAGTGATGGTAATTCATGATTCGGAATCAGGCAACGATAAGAAATCTGAAAAGCATTATACAAAGATCGTAATGGTAAAGCTCGATATAACTGATGCCAGTGATGAAGAGTTAAAGCGATTAGGAAGTAGTTCAGATAAAAAACTTGAAATGGAAGAAATGAAGTTGTATCCCAATCCAAACAACGGAAAGTTCAATCTAAACTTCACACTTAAGAACAAAGGCGATGCGGAAATTACAGTTTATGACATGCAAGGTAAACAAGTTTATAACGAGAGATTACCAAATTTTCAAGGGGAGTATAATAAACCAATCGACATAAGCAGTAATGCTAAGGGTATTTACTTTGTAAAGATTCTTCAAGGAAAGCATACGCAAGTGAAAAAGATTTCACTAGACTAAGTAGTGTGATAAATTAATTAAACAAAAAGCCGAAGGTTATCCTCCGGCTTTTTTTATTTTATATCCTTCTTTAGTTAAGAGAGTAATTATTTTATCTCTGTTATCTCCTTGTATGAGAATTTCACCGTCTTTTGAATTCCCGCCAACACCACATTTTTGTTTTAAGAGTTTTGCCAGGTCATTTAAATCATTTTCGGTGCCCACAAATCCTGATACACGGCTTAATAATTTTCCCCCACCCAATCTGTCGAGGTATACTTTTAAGTTTTGTTGCGCAGGTGGCAACGTTTCATGCTGTTCATTACTCTCCGATTCGTAATTAAAATTCGGGTTGGTGGAGTAAACAACATTAACGCGGTTTTTATCTTTCTTGCTCATCGTTTGTTCTTAAAAAGAGAGTAGGATATGAAGGTAAGGATTAATACTAAAAGTATCGCCATCCATTTATTGGAAATATCTTTTAAAGAAGCTTTAACTTTAATAGGTTCCGAAAAATTCTCTTCAAAATCATATTGTAAGGTAGCCATTTGTTGCGCGGCTAATAAACTGTCGCGTTTGTGATAATAGTTTTCCAGTAATTCAAATCCTTCTTTGGCATTACCAGCGGCTTGATGATAAAAAGCAGAAATTTTATACACGTTAAGTTTCAAATCAAAGTAATCATAAAGATTAGCAATGCTGTCGGCAATTTGTAAATAGCGTTTGGCCTTGTCAAATTCCTTGGTTACAGTAAATATTCCTGCGAGATTTACGTAATTATCACCGGCCTCCATGTCATTTTCACACATCCTACGAAGTTTAAGCGCGTCGGTATTTAATGCAATGGCTTTGAGGGTATCGTGTTTACCAAGGTAAGCTTCGCCCATGTTGCTCATATACCTTGCCTGGGCATCATAGTCGTTTTTATTACACATGGTAAGTGCCATTTTGTAATTTTCAATGGCGGCATCGTATTCTTTTAAGGCATGTCGGATAACGCCCATATTGTTTAAACACTCTTGCGCTTTTTCAGTTAATCCAATTTTATAATAAGCATTCATGGCGCCGAGATAAGCCTTCTCTGCTCTATTCATCATTTTTATCTCCGAATACACATTACCTAAATTCTGCTGGCTTTGAGCAATTCCAAGTAAATCGTTTATATCCGTTCTTAATTGCAAGGCATGGCGATGATAATTAACCGACGTTTTATATTGGCCTTTTTTGTAATACAAGATTCCTAATAAATTATAACTTTTAGCTAAATGTTTTTGTGAGCCACATTCTAAGGCTTCCTTTTCGGAGTGTTTCGCATACAAATAGGCGAGTTGCGGATTGGTATTACGCAACGAAAATCCTTGTTTATAGAGTTGGTTAACTTTTTCGGTATCGTTTTCCAGCTTGAGTAAACTGAATAATAAGGTATCAGGGTCTTGCCCCAGTGCTGTTAATGAAATGGTAAGAAAAAGAAAAATTGACCTTAGCATATCCTCATCAAATTTATAATTTTATGGCAGATAATCCTCGCATGATAAAATATAAATTATATCTCAAAAATCCGGCCGCGCATTACATTTATGTGGATCTGGAAATAGATAACATTAATACTGAATTTTTAGAGTTACAACTTCCGGCATGGCGACCCGGACGCTATGAGTTAGGAAATTTCGCTAAGAACATAAAACGAGTTGATGCGTTTGACGCCAATGGAAATACTTTATCCTATTCAAAACTTAGTAAGGATAAATGGCAGATTAAAACGGATGGTGCAAACGCAATAAAGGTAACTTACTCGTATTTCGCTTTTGAAATGACTGCAGGTGCTTGCTTTGCAGATGAAACACAAATCTATGTGAATCCTGTTCATCTGTGTATGTATATCCCGGATCGCATGAATGAAAAGCATGAAGTAATTCTTGAGATTCCGGATGATTATAAAATTGCTTGTTCGATGCCGATAGAAGGAAAAACCTTAACGGCAACAAATTTTAATGAACTGGCCGATTCTCCATTTATTGCTTCAGCAAATATTAAAAGTGATGTGTATGAAGTAAATGGAATTAAGTTCTATTTACATTTTAATGGTGAGTGTAAACCTGACTTTACAAAAATTAAAACGCACTTCAGCGCGTTTACTAAAAAGCAAATCGAATTTTTTGGCGGCTTTCCGGTAAACGAATATCATTTTTTATTTCAAGTGTTACCGAATAAATATTATCACGGTGTGGAGCATGAGAAAAGCACTATGATTGTTTTAGGTCCGGCTTACGATTTAAACAATGGCAAAACGTATGAGGATTTGTTAGGCGTCAGTTCGCATGAACTATTTCATACGTGGAATGTAAAAAATATTCGTCCCGCTGAAATGATGCCGTATGATTTTACAAAAGAAAATTATGCGCGAACCGGTTACGTTTACGAAGGTTTTACTACGTATTATGGCGATATAATGTTGAGAGCATCCAATGTGTTTAATGACCAGCAATATTTTGAAACATTGGAAGAACGCTTAATGAAGCACTTTCATAATTACGGACGATTTAATTTGTCGGTAGCGCAAAGTAGTTGGGAGACTTGGCTGGATGGTTATGCACCCGGCGCACCTTACCGTAAAACATCTATATATGATGAAGGGAATTTAGTAGCGTTTATATTAGATGTTTCCATTTTAAAGCATACTCAAAATAAAAACTCATTAAAAGATGTGTGCCGGAAGTTGTATAATGATTTTGGTAAAAAGGGAATAGGCTACACTGAAAAGGATGTGATTGATTTGTGTAATGAAGCAGCAGGGGTTTCGTTACAAGAAATATTTGATAATTATGTTTACGGAACTTCAGATTTCGAGCCTGTTTTAAATGAATGTTTTAATTATGTGGGAATAGAAATGCAGAAATTACCAAGTGTATTAACAAATGAAAATACTTTTGGTTTTAAAGTTATTGAGCAACCCGGAATCACTAAGGTATCTTTGGTGGCTCCGTATTCTCCCGCGTGGAAGGCAGGCGTATCAGTAAATGATGATATTGTTGCCGTGAATGGTTTTGTAGTAAAGAATGATTTGAATAATTGGTTGAATTATTTTAAGGGAAGCGACATTAACTTAACCGTATCTTCACAAGGAAAATTGAAGGCTTTGCAATTGAATGCAGGTAATTCAAATTATTTTAATCAGCATAAAATTGTGATGTTAAGTAAACGTACTTTACAGCAAGAAATCAATTATAAACGATGGTTGTGTATTGAAAACTAATTTTTGTTTTCTGGCAAAAATGATTTTATTTAGCTGTATAAACCTATAATATAAAATAACATGGCAGGATTTATTATTTTTATCATCTTATGGCTTGGCATCATTGCTTTTGCTATTATTTCACAATGGAAAGTGTTTGAAAAAGCGGGGCAGCCCGGCTGGGCATGCATCATTCCGATTTACAACATTCTTATTTTACTTAAAATCGCTAATAAACCTTGGTGGTGGATTTTCATGTTCTTAATTCCGATTGCAAATATTGTGTTTGCGATAATGATGCTTCATCGTATTTCTTTATCCTTTGGTAAGGGAGCAGGATTTACAGTTGGTCTTTTATTTTTAAGCATTATTTTCTGGGCAATTCTTGCCTTTGACGATTCGGTGTACAAGAAAATTGAAGATGCGCCGGCAGTTTAGTAAAGTTACTATGTTAATAAACTATAAGTAATAAGCTTGGTCAATCAAAAAAAATGCCTTTTTTTTGAATATTATTAATCATTAAACAAAATTAAAATGGAAGAAACAAACAACACAGCAACATCAACAAAAGGTAAAGGTTTAGGCGTAGCCGGTATGGTTATCGGTATCGTAGCCGTAATTTGGGCTGTTATTCCTTTATTAGGAGCAGGTGCATGGTGGTTAGCTGTTGTAGGCTTAGTATTAAGTATCGTTGGATTTGTTATGGCTAAAAACGGTAACAATCCAAACAAAGGTATGATGATGGCAGGTATTATTTTAGGTGTAGTAGCTACTGCATTATCATTCTACCGTGTTTATCAAGTTGCAGAAGCTGTTAAAGCTTTAGAAGGTATCGGACAAGAATTTGCAACTGAAATGAAAGCAGCTTTAGATAGCGCAAAAAATGAAGCTATCGAAGCGGTTGCTGATTCATTGCAATCCCACTAATAACGGTTAACAACCTTTTATAAAGAAGTCGCTAAGTGTTTAGCGGCTTTTTTTATTTTTATGCAAACAAAAATCAACATGGAAACACCTATCGATAATAATTTCTCGATTGAGAGCATGGAGTCTAAACGCCCGCAATTCTTAACTGTATTATGTGTACTTACATTTGTTATGTGCGGTTTGTCACTCATTGGCGGTTTATGGAGTCTGGTAATGAACACGCCTGAAAGAATGGCCGAAAACATTGAACAAATGCGTGCTGTCAGTCCTGAAATGGCGGATCAAATGGAAGAACAAATGGTTTTAATGCAAGAAGATGTTTATACTCAAATTGCGCCATATTTAAATTTTGTTTACATCTTGCTTTCTTTCTTAGGCGCATTTATGATGTGGAAATTGAAGAAGAAAGGCTTCTATATTTATTTAGCAGGAGAGTTGTTGCCTTACATCGGATTAATTATTGGCGGTAAACAAGCCATGGCGATGATGGGTGCTGCCGGAGGCGGAATGGCTAAAACGGCAGGACTAATCATGATGGCATTGATGTTTGTTTTCGACATTGCATTCATTGTAATGTATGCCTTGAATTTAAAACACATGAACGACGAATAATCTAGCTTGGTTACTGTTTACATAGTTGATGATCACCGGATGTTGGTTGACGGACTTAGCTTACTGTTAAGTGGAGAGTCTAACTTGAAGGTGGTGGGAAAATCCATCAATCCGCAGATGGCATTTGATGAAATAAAACAATTAAAACCGCAGGTGGTATTAAGTGATATTCAGATGCCTGAAATGAATGGTATTGAATTAGCTAAAAACATCAAGCGCGTTTTGCCCGATACTAGAATTATTGCCTTATCCATGTTTGGGGATGCCGGTCATATTAATGATATGATAAGTGCAGGCGCGACAGGCTATCTTCTTAAAAATTCAGATAAGCAAGATGTTTTAAATGCTATTAATACAGTTGTAAGCGGAAAAGAATATTTCAGTCAAACTGTGAAGGAAGAATTGGAGCGCGCCGAAAAAGCAATTGATGAAGGACCGGATAAACCAAACATTACAGCGCGTGAAAAGGAAATTATTCAACTCATCGCTAAAGAATGCAGCAACGCTCAAATTGCCGAGAAACTTTTCATCTCCGAAAGAACGGTTGAAACACACCGCAAAAATATTTTCAGAAAAACCAATACAAAATCCGTGGTAGGCTTATTAAAGTTCGCTATGGAAAGTAACTTGCTTTAGTTTATTCATTCATGGTAGGGAGGCCTTTTTACAGGCTAATTTTCAGTGCTTTTCAGCGAAACTGAGTGAAGTTACCTCGAAAATGAGCCGGATAAGCTTTTAAAGAGCGAAAAAACGCCTTTTGGGACGCTTATTGACTACATTTAGTCTTGTAAATTAATTGTCATGTTCAAGCAAATTAGATTAATTGGTTTTGTAGTACTTATTGCGATTTGCAATATCACGAATGCTCAAACCAGTTATTACCAAGATCAATTTTTAGGTGGCGTAACCGGCGCGGGATATTCTCCGGCTTATTCTCAAACGGCACCAATAACAGGAGTCATTACTGTAAATATTGCACCCGGAAGCACTATCAGACGTGCTTATTTAATTGCAGGACGATTAGGTAATGCCCCTGCAACGAACGTAACTTTAAACGGAACACCGCTTACCTTTAACGCAACCAATCAGGTAACCGGCCCATTTAATACCATCTACGGCGGCGCTTCAGGTGTACACGTTATCAACGTAACAACAATCGTTAATCCAGCTGTTAACGTATATAATTTAGCTTTACCAACACAGGCGAGCACTTCTAACCGTTATCAGGATTTTTATTTATATATCTCTTATGATAATCCAACTTTATCAAGCGTAGCAACGGCTATCTTCCTGAACAATCAAAACTCCGCAAATATCATGAACTGGGGTACATTAACCTTTACTTACCCATTCAATACTTTGGCAGGTGATATTGGTTATTCATTCTTTGGTGGCTATGAGTGTAGCGCGGCTGATGGAGAACGTTTGATTGTAAATGGAACAAATTTAGGTACCGTTTGGGGACAAGACATCAACTCCGGTATGTGTGGTGGTCCGGTTGGAAGTTTTTATTACCGTAATAATACATTAACCGCGTTAAGCGATGATAATGTTAACCAGGCTGTAAACGGACCTGAAGCATTAAGTAACATCGTAGCCTTAGTAACCAATAACAGCAATACTTTAACTTTATCACATCAACATGCCAACGCAAGCGCTACCGATAATCATCCTTGGGGTGCCATTTTTGCTTATGGAAGTTGTGTTAATCCAACCATTACTGCTGTTGCATCTCCTACCAGCGTTTGTCCTGGAAGCCCTGTTACCTTAACAGCAGGAGGCGGCGCTACTTATACCTGGTCACCTGGTACAGCAACTACAGCTATTGCGAATGTAACACCAACTGCCACAACTATCTATACAGTAAATGCAAAAAATACAGCCGGATGCCTTGGTACGCAAACCGTTATGGTAACTGTTAATCCATTACCAACTGTTAATGTGGCAGCAACACCGTCTGCGATTTGTATTGGTAACTCTTCTTCTATTTCAGCTTCCGGTGCATCAACATATACCTGGAGTCCTGGTGCCTTAAACGGCGGTACAGTAACGGTGAGTCCTGCCGCTTCAACCATTTATACAGTAACAGGTACTTCAACCGCAGGCTGTGTTGGTACAAACACACTAGGTGTAACAGTAAATCCTTTACCGGTTGTTGCTCCTGCCAATAACGGACCTGTGTGCGTAGGCGGCGTTTTAAATTTATCAGTGGGTGCTTCTACTTCCTATTCCTGGAGCGGACCAAATTCATTCACTTCTAATTTACAAAACCCTTCCATAACTAACGTTTCTTCTGCAGAAGGAGGGGTGTACACCGTTAGTGTTACAAACGCAAATGGATGTATCAACAGTAACACAACCAATGTGGTTATTAGTCCACTCCCTGTAATTACTCCAACAAATAACGGACCATATTGCGAGGGCGCCACCATTCAATTATCGGTTGGAGCGGCTTCAACGTATACATGGAGCGGCCCGAATGTATTTACAAGTAATTTGCAAAACCCTACTATTTCCGGTTCACAATTAGCAAGCGCAGGAGTTTATTCAGTTACGGTAGCAAATGCAGGCGGATGTATAGCTTCCGGTACAACAGCGGTTACAGTAAACGCTTTACCGAGTCCAACAGCTACATCCAACAGTCCGATTTGTGAAACCAATGCATTAAACTTTAACGGCTCAGGTGGAACAACGTACACTTGGACGATTCCGGGCGGATTCTCTTCTAATCAGCAAAATCCGGGTATTACAGTAGCCTCTGTAGCAAATAGTGGCGTAGGTTCATTAACAGTTGCCGATGCAAATGGTTGTATAAATACAGTAACATTTAATGTAGTAGTGAATTCGAATCCTGTAGTAACGGTGAGTAACCCTACGGCATGTGCAGGACAAAACATTAATCTAAGCGCGAGTGGTGGAAGTTCTTATGCGTGGAGCGGTCCATTAGGCTATAATTCGGCAGTGCAAAATCCTGTAATTACAGGTGCAACAGCAGCCATGGGCGGTGCCTATTCAGTAACTGTAACCACAGCCGCAGGTTGTAGTAATACCGCTGTTTCAAATGCGCAAGTGTTTGCTTTACCAGATCCACAAGCAACAAGCAACGGACCTATTTGTGAAGGAACACAGTTGAGTTTAGGAGGTAATGGAGGCGTAACCTATCAATGGACCGGTCCGAACGGATTTAGTTCATCATTACAAAACCCATCATTTACAGCTAATAGTTCTAATTACACAGGTAATTATAATTTAACAGTATCAGACGCGAATGGTTGTTCTTCGTCTACGGTAATTGCTGTTACAGTAAATCCAATGCCAAACGCCTCTATTAATTCAAATGTAAAAGGCGGATGCGCACCATTATGTGTTACCTTCAATGCAAACAGTGCCGCAACCATCGCTACCTATAATTGGAATTTAGGAAATGGACTTACATCTTCTGCGGCTCAACCGCAAACATGTTTTGGAACAACAGGAGTTTACTCAGTAAACTTAACAGTTGCAGATGCAATCGGATGTTCTAACTCCGCAACGTATACAGTGGAGGTTTATCCTCAGCCTGTAGCCGACTATAACCACGCTCCAATTAAGCCAATTATTAATATTGATCCTGAAGTTACATTTACAGATGCATCGCATGGCGCGCCAATTGTAGCTTGGAATTGGTATTTCATGAATACTGCGCAATATACATCAACACAGCAGAGCCCAACTTTTGTTTATACAGAACCGGGATTATACGCTGTTGCTTTAGTAGTGAAAAGCGATAAAGGATGTTTAGACACCATTGTAAAAACGATTGAAGTAGGCGAAGACTTTGGAATCTATGTGCCAAATGCATTTACCCCGAACGGTGATGGTATGAATGATGTTTTCCAACCAAAGGGTTTTGGAATTGTTAACTACCAATTGCAAATTTTTGATCGTTGGGGCGAAAAGATTTTCGAAACTAACGACTTTAACGAAGGATGGAACGGAACCCGTAAATCTAAAAATGATGTGAAATACGGAATCATTATGGATGGAACGTATACATGGTTAATCAATGCGAAAGATGTATTTGGAAAAGCCCATGAGTTGAAAGGACATGTAACATTAATAAAGTAGTAAAGAATAAAATTGATAAATTCGAAACAAGAGAAGACTATGAAAAAACTAATTATAATTCTTGCTGTTACATTGAGCAATTTAGGTTTATACAGCCAGAGTAAAAACGAAGTTTTATTTTCGCACGTACAAAATAATGAAACTGAAAAAGCAACCGCGCTTTTGAAAGCCGGTGGTGATGCGAATTATTTTATTACAGGTACTCCATATAAAACAGTGAGCTTGTTAATCACCGCGGTTATAAATAAGAACCTGGATATGGCAAAAGCTTTAATTAACAATAAAGCCGATGTGAATTGGCAAGATGACCAAAAATGCTCTGCCATTATTTATGCTGCTTCAACCGGACAAACAGAAATGGTGAAGTTATTATTACAGAATGGCGCTTTTGTGAATGACAATAATGGCAACGGAAAATCAGTAATTTCTGAAGCCAAGGTTAGTGGAAATGAAGAATTGATAAAGTACTTAGAAGAGGTAAATAAAAGTAAGTAAATCGTATGCTTACTTAAGTTGAGAATTTCAAATAAACATCGACAAATAAAATTAGACTATGAAAAAAGTAATTATTATTCTAAGTGTTACATCCTTTGTTTGTGGTAATATTTCAGCACAAGATATTAAGGAGTCTGACGTTCCGACTGCTGTAGTGAGTGCTTTTAAAAAGCAATATCCGAATGTTAAGGAAGTGGAATGGGAGAAGGAGGGGGATAACTATGAAGCGGAAATAGAATTGGTACAAGTACCAATGGATGGTAAGGGGAAAAAGCGTGAAGTGGAGAAGTCACTTGAGTATACTGCAACAGGCGAATTAGTAAAAACAGAGGAACAAATTGAAATCAAAGCTTTACCTGCCGCGATAAATGATTATGTAAATAAAAATTATCCCGGAAAGAAAATTAAGGAGGCTTCTAAAATAACGGAAGCTAACGGAACTATAAAGTACGAGGCTGAAGTAGAAAAGCAAGATTTGATTTTTGATGCTAACGGCGCATTTCTGGAAAAGGAAGCGACCAAAGACGATGATGACAAAAAGAAAAATTAACGAAGCCCCGCAAGGGGCTTTTTTATTGAATAGAAGTTATTTGATAATTCACACCGTTAAAATCAAGTGAAGCCCCTTGTTTTAATCCCATAAATTTTAAAGCCAGCGGTGATTTGTCGGAAATGACAATAACGGTGTTTTTCTCGAATTCGATTTTTCCTATGGCAACCGCAATAAAAATTTGTCCGCGGTTGGTATAAATTAAACTGCCTTTCGTAACCGATGTTGAAGTGTTTTTAGGAAGTGATGATAGTTCAGCCTGCACTTGTAAAGCGTCGTTAATCTGGCGACTCAGTTTTTCCTGTTCCAGTTGCATCATAGCTCTCGCGGTTTCGTGTTTATCGCCGGCGCTGCTTTTTGTTTCATTGTTAGCTGATTCGGTGATTTGCGATAAGGCAACTTTGAGCGATTGAACTTTCTGTTCCATTAAATTTTTGCAATGCAAAAATAAACGCTCTTTTAAACTTGTATTATTCATACTTCATAAATATCCGAAAAAATATTACTTTTAGTATATTCTATTTATGAAACAATTTTTTTCACTGCTACTATTCATCTGTTTTTCATTCCCACTTTTTTGTCAGGAAGCGAAAAACGAAAAACCTATTTGGGGTGGCGGCATCGAAATGTTTTATTCGGCGAATGCTCATGGCGCGTTTTATTCAGGGCACTTAAGTTTTAATCAGTCAAAGCATCATTTAAAAGTTGGGCCGTTAGTACACAAACGAAGTTTAAAAGTTTCCGGTGCGAAGTTAGCTTACTCGTTTGTGTTGGCAGGAATGGATGCGGAGGAGATGTTGCATGCCAATTTCAGAGAAAGCAGTAACGGTTCGTGGCGAGTAAGCTTAATGACATTTGTTCAATATATTGATAAAACGCAAATGAATTATAAGCGAGTAGTGGAGGAAGAGTTGTTGAATCCGGATATTAAGCAAGACTGGAATAAAGTTTACTTATCTACGGTTGAAGGAGGATTGGGCGCAGAGTTAGATGTAAAACTTTTTAATTCTGTGCAATTAAGAACTTATGTAGGCGTAAGTGTTTATTCGCACTTAAATTACCCAACAGTTATGTACCACGAAAAAACGGCCGCGGCTTTTATTTTTGGCGCGGGTGTGAATGTGCCCTCATTTAAAAGGAATAAATAATCAAACATGGAAACCATTTTAATTACCATTGTATCGCTCGTTGTTATTATGGCCTTGGCTTTTTATATGATAAAAGTCCGTGATAAAATTGCGAATGGCGATTTGAAATTTGTGGAGATAATGAGTGATAAGGCAGTTATTATAACAACAATAATTCATAGTGGAGGAGAGGGCGACGCTTTCTACCATACAAAACTTACTGTGTATGATTTAAAGAATCCGCAGGAAAAGAAAATTAAAGTATTTAAACAAGAGCTTAAGGAAGTACATCGGATTGAAAAATATTTAGTGATGGAGTTAGAGCGAAGATATTTTTCAATTTTCGACACGGAGGCATTTGAAGAATGTTTCAATACACGACAGCCAGCAAATTATTTGAAGCTTGATTCGGAGGATGGAATTGCGGAAATAAAATATCAAAAAGGCGATTGGAAGTTTGACATCACAACGAGTCAAGGCAAAAAGCTGTATATTTATCTAAAAGATATTTTGAAGCTAAGAAACACAGAGCCGCAAATAGAGAAGAGGAAATATCCAATTGGAAATTTCAATTTATATAAGCATAAGCAAAACGAAACATTTGTTTTACATTACAACCATCAGCCAATACTAGGAAGCAAGGAATATATCAATGCGCAGGTGGTGTCAGGTGATGAAAATATTGGTGTTATACTACACGATGCGGCCATAATGGACTATCCCGAAGTAAGGGTTACAGCTGTTAATTCAAAAGGACAAGAAGTGTGGACTTATAACCAGCAGCAATTAAAATTAAAGCACGAGAGGGAATACGATAACAGAATAAAGCTTTACGACTGGAGAGAAGAAGGTGAATATCTTTTATTAGCGTTTGAAGCAAAGAAAGATCGCGTTGTTGGGCTTCACAAAAAGAACGGCGCTATTTTATTTCTTTATTAGAATTATTTTCCAAGTAAATCCGACCAATGTTTCATCTCCGGAAAATGAGAGGCAAATAGCCTAAATGCTGCGGCAAAAGGTAAAAACAAAATCATTCCGGATACACCCCAAAAAAGCGCGCCAATAAAAATCACAACGATTGCTGCTAAAGTATTCAGATTAACAAAGCGTCCAACGATATATGGGAAAATTAAATTGGCTTCTAAGTATTGTACAACAGAGAACACACCAACAACACCTAAAGGTTGCCAAAGCGAGCCTGTGTTAATCCAGCTTAGCGTGATTGGAAGAACAGCACTGATTACTATTCCGAAATAAGGAATAATAGTCATGATGGCTGTAAGCATTCCAAACATAAGTGGATTTTCCACACCAATTAACCAGAGTCCGAGCGTGTTTAAGATTCCAACGGTTAAATAAACCATTACCATGCCGCGAATGAATTTTGAAAACAGGCTAATGGTATCATTCAGCGCGGCGAATAATTGTACACGTTGATCATCAGTAAAAAGTTGTGAAAGAAAATTGACTAGTTTTTTTCGGTAAACCAAAATCAAAGCAATGTAAACCGGAATGATGAACAAGTTCAATAAGGCTTCAAACGTTGCCTTTGATGTATCCTGAATAATTTGTCCTGCATTTGCACTGAGAGAATGTAAAGTATCGCTTACCCAAATCATTTGTTCTTCTGTGCTCCATCCAAATTCGGTTTCCAGCAAGTTTTGAATTTGCTGCATGAGCGGATTTATCTTTTGATGTAATAAAGCCCATTTACTGCTGATGAGAGTTGTTTCATAAGTGAGTACGGTAATTAATCCGCCGAACAGAAGGCACACAATTAAAATGGGAATCGCAATTGAAATTGTTTTTCCGAAGCCTTTAGTTTCAAAGAAACGACACATTGGGTAAAGTACAATGGCCGTCATGAAGGAGTAAGCAAGCGGAATTAAAAAAGGTTTTCCGAAGTAAAGGATGAGTCCTGTAAAAACAATGGAACTTACGAACTTAAAGTAAGAATTAGTTTTTTCTGAATTGGCAGCTGACATTTATACAATCTTAAAGATTATTTTTTAAGATTTCCAAAGTTGTAATTTTCAGTTTTTATAACTTTCCCTTTTTCGTCGTATTCGGTCCATGTACCGTGTTTTATACAATAGCCATTATCCCAAAGCGGTTCCCAAACATCTGTATCATTTTCGCGATAGTGCCCTTGCGTTTTAACTTTTCCATTTGGATAGTAAGCGGTAAATGAACCCACGTAACAATCTTTATATTGAACAGCCTTCGTACTTAGTTTGCCATTTTCATCATAGGTTTCTAACATACACGGAGTGCATTCAGCAATGGATGAACGCGAAGCAATCATCACATCATATTTATCTTTCGAAATTTCTTTTCCATTTGCCTTGTAAATCGTTTTGCCATTAACCGTGGCAGTTTCGGTAAAAGCCGTAAAGAATTTCTTCACCGGTAAATTTTTGTAGTTGATTGAAGTGCTTTCTTGTGCAATACCGGCTAAGGCTATAAATAAAAATAGGAAGGTGCTGTTAAATCGTTTCATGGTTATTTTTCGATTCTTAAAGATAGCTAAAATATCAGGTCGAAGACCAGTTAGGGGCAGTAGAATGGGTTTGAAATCTCCAATAGAAACCTCTCTATTTTAGCCAGTTACACTGGGATTAAAAAAATTTGCATAATTTAAAATCTGTAATTACATTTGCTGCCCCAATGAATAATGGGAGCTTAGCTCATCCCGATAGCTATCGGGAGGTTCAAAGCACCAAAACTCGGGAGCTTAGCTCAGCTGGTTCAGAGCACCTGCCTTACAAGCAGGGGGTCACTGGTTCGAACCCAGTAGTTCCCACACTAAAAGCCTTACATTAGTAAGGCTTTTTTTATTTTTGCGCAGGCCATATTTTGTTTACGTAATATATTCAAAGACGGTAAAGAAAAAATATACCGGTTATACTGAGAATGTCTCAATAAGATTAAGGCAACATAATGAAGGCACTTTAAGTAGATTTACTAAGAACAAAGGGCCCTGGGAATTGATTTATACAGAAGAATTTATTAACAAAACTGACGCTTTAAAAAGAGAAAAATATCTAAAGACAGGAGCGGGAAGAGATTTTATTAAAGAAAAATTTGGGATTTGACGCAGGGGGGCACTGTCCGCCGCGGCGGACGAACCCAGTAGTTCCCACAAAGCCTCACAGTCCCGATAGCAATCGGGATGTGAGGCTTTTTTATTTCTGTTCATTTCTTTAGCCTTACATTTCGCGTATTTTTTTTAAATTTAGTTTAATGAACAAGTTCAAGTACACACTCCTTTTTTTATTCGCTTTTACCATTACAGCATTCTCACAATCTTCTGCCGATTTAAAGCCCGGCGATGTGATTAATGAAACTTTACAGGTTATTGATGAAAATGGCAACAAGGTCGATTTTAAAATTCCCGCTGAGGATAAATACTTAATCGTTTACAAATACCGTTGGCGTGATGAAGGGAAGGGCATCGATAATGCCGATTCTATTAAAGAACTCGAAACTGAAATCATCGAAATATTACTGCAGGCAAAAATTAAGAATATAAAAGTTGTTTGCTTAAGTTATGATTACGGGCCAAATCTATCAAAGTGGCAAGAGCATCTTAAAGCTAAAAAACCTTTCAGAGTAAATTCTACCTACCGTGTGGATTACTATAATCTCGGCAATAACAGTAAAGGTGATTTACGCAGTAAACAATTGTTTAGTAAAATTACCATTATTGCTCCCGATGGCACTTTATTACGTTGGTCGAGTTCCATTGGGAAATTTGATTATAATACCAAAAAGAGTACAATCATTCGCGCTAAACTGATAACTGAAGCAAACGGAAGAAAACAACCGTTAGACGATGCATCAGTACATGTAGTTTCCAGTTACAAGAAAGATACTTTAGCTGGCACGCACACCAATTCGATGGGTGATTTCGAAATTTATTTAGCCGATAAAGACATGAGCTATAGCTTACGTGTAACGCCAAAGCAAAAAGTAAACAACGTTTCTTTATTAACTCGTGGCGGAACAGAAATTTCTAAATTCAATATCACGCCGGCAGGATTTGAGTATAAATTATTACAAGCGGAGGTTACACGTTTGTCTGAATTTGAACCGAGCGAAGATATTACCGAGCGTTACAGTAAATTCAGTGAATCGGATGAAGGAGAAATGACTTCCATTCAAACTATTTATTACGAGTCGGGAAAAAGTGATATTCGTCCGGAGTCAAAACCTACCATCGATAAAGTGATTCAGATCCTGAAGGACAATTCTAAAGTGCAATTGGAAATTACTTCACATACCGATGCGGAAGGCGATGATGCGTTTAATTTAAAATTATCGGAACAACGCGCTGCTGCTGTTGTAAATTATATTGTTGCTGCAGGAATTAAAGCCAAGCGATTAAAGTCTTTAGGTAAAGGTGAGACGGAAATCCGAAATCGTTGTACAAATGGCGTGCTATGCTTTGATGACGAACACGAATATAATCGAAGAACGGAGTTTAAATTTATAAAGTAAGATGAAAAATTTATTTATTTCCTTTCTCTTAATTTTTTCTTTCGATTTATTTTCTCAAACCAAGCCTGCACCTACGTTTTATGCCAGTTTGGATTGCGCTAATGCAAATAAGGAAATAAATAAAAGTAATCTGTCAAAATGTACGAAGCTTATATTATCCGGACCCGATTCAGAAAACTACACCATTATTTTTTCAATTATAAGTTTTAAGGTTGGTGATGTAATCAAAGAATTTGCTGTTAGAGATGGAGTATTGGATAAAGAAGCTCTGGAGCAACTTATGAAAGTTACTACAGGTAATTTTTTCTATTTGGAGAATGTGCGTGTAAAACATAATGGCTCTGATGCGGCAAATACTCTCCCAACAAGCAAAATTAAAGTCATAGCTAACTAACGTTTAGCGCCTTACCGCTGTATTATCTAAACCCGATTTAGTAGCTTATAATAATAAATTAGGTTTCCCCGTATTATTGTCGTACATTTGTCATGTCTTTAGAAGATTGTATCTCAATCAGTTTGTAGCTCCACAGTGCAATTCGGTATTTTTTACATTTTTCTTAGCCACAATTAATGGTATAAATGTATTAGTACAATTACCGAGTATTTATTTAAAAACAATTAATGACCTTTTCAGATTTAAAACTTATCAAGCCTTTAGTTTTGGCTTTAGATAAGATTGGGTATACAACACCTACCCCCATTCAGCAACAATCCATTCCGGCGATATTAGAAGGCCGCGATATTTTTGGATGTGCGCAAACCGGTACCGGCAAAACTGCTGCCTTTGCTTTACCGATTTTACAATTATTAGACAGCAACAAGGAAAATAACAAACAATGTTCTATTAAAGCATTAATCTTAGCGCCTACGCGTGAATTAGCTTTGCAAATCAGCGAGAGCTTTAAAGATTACGGCTATAATTTACGTTTATCACATACAACCGTATTTGGTGGTGTATCACAATTAGCACAAACAAAAGCGTTACGTGCCGGCGTTGATGTTTTAATTGCAACACCGGGTCGTTTACTCGACTTAATGAATCAAGGCTTTATTAATTTAAACAGCGTTGAACATTTTGTGTTAGATGAAGCGGATCGCATGTTAGACATGGGCTTTATTAACGACATGAAAAAAGTAATTGCAAAATTACCGGCTAAACGTCAGACTTTATTTTTCTCTGCAACAGCAGCGCCTGATATCATGAAACTGGCCAATACCATTTTAAAAAATCCGGTGCATGTTGCGGTAAGTCCTGTTTCATCAACTGCAACATTAGTTGACCAAAGCGTATTTTACGTGAAGCGCGAGAATAAACGTAATTTATTAAAACACGTTTTAAAAAGTAACGAGATCGAACACGTATTAGTGTTTACACGTACCAAACGCGGTGCCGATAAAGTGGCAAAAGATTTAAATAACGATGGTATTAAAGCAGAAGCTATTCATGGTAATAAATCACAAGGAGCGCGTGAGCGTGCTTTGAAGGGATTTAAAAACAGAAGCATTCGTGTTTTAGTAGCCACTGATATTGCATCACGAGGAATTGATGTAGACAAATTATCACATGTAATCAATTTTGAAATTCCTGAAGTAGCAGAGACGTATGTTCACCGTATCGGAAGAACAGGCAGAGCCGGCGCAAGCGGAACCGCTTTATCGTTTTGCTCACAGGAAGAATTAAGTTACATGAAAGACATTAGTAAATTAATTAAAAAGAACATTGCTGTTTCTAAGCATCCGTTCTCTTAATGATTTACTGATAAATAAATAAAACAAATAATAACCCGCTCTTTCTATTAGGAGGGGCAAAAAAACAAAACAAAATGAAAAACGGAACAGTAAAATTTTTTAACGACGTAAAAGGCTTCGGATTTATTAAAGGTGATGATGGACAAGAGATCTTTGTTCATGTAACCGGATTAAAAGAAGAAATTCGTGAAAACGATCAAGTAGTTTACGAAGTTCAAGAAGGAAAGAAAGGCTTAAATGCTGTTAATGTAAAATTAGCTTAATTGCATTTTACCATTTTTTCACTCTATATTTAAAGTGAAAAATCAAGCCCCGGAGCATTGCTTCGGGGTTTTCTTTTATATGGCGTCTTCCTTTTTTTCAGAAGTATCGGATGCCAGTTTTTCCCACACTTCTTTTTTTAATTCTATCTCCTCTTCTGTTTCAAACGGGATTGTCTCCGCGTTTTGATTTTTAATTTTAGTACGGATAAAATAAACGGCAATACCACTCAAAATAAAAGCAACAAACAAAGCAATGAAATTAAAAGGCGATTCTTCAACGCGCGCATTTCGTTTTGCTTGTTTGAATTTAGGCTCGCTCGACATATCCTGATACCCGTATGTATCGGTAACATTAGTAGGTTGATTGGAAGTGATGCTTTGGTTTTCAGATTGTGCTTGCAAAGACTCACTGCCTGCGGTTAAGGCCGCACCGGGGGCATCTTGCGCCTTACCAAAGGCAAATGCCAGTACCATTAAAACAAACGTAATTCTCATGGTAATTGATTTTGAATAATACAATTTACAACAATTTTTTAATTATGCAAGAGATTGTGAATGATTTGACGGAAAAGGAAAAATTGTATCTTAGACAAGCAATTATGATGAAGCCCATCCTTACACCATCAATAAAAACCAATCATGCAACAATTTCTTTTGACGGAAAAAGTATTGTGATAAGTGAATTAGAAGATGATTCTGAGATTTCATTGGAAGATGTTATCGAACATCGTAGAATCATTCACGAGTTTACCGGAGGTAAAAAGCATGCGGTGCTGGCAATTGCCGGTCAGCATACCACCGCCACTAAAGAAGCGCGTGAGTATTCATCTCAAAACATTCCCGAAGGCCGTATAGCGGAGGCTATTGTTATTACTTCCATGCCGGTGCGATTGATGGGTAGAATATTCATCAATTTTCACAAACCCGGATTACCTACTAAATTGTTTGAAACACGAGAAGAAGCTTTGGTGTGGTTGGAGCAGATTTTAACTAGCTATTGATTGTCTATTCAAACTTGAGAAGGTATTGAAACTTGAGCGAAGTGCTATCAATTTCAGATAATTTTAAACCGGATTCCTTCATTTCGTTTATAATTTGTGAAGCGGATAGTTTCATTTCATCAGGCGGACCAACTTCAAAATCTCCCTTTTTAAAATCTACAATCACTAAATGTCCCTTAGGTTTTAGTCCGGATTTTACTTTTTTAAAATAGTCTACACGATTTTCAATGTGATGGTACACATCTACCATAAAAACAATATCTGCTTCCGACGTTTCTACAGGCGGATTTTCGTATTCGGCTTTACGTGTGCTGAGGTTACTTAAATTATCGCGTTTGATTCGGGCATTCATATATTCAATAAAGCGATCGTCAACATCCGCGGCAATTAGTTTAGCGCTTGGTTCTTTTATTTTTGATTCGAAATAAGCTGTACCTGCACCAATATCAATCACCGTTTTATTTTTTAGATCTCCTAAAAACGCAATGACTTTTTCAGGCTGTTGCCATGTATCGCGCTCTGGATTTTCAAAGTGGTCAACCAACTCTTCAAAAGGGCGCTGATTCATATGATGGTTAACGTGACCGTGATGGTGTTCGTGCACAGTAGAATCGTGATGTTCGTGGCTCTTGTTTTTGTTGTGTTCATGTTCTGAACAGGATAGTACAAGTAGCGCAGGCAGAAATATGAATAATTTTTTCATTGATTAAATTTTAATCCCAATCACACACACATCATCCACTTGTTCCAAATCGCCTCTCCAGTTTTCAAAGGTGTGTTTTAAAATTTCTTTTTGTTCGCTTAATGGTTTGTTATGATTTGAAAGTAGTACTTCGTTGAGTTGTTTGTACTTGAATTTCTTTCCTTTTGGTCCGCCAAACTGATCGGCATAACCATCCGTAAATAAATATAGGCAGGTATCTTTGCTGATTTTTACAGTGTGATTGGTGAATGGCTTTTCTGCAGTATAATTCCCGATGGGTTGTTTATCTGCTTTTAATTCTTCCATTACATCTTTGTTTGTATACCAAACCGAATTATTAGCGCCTGAAAATTGTATTTCTTTTTCTGATGAGTTGGTGAATTCAAAGGAAATTAAACTCATATCCATTCCGTCGTTCACGTTATTTTCATTACCAATAAACGCCACTTTTACCAGATCACGTGTTTTGTTTAGAATATCCGAAGGCTTGCTTAAATTAAATTCATTGACGGCGCGTTCCAAAGAGTTACTGCATACCACACTCACCATTGCGCCTGGTACACCATGACCGGTACAGTCGCAAACTGCCAGATAAATAGTGTTTTCTTTTTTATACAGCCAATAAAAATCTCCTGCTACAATATCTTTTGGCTGATAATAAATAAAAGATTCATTGAATGTATTCACAAATGATTGGTCGGATGGTAAAATGGCATTTTGAATACGCTTAGCGTAATTAATAGAGTCTAAAATTTCTTTGTTTTTAACCTCAAGTATTTCTTTTTGTTGTTCTACTAATTTCTTTTCATTATCAAGAAGTTTATTGGCTTTTTGCTTATTAAAGTAAGCGTACAAGGCAAATCCGCCCAGCAATAAGGAAACACCAATGCCAATCATCAGCATCATACTTTTGTTTTCTTGCTTCTCCTTTTCCAATTGCTCAATGGCGGCTTTTTCTTTCAACTGAAGTAATTGTTTATCTTTTTTTTCAACTTGATATTTGGTATCGAGTTCAGCCAGTGTTTGTGAGTTGGTTAGTTTGATTAAACTATCATTTAAAGCTTTTTGTTTTTTCATGTAAATGACCGCGTTTTTATAGTCAGCCATACCTTCGTATGATTGATGCAAAATCTCATACGCTAAAAGCAAATCATTCACTCTTCCGGTACGGTTCCAAAAACTCAGATAAGGGAGGATTGCTTTTACGGCATCGGAATTCTTATTGAGCTTGTGTGAAATATTACCAATGCAATACGAAGCGTAAGCTATTATTGAGGTGTCTTTTGTGATTTCTGCCTGTTCCTTTGCTTTTTCAAAATACTTAAAACTTTCTGATACAGGATTGCCGGCCATATTTAAATATTCGCCATAATTATTATAAAGTATTCCCAAAATTTTTAATTGTTGTTTTTCTGCAATATCAATAGCTTTCTTGTAAATGGATGAGGCTTTTGGTAAAGAATCAGGAATGTTTTGAAGAATTATGGCTTTGAACATATAAGTCGAAACGAGGCCTTCCGAATATTCTTCACCCTTTTGAAGATAATAATTTAATAGAATGTTTACATAACGATTCGCTTCCATGTACGTTCCCTTGTAAAAGTAAATTCTGGCGATACGGTAATAGCTTTGCGCCATGTTTTTGAAATCTCCCGCTTTTTCAAAGTTCGATGTAGATTTAAAGTGATAATAAATGGCTGAATCTTGTATCAAATTTACTTCATACATAAGTGCCAAAACCTGAAAGGATTGTGCGGCTGTTTTGTATTTATTTTCTTTTTGCGCTTCTTCACCTCGATTTTGGAATACTTGAATTAACTTAGGTTTATAAACCTCAGGGTTAAAGCTTGCTAAAGAGATATACAAATCATTAGCTGCAATGCGAAAAATGGAATCTTTTGGATTGGATTTTAAGATGTTAATAAGTGAATCCAGATTTTTAGATTCTGCTGTAAAGCTGAGACAAAACAGTAGCATTACCGCGATAAAGTTCTTAGCTATAACTGAATTCATGCGGATTAAAGATAATAAAATTCTTGAAATGCAAGGTTAATTAAACAAGTAGATACGCCTGTTATTCTTAAAGAAAACTTATTTAATTTTCAATAATAATGTAATGTAATTGTACCAGTCCTTTCTCAAAGGATTTTGAGCTAACTAAGTGTAATTCCTGTTCTGGTCTTTCATTCTCAAATAAGCGAGTACCATTTCCTACCATAACCGGAATGATTGAAATAATCATCTCGTCAATGAGTTTTTCTTTTAAAAGGGCATTTACTACTTGCGATCCACCATCACAAAATATCGTTTTCCCTTTCTCCGATTTCAACTTTGTAATAAGCTCTTTTAATGACCCATTGTAATAATGTAAATTACCTTCGCTGGGTTTGGAATGACGAGTTATTATGTAAGTAGGTTTATCGGCATGAGGAAATTCAGTTACTTGTTTCATGACCCAATCGTAAGTTTTTCTTCCGATTATAACAGTATCCACAGATTTAATGAAATCAAAATAACCATAATCCTCGCCTTCTTTTTGTACGATGTCTAAAAAACTTAAGTCATCATTTGGTTTTGCGATGTAGCCATCCAAACTCATGGCTATGTATAAAATAACTTTACGTTGTGAACTCATATTCTAGTATTGAATTCGGTTTACAATTTATATTTAATGGCTCCGATTTTGTTCTTTAATCCGATTTACCTCATACTGTCTTATAATCGAATACCAATTACACACACATCATCCACTTGTTCTAAATTCCCTCTCCAACTTTCAAAGGTTTGTTTTAGAATTTCTTTTTGTTCACTTAATGGTTTGTTGTGATTTACAAGTAGCACTTCGTTGAGTTGCTTGTATTTAAATTTCTTTCCTTTCGGGCCGCCAAACTGATCGGCGTAGCCGTCGGTATATAAATACAAAGTATCACCCGTATTAGCTTCAACAGTAAATAATTTGAAGTTTTCTTTGCGTTCACCCATTCCCACCGGCATGCGGTCTGATTCAAGTTCTAGTAACTCCGGTGTCGCGAAATACTCCGCAGCCGGTCCCTGAGCTTGTCGAAGGGCGGCTTTAATTAAAACAGGCGCGTTGTTTGCCGCCACATAGGTGATTTTGTTATTTGATTTGTCAAGACAAATTAAAATACCATCAAATCCATCTTTCTGCCCCTCTTTGCTGATGTTATCAATTAAACGCTGACGAACAAAATCGAAAACTTTATTTGGTTCTTCAATTCCTTTCTCGTTAACAGCTTCATTTAAAAAACTAATATTTAATAAACTCATGAATGCGCCCGGAACACCATGTCCGGTTGAATCACACACCGCTAAATAAAACTTGTTGCCGCGTTTGGTAGCCCAGTAAAAATCGCCTGATACAATGTCTTTAGGATTGAAGTAAACAAAGTGATTTGGAATGTTTTCTTTTAAAAAATCGGCATGTGCGAGGAGGGTGTACTGAATGCGCTTAGCGTAATTGATGGAGTCAAGGATTTCTTTTTGTTTTTCTTCGATGATGTGATTTTTTAATTCAACTTCTTTTTTCTGGTTTAAAATGATTTGATGCGATTTTTGTTTTTCCTTATAAGCTTTGTAAACAAAGAGGGAAAAAACCAGTGCAACAGCTAAAAATGCAATAATGAAAGCGCTAACAATTTTTTGTTGCTTGATTGTTTTAAGCGACAATTCATTTTCCTTTTGCAGAAGTTTATTTTCACTTTCTTTTTTTTCTGTTTCATACCTTACTGATAATTCATTGATTTGGGCCGAGCTTTTTTCGTTAAATATGGAATCTTTAATTAAATTATACTTCTCGGAAAACTCATAGGCTTGCTTGTAATCTTTTAAACCTAAATAAGCATTGGTTAGTCCGTCATATGCCGATTTGATGATTTCTTTTGCATTGATTGACCGGCCTAAAGCCATGGCTTGCTGATGGTATGAAATTCCTTTTTCATATTGTTTTAATTTTACATAATCATAACCAATATTATTTAACGAAGACGCTATCTGAAATTGATCGTTTAATTCCTTTCTTATTTCCAATGCTTTTGTATCGTATTTCAAACAGGTTTCAAAATCATTTTCATCAAAATAAATACCGGCCATATTCGTAAGTATCATGGCAATTGCTTCCCGGTTTTTGATTTTGGAGTTTTCTGAATAGGCTTTTTCAAAATAGGATAATGCGGAATCGGATTGCCCCATGTTGTAGTAACTCAAACCAATATTATTCAATAAAGAAGCCACCCCGTGTTGATTTTTTGTTTCCTGCATTAATGTTATGGATTGTTTGTAATAATCAATTGATTTGGCGAACTGACTCATATCATCATAAATCATTCCGATATGATTTAAAATAATGGCACTTTCATCTTTGTCTTTATATTTCTCCGATTCAGCAAGTGCTTCAACATTAATTTTTAGGGCAGTGGGATAATCTCCCTTGTAGTAATAGGCTAATGCAAGACTTTTAAGACAACTTGCCTTTAATGAATTTTTTTGATTTTTTGAAAGCTCAATCCCTCTTTGTGAAAGTTCAATGGCCTTTTCAGGATTATTTTTGCTAAGCGTAAAGGCCCATCTGAATAGTTTGTTGATGCGTAAACTATCTGAATCGTATTTCGCAAGTATTGAATTTATCGTGTCATCCTGTGCCTTAAAAGCACAAAGCAAACATAAAAATGCAAGACTAAAAAATACCCTTTTCCTCATTAGGATAAAGATATAACTATTCTTGAATTTTTAAAAAGGAGCGAAACAAAGAATTACTTGTCCGTAGTAAATAATGGCTCTAACTTTAGGCGGTGCAAAAAATTGTAGTTATCCGGTAAAAATAAATTAAAGGTATGATAGATCATTCGGTGTTTGTTTCCGCTTCCTTATCTTCCCGGACCTCTGCCTTTGCTTTTTCTGCCTCCAGCACACAATCCGTATACAAATCAGTTATTTTTAAATTCTTGGTTTTCTCATTTATCTGTCCATGGTTTAGTGGAAAAGGCGATTTTTTCACTTTAGCTGTAAAGCAAGGGAGGTATTCATATTCTTTTTTTATGTTATCAGAATTCATAACAAATGCAGGAGTGTCTAATTCTTTGCTGAAATAATAGTACCTATCCTTCGAAGTACTTTCGATACTATAAACTACAAAACCTTCCACTACCTGTTCAACTCTCATTCCGGGAAAAACATTCCATTTTAAACCAATTGGATCAATGCGGTAGGTTGTAAAGTCTCCGTTCTTATACAGCCTGAAACCCCAAATAGAATCCTTCTTAAAAATGAGATCAGAATGCCCCAGTCTTTTTAAAACAATCTGTTCTTGTTTGAAAGGAAAATTCAGGAATTGAATACTTATTAAGGAATCTAATATCACATTTTTTGATTTTAAGTCAGTGGAAATGAGTACTTCTATTTTGTCAAATTTTATAGTTTGTGATTCAATTCCTTTGGATGTAAAATAGTAAATCTCGGGTTGAGGTATAAATACCTGGGGTCGTTTAAACCGAAAAAAGGTAGTACAAAGATTTGTGTCATTAATTAATTTATAACTCATTAAACTATCAGCCGCTAAGTTTAATAGTTTCTCAGTCTTTTTGTAATATCCCATGCATACTCGGTATCCGGCAGGGCTCGCCTGATAAAATCTAAAGAGACCATCGTTATTTAAGATTAATTGCGCAATGTAATAGGGACTGTTGATTTTAAATGAATCACTGGAATTGTTTACTTTGAGAAATGAACCGGGAAATCTCGCAACATTCGACTTTAAATCATTTTGCGCAAATGAATTGTGTAGAAATAAAATAATAAGGAATGAAAATCCGAATAACCTTAATGGCATAATGCAATTAATCTTTATGCTAAATTAATTTATCTCTTTATTTACCTGATACTTCAGCTAAACTATTTTTCAACGCGCCATAAAAGGTAGAGGAGGGTTGCGCACCCGATACCACATATTTGCGATTGAACACAAAGAAAGGCACACCGGTTACCCCAATTTTATAAGCTTCTTCAATATCTTTTTTTACTTCCGCGGCATAAGCATCACTGTTTATCACTGCATTCGCTTCCTTCTCATCTAAACCAATTTCTTTAGCGAGTTGTAATAGAGTAGCGGCATCGCACATGTTTTTTCCTTCTGTAAAATAAGCCTTAAACAAACGCTCTTCGGCTTCATCGCCTAAGCCTTTTGTTTTGGCAAATTGAATTAAGCGATGCGCGTCAAATGAATTTGCCACGACTGCTTTTTCAAAATGATAATCCAAGCCGGCGTTTTTGGCCATTTGTACGACGTTTTCGTGCATGCTCACCGAATTTTCATAACTGATGCCTTTGCGTTCGGCTAAATATTGATACACGTTTAATTTGCGCGCGGGTTTTGGTAAATCAGGATCTAATTGAAAACTGTGCCATATCACTTCTATGTCTTTATTATTTTCCAGTTGTTTTAAGGCTTCTTCAAAATGGCGTTTACCTATGTAACAAAACGGACACATAATATCCGACCAAATTTCAACTTTTACTTTTGCAGTGCTCATAAGGGTATCTTTTTTTACAGACTCACTTTTAGTTTGCGAGAAAGCAGTTACACCGCAAAGAAGTAAACAAAAGAGAGTTATTTTTTTCATATTAAGCTTATAGATTTAATTCTTTCTTCCGTTGCGCGCAATAATACGCTTGCGGTGTTTAGAACCCCATTTGTGTAATTCGCCGAGTAGGGGCTTTATGGTTGTACCATAATTGGTTAATTCATACTCGATGCTTACCGGTAATGTATCATATACATGGCGTTCTACCAGTTCATTCATCTCTAAATCTTTTAATTCCTTAGAGAGAACTTTAGGTGTTAGTCCTGGAATTTCGCGTTGTATTTGCTTGAAACGTTTTTTGCCGAAAGAAAGCGAGAGTATAATTTGCAATTTCCACTTACCGCTTAATACATCTAAGGCGTCTTTCACGGGCAAAAGTAATTTCGCGCATTGCTCACCGGAGGCATGTGTCGGACATTTACGTTTATCGTATTCATACGTTTCCATGCCGCAAAGATATCAAATAATAATCAGCTTTCCTTTTTATAGTGGTTTCCTAAAGTATAGCGGTTTCCAACGGGAAAGTAGTTACAAACGTAAAGCAGGTTACCATAATTTTGTTGTCAATCTATAAAACTAAAATCATGACAAAAACTACACGCATTATTTCCATCGTATTAATGGCTTTACCATCGGCAATGTTATTAATGAGCGCCATTATGAAATTCACGCAAGCGCAACCCATTGTGGAAGGCTTTACCAAATCAGGACTCATCGGTTATTTAAATCTAATTGCTGTTATAGAGCTTTTAGCAGTTGTATTATTCTGGATTCCTAAAGCACACAAAGTTGGTTTTCTTCTTTTGTGTTCTTATTTAGGCGGAGCAATTTGTATGGAATTAGCCGGCGGACAATTTCCGACAGCGGCTGTTTTCCTAGCGCTTATCTGGTTAGGTGTTTATCTGAAAAATAAAGCCATGTTTTTGCAGGAAACAAAAATCGCTTAAGAGAAGAATTATAAAATAAGTTTCTCAATATGGAGGTCGCAATTTGCGACCTCCAAATGGCACTGTCTATTTCAATTTCTTTAATTGAACATTCGTCATTAATGATCTCATCTGCGAAATCGCTATTTTATTTAATTGCGTTAATCTTTCGCTTTGTGAAATATTTTGATTTATAAGAAGGGAGTTGATGCTTTCCATGTTCGATAATACAACCAATTGTTCAATGCTTGCAGTATCGCGTATATTGCCGGATAATTTTGGATTTTGTTCCCGCCATTGTTTGGCTGTTATACCAAACAAAGCCATGTTTAGTAAATCGGCTTCATTAGAATACACAAAGTTTATTTGTTGTTTTGTCAGTTCTTTCGGAATCAGATTCTCTTTTATAGCGTCGGTATGAATTTTGTAATTTATTTTAGCTAAAGTTCGACTAACATTCCATTCTAATTTTAAACGGTTGTTCTCCTCTTCTTTCAAACGCTGAAATTCTTTGATAAGGTAAATTTTAAATTCAGCGCTGATCCACATTCCAAATTCGAAGGCAATATCAGGGTGAGCATATGTTCCCCCATACCTTCCCGGTGTGGCCTTTAAACCAATCGAATTGGTTTTAGCTTCCCATTCTTTCACGCTTATTTTGTAGTTATTTAGACCGGCTTGACTTTTAATTATGGCGAATTCGCCATAATTAAAATCCGTATTATAAATGCTTTCCCATATTCCTAGAAATTCAACGGTATTTCGATTTCTAAGCCAGTCAGAAATGAAGAAATCACCATCTTTTGCTTTTAGCATATCTGTTAGCGAAATGTAATCAATGTTATTTTGATTAATTATGGCTATGAGCGTACCCTTTACATTTAAAGTCTTTTGTTTTGCCATTCTTTCAAGTTTTAGGTATGGTGTTAACCATGTTACAATTTGTTGCTATTCTTTAATTATACCGAATTCGGTATAATTAAAAGTGGAATTGTATAGATTTCCCCATTAAGTATTTTAATAAAATTTACAGCAAAACTATAGGCAAAAACTGCAAGCTGCTTGCCATAAATTATAGCAAACAGAAGAAGTGAACAAAAATTACAGAGATAAGGGTGGATTGCATCCTGATTGCTATCGGGACCGCGCTAGCGGGTTAGGTTTTTATCTGAAAAACAAAACCATGTTTTTACAAGAAACAAAAACCGCTTAAGAAAAATTATTCTAAATGTTGGGTAGAGGTTATCGCATTTTGTGATAACCTTTTTTATTACTCGCTTATTCTTTTAATGTCTTCAATCGTTTTTTCAATCTTTTGATTGATGATTTCAAATTCTGTTTTGTTTTCGATGCGGGTTGTATCTTTGATGTATTCAGCAAATCGGCGATAAGATTCAATTCTTAAACGGCAGTAATATTTCAATAACTTATTTCTTTCCATAATGTTTTCCGGCAAGTCTAATCGTTTTACTTCTTCGGTAATCTCTACACATCTTTTCCAATTGCTGATTCCCGGATTTTGTATTTTTTTCAAATAGTAGTCGTCTGAAGTTGTATCCGGAAGATTATAAATTATTAGCGCTTCCGTTTCCAGCTTAGAAAATTCTTCCATTTTCTGATCAAAAATCGCTACATCATTTGAAATGGAACTGCACATGAAAACGGTGGCAAGTAAAACTGTTGCGCTTATTAAAATGATAGAGGTTTTTTTTGAAACTTGGGCTTCCGCATCTTTTAACGCCGGATAATAAATATAGCCAACCACCATTCCGCTTAACAGTCCACCTATGTGTGCGGCATTATCCACTCCGCCTTTAAGTCCGTTCACTAAATTATAACCCACAAAAAGAACGATACTGGAGAGAAGGGATTGCCTGGCTGATTTTTCTATTAAATTCGTTGTGAGCATGGCGAGAAAAACACCATACATACCAAAAATGGCACCTGATGCCCCTGCACTAATTGTATAATCATGCCAGCCTAAACTGGTTAAACTGGCAGCAATACCTGTTACGAGATAGGCAGCCAAAAAACGCGTAGTTCCTAAAATGGGTTCCAATAAAAGACCTATGTAAATAAGTGCATACATATTCATGAGTAAATGGAAAACTCCGATATGCAGAAAACAACAAGTGAGCAAACGCCACCATTGATTATCTAAAGTCATCGGACGGAAATTCGCTCCCCACGCCAATAAGTCTTCATTTTCAGGTAAAAAAACATTTGTACCTGTTATCACCATTAAAATAAAAATGAGAATATTTAGATTAACAAGAATAGGTGTTACATAGTAACCTTCACTTGGCACAAAGAGAGAAAAGAAACTGCCTTTTTGAGATTTTACATTTAACGCTCCTTCACTCAATAGTTTTTCTTCTTCGTTGAGAAATGATTTTTTTAATTCTTCAAACTTAGCAGCAAATTCTTCTTTAGTAAAATTTCCTTTAATGCGTTTGCAGGTTAAAATTAAATCTTCAACGTTGCCTTTGTTTTTGCCGTAATCAAATAACTGACTGCTGGTACACTCGCTTTTTAATTTGACTTCTTTGTCTTGTATGTCAATTTTAATTTCTTCACCGTAAGAGCGCATGCTAAAGCCGGAGTAGGCAATAAAGCCATGTTCGTGAATAGTGCCAATGTTCCAGCTTAATTCTTTTGCAGCTTCAATGGCTATTACTAAAAATTCTTGCTGTGATAATTCTTCCAGCTGAAACTCTTTTTCAAATTTAGGAGAAGCACCAAATGCCATACGGGTATTTTAAATTAAATATAGGAAAAATTTAATGTTGTAGCTCAAATGGTATTCTCAGAAACTTTTTTAATGTGTTTTAAAACCCTTTCGTGAATTTTATGAATGATGAAATCACTCCAAATATCCCAATAGATTACAGGTTTGATTTTATTATAGTACCACGTTGTTCCTTCCAATAAAGTCTTACCATTACTAAGTTTGGTTAATTTGAATTGTCCTTTTTTGGAGACAAAATAACCATGTAAATGATTCGGTTGAATATCATAAGGGCTTAATTCTTTCATGGGCTCAGGTTGGTCCACTACATCAAATGCAAGTAAAGTTGGTTCTTCCCATTTGGTAATTGGTTCAACAAAACTTCCGGTTGAAAAATTACAATAGCGAATGGCGCCAACTCCATGCCCATCAATTTTAGCATTAATAGGGTACGCGATTCCGGCATTAAAGAGAAATTCAGTCGGTTCATCCAGTTGCGGGAATACGATAACGTTTTTCCAAACAGTTTCAATGGGTGCGTTTATCTCAATACTAGTTGTTATAGGATTTGCTGTATATTCTTTATCGCTACCGATATGCTCAATGCCCATTAAGAGTGGAACTGAAATCACCAAGGCACCAAGTGTATTGGTTGTAGATTTAACGTTTCTATTGAGAATTTCATAACCCGTGATATAACCAAGCCAATTAAAAAGTAAACCAAGAGGCAAAGCCATTATCATACAAATGATTCCTTCAAAGGCAAAGAACAAAAGACCTATGCAATATATACCCATAGAAGCAAATGAAATATCTCTACAGGTTTTGCGAGTCACTTCATTTTTATAGGCAAAAATGAGTGTACTCATTACACCCATCACCCAGGGTAACCATATAAAAAGACCAAAAGCATAATCTCCAAAAACATCGGTGGCAACATAAGTGCAAGTCCAACCAAAAAGGCAGGTTGATAAGATAGCGAGGAGTTTTTTGTTTAATTTCATTAATGTATAAACGAATTTTGTTTATTTTATTGAGAAAAAATCGCCTTCAACAATTTGTAATAATTGATTACGGTTGACTTTAATGTTTTTAATGGCTGGATTTTCTTTATTTAAGGCTTTATTTGTTTCCTCATCAATTAGATGCCTTTTGTTTTCGTAACTTAACCAAAACTCGTTAGACTGCTCATCTTTTAAAATTGCGCCACGTGTTACCGACACTATTGGTTGGCCAGTTTTTATATTAAATTCACTCTCTGCAATTGAAATATAATTCACTGTATTAAAATCTCTATAACCTAAAAACAGTAACGTCATCATATCTGGTATTAGGCAGTATTTTGAATCTCTAAGGTAGTACGTTGACGCACGTTTATTTAACTTATAGAAAGGATTTATTTCTTTATTTATATTATGAGCGATAGTATCACCTGTTTTCTGAAATGATTCTTTTTTATTTGGATATTTTTCTGTGATATAATCACGCTTATTATACGATTTCAACCAATTAACAAACTCGTTTACTTTTTTACTTAGAACCTCAGATTTAAAATCCTTAATAATATTATCTGATTTTAGTTCATCAATAAGTTTTAAAATATCACTTTCATTATGTAATTGGGCTTGTTGATTTGTACTATGTATAAAGCCAATATCATAATCCTCGCTGTCAATTATTAAAGGCTTAACATTTTTCGATATAACCCAAGCTGCCCCCATTTCATTCATACAAACTCCACTAGCTTTATACTCTTTTGAAATGAATTGTAATACCACTTTTGAATTAACTAGTTCTTCTAATATTCGATTTCTGAAATCTTCACCAGTTTTCGGTTTAGAACCACTCATTGAAGTGTTAAATATTTCTTCTGATGTATTAATATTGAGACCTAATCCTAAAATCAAATCACAAAATTTTATTACTATTTCACTATCTTTCGACGAATGACTAATGAAAATTTTACCATCCATTTTTTTATTAGAGGAAACTTCACTGTTTGTCGGTTTGAATTTAGGAGAAAATTCTCCATAGCTACTTCCATTGGTAAAATCATCTGTAATATTTGCGCCATATCTCCTTAAAAACTGCTCTGAAAGTCTTCCCCCTTCAAAAAATTTATTTTCTCTATTGATTGTTTCAATTATTTGTTCTTGAGTTTTTCCTACTAAATCGGGGTTAGATATAGAGTAGATAACAAAATTCTTATTTTCATTAAGATCAATTGTTTTACCCATAATTATTACTGAGTCTTCACCATTCCTATATGCTTTTAAAGCACGGTTTAACTGTCCTTCATTTAAACCAATCAAAAAGGACTCAATACCATAAATATCTTCAATAAATATATTGTAGTGTTTCATTTTTTTGTTTCCGACTAAAAAGCCCCACATTTCTGCAGGGCTTTTGTTTATTTATTAATTATTCTCGCGTCTCGTTCTCGACTACGCTCGAACTGACATTTGTTTTAAGATCCGCAAGCTTCGCATGCATCCGGGTTATCTAAGCTGCAAGCTAATTGCGCTTGTTGCTCTTCATAACTCAATACATGTGTTTGTCCGCGCTCTACTAATAATTGGTCTTCGTTGCCTAATACTTGCACTGCAGGATTTGCTAATGCACCTTGGTCAACTGTAAACTTAATAGCGTCAGCAGCTGCTTTTGTACGTAAGTAATACATACCTGTTTTTAAACCTTTCTTCCATGCATAGAAGTGAGCTGAACTCATTTTCGCGAAGTTCGCATCCTGGATGAATAAGTTTAAAGATTGTGATTGATCGATATAAGCACCGCGGTCTGCTGCCATATCAATAATGGTACGTTGTTTAATTTCCCAAACGGTTTTGTAAATCTCCTTAATGTTTGCAGGAATTTCATCGATGTTTTGTACCGAACCGTTGGCTGCAATGATTTTGTTTTTCAAATTATCATTCCAAATACCCAATTTCACTAAGTCGCGTAATAAATGTTTGTTTACTACTACGAACTCTCCGCTTAATACACGGCGTGTGTAAATATTGCTGGTGTATGGCTCAAAACATTCGTTGTTACCTAAAATCTGAGATGTACTTGCCGTTGGCATTGGTGCTAACATTAATGAGTTGCGTACACCAAACTTTTTAATCTCTTCACGTAACACATCCCACTCCCAACGAGAGCTTGGTGTTACATTCCACATATCCTGCTGGAAGATACCTTGAGAGATTGGAGAACCTGCAAATGTTTCGTATGGTCCGTCAATCTTCGCTAAATCTTTACTTGCTGTTAAGGCCGCGTAATAAATTGTTTCGAAAATTTCAGCGTTTAATTTTTTTGCTTCTTCGCTTTCAAACGGATAACGCATTAAAATAAATGCATCAGCTAAACCTTGTACGCCTAATCCAATCGGACGGTGACGCATGTTTGATTTGCGCGCTTCCGGAATCGGGTAGTAGTTGCGATCGATAATCTTGTTTAAGTTTTTCGTTGCAACGTAAGTAATGTCAAATAATTTTTGGTGATCGAAAGTGCCTGTTTTCTCATCTACGAAACGAGGTAAAGCAATCGATGCTAAGTTACATACCGCTACTTCATCAGCGCTGGTGTACTCAATAATCTCAGTACATAAGTTAGATGATTTAATGGTACCCAAATTCTTTTGGTTAGATTTTGAGTTAGCAGCGTCTTTAAATAACATGTAAGGATTTCCGGTTTCAATTTGCGCGTCGATGATGGCTGCCCATAATTCGCGTGCTTTAATTTGTTTGCGGAATTTTCCTTCGCTTTCGTATTTAGTATATAATTTTTCAAATTCTTCGCTGTGGCAATCGCTTAAGCCCGGACACTCATTCGGACACATTAAGCTCCAATCACCTTCAGCTTCTACACGCTTCATGAATAAATCCGGAATCCATAGTGCGGTAAATAAATCGCGCGCGCGCATTTCTTCTTTACCGTGGTTTTTACGAATGTCAAGGAATTCGTAAATATCCGCGTGCCATGGCTCTAAGTAAACGGCGATAGAGCCTTTACGCTTTCCACCACCTTGATCAACGTAACGTGCAGTTTCGTTGTAAACTTTTAACATTGGGATGATACCGTTTGAAGTACCATTTGTTCCTTTAATATAAGAACCTGTAGCACGCACATTGTGAATGCTGATACCGATTCCGCCTGCGCTTTGAGAAATCTTAGCGCAATTTTTTAATGTATCGTAAATACCATCGATGCTGTCTTCTTTTACTTGTAATAAGAAGCAAGAGCTCATTTGAGGTTTTGGAGTTCCGGCGTTAAATAAAGTTGGTGTTGCATGTGTAAACCAACGTTCGCTCATTAAGTTGTAAGTTTGGATGGCAGCTTCCACATCTTCTTTGTGAATACCAACGGCAACACGCATTAACATGTGCTGTGGGCGTTCAGCAACCATGCCATGCATTTTTAATAAATAAGAGCGTTCAAGCGTTTTAAAACCAAAATAATCATAACCAAAATCGCGATCGTAAATAATCGACGAGTCTAATAATAAAGCGTTCTTCTGAACGATTTCATACACATCGTCGGCAATTAATTGCGCGCGTAAATTTGTTTTAGGGTCGATGTAGTTGTAAAGGGCTTCAACTGTTTTCGAGAATGACTTAATGGTGTTTTTGTGTAAGTTACTTACCGCGATACGAGATGCTAAAGAAGCATAATCGGGGTGACGAACCGTTAACGATGCAGCGGTTTCAGCGGCAAGGTTATCTAATTCACTGGTGGTAACGCCATCATAAACACCATCGATTACTTTTTTAGCAACCTGAATAGGATCTACGTGGGTAGGATCTAAGCTGTAGCTTAATTTTTGAATACGTGCAGTGATCTTGTCGAACTTCACTGATTCACGAGTGCCATCTCTTTTAATTACGAACATACGCCCTGGGGATTAATTGGTTTTTACTTTGGTTTTTTGAGTCTCTTTTTAGTATCTACAAGTTATTACTATAATTTCCTTTTTTTGTTTCCGCTTCAATTTGATTTCAACAATTTGGCGGTTAATTATTTTTTTAAGTTTAGAGGCTAGAAGTCCCATACAAGATTTTGACCTTGTTAAACATTGTACTTCAATTGTTTAATCGGGATTTTTAGCCGACGAATTTTTTACAACCTGAAGGATGATTTCTCATTCCTTCGGGTTAGAAATCTTCGTCCAGCTTAAATACGTTGTTATCCTCCTTCTTGCCCATAACGCCGGCCTTTTGATATTCGGCTACACGTTTTTCGAAGAAGTTGGTTTTGCCCTGTAATGAAATCATTTCCATGAAATCGAAAGGGTTAGCAGCGTTATAGAACTTAGGGCAACCTAATGCTACTAATAAGCGGTCGGCCACAAATTCAATATACTGGCACATTAAATCAGAGTTCATTCCAATTAACTTCACCGGAATAGCATCAGAAATGAATTCTTTTTCGATGGCTACGGCATCGGTGATGATTTTGGTAATTTGCTCGATTGGCATTTTGTTTTTGATATACTGTGTATATAATAAACAAGCGAAATCGCAATGTAAACCTTCGTCGCGGCTGATAAGCTCGTTGCTAAAGCTTAAGCCCGGCATTAAGCCACGCTTCTTTAACCAGAAAATAGAGCAGAATGAACCGGAGAAGAAAATTCCTTCAACAGCAGCAAAAGCAATTAAACGCTCAGCGAAGTTTCCGTTGTTAATCCAACGTAAAGCCCACTCGGCTTTTTTACCTACGCAAGGAACAGTGTCAATCGCGTGGAATAATTTATCTTTTTCTGCAGGATCTTTAATATAAGTATCGATTAATAACGAATAAGTTTCAGAGTGGATGTTTTCCATCATGACCTGAAAACCATAAAAGCAACGAGCTTCCGGTGATTGTACTTCGTTTAAGAAGTTTACCGCTAAGTTTTCGTTTACAATTCCGTCGCTAGCCGCAAAGAAAGCTAATACGTGTTTAATAAAATGACGTTCGTTATCGTTCAATTTATTATTCCAGTCTGTGATGTCAGAAGCTAAATCAATCTCTTCCGCTGTCCAGAAACTGGCTTCAGCTTTTTTATACATTTCCCAAATGTCTTTGTGTTTGATAGGGAATAACACAAAGCGGTCTTTGTTCTCGGCTAATAAGGGTTCGTTCATAGTGCTTTTATATATAAGTTTTAAATAATAGTCTTATTTCAAAGGTTTAAATCGCCGTTTTAGCGAAGTACCCGATTACAAATATTGAAAATTATGTGCCGGAAAACGAAACAACAAATTAACATCGTGAGCCTACTTTTTAACATGAGGAAATTAACCAAAAAAAGTTGAAAAGCCCTGAATGCCTTGATAGTCAAAGCCCGCAGGGCAACATGAAAAAAAGTAAAAAATAATGGCAAAAAAAGTTTTGCGGTACAGGAAATATTTTTAAGTACATTATGGAAACATAAAGTTAGCTGCATCTTAATTAAAGTTAAAGACAAAAAAGCCGAAAGGTTACCAAAAACTAAAAACGGAATCAATTAATAACAACCTATAAAATTTTAAGCCATGAATAATTTCAGTAAAGTTCTTATCGCTGCCACGGTAATTTTTATTTACGCTTGCGGAGCCAATAAGGAAAGTAGTCCGCTTAGTGAAGCTACTTTAGCTAAAGATCAAATGGAATTCAATGCGCCGGCTCCGCCACCACCTCCGGGTGAGGAGCAAAAAGGCGGAGAAGCAGGTTCGGTGGCAGAAAAAGTGCCGGCTGCGGTTTTTGAACGTAAGCTTATTAAGACCGGCGATGTTTCTTTTAAAACCAAAAGCCTAAGCGAAACAAAAAAACAAATTACAGAAGCGTTAAAAGCTGCAGGTGGTTACATCGCTAAGGAAAATGCTTACGATTACAGCGAAAATCCTTCCGAGAATTTAACGGTGCGTGTCCCGGCAAAAAATTTCGATGGATTTTTGAATAAAATTTTAGAAGGTGTGGATGAGTTGGATTCAAAGAATATCGACATACAAGATGTGAGCGAAGAGTTTGTGGATATGGAAGCGCGTTTAAAAAACAAAAAGCAATTGGAAGCGAAGTATCAGGAATTATTAGGCAAGGCCAATAACATGGATGATATTTTGAGAATAGAGAAGGAGATTAGTTACATACGCGAAGATATTGAGTCGACCGAAGGACGATTAAAATACTTGAGCAATCAAGTGAGTTATAGTACACTTACTATTCATTATTACGAGAAGCGCAGCAGCGGATTTAATTTCGGCGGCAAATTCGGCGATGCTTTAAAAAATGGCGGCACCGGATTTTTGTGGTTCTTAATAATTATGGTGCAATTGTGGCCTTTATGGTTAGTTGGCGGATTGGTGTGGTGGTTTATTGTTTGGTTGATTAGAAGAAGAAAGAAGAACAGGATTTAGGATAAAGGATTCAGGAGACAGTGAGGGAGGAGGAAGTTTAAAGGTGTAAGGTAGAAAGTGTAAAGTATAAGTATAAAGTATAAGTATAAAGTATAAGGAGAATGTATGATTGAAGCTCATTGTCATTTCGTCCCTATAGCTATCGGGAGGAGGAAGAAATCTAAATTGAAACGGGAGATTCCTCCTTGCAGTCGGAATGACGCTTGTTTTTAATTTGTCATTTCGAGCTATAGCGATCAATCTTAATTGGTACAGATTCCTCCCTCCGGTCGGAATGACGCTTGTTTTTAATTTGTCATTTCGAGCTATAGCGATCAATCTTAATTGGTACAGATTCCTCCCTCCGGTCGGAATGACGCTTGTTTTTAATTTGTCATTTCGAGCTATAGCGGGCAATCTTAATTGGTACAGATTCCTCCCTCCGGTCGGAATGACGCTTGTTTTTAATTTGTCATTTCGAGCTATAGCGAGAAATCTGTTTACAAAAATATCTGCGTCTATCCGCGTAATCCGCGGGAAACCTATTTTGCTTCTGCTTTTCTGAGTTTGTAAACTTTCAGTAATTCATTAAACCACTCTTTGCCGTATTTTACAGTTAAGGGTTCTTTTAAAAACATAAACACCGGTACATTTAATTTGGCGCCGCATTCGCAAGCGGGTTTACAAATGTTCCAGCGATGATAATTAACGGCATCATAGGTTTTGTGTTTATCAATACGCACCGGATATAAATAGCAAGAGATGGGTTTGCGCCACTTTACTTTTTTGTCGTTGTAAGCTGCTTCAATGGCGCATTTGGCAATTTTGTTTTCATCAAAAAACACAAATGCACATTCGGCACCTTCGCTTACTAAAGTGGTGGTGTAATCACCATCGCTGTCTTTTACCCACGGACCATTCTTCTCTACAGCCTTAATGCCTTTTTTAGTCATGTAAGGTTTTACTTTTGGAAATACTTCTTCTAATAACGGCAATTCCTCTTTATCCAAAGGCGCCCCGCTATCTCCTGCCACGCAGCATTCACCTTTACAAGCGTTGAGGTCGCACACAAATTTTTTATCGAGTAAATCGTCGGATATTAAAGTTTTTCCAATAGCTATCATGCCCACGAAGTTAAATATCTTTATGAAACAAAATAAAAAAGTCCGTTAGTTTTAATTAACGGACTTTCAAAAGAGTTGAGAAAAAAATTATTGTTTGATAATGCTCGACTTATAAACCAATTGATTGTCTTGCATGATTTTCACAATGTAAGTTCCGTTTGCTTTGTTGTTTAATTTCACCTGAGTAGTTTCAGAAGTAATTTTTTCACTAACAACTTTCTCGCCTAATACATTGTAAACTTCCAATGTCATGTTGCTGTTGTAAGTTCCAAGATTTACCACAAACTCACCATTGTTCGGATTTGGATAAACTGAAACGTTATAATTATTAGCTACAAGAGTTTCAAAACCTGTACAAGCCGAAACCGATTGTGTAATCACAGTTGAGTTAACACATCCGCTGCTATCACCGCTAACGGTATAACTTGTGGTTACACTTGGGCTAATTACAATGCTACTATTATTTGATCCGGTATTCCAGGTATATGTTGAGGCGCCGTTTGCTGTTAAAGTAGCAGTTTGTCCGCTGCAAATTAAACTTGTACTGCTCACTGCGGTTACAGTAGGAGTAACATTAATGGTAACAGAGAAAGTACAAGAACCAATGTTTCCTGCGCCGTCCATAGCCATATAAGTTACGTTTGTTACACCTGTATTAAAACTTGTTCCACTTGCGTTAGCTGTACCTGTTCCTGTTGTAGCGCCACTTAAAGAATAAGTAATACTAGGACTTGAACAATTGTCTAATGCAGAAACCGGAGCAATTGAAGAAACAACTGCCGCGCACTGCACTACGTTAGAAGGACAAGTTACAGTTGGGGTTTGAGCATCAACAACGGTAACAGAGAATGAGCAGGTTGTTGTGTTGCTAAATGAATCTACAACCGAAAAAGTTTGAACAGTTGTACCAATAGGGAAAGTAGAACCGCTTGTTAAACCTGCAGTTTGTGTTGTTGTATATGTTCCTGTTCCGTAAGTAATGTAAACAACACCATTTCCTGTATGAACACCTGTCGTATTAACCTGGTTAGTTCCGCCGTTATATGAGCCGCCGCCGCCGCCAACACCTTGTCCTGCTGAATTAGAACCTGAACCACCACCGGAGTATCCGCCGCCGCCTGCACCAACAACGTAACCTGAACCGCTTCCGCCACCGCCGAATCCACCAACAGCTCCACCGGTTCCTGCTAAACCACCATTTAAAAATGATTTACCACCTGATGTTGTCGTCCAACCCGCAGCGCCATCAGTTAACAAACCTCCACCTGCACCAGATGCAAATGTTGCGCCAATGCTACCACCGTTTCCGGCAGTACCACCGGTTCCACCGCCACCGGCACCATTTCCACCTGCAGTTCCGGCTTGTCCGTGTTTATTCGGAGAATCAGTTGCACCTGCAGAACCACCACCACCACCGGCAATGATAATAGGATTGTTTGACATATCGGTTACAAAGGTTCCACCGCCACCTCCGTTACCCCCGGTTGGAGATTGACCTACTAATACTTTCAAAACTTGACCCGGTGTAACTGTAAATGTTCCTCTGATATCAGCACCTAATCCTGCAGGAATAGTGGATGATGTACTGTTTCCGCCTTCAGCACCTAATGCTTGAATGGTCATTGTAGTAACACCCGCAGGAACTGTCCACTGTTGAATGGCTCCTGTATAACTAATCGTTTGTGTTACAAGTCCGCAAGTGGAGCTAACTACCGGAGCTGAATAACTAACAACAGCGCTACAGGTTCCTGTTTGCGCATTAACAGTTAAACTGGGTGGACAATTAATAGACAAGCACTGAGCTTGAGCTTGATTTGACAATCCGAATGCTACAATGGCACCCGCTAATTGTACTTTGAATTTTTGTAGAATTGATTTCATAAAGTTTTTTTGTAAATGTATTTTTAAAGAATAAGGAATTTCGATCAACAAAAGGAAATTTCTTACATGTGTAAGATTTAATTAAAAAGCTTGCATTAAGCGCAAGCTTTTTAGTATTGTTTAAGTATGAATGGAAATTATTGTTTGATAATGCTCGACTTATAAATCATTTGATTGTCTTGCATGATTTTCACAATGTAAGTTCCGTTTGCTTTGTTGTTTAATTTCACCTGAGTAGTTTCAGAAGTAATTTTTTCACTTACAACTTTCTCACCTAATACATTGTAAACTTCCAATGTCATGTTGCTGTTGTAAGTTCCAAGATTTACCACAAACTCTCCGTTGTTTGGATTTGGATAAATTTTCACGCCTGAAAGTGGTGCGATAGCTTCGATACCTGTACACGCAGAAATAGTAACAGAGAAAGTACAAGTTCCAACATTTCCGCTCGCATCAGTGGCAATATAAGTTACATTGGTTACACCCACATTAAATGAGGTGCCGCTCGCATTTGCAGTTCCTGTTCCTGAAGTTGCGCCACTTAATGAATAGGTAATAGTTGGACTAGAACAATTGTCAAAAGAAGAAACCGGAGCAATAGAAGAAACCGGAACGGAAATACATTGCGTAACATCGCCAGGACACGTTACAGTTGGTGTTTCCGCGTCAATAACTGTTACAGAGAAAGAGCAAGTTGCTGTATTGCTGAATGAGTCAACTACTGAATAGGTTTGAACAGTTGTTCCAACCGGAAAACCTGAACCGCTAGGCAAACCTGTAGTTAATGTTGCTGTCGGAGGGACACCGTACGTTAGTACAACTTGTCCGTTACCGGCACGCGTTCCTGTTGCAAACATGGTATTAGTAGCAGTTGGCAATAAGTACCCGCTTCCACCACCACCACCGCGACAGTTTCCGCTTCCTGCACCGCCATACCAGCCGCCGCCGCCGCCATAACCTTCACATCCACACCCACTCGGAGAACCTCCGAAACCAAAACCTCCTGCCATGGCAGTTACACTAAAAGTAGAACATGTGCCGTATCCGCTGGCTGTTTGCGTTGCACCTTGTCCGCCCGGATTTGAAGCATAGCTTGGATCACGGTAACCATCTGTACCAACTAATCCTCCGCCTTGTCCGCCTACAACATGTAAGCTACTCCAGTATCCTGCACCACCGCCACCGCCTGCAACAATGATACGATCGTTATAAGTAATACCACCGCGGCGAACATCCGTTCCGCCTCCGCCGCCTTTACCGGCAGCTTCACCGTTTCCACCGCCGTTAAATCCACCAACAATTCCAGTTGTAGGTTGACCGCCAACATAAATTGCTAAAACTTCTCCGGGAGTAACCGTAAATGTTCCTTTAGCGTAACCGCCAAAATTTGTATTGTTAACCCAATTTGCACCACCTTGTGCACCCCATGTTTCTATTGTAATAGTATTAACACCGGCAGGAACAGTAAATGATTGTGCCGCACCGGTGAAGGCGAAAGTAGATGAAGTCGAAGCCAAGCATGTTCCGGTAACCGCCGGAGCAGAGTAGTTAACCACAGCGCCACAAGTTCCGGTTGTAGCCGTAACTGTAATGTTTGGTGAACAAGTAAGACCCAAGCATTGTGCTTGAAGCGAATTGTAAGAGCCAATAGCTAAAACAGCCAAAGCCAATTGTTTTTTGTAGTTGAGTAAACGTTTTATCATGGATAATTGTTTTTAGCAAAAGTAATCTAAACAAACAATTGAAAGCTTGTTAAAAATCACAGGTTGTGAACAGCGAAGCAACACAAAAGAACTCTTTTAATCGACATAAAAAACAGTGTTTTCTTTTTGTTCACATACCATAAATGTGGTATATTTGTAGTGGAATTAGATTAATTCTAAATAAGAAATATAATAATTAATTTAAAATCAATTAGTTATGATTACAGTATCAGAAGCAGCAAAGGAACATGCGCTTAAATTAATGAAGGAAGACGGTAAGCCGGAAGGTACTTTTATTCGCGTTGGCGTGGAAGGTGGGGGTTGCTCCGGTCTATCATATATGTTAGAGTTTGATAATAACATGAAAGATGGTGATCAGGCTTTTGAAGATAAAGGCATTAAAATAGTAGTTGACCGTAAAAGCTTTTTGTATTTAGTAGGAACTGAATTAGAATATTCGGGCGGACTAAACGGAAAAGGTTTTGTATTTAAAAATCCGAACGCGTCGCGTACCTGCGGATGCGGGGAATCTTTTTCAGTATAAGGTTAAAGGTTTAAAGTGAAAAGATAATATAGTCACGCTTTAAACCTTCTACTTTTCACTTTTTACTAAAATAACAATGTCAAACGAAATTCTAAAAGAACACATCGATTCCGAATATAAGTGGGGATTTACAACTAACATTGATGCCGATACTGCACCTAAAGGTTTAAATGAAGACATCATTCGTTTTATTTCTGCAAAGAAAAAAGAACCATCTTGGTTATTGGATTATCGATTAAAAGCTTTCAAACACTGGAAGAATATGGTGGAGCCGGAATGGGCCCACGTTCAATATACAAAACCTGATTTTCAGGATATCATTTATTATTCGGCACCAAAAGTCAAACCAACGCTCGAAAGTTTGGATCAGGTAGATCCTGAACTCTTAAAAACTTTCGAAAAATTGGGAATTTCTCTCGAAGAACAAAAACGTTTATCGGGAGTACAAAGTAATATTGCAGTTGACGCTGTATTTGATAGTGTATCCGTAAAAACTACATTCAGAGAAACACTGGCCGAAAAAGGAGTTATATTTTGTTCGTTCAGCGAAGCTGTTCAGGAACATCCTGAATTGGTAAAAAAATACATGGGCATGGTTGTGCCGCACACTGATAATTTTTATGCCGCATTAAATGCTGCGGTTTTTAGTGACGGCTCTTTCTGCTACATTCCAAAAGGTGTGCGTTGTCCGATGGAATTATCAACTTACTTCCGTATTAATTCTGCGGGTACCGGACAATTCGAACGTACTTTAATTGTAGCCGATGAAGATTCTTATGTTTCTTATCTCGAAGGATGCACTGCGCCTTCACGCGACGAAAATCAATTGCATGCGGCTGTCGTAGAAATTATCGCGCATAAAAACGCGGAAGTAAAATACAGCACCGTGCAAAATTGGTATCCGGGCGATAAAGATGGAAAAGGCGGCGTTTACAATTTCGTTACGAAGCGTGGCATCTGCTTAGAAGCTAATTCAAAAATCAGCTGGACACAAGTAGAAACCGGTTCTGCGGTAACCTGGAAATATCCTTCTGTGATTTTAAAAGGTGATAATAGTGTTGGGGAATTTTATTCGGTAGCTGTTACCAATAATTACCAGCAAGCTGATACCGGCACAAAAATGATTCACATCGGAAAAAACACGCGCTCTACAATTATATCAAAAGGAATTTCTGCAGGATTCAGTAATAATAGTTATCGTGGCTTGGTTCAGATTCGTAAAGGCGCAAGCAATGCACGAAATTTTTCTCAATGCGATAGTTTATTAATGAGTGACAAATGCGGAGCACATACTTTTCCTTACATTGAGATAAAAGATAAGTCGGGAATTGTAGAACACGAAGCTACAACAAGTAAAATCGGGGAAGATCAGATTTTTTATTGCAAGCAACGAGGTATCGATACTGAAAAGGCCATTGGACTCATTGTAAACGGTTATTGCAAAGAAGTGTTGAATAAATTACCAATGGAGTTCGCAGTAGAAGCACAAAAATTATTAGCGATTAGTTTAGAAGGTAGCGTAGGATAGTGATTGCTTTACAAAATAATTATTCCAAATTAAATTTATACGCGATTGGCTTCATCAGTCTTTTGCTTATTTATTTTTTTGTGTGGCGTACAGATGCAATAGGATACGGTTCTGTTATTGCCGGTGATGGCAATGATTACTACTCTTATCTTATGGCCATCTTTATCGACCATAATTTGGGTCACCAGGATACTTCGCCTTGGTATATAATTCAAACACCAACCGGAACAATAAATGTTCACTTTGTAGGTGTATCGCTAATGTTATTGCCTTTTTTTCTAATTGGTTATGGATGGGCAAACATGGGCGGTTACGAAATCAATGGTATCAGCGAACCATTTCAGAAGATGATAAGTATTGGCGCGCTGTTTTATGCTATCATGGGTTTTTATTTCATCCGTAAACTTTTATTGAAGAAAGAATATTCTGAAACGCATATTGCTTTAATTTCTCTGCTTGTTTTTTTTGGCACCCATCTGTTAAGTTATACTATCACTGAACCAACCATGTCGCATGTGTATTCCTTCGCGCTGATATCCGCTTTTATGTACACATCGTATCGCGTTTTCAATACCTATAAGCTATCTTATTTTATCGCATCCGGTATTTTATTTGGTTTAATCATTCTGGTGCGGCCAATCAATGCGATTATTTTATTTATAATTCCGCTCTGGTCCGATTCATGGAGTGAGTTCATTTACCGCACAAAAGATATTTTATGGAATAATAAATTAAAAATGTTTTCAGCCGGTACCGTTTTTAAATTAACCATTTCAATTCAGTCGTTAATATGGTATTTCCAAAATGGAAAGTTGATGCAGTATACATATAAGGATAACGGTTTGTATCTGTTTAATCCTAGTCCGATTAAAATGCTTTTCGGTTTTAATGGCGGATTATTCATTTATACTCCTTTGTGCTTATTACTTTTATTTGGATTAATACCTATGTATAAAGAGCAGCGCTATTCGTTTTTTGTGCTGAGTGCTTTCCTGCTTTTTGTGTTTTACATTTTATCTTCACATTGGGCTTACACTTATTTTGACGGAATAAGTATTCGTGCATTTGTTGATTTTCTCCCGGTGTTAGCATTACCCGGTGCCGCGCTTATTAAGAAAGTAAGTGAAATAAAAATCAAACCCGTTGCGCTATCCGGAATTACATTAGCAGCATTATTTAACCTGCTCGTTTGTTACCAATATAAAGCCGGCATCATTCCACCGGCCGGCATGAATTTTGAAAAATTCAAATATGTATTATTTAAAACCGATAAAAAATACGCCGGTGTATTAGGCGGATGTAATGATTTAAGACCTTATTCTAAAAAACATCCGGAAGCAAGTTTAAAGTATGAAAATAAATTCGACTCGACTGAATATTTTACTTACAAAGAAAATGAGTTCGGTGTAGAATACCGTTTGGAAAAATTGGGATTCTCCACAAGTAAAATTTTTGTGCGAGTAAAATTAAAGCGTAAGGAAGCAGAGTTAAACAATTCGGAGAAAGCGTTGTTGGTGTTAGATATACAAAATGCGGCAGGCGAAAAGAAAAGTTATCAGGCATACAAATTAAACGATGCGCCTGCTTCTGACTGCTGTGAGTGGAAAGAACGTAAATTCTCCGTTACCATGGATGGTAAATTAGATGCAGAAGACAAATTAGTAATTTATATATGGAATAAAGAGAAAAAGGAATTTTACATAGATGATTTTAAAGTAGAAGTATACAATTATAATTATAGCAACTAAAATGATAACAATTAAAAATTTGCATGCCAATGTTGGCGATAAAGAAATTTTGAAAGGCATTAATCTCGAAGTAAAAGCGGGCGAAGTGCATGCGATTATGGGGCCTAACGGCTCAGGAAAATCAACCTTGTCCGGTGTTTTAGCAGGTAAAGAAGATTACGATGTAACAGACGGAGAAGTTACTTTCAATGGTAAAAACTTGTTGGAAATGTCGCCTGAAGATCGCGCGCGCGAAGGATTATTTTTAGCGTTTCAATATCCGGTGGAAATTCCGGGTGTGAGTAATATTAACTTTTTAAAAACTGCTTTAAATGAAATCCGCACCTATCACGGCAAGGAGGAAATTGCAGCAAAAGATTTTCTTGCATTGGTAAAAGAAAAGCAAAAGCTGGTTGAGCTCGACGCTAAATTAGCGAACCGCAGCGTAAATGAAGGATTCAGTGGTGGCGAGAAAAAGCGAAACGAAATTTTTCAAATGGCTATGTTGGAACCGAAACTGGCTATTTTAGATGAAACCGATAGCGGATTGGATATCGATGCTTTACGTATTGTAGCGAATGGCGTTAATAAGTTAAAATCGAAAGACAATGCAACCATCGTAATTACGCATTATCAACGCTTGCTGGATTATATCGTTCCTGATTTTGTTCATATTCTATATAAAGGAAAAATCGTAAAATCGGGCGGGAAAGAATTAGCATTGGAGTTGGAAGCAAAAGGTTACGATGAAATTAAAAAACAATTTGAAAACGCATAATCCCGGGAGATGAGCATAGTAGATTCAAAAACATCCGTTACTCAAAACATTCTTGATGCTTTAGGTAAATCAGGGAATAAAACCGCGTTTATACCCGATGCTGCTTTGGTATCAGCTATTCGTTTTATCGAAGAAAAAGGTTTCCCGAATGCAAAAGTAGAGGATTATAAGTATTGCAATATTGAAGCCGTATTAAGAAGAGATTTCAAATCGCTTGAGTATGATTTCAATTCTATAAAATCAGTTCACGCATATAAGCTGAACAACACATTTACCATTGTTGTCGTGAATGGCACTTATTCACCGGAATTGTCAGATAAAGCGGAAGGATTTGTGTTAAGTCCGTTCGATCAAACCAACAGCACACAAACACACATTTCAAGTCTGGCTGTTCCTGACGCTGATGCTTTAGTTGCAGTTAATACCGCATTTTCAAATAACGGATTTTATCTTCAGATAAAGGGCGTTGTAAAAAAGCCAATTCATGTTATCAATATTGGTTCAGTAAAGAAGAACGCGTTTGTTAATCCTCGCCAAATGATTGTGTTGGAAAACAACGCGGAAGCTACACTTATTGAGTCATTCGTTTCTTACAATAATTCGGCAAACATTTTTACCAATCATGTATCGGAAGTAACACTAGGTGAAAACGCGAAATTGAATTCGTACCGTTTACAGTATGAAGATTTGCATTCTTTCCAGGTGAACACCACACAAGTAAAGGTAAGCCGTTACGCGAATTATGCTACTAACACCTTTACATTTGGCGGTTCGTTGGTAAGAAATAATCTGAATGTAGTGCTGGCTAGCGATTTGTGTGAAGCGCATTTGAATGGTTTGTTTGTAGCTAAAGGCAATCAGCTGATTGATAATCATACATTGGTAGATCATCAGATGCCAAACTGCCAAAGCAATGAATTATACAAAGGCATTGCCAAGGATAAATCAACCGGCATCTTCAACGGAAAAATTTATGTGCGTAAGGACGCTCAAAAAACAAATGCTTATCAAAGCAGTAAGAATATTTTATTGAGCGATGACGCTACCATTAATACAAAGCCTCAATTGGAAATTTACGCGGATGATGTAAAATGTTCGCATGGAACATCGACAGGCAAAGTAGACGAACAGGCTTTATTTTATTTAAAGGCCAGAGGAATTGGCGAGATGAGCGCGAGAAAATTATTATTGCAGGCATTTGCACAGGAAGTGATAGACAAAATTGAAATTGAAGAATTACAACATAGAGTACTGAACTTATTTGAACAACATTTAAAGTGATTGATGTAAATAAAATACGTGCCGATTTTCCTATACTCAACCGGAAGGTGAATGGAAAACCCTTGGTGTATTTCGATAATGGCGCAACTACGCAAAAGCCTAAGCAGGTTATTGACGCTGTTGTCAATTATTATTCGGAGCATAACGCTAATATTCATCGTGGCGTACATACGTTGAGTAGAGAAGCTACAGAGTTATTTGAAGAAGCGCGTAAAACAGTTTCAAAATTTATAGGAGCAGAAACAGAGGAAATTGTTTTCACCGCCGGAACAACAGACAGTATCAACATAGTTGCTGCGGGATTGGAATTGCCGGTAGGAAGTGAAATTATCATCACTGAAATGGAACATCACTCCAATATTTTGCCATGGCAATTGTGGTGTGAAAAGAATGAAGGAAAATTAAAAGTGATTCCCGTAGAGGTAGACGGCACACTGGATATTGGATTATTAGAATCTTTAATCACGCCGCAAACAAAAGTATTGGCGGTAACACATGTGTCTAATACGCTTGGTGTTATTAATCCTGTTGATGCTTTAATTAAAATTGCAAAACAATACGATTTGATTGTATTGGTTGACGGAGCGCAATCTGTTCCGCACATGAAGATTGATGTAAAAGAATTAGGCGCTGATTTTTATGTGTTCAGCGGACATAAGGTTTACGCGCCAACAGGCACAGGTGTATTGTGGATGAATAAACAGTGGGTCGGTAAATTGAAATTATCTCGCAGCGGCGGCGGTACCATTAAAACAGTAAGTTTTGATAAAACGGATTATGTAGAAGGCGCACTGCGTTATGAACCCGGCACTCCAAATATTGAAGGTGTTTTAGGATTAGCTTCTGCATTGAAGTATGTGAATGAAATTGGAATCGAAAAAATTGCCAAGCATGAACATACTTTATTGAAGTATGCAACGGAACGCCTGAATGAAATTCCGGAAGTGGAGATTTACGCCAATCATTTAGAAAAGGCAGCTGTTATTTCTTTTAACGTAAAGGGTGCGCATCCATTCGATGTAGGCACACTGCTCGATAAATACGGTATAGCCGTTCGAACCGGACATCATTGTACGCAGCCATTAATGGCGCGTTATAAAATTCCCGGAACGGTGCGAGCTTCTTTTGCGATGTACAATACATTAGAAGAGGTAAATATTTTCATTGAAGCTCTTCAGAAGAGTATAAAAATGCTAAGTTAAATGAGTATTCAGGAAATTGAGAAAGAAATAGTTGAAGAGTTCGAATTGTTTGGCGACGATTGGGAAGGAAAGTATGAGCACATTATTGATTTGGGAAAATCATTGCCGAAGATAAAGGAGGAATATAAAACGGATGATAGAATTATTAAAGGTTGTCAGAGTAAAGTATGGTTACATTCAGAGCTCAAGGAAGGTAAAATTGTTTTTACTGCCGACAGTGATGCCATTATTACAAAAGGCATGGTGGCTTTAATGATTCGAGTATTAAGTAATCAAAAACCTGAGGATGTAGTGAGTGCGAATTTGGAATTTATAGATAAAATTGGATTGAAAGAACACTTATCGCCAACACGTGCAAACGGATTGGTGAGCATGATTAAACAAATGAAGTTAGATGCTTTAGCGTTTTTAAATAGTTAAAAGTAGAAGGTTTAATGTTAAAAGTATTATATGGCTGGTGCAAAAAGTTTTGAAGAATTGGAAGTTTGGCAGGTTTCAAGAAAACTTTGTAAGGATATATATGAGATAACTAATCAGCCCGCTTTGTCAAAGGATTTTGCTTTGAGAGATCAAATAAGAAGAAGTGCAGTATCAATACTTTCAAATATCTCTGAGGGCTTTGAAAGAAAGGGGGATAAACAGTTTACATATTTTCTTGGAATAGCAAAGGGCTCCGCAGGTGAACTTAGAAGTCAGTTGTATATTGCTTTAGATTTAAACTATATTAATGAATTGGAGTTTGAAAACTTAAGTGCGTCTGTAACATCTGTAAGTAAAATGATTTATGGATTAATGAACTATATAAAAGAAAGACAGATCTAACTTTTTACCTTTAACCTTTCACATTTGACTTTTAGAATGGCTGCAATAATAATAACAAAAAACACCGAACTCATGCAACGGGTGATTGATGAAATCAAAACCTGTTTCGACCCGGAAATTCCTGTGGATGTATGGGAATTAGGATTGATTTATGAATTGGAATTGAATGACGAGAACGAATTAAAAATCACCATGACTTTAACTTCACCAAATTGTCCGGCGGCAGAGAGCTTACCGGCTGAGGTGGAAAATAAATGCAAGTTGTTGCCGGGTATTAAGTCAACCGAATTGAAATTAACTTTCGAACCAACCTGGACGAAAGAAATGATGAGTGAAGTAGCGCAATTGGAATTGGGTTTTATGTAACATGAGCGAAGAAATTGTAAATAAAGTAGCCAATAGCGGCATCGTAACCATTGATTTGGAAGAGTATTACCAAAGTGGTGAGCGTGTATTGTTTGATGTAAAGCCGCTTTTGTTTCAGGAGTTGATTTTAAAGGAAAAAGATTTCAGAGATTATATTAAGAATAGCGACTGGAGTGTTTATAAAGACAAGTTTGTGGCAATTACTTGCACGAACGATGCCATTGTGCCAACATGGGCGTACATGCTTGTAAGTTTAGCTTTAGAACCATTTGCTAAAAAAATCGTATTCGGAAACCTCGATCAGTTGGAAAATGAATTATATGAATATTCGCTTTCGAAAATAGATTACTCTCAATATAAAGACGCGCGTGTTGTAATTAAAGGATGCAGTAACAAACCTGTACCTGTGAATGTGTATGTGAAATTAACGGCCGCGCTAAAACCATATGCAAAGAGCATCATGTACGGCGAACCTTGCAGTACTGTTCCCTTGTATAAAGCAAAAAAAGATTAGTGAGTAATCGTTAGTGGTTGAGTGATTCTAAAATTATCTCCAGTTAAAGAAATAAAGTACAAACCACTTTCCAAACTTTCAGTTTCCAAACGAATTTCGTTTTCACCCTGAATTAACTTACCAACAAAAAAGCTCTTTATTTTTCTTCCGCTAATATCAATAAGGTCGGCGGTGATTTTACTTTCCTGAATTGCATCCAGGGTTATTACACAATGATTTTGAGCAGGATTAGGTGATAAAGTAACTTTTTTAATCGCGCTTAATTCATTTATTCCACCACAGTTATTCCAATAATTACAGGAGTCTAATTTAGAGAAGCATCCGTTTGAAAGCGCAAGCGCATAAGTACAACTTTGAAATTCCTTCATGTTATTCGTCCATTTACAAGCTAAACCCAAATCATACGGAAAGGGACAACTTGGATATCCTATAAATGCACCAAAGCCAAAATAGTTTTTGTATAAATAGAGCGGATGAATAATACTTCCAACACTTTCAATAAATCTTAATGTATCACTTGAAGATATTGTAGTATGTTTTAATTTAAATTCTTTCCTTATACCTGCTTTAATAGTTGTGTTTTGTATCGATTTAACTTTATAATAACCTTTTGGCAAAGGATTCATAGTTGGAACGAGATTCAAGTAAATGCTATCGCCAACGTTCAATGAAAAATCAAAAATCAAATCTTCAATTAATGATGTTTTGTCGAGATAATAAACCTTTTTGGCAACCGTATCTTCGCGTAAATAGCCAATGTGGGTGTTAACGGTGGATGTATTGGCACCATAGTAATATTTTTTATAGTTTTTTGCCGCTATGATTGTATCATTAACGGCAACGTATCGTCCATAATTGACATTTGGCGCTAATGGACTACTTGTTTTTTCAGCCTGACTAACACCGTACATGGCAAAGAAAATGTCCCATTGAGTTTTATTACTTCCAATAGTTTTGTAATAAGTTTGAGCTTTACTGAAAAATGAAAGTAAGATAAGTGAGAGTAAAAGTTTTTTCATCCGTTAAATATTAGGTATATCTAATTTAACGAATATTTGTGTTATTCCAATCACTGGATGAAAAATGTTTGTGGAAGGCAAACATGCCGTAAGTGGTAAATCCGCTAAAAAAGATTAATAAATGAAAGTAAGTGGCTACTCTGTAGCCACACCAATAAGGTGCGGTTCGGTCGAGGGTAATTAATTGTACAGGCAGCGAAACATCGACTATCAGCGTAAAAAGAGCAACGCTTAAAAAAAGTGTTTCAATACTTCGAAAAGGAAAGCTAAAAAGCGCTCTGTACCACTTAAAATCTTGCCCCCAAGCATGAATTAAATAATAATTTCCATTTAACGTCTCGGCAAACAATAAACAAGGCAGATTGTTATCTCCGCGGATAAATGCACTTACAGGCGCCAAAATTTTAAAGCGCTTTAAATCTTTTCGGTGTTCCGCATTAAAATCTTTGATTTTTAAAACAGCTTCATAAGGTATTTCGTTTTTGTAATGCTGACTATCTAAAAAACGCAAGCGATAATTAACACATGTTTTTTTAATTTCCTGCAAGGTGTAGATTAAAGAATAATCTACTTCTGTCTCATCAACTAGTTCAAAAGCTTGGTTGTAAAATTTTAAATGATTTAATATTTTATTTTCTTTAAGTAGGTCGGCACCTAAAATGTTTTTTACTTCATTTAGTAAAATATCTTCGTGCTTACGATTTTTAGTTCTGATTTTTTCTAACTGAGAGGATATGTTTAAGGAATTAAACATTAGTAGGGTATAATTGCAATGCCAATAGAAAATGGATGAACGCCACGCGGACCATTGTCAGTGAATACTTCACTCAGGTAATAACATCCGGTTAAACAAATTTGTTCAATTCCTATTCTGAAATTAACACCATATCTCAAACGATTAATATTAGGCAGATTGTAACGTCTAACTCTACCGTCTGCATCGTCAGTTTTCTTAAAATCCGAAATAACATATCCTATTTTTCCGCCTAACATAACTTTAAACATGGTGGCTGATTTTGTTCTGAATCGTAATTCAACCGGAATTTCAAAACTTCTTTCGTTATAACGGTTGGCGATGTAAGGCGTTGTGCGAGGTTGTAAAACAGTTGTTGCATTTTGATTATTGCTATCAAGCTTTAAAATAAAATCCGCGTTTGAACTAAAGTTGTGTACATAAATTCCTAAACCAAACCCTAAGCTGAAATTTGAAGTACCGAAAGGTTTATCAAACATAGAGGCGAAGTTAAATCCAACGCACTTCCAATCAGATTTAATATTCTTGGGTGCTCCTAGCCAATTTGTATAGTTAACTTCTAAAATTAATCGGTCGCGTGGATCCCCTTTGTAGTTTTTTAAATCAAATTCCGATTCTCCTTTGTAGTCTGTTTTTTGCTGAGCTACAGAATAAGAAACTGTGGCGAGAAACAGAAGAAATATAACAATTCGTGGGTGAAACATGCGGATGACAAAGGTAAGCCTAATAATTAATTACTAAAACATTTTGTAGTCCCGAATTAAATGAGGAAATTTAGTGTTACAACATATATTTATGAAAAAACGTATTTTAACCTTATTATCTATTTCAGTTGTTATGCTCTCGGGCACTGCATTTATTGTTAAAAAAAGTAGTGGTGGTATCGTAGGTCGTACCGGTTCTCCGGGGGAGACAGGCTGTAATGCTTGCCATGGTGGCGGCGGCGGTACTACAACAGTTAGTATCACTGCTAATCCGGCATTTGTAGCAAACAAATATATTCCCGGCCAAACTTATACCGTAAGTATAGTTGTGAGCAATGCTTCTTTTTCAAATTTTGGTTTTGGTTGTGAGATTTTAACAGCATCGAATACGAATGCTGGTAATATGACAACAGCGTTGCCGGGTGTGGCATTTGCTAATTCAGGTGCACGTAAAAATGCAATTCATTCCGGAATTAAAACCGGCTCAGGTAGTGCAACTTTTCAGTTTGTTTGGGTAGCTCCAACAAGCGGATCGGCTACTGTTTATGCTGCAGGTAATGCTGTAAACGGAACCGGAGGAACTGCAGGTGATACACCGGGTTTAGGGAGTTTAGTTCTTAGTCCTGATTTGAGTTCAGGAATTACTGAAGCACAATCTAGTTCTTTTTCAGGTGTTACTGTTTTCCCGAATCCAATTGCCGATGAATTTAAAGTAAACTATAATTTATTGGAGCAGGGTGAAGTAAAAGCTGCCATTTATGATTTGCAAGGAAAATTGGTAGCTGAACTATTTACAGAAAACCAATCAACAGGTTTTCACTCGCAACAATTAGATTTACCGGAGAATTGTACCGGTGGAGTTTACTTCCTAAAGTTGGCACAACAAGGTAAAAAGGAACTTCAAAGAATCATAATTGTTCAATAGTCCCGTTTTTAGCCTTATTTGTCTAAGTTGCGCTAAAAAAAGGGTCTAAAATAACACGGTACATTAAACTATTTTATAGATTTGTTCTCAATATAGTTTATGCCATATCTCTCACAACGCGTAAAAGACATTGCTGAATCGCAAACCATTGCGATGGCAAGAAAAAGCCGCGAGCTCAAAGCTCAAGGCATTGATATTATTAGCTTAAGTTTAGGCGAGCCCGATTTTGCAACACCTCAAATCATTAAGGATGCTGCGAAAAAAGCTATCGATGATAACTTTAGTTATTATACCCATGTTTCGGGTTATGTCGAGTTACGACAAGCTATTTGCGAAAAGTTTAAGCGCGATAACAAAGTAGAATATACCCCCGATGAAATTGTAGTTTCAACCGGAGCCAAACAAAGTATTGCTAATGCAGTTTTGTGTTTGGTGAATGAAGGTGATGAGGTGATTGTGCCTTCTCCGTTTTGGGTAAGTTATTTAGAGATTTTAAAATTGGCAGGAGCAAAGCCTGTTATTATCAATACCACTATCGAGTCGGATTTTAAAGTAACACCTGCTCAATTAGAAAAGCACATTACACCAAAGACACGATTAATTATTTTCAGCACACCTTGTAATCCAACAGGCTCCGTATATTCTAAAGATGAATTAAAAGGAATTGCGGATGTGGTTGTGAAGCACGAAGATTTATATGTTATCAGCGACGAAATTTATGAGCACATTAATTTTGTTGGTGGTCACGAATGCTTAGCACAGTTTGCGCATGTTAAAGATCGTGTTGTTGTTATCAATGGCGTTTCCAAAGGTTTTGCAATGACCGGATGGAGAGGCGGAATTATGGCGGCTCCAAAATGGTTGGCACAAGCGTGTGATAAAATGCAAGGACAATTTACTTCAGCTACTTGTAGTATAACGCAAAAGGCCATGCACAAAGCCATGGAGTTAGATTTTGATACGTATATCAAGCCAATGCGTGACGCGTTTCAAAAACGTCGTGATTTGGTATTGCAGTTGATGAAAGAAATTCCGGGATTAAAAACCAATTTACCTCAAGGCGCATTCTATGTTTTTCCAGAAGTGAGTTATTATTTTGGAAAATCTTATAACGGAAAAACAATTCAAAATGCAACGGATTTATCCATGTTTTTATTGGAAGAAGCATTCGTAGCTTTAGTTCCGGGTGCCGCATTTGGTGATGATAATTATATTCGTTTTTCTTACGCAACATCTGAAGAGAATTTAAGAAAAGCATTAACCCGCATGAAAGAGGCATTAGCCAAATTGAAATAAAATGAGAAAGTTTTCAATTAAGAAAGATCACATCCGCGAAATTTTTAAATCATTCAATAATCTTAACGTACTGATTATTGGTGACGTGATGGTGGATAGTTATATGTGGGGAAAAGTAAATCGTATTTCTCCGGAAGCGCCTGTACCTATCGTAGCTGTAAATAAGAAAGAACGTCGCTTAGGTGGTGCAGCGAATGTGGCTTTGAACATTCAGGCCTTGGGTGCGAATCCTATTTTATGTTCTGTAATTGGTGTGGATTATGAAGGTATGGCCTTCTTGGATTTATTGCGCCAACAAAAATTAAGTCAGAAAGGTATTTTAAAATCACGCGACCGAATTACAACGGTAAAAACGCGCGTGATAGGAAATAATTCGCAATTGGTTCGTGTTGACGAAGAAACAGAAGACGATATTACCGCAGATGAAACACAAAATCTTTTAACGCTTATCTCTTATATCATTGGTCACGATAAAATCGATGTTATCATTTTTGAAGATTACAATAAGGGATTAATTACACCGAAATTGATTCAGAAGGTTGTTGAATTAGCCAAGAGTAAAGGCATTCCAACATGCGTTGACCCTAAAAAGAAAAACTTTAACGCGTATAAAGGTGTTACATTGTTTAAACCAAATTTAAAAGAATTGCGTGAAGGATTGAAGTTAGATGTGGATGGAGATAATATCAATGAGCTTCAACGCGCCGTAAGTAGTTTCCGTGTAAAGCAAAAATTGGAAACAGCATTAGTGACATTAGCGGATAAAGGCGTTATTACAAACTCAAGAAGTGTAAAGGAACATGTGGAAGCCCACGTGCGTAATATCGCGGATGTTTCAGGCGCAGGCGATACGGTTATTAGTGTGGCATCGTTATGTCGTGCATTAGAGTGTAATCCGATTTTTACAGCAGCGTTAGCTAATTTGGCAGGAGGATTGGTATGTCAGGAAGTTGGCGTTGTTCCAATCAATAAAGAAACTTTGTTACGTGAGGCTTTGGATTTAGATTTCGTGAAGTAAGAACACTGAGATAGAGAGAAGTATGAGTTACACGGAGGAGGATTATAATAAGTTAACAGAGTTGATTATCTCATGTGCAATTGACGTTCATAAGGAATTAGGACCAGGGCTTTTAGAATCAGTATACGAAGTTTGTTTGGTATCAGTTATGCGAGAGAGAGGGTTAAAGGTAAAAAGTCAGGTATCCTTACCTATTTATTTTAGAGGTGAAGAATTGAATAAGAATTTTATCATTGACGTTTTAGTAAATGATTTGATTATTCTGGAGTTAAAATCAATTGAAGCCATTCTTCCAATTCATGAAGCTCAACTTGTAACGTATCTTAAACTTGCAGACAAGAAACTGGGCTTGCTTATAAATTTCAATGTGCCATTGTTGAAAGACGGAGTTAGGCGCAGGATCAATGGTTATCTAAATGAGAGAAACTCAGTGCTCTCGTGAGCTCTGTAACTCTGTGTTGAAATAAAATGAATAAAGTTACCCCATATAATACAGGCGCGGCCAAGAAGGAAGAAGTTGAGCAAATGTTTGATAACATTGCTTTTCGTTATGATTTTCTTAATTCGCTTCTTTCATTAGGTATCCATAAAGGTTGGAGAAAAAAATGCGTCAAGAAATTAGAACCAATTCAGCCGAAAGCAATTTTAGATGTGGCTACAGGCACCGGTGATTTTGCCATTGCCTGTGCAAAGCTAAATCCAACAAAAATTACAGGCGTCGATATTTCAGAAGGCATGATGAAATTCGGACGCGAGAAATTAAAGAAATTAAATCTGGATAAATTAATTACGCTTGAGAAAGGTGATGCCGAAACGCTCGCGTTCGAGGATAATTCTTATGATGCAATTGTAGTGGGATTTGGTGTACGTAATTTCGAAAATTTGGAGAAAGGCATAATTAATTTACAACGCATTTTAAAACCAGGCGGAAAAATTATCATTCTTGAATTTTCTTATCCTCGTCGTTTTCCGGTAAAGCAATTTTATAATTTTTATTTTTCATACGTAACGCCTTTTATCGGTAAAGTGTTTTCGAAGGATAGTCGCGCTTACTCATATTTACCGGAGAGTGTAAAAGCTTTTCCGGATAATGAAAATTTTACGGCCATACTAACTAAATGCGGATTTAAAAACGCTAATTTCGAATCAGTTTCGTTAGGCATTGCGGCAATTTACGAAGCCGGAAAATAAATTTTAGGGATAGGAATTTAATCTTTACATAAATCAATTTCTTTAAAATGTTTTGGATTGATTAATCCAAGTTCATGTGTATCTATTCTTTTGTCGATAAACAAATCATAGAAATTTCTTACTAGATCTTTGATTCGCTTAGGTATCAGTTTCCGATAAAGATGTTTAATGCCTGAATCTTCTTTTCTTTTTTTATCTGTCGCAACTGATTCGTTAATATCCCAGGTTCTCTCATAATCACTTTGCTGAGGTACCGAAAATGATGCACTGTGTTTTAATTTTTGCGCAATTACATAAATAAAAATCGGCAAACCATTGGCTACTTCAATGCGAGATTTCATTTCTTTTGGATCCATGGCCTCAAACCATTTGTCTGCCACCCGAATCAAAACTTTATGCATTTTAAATCCGTTTTGTTCGGAAAATACGCGATAATATAATTCCGGACTAAATTGATAAAAACCATGTCCCATTTGATTATTTCCCGGGGTAAAACCTATAAAGAAACCATCTTGCTTTAAAGAAAGCATGCAAGATTGAATGGCAAGCGGAAAATTAAAAACATGTTCTAGTGTTCCGCCATCAATGACCACAGAAAATTTTTGATGAAGGGTTATTGGTAAAGGTGTATTAAGATCGTGTAGGATACTTGCATTTTCATACTTGGACACATCCATGCTTTGTGGCATTGACGCACCTAGAAATTCGAGAAATCCCTCTGTGTATTCTGAGGAAAAAAGATGAGCAGGAGGGCTTTCCTTCAAATTAAATTTGGAAAGCAAGGAATAAAATTCTTTTTCGTTGAAATAGCGCGTTAGTCTGCCGAGCGTTAAAGTGCTTTCAAAATTAACGTTGAATTTTTTCTTGGCATAAATTAAAAGCTCCGCATCATATTTGTTGATTCCCATATAAATCCTCTTAAGCTAATGTACAAATTATAAATAAAAAAGCCCGCTTGATACTGCGGGCTTTTTCGTAGCACTTATCTTAGTACTTTCTGACTACATTGTGAATTTCAAGCAATGGTTTTAAAAATTCTTCTAAATCATAAACACATAATTGAGAAGCAGCATCACATAAAGCTTTTTCGGGTTCAGGATGTGTTTCTATAAACACACCATCAACGCCACTGGCAACACCGGCACGAGAAAGTACCGGTAAAAACTCACGGGCTCCACCTTTGGCATCAGAACTTGGAATGCCATATTTACGCACGCAGTGTGTAACATCAAATACAACCGGATAGCCTAAATTATTTAAGTGATAAAAACTTCTTGGATCAACAATCAAATCATTGTATCCAAAAGTATAACCGCGCTCCGTTAAAATTACTTTATCATTACCACTCTCAATGCATTTTTGCAAAGGATGCTTCATGTTGTCGGGCGCTAAAAACTGTCCGTGTTTAATGTTAACCACTTTTCCTGTTTTTGCAGCGGCAACCAATAAAGTGGATTGCATACATAAGTAAGCAGGAATTTGTAAAACGTCCACTACTTCAGCGGCAGCGGCAGCTTGGTCGGGATAATGAATATCGGTTAAAACCGGAAATCCAAATTGCTCTTTTACTTTCGCCAGCATGGCCACACCTTTGCTTAGGCCGGGACCATCATAGTATTTTAAACTGCTTCTGTTATCCTTTTGAAACGAAGATTTGTAAATCACCTTTATTTTTAAACGCTCTGATACTTCTTTCAGCATCTCAGCAGTTTTCATCATTATGGATTCTTCTTCAATAACGCATGGACCGGAGATTAAGAATAAATCTTTGGCGCCACACTCAATGTTCCCTACTTTAATTGTTTTTTTCATGTTCTGAATTGTTGGGTAAAATTACAATATATATTCCTTTAAATTAAACTTTCGATAATTTTCCTTGTCAAATCGATTAAATTTATATATTTGATTATAATTAAACCTATGAAGAAAATTCTACTCGCTATTTTTGCATCTGCTTTTGCGATTTGCTTAAATGCACAAACATTTTACAAAGACGTTGCCGGTATTTTTTACGCCCGTTGTACATCTTGTCATCATCCCGGCGGCAATCCATATTCATTTATGAATTATACCGGGGTTAATCAACTCAAATCGGTTATTCAGTATGATTTAAATAATAATATTATGCCACCTTGGAAGGCAGATACGTCTTATACACGTTTTCAGCATGAACGAATTATTACGGCTGCCGAAAAAACACAAATTTTAAATTGGATTACAGGTGGAGCGCTTAAAGGTGATACTACGCAAGCTCCTGCTGCTCCAGTTTATTCGGGCGCATATCAGTTAAAAGGAGCAGCCGATATAGAAGTTAAAATACCGACTTACACAAGTACGGCTACAAGCACTGATATTTATCTTTGCTTTTCTGTTCCTACCGGATTAACACAAGACCGTGTTATTCGCGCTTTTGAAATTGTTCCGGGAAATAAAGCAATTGTACATCATGCTGTTATTATGGCCGATTCAAATGGAACTTACGTGAGTAATATGAGCGGTTCATGTTATAATATTCCTGGAGATTATGCAATTGGTACATTTGCTCCGGGCACGAAAGCTACTGTGTTTCCGAATAGTCCGCAGTTACGTGCAGGAATTAAATTAAAAGCCGGATCCAATGTTATCTTACAAATGCATTATCCAAAAGGTAGCGCAGGTCAAATTGATAGCACAAAAATCAGACTCTACTTTTATCCAACTTCAACCACAGGCATTCGTCCTATTTATGTGACTACGCCATTACAAAATTGGAGTATGTTTATTCCTGCTAATACTACACAAACTTTTACGGCTTACTATCCAACTTCAGGCACATTAACTGATTCATTGTCTTTATTCGGAGTGTTTCCACATGCGCACTTATTAGGTAAGAGTATGTTGTTGTATGCAGTGAAACCGGGTGTTGATACGATTCCCATGATTCATGTTCCTAAGTGGGATTTTGAATGGCAAGATTATTATACCTACAAAAAATTGGTGAAAATTCCGGCAGGCTATCGTTTATTTGCAAAACACGTTTACGATAACACCACCGCAAATCCACACAATCCTGTTCCTGTTAATGTAACAGCGGGTGTAAATACAAATAACGAAATGTTGTTCGACGGTGTTATGTCTTTATTGTATCAGCCCGGCGATGAATTAATAGACCTGGAAGGATTAATGCAACAAGACACTTTATTTTCTGGTATAAAGGAAAATAAAGAGATAACTACAAATCGATTACGAGCCATCGCTTTTCCTAATCCGTTTAGCAATAGTGTTTCGATTCGTTATGCTTTATTTGAAAACGTAAATGTTACCATTGAGTTTAAAGATATACTTGGTCGTAAAATCTCAACAAACAATACCGGAAAGCAAACGGAAGGAATTAAAGAGTTTATCTGGAATGGTAAAAGCGATAGTGGAGATCTGTTGCCACAAGGTGTTTACTTCTACAGTATACGAGCCGGCGAGCAAGTCTTCGATGGAAAAATAATTAAGCAATAATTAAAAAGCCCGAAAATTTTCGGGCTTTTGTTTTTTATTTTCCTGATTTAATTTTCTTAAGCAACTCAGCAGTTTCTTTGTAATCATCGGCTCCCATGTTTTCGGCCTTTGCTTTTTCAATGGCTTTGTTCGCTTGTGTTTCGGCGTTTTTAAGATCACCACTTTTATAGAGCACTGCCGCATAAGTATCGAGATTGGCATAAGAGGCATTAATCTCACAGGCTCGCTGTGCCATTTTAACGGCACTGCCTAATAATTTTTTATCACTCACTTTTTCGTAAAAATTCCAAGCCATACCGTTTAATTCTTGTGAATCGTTATTGTAATGTTTCTGAAAATCGGAAGCAGCGAGTTCGTAATATTTGGTGTTATCAAATCGCTTATAAGCTTCCATGTCTGCTTCAAAAATAATTTTATCGGTGTTTGGCCATTTCATGTTTGCAAATTCCTTTTTTGCATTTTCGTAACCGGCTTTATCAAATTCTTTCGCGCGTGTGTATTTAGAAAAATAACTTTTTCCCAATTGCTCTAATTTCTGAACAACGGCATCTTTTCCAAATGATTTTTCGAATAAATTGAGATTGCTCAGAAAATATTTCATTTCACGCGATTCATGGTTGTAAACAAAATCACGAAGTACAGTCCAGTTATTTTCTTTGGTTAAATCAGCTTCTTTTACACTTGCAATGTATTCTAATGCTCGAGCCGAAGGATCTAAACAACAACTCATAAGTAAATCGATATATTCAGTAACGTTTTGTTCCGTTAAAATGGATTTTTCAAATTCTGATTTTTTATATGAAAAGGTTTTTTCTTTTTCAAATGCTGTTTTACCAAAACTCACAAATGCCTGAGTTGGCATGGAGCCTGCAACACGATGAATAACTTTTCCGTCGCCATCTAATATTAAAAAATTCGGATAACAACGTACATCGTATTTTTCGGCGAATGCAATTCCTTCACCTTTTTCAGCATCAATTTTAAGATTCACAAAATTCGCATTGTAATAATCGGCAGCTGTGTCGTTCGTAAAAATGTTTTTCGACATCCATTTACACGGTCCACACCAGGTGGTGTAAGCATCTACTAAAATGAATTTATTTTCTTTTTTAGCTTTTTCAAAAACAGAAGCCAGGTTGCCTGTTTCAAAATTGATGTGACGGTTTTGTGAAAATGCCAATACCGGCAATGCGCTGAATATTAATAATGATTTTTTCATAACGTAAAGTATAAAAGTAAGCAATTAATATGTGGTAGATATTTTATTTGCCAATTTTAACACGATTAAATTCTTCTTGATTAACTGTTCTGTTTTTATAATCGTTGTTTTTAAGTTTACCGAATTTGTAATTTAAAGCCAATAAGAAGTAGTTTGTGCTGGTTCGCGATTCGTAATTGAGGTTGTAGAGGGGAATGTTACTGCCACCGCTCATGATATAGGATTTTAGAATATCACTGGCTGTAATCCGGCAGGTAAGTTTATCCTTGAAAAAGTTTTTTTTGAGTGTGGCAGATAACATGGAAAAAGAATTGGAGGTGAAAATCCCATCCACTGCCGGTGAAGTATACTCATAAGTAATTTCAAAGCTAAAGTACTTTTTAGCTCTAAATTCATTGTATAAGTAAATGCTGTATGTGGATTTATTGTTTTTTATTATTTCGTTGTTAAGTTGATAAGTGAAATTATTAATAAAGTACCCAAAATAGTTTGCCGTCGTCCACCATTTCAATTCATACGGAATAGTAATTCCGAAAGAGTAGGTTTCACTATTATTAAGATTTTTTGTCGTCGCAGTAAAAGCATCGGTAGAGTCGTTGAGTTTATCAACGACCAATCTCATAGCACCTTGCGTATTATTATAGCCTATAGTAAGGTTAGCTTCCTTCATATAAATTAAGGATGCTTCAATGGAGTTGGTGTATTCCGGCAGTAAATACGGATTACCTCTGAAAGAAGTAACAGAATCTATATAATTAATGAACGGATCTAAGTCCTGAAAGGTTGGACGATTTATTCGACTCGAAAGTGTAATGGAGGTGGTTAAATCTTTCGTGAAATCATAACCAATAAATGCACTTGGAAAATAATTAATGTATTCGCGATTAATTATTTTTTGATTTAGTATTTTGGAAAAACCATTCGACTTTGTGTATTCTGCCCGAATGCCTACTCGGGAGTTAAACTTATTTTTTTTATAGCGCAATTCTGAATAGGCCGCTAAAATATTTTCGCTAAACGAAAATCCGTTTTTATAATTAGGATCTGAAATCCAATGTTCCTGAGAGTAATTTTGAAAGGTTATATCACTTGATTTATCAATGTAAGTTTCTTTTATGCCACTTTCCAGTTTCCACTTTCGGTTAAATACTTTTGTAAAATCTAGTTGTGCGCCAAATATGTTAATGGAGTTTGTGTTTAAGTTTCTTTTAGCAGAGGTAACAATTGAATCATATAAAGTAGTTTCCTGATGAATATTGGAAGTTGTTTTTAAATTGAAGTTTCCATATTGGGCAGCTATGAATAACTCAGACCCAAGCGTGTCTAGTTTCCTGATGTAATTTCCATTACACGAATTATTAACGACTATAGGTCGACTATGTGTTGAGGTGTTTAAACTATACTGAGCTATTGAATTGCTCAGAATTGAATTCGTGTTTTGCGAATAGTTGTTTTTAGAATCGTAATAACCATTGTATTGAAATCCTATTGTGGTTAGCGAGTCAGGTCGGAAATTTAGGCCCGCTCTATAATAGTAAACGTCGGTATATTTTTGTGTATCATAAATTGAATTAATCATACTTGTGTTTAAAGTATCATTCGATTTATAATAACGTTTATAAATGTCAGAACTCCATTGTTCGCCTTTGCTCGTGCCTAAACTCAGGTTGGTTGTCCATTTTCTCTTAGTATAATTTAACCTTAATCCGGTGTAAGAAAAGATGGATTTAATGTAAAGCGTATTCTGAATTAAATTTCCGTTATACCCTTGCAGGTTGTTTTTAACAGTAATGATATTGATGACCGCTCTGCCGCCCGCATCATATTTTGCCGAAGGGTTGTTAATGATTTCAATGGTTTTAATATCTGTTGAAGGCAGAGCTTTTAAAATGTCAACGGTGGACACAATCATTCCATCTAAATAGATTATGGCAGTGCCTTTACCAAAAACCGACACATTATCAGAGGTACTTACGTTTACACCAGGAGAGCGTTTGAGTACGTCTAATGCATTACCGGCATTATTAAGTGCGGTGTTTTCAACATTTACTTTTACTTTTTCTCCATCAGCTTCAAACATTGGCGTTTTGGCAGTGACAGTTATTTCACTTAATGATTTACCTTGTAAGAGAGTGATAGGTTCAGTATGAATAAGACTGTCTGTGTTAGACCGAATAATAATCCGAAAAAAATCAGAATAACCTACTGAAGTAACTTTAAGCAGAATGCTATCATTGTTAAGTGGCCCAAGATTAAATGTACCATCTTGAAAAGGGCCGCCTTTAATCAATGCCGAATCCTTTATGCTTAGTGCAATCACATTGCCGAATTCAACGTTTTGGTTTTGTTCGGATTTAACAAGTCCAGAAATACGATAACTGTTACTTTGTGCTTGCAATAGGTTTATAGAAGTTGTGAGAAACAGAATCCATATTTGTTTAAGTGCTTTCATCTAAATAAAACCAGATATAACTTAAAAGGCTTAATTGGTTACAATGTAATAAGAAAAAGTACCGGATTATTTCCCTGATATTACTTAAAGGTCAAAAAATAAAAAACCCCGCATCATGCGGGGTTTTGTGGTACCTCCAGGAATCGAATGGCGAGGCAAAGCTCGCCATCGCGAGTGTAACCTCGCGACCAGAAAGACTAAAGGATTTAAAGAAAATAAAAAGACCTTCCAAAAAGGAAGGTCTAATTTTGAAGTGGTACCTCCAGGAATCGAACCAGGGACACAAGGATTTTCAGTCCTTTGCTCTACCGACTGAGCTAAGGTACCATACCATGCTCTAAGGCAATTTTGAGGATGCAAAAATACGATAATTCTTTGTTCGGCAAAAAAAATATTAAATAGCCCTGTGCCCCAAGTTTTTAGTTAATTTCGTACTCTCATGAATTTGGTCATTGATATCGGTAATACGAGGGTTAAAGCAGCCTATTTCAGTAAGCGTGAAATGCTCGATTACCGGGTTTTTGCTAAGCTAAGCGACTTAATTCAATCGGTCGATTTTTTAAAGGCAGCCGATAAAGTGATGGTAGGCACAGTGGTAAACATCAATGATGAATTAAAAACAGCCTTAAATCATGCGGAAAGGTTTATGTTTTTTACGAATGAGGCTCAAATTCCCCTTAAGAATTTGTACAAAACCGCCGGCACTTTGGGCTCCGATCGTCTCGCTGCCGCTATTGGTGCATATAGTTTGTACCCCAATAAAAACGTTTTGAATATAGATACCGGAACCTGCCTTAAGTTCAATTTTGTGAGTCAAAATATGGAATATTTGGGTGGGGCAATATCTCCGGGATTGCAAATGAGATTTAAGGCTTTGCAGCATTTTACCGATAAATTGCCATTGGTAAAAATGAAGCCTGACTTTAATACGTTGATTGGAAATAGCACGGAAAACTCTATTCTTTCAGGTGTCATAAACGGAATTTTAAAGGAGACCGACGGGATAATTGAGGAGTATAAATTGTTATATCCCGATTTAACAATTGTTGTATCTGGAGGCGATACCGAATTCTTTGCAAAACGCTTAAAAAATCGCATCTTTGCCCACCCTCATGCGGTTTTAACCGGCTTAAATGAGGTATTGATTTATAATTCTTGAAAAGGCCAATCTACATACTTTGTTTTCTGATACTTCAGAGCCTTTTATTTATTAATCAGCTTCATGCTCAATTAACGTTTAGTCCTTATTCGCGTTACGGACTTGGTGAATTAAATGGCAATGAGTTTGCTCCCGCAAAAGGTATGGGAGGAATTTTCATCGGTTTAAAACCTGATACTGCAGCTCCTGTATTTATTAATATTGCAAATCCCGCTGCTATTGCCGGAATTCGTTTAACTACACTGGAGTTAGGCGGACATACACAATTCACAGAGTTTAATAACGGAACAGCCGCTATCAAAACCCGCAACATTAATTTTAGTTATGCTGCCATGGGAATTCCATTAAAGCAGAGAGCAGCCTTAAGTTTCGGTATTATGCCGCATTCGAATGTGGGTTATAATTTAAGAAGCACTGTTTTTACTGAAACTATCGGTGATGTTAAGTATGAATATACCGGTGAAGGTGGAATCAATAAAGTATTCATGGGTATTGGAATTAATCCGTTTAGAAAGATGCTTGTCAACTTCTACCGTTCGGCCTACAAAGATTCATTGGTTAAGACTAAACAAACACAAGTATACAAACGTAAAAAATTAAGTAAGGAACTTTTGTCGGAGCTAAGTGTTGGAGCGCGCGCGGATTATTTGTTCGGAAGTATTCTTCATACCTCCAGTGTCATTTATCCTAACGCGAATAATTATTATAATACACGTCGTTACCGTGCGGTTTCGTTTAAAGATGTGACCGGAAGTTTTGGGTTGCAAACTTCTTTTACAATCGATTCGGTTAAAAACCGTGAGCTTAGAAAGAAAGTGAAAGTTGCGTTTGGTTACTTTATGAATTTAGGGAATACCATCAATGTAAAAAATAGCACCTTGGCGTACAACTATTCGTTAAATGATTTTGGAAATGAATTGGCAAAAGACACTTTCATTTTCGTTAATGATAATCCAAATACAATTCGCTTACCTATGGAACAAGGGTTTGGAGTAAGTTTAAGAAAAGGCGATATGATTGCCGTTGCTGCTGAAGCTGCTTATACAAATTGGAGTCAGTTTCGCTATTTAGGAAGCGCGACAGAATTAAAAAATTCATTTCGTGTGGCAGCAGGAATTAATTTCATTCCTAATAAGAATTCCGCCGGTGCTTCAGCTTATCTTAAGCGTATTCAATATCGCATAGGCGGATTTTATAAAACAGGATCACTGGAGTTAAATAATACCGAAATAGTGAATTACGGATTAACCGTTGGGCTTGGTTTACCGGTAGGTGTTTATCGCCAGTTTTCGGTAGTTAATATTAGCGCTCAGCTTGGCGAAATGGGTTCAATTAATAATAATCTTGTACGCGAGCGCTACGCAAAAATAGTACTTGGATTTACCTTTAATGACAAGTGGTTTAATAAATTCCGCTACGATTAATTTTTCTTCATGAAGAAATTTCTCTTCATAGTTTCAACCATAACGGTTAGCATATTGCTGTTTTCGTGCGAAAACGACAGGTCGAAAATAATGGCACTAAGTCTTCCTAAAGTTTCTCCTTCTCAGTCAGGAAAAGAAGTTACTATGATTTATTCCGACTCGGCCGCATTAAAAATTGTATTAAAAGCCGGGAAGCTTCTAACCTATGATCGAAATGTAACAGAGCCCATGACTATTTTACCCGAAGGTGTTTGGGTCACTTTTTATAATAAGGATGAAAAACCTGAAACAACGCTTAAATCCAATTATGGCGTTCATTATCCGGCGCGCAAACGTATGGAGGTAAAATACAATGTGGAAGTGGTAAATAAAGACGGCGAAAAATTAAACACCGAACATTTAGTGTGGGATGAGGCAAATAAAAAAATTCACTCCGACGCATTCGTAAAAATTACCACAGCTAAGGAAATTATCATGGGTAAAGGTCTTGAAAGCAATCAGGATTTTACCAATTATCAAATAAAGGAAGTAACAGGAACGATTCAACTTAACAACGACGATTTATAATGGATAACAGAAAAATTTTTAGGGCTTTGGAATATTTGTGGTTATTTACGGCAGCTATTGCTGTAGTGGCAACCATTTATTTTTTAATCATGAAGGACACCGACAGCGCCCTTTATTTTTTCTTTGTGTTTTTAATTGGCGCGGCCATGTTTTTGGTAAGACGCTATCAGCGTAAGAAGCAAGAGGAACGCCAATCGGCATTTGAAGCAAGCCGTAAAAAGTAATTTTACATCAAAAATTCGCCTTTGGTCATACTTATCATTGGCGAATTGGTATATCACTTATCTTTGTTTTAATGCTGGTATTATCTCTTATAAAGGAAAGTGTTCTGTTTGCATTGCAATCGCTTTACAATAATAAGCTCCGCACCTTCTTGAGTTTATTAGGGATTACCATTGGTATTTTTGCCATTATTATTGTCTTTACCATCGTAGATAGTTTGGAAAGCAACATTCGCGGAAGCATTGAAAGCCTCGGCGATAATGTGGTGTTTGTTCAGAAATGGCCATGGAGCTTCGGACCGGATTATCCTTGGTGGAAATACATGAACCGTCCGCTGCCTCAGTATAACGAATTGTTTGATATCGAGAAAAAGACGAAGACTGCTGATGCAGTGGCTTATACCATTCATGGTAGAAGAACCGTTAAGTATAAGAGTAACATTGTGGAGAATGCGGTTTTGGCGGGATGTTCATACGAATTCTACAAAATAAAATCCTTTGATATTGCTAACGGGAGATATTTTACCGAGAATGAAGTAAATGCCGGCTACAATGTAGCGGTAATCGGCGGAAAAATTGCTGAAGGTTTGTTTCCGAATAATCAGGATCCAATCGGAAAGGATATCAAAATTGCGGGAAGAAAAGCAATTGTTGTCGGAGTTTTCAAAACTGAAGGAGAAAGTATGCTTGGAAACAGCATGGATAACCAGGTAGTGATTCCTTTTCATTTTGCTAAATATATTTTGGATGTAAACTCAGAAAATGCCGATCCGTACATTGCGGTTAAAGCAAAGCCGGGTGTTACTAATGCCGAAATGATGGATGAGCTCACCGGAATTATGCGTGGCGTGCGTCGTTTAAAACCAATGGCCGATGATGATTTTGCACTCAATGAAACTAATTTGTTGAGCAAAAATTTTGATGTGCTGTTTGATATCATTGGTATTGCGGGTTGGATTATTGGAGGATTCTCGATTTTAGTAGGCGGATTCGGTATTGCCAATATCATGTTTGTATCGGTGAAAGAAAGAACAAGTTTAATTGGCATTCAAAAGTCGCTTGGTGCCAAGAATTATTTTATTCTATTACAGTTTTTATCTGAATCCGTTTTTCTTTCCTTGCTGGGAGGATTGTTAGGACTCTTACTCACTTATCTCATTACACTGGCAGCTCAAGGCAACATGGATATGGAAATCACCTTGAGTTACTCAAATATTATATTAGGTATAACCATTTCGGTTTTAATTGGCATTATTAGCGGATTTGTGCCTGCATACAGCGCATCACAATTAGATCCGGTAGAAGCCATAAGAAGTAATTAAATGAGAGCGATAACGAGGCCTAAAATAATATCTGCCATTTGCATCATTGGTTTTATTACAGTGGTGTTTAATTTCCCTTCGGTTTTCTCTCCATCCATTAAAAAAATAGGCATGTTTGTTCCTGCTTTATATGGATTTATAGTGGCGGGTAACTTTATGGCCTTTATAGGATTGTGGCACATGAAACAATGGGGTGTGCAGCTTTATCTCAGCATATTCTTCATCAAAACATTGTTTTTAGTGGTAATTGGCGATCTGGGTCCGGGTACCATTGTAGGCATTATTTCCGCCATTATTTTCTCAGCGATCCTTTTGCGCCATTATCCCAAAATGGACGTAAATCTGTAGTTCCTAAAAAAATCCATCTGCTTTTTAGCTTTATTTGTCCAAAAACGTACCAAATCAATCAAAAAGTTTTGCGAAATAGAAATTATTTTGTATAACTTTATAGGAGATAAGGTATTTATTCACTCAACAAGAACATAGATTTAATCAATAGAAAGCATGATTGCCGAAGTAGAAACAGAAGAATTGCAACAAACGCTCAAGAGCTTTTTTGGCTTTGAAGGCTTTAAAGGAAATCAGGAGAAAATTATCAAAAGCGTACTTTCAGGAAAGGATACTTTTGTTATTATGCCTACAGGAGGCGGTAAATCATTATGCTATCAATTGCCGGCTTTAATGAGTGAGGGTACGGCTATTGTAGTTTCCCCGTTAATTGCCTTAATGAAAAACCAGGTGGATGCCATTCGTGGGTTTAGCGACGAATCAGGGATTGCCCACTTTTTAAATTCTTCTTTAAATAAGAGTGAAATTGCGAAAGTAAAGAAGGATGTATTGTCAGGTAAAACCAAATTATTATACGTTGCTCCTGAAACCTTAACTAAAGAAGATAATATCAAGTTCTTCGAAGAGTTTAAAATTTCATTTTTTGCTATTGATGAAGCGCATTGTATTTCCGAGTGGGGACATGATTTCCGTCCGGAATACCGTCGTTTACGTCCAATCATTGATAAGGTTGGAAACGTACCGGTAATGGCTTTAACAGCCACAGCAACGCCAAAAGTACAACAGGATATTCAAAAGAACCTTGGGATGCTTAAAGCAAATTTGTTTAAGTCATCCTTCAACCGTTCTAATTTATATTACGAGGTTCGCCCTAAACAAAATGTTTTAAAAGAGATTATAAAATACGTAAAGCAAAACTCCGGTAAATCGGGGATTATCTATTGCTTGAGCCGTAAAAAAGTAGAAGAGATTGCGCAAGCTTTAAAAGTAAACGGCGTTAAAGCCGAACCATATCATGCAGGATTAGATGCAAAGGAGCGTGCAAAGACACAAGATTTGTTCTTGATGGAGCAAATTGATGTGATTGTTGCAACAATTGCTTTCGGAATGGGAATTGATAAGCCGGATGTACGTTATGTTATCCATCATGATATTCCAAAATCATTAGAAGGTTATTATCAGGAAACCGGTCGCGCGGGTCGTGATGGTGGTGAAGGTAATTGCGTGACATTCTATAGCTACGATGATATCATGAAGTTGGAGAAGTTCATGAAGGATAAACCGGTTGCCGAACAGGAAATCGGAAAACAAATGCTTAGCGAAACGGCTGCTTTTGCCGAAACGTCTTCTTGCCGACGCAAATTCATTTTACATTATTTCGGCGAAGAGTTCAACGAAAGTAAATGTAACGAGATGTGCGATAACTGTCGCCATCCAAAACAAAAGTTTGAAGCGAAGGATGATTTGGAATTAGCTATTGAAGCTGTTCTTGAAATTAAAGAAAAACACAAGATTAAAGATGTTATTAACGTATTGATGGGTACACTTACCGCAACATCAAAATCATACAAGCACAACAATTTGGAAGTGTGGGGCAAGGGTGCTGAAGATGATAAGGATGATAAATACTGGAATGCTGTACTTCGTCAGGCTATCGTAAATAATTATCTCGTTAAGGATATTGAGAACTACGGCCTATTAAAAGTAACTGATAAAGGAAAAGAATTTTTAAAGAAGCCGCACAGTATCAAATTCACACGCGATCACGATTATGCCAATACCGATAAAACCGATGATGATGATATCATGGTTGGCGGAAAAGCAGGTGGTGGTGCAGCTGATGAAACATTGTTTGCGATGCTGAAGGATATGGTAAAGAAAATTGCCAAGCAAAAGGCTTTACCTCCTTATGTTATTTTCCAGGAAACATCACTCGAGGAAATGGCTATTCAGTATCCAATCACCATGGATGAGCTTACCAAAATATCTGGTGTTGGTGCAGGTAAGGCCGCTAAATACGGTAAGCCTTTCATCGACATGATTAAAAAATATGTGGAGGAAAACGAGATTGAGCGCCCGGTGGATATGGTGATTAAGTCGGTGGTAAATAAATCGGGATTAAAAGTGTATATCATTCAAAATGTCGACCGTAAAATCCGTCTGGAGGATATGGCTAAATCCAAAAACATTAAAATGAATGATCTTTTAACGGAAATGGAGACCATTGTTGCTTCCGGCACCAAACTTAATATCAATTATTATCTCCAGGATGTGATGGACGAAGAAAAGCTTGATGAGGTAATGGAGTATTTTAAAGAATCGGAAACTGACAGTGTAGATGCAGCAATGAAGGAGTTAGGGGAGAATGATTACACGGAAGAGGAAATCCGCATGGTACGTATTCAGTTTATTACAGAGTACGCTAATTAGTAGTTTTTGTTTTATTATACACAGCCCTGTCATTGTTCAAAAATGACAGGGCTTTTTCTTTATTTTCGCATACTTTATTGTAATTTTTTGCGTTAAATAATTGGTGTTTCCTCCCCGTATCCATAGATATATTTTTATTATCGGACTTATCGGTTTAGCGGCCGGTATGATGTTTGGAACAGTTCCTACCAGTATTCCGCAATTTGTATTATTTGGTAATTGGTTGCTGGAAGGTCGCTGGAAAGAAAAATGGAGTTTTATTAAGTCGAATCACCTGTTTTGGATTTTAAGTTCTGTTTTCTTATTGCATCTAGCCGGATTAATTTTTACTATCGATTTACCAAGAGGGATTGACGATATCCGCATAAAAATTCCAATGCTTTTACTGCCTCTTGTGTTCTTTAGTACTTCGCCTTTAACAAAAAGCGAATTGAATTTAGTGTTGAAGTTTTTTGTAGCCGGTGTTGTGGTAAGCGCGATGTGGTGTTTGTTTTATAATTTCTCACACGAATTAACCGACATACGTAAAGCCTCGCGTTTTATGTCACACATTCGCTTTGGCTTATTTATCAATTTGGCCATTGCTGTGCTGGTTTATTTCTTTAAAGAGACGAAAAGTATAAATGGCAAATCAGGTGTGCTTATTCTTGTTCTTTTTTTAATTGCCACCATGTTCGTATTAAGTCTGGTTACAGGTTTGGTAATGCTTACGATTATGGTGGGAGTGTATCTGCTCTATTTAGTGTTAAAGCAAAAAACAATTTTTAAAGTAGCGGGTTTATCAGCAATCATAATACTTTCAGTCATTGCATTTTATTTTTTTAAATCCGAGTGGCAACAATTTAACTTCGTTTCAACCGATAAATCAAACTCTCAAAAAAGCACAAGTTATTCAGGCCGCGCTTATTTTACTCCCGATACTGCCAATAAGCACAAAGAAAATGGTTATTACATCACGTATAATTTGCAGTACGATGAGTTGCATGAGCAATGGCCCTTACGTAGTAAATTACCCGTATATGGAAAGGATAAAAAGGGCGGGAAAGTCATTTGGACATTAATTCGTTATTTATCCAGTAAGGGTTTAACGAAAGATTCAGCCGGAATCGCTTCCTTAACCAATGAAGATATAGCTAATATTGAAAGCGGAGTAACTAATTATTTATATGTTGATGCATCACCGATTGCAAATCGATTGCATGAATTGTTTTGGGAATACAGAGATTATAAACAAGGAAGTAATCCCTCAGGTAATACCTTGCTGATGCGGATGGAATTTTGGAAAGCGGCGATTTACATTATTAAAAGAAGTCCTTGGATTGGAGTGGGGACAGGCGATGTGCAACGTGCTTTCGATAAAGCGTATTATCGCACCGAAACAAAACTTAGTCGCGAATGGCGCTTGCGTTCACACAATCAATTTTTAGCTATTACAGTTGCCTTCGGTGTAATCGGACTTGTTGTGTTTTTATTCTCACTTGCGTATCCGGCTGTTGCTTTGAGAAATTATTTGCACGGATTATACTTTGTGTTTCTTTTAATTGCTGTTGTGTCTTTTTTTACGGAAGATACTCTCGAAACGCAATCCGGCGTGAGCTTCTTCGCATTCTTTAATACACTTTTTATTTGGCTGGCTTCCTTCGCTAAAAAAGCAAAGCAATAGACTCTTAGAATTTATAATCCTTGTAGTCGCGGGTAAATTCTTTTTCGTCAAATTTCGGATTCACTTGTAAGAAGTGATAATTGTATTCTTCAAACAAACCTTTATCATCATACACTTTTACGCCAATAGGCAAATTGTAAAATTGATCGATGTAAAGAATAACCGTCTTCGCATAATAGTTTGGAACCTTAATGACTTGTCCGGGAGCAAGGATATCAAAGTAATCTTTCAATTTCGGATTCATCTCAACAATCATGTATTCCGCTACAAATAATTTTCTGGCAATAGAGGTTAAATTTTCGGAAGCGCCAACAGTATACGTAGTCTGCGCGAAGTCTTTGTTATTGATGGTGATTTTATGACACGGACGATTATTATAGCGTTCTTCACCGTCGTATTTTACACCGTCTTCTAACTTATCGCCGAATTTCAAAATCACATACTCAATAATGCTTCCAAAATAATCAAAGCCCATTTCGTTAATGGTGTGGTGCTGATCCTGACGCATTAAGTTCCCCATTGGGTCAAGATTCAAATTGATATAAGGAAATGAATTTGGTTTTACTAAAGCTTTTTTATCGTTGGTGCCTTGCGTCCATAATACTTCAATTCCCTTAATGTAAATGTAAAGCTGACGAGGTTTACGAATTAATTTAACCGACGATTCATAATGATTATATCCCTTCTTTCCGCGCTCTGTAATTTTAAGGCTGTACTTTAAACCCTGTACCTCCTTAATGGATTTTACCATTTTTAAAAGAAGCTCCTTTGTGTTTATAGCATCCTTGCTTTGTCCCAATACATTAGAACTCAAGATGGTAAAAACACCCATAAAAACCAATAAGCTGCGTTTCAAAAACATAGGGTCACAAAAGTAATATAGTTTTTGAACATTAGGTTGAAAAGCCTCTATAATTATTAAATTTTTTTACTTGATTTAGCCCCCCGTAAAGACTAAATTTGGTATTAAATGCTAAATTTGATGCCCCATTAAAATGTTGGTACAAAAAGCCATATTAAAAGGAATTTCCGAACTGCTGTATAATCACGATTATGTGGTGGTGCCGGGCTTTGGCGGATTTGTATCGCGATCACAAGCATCACATTATTCCTTAAACAAGGAAGTTTTATTCCCGCCTTCAAAATCAATTGTATTTAATGTACAGTTAAAGCAAAACGATGGCGTTTTGGCGAATTGGTTGAAGGAAGAAGTGAAATGCGATTTTATTCAGGCCACTAAACATTTAGAAGAATTTAGCGCACATTGTAAAATGTTGCTCGATACCAAACGTCGTTTGGAGTTTGAAAATTTAGGATTGTTTTATGTTGATTTCGAAAGCAACATTTGCTTCGAGCCTAAAACAGACGTCAATTTTTTAATTGATAGTTTCGGATTAAGCAGTCTTACTTTAAAAGAATTACCGGTTGAAGAAACAGTTGTTGTAAAGCATGCATTCGAACCGCAGGATCGTTTAGTAAAAGCGGAAGCTTCTGATAAATTACCGGTAAGGAAAACAAATTACAAACGCATTGCAGCTTTAGCCATCGGAATTCCGGTGATTGGATTTGCATTGTTGTTTGCCGTTAAGCAAATGCAGCCAAATTCTAATTCGTTTGCGGCAATATTTGGCGGAAGTTCCCACGCAAATTATACACCGGTGAACTATAACTCTAAATTCACTGAACTCGAATTAAGTCAGACTTCCAATTATGTAGTAGATGCCAATGGATACGCAGGTATTACATTGTTTGAAGACAAGCATGTTGCTGTAAATATTCATGCGGTAAATACAACGTCACATTCGGTAAATACAAATATGAGTCATGTTGTGTCATCCGGCCGTTATCAAGTGGTGATGGGATGCTTTAGTGTAAAAGCCAATGCACGCAAAATGATTAAAAAATTAGCCGCTGAAAATTTAAACGCTACAATAAGCGGTACTAATGCAAAAGGCATGTATGTGGTAAGTAGCGGCGGATTCGATGATAAAGAAAGCGCGGTTAATTTGCTCCAATCTATCAAATCAAAATACCCATCCGCTTGGGTTATGACTCAGGAGTAGTCGAATTTTTTTCCGATTTTTTCTTTCCTTCCTTATCACGCATGTTTTTGTAAATGGTCACAAATGCCATGAGTAATGCAGCGAAAATAAATAAGCCTAACAAGCTCCACACTAAACTTCCGGTTGATTTTACAACAACTAAGAAAACGATGCCCACTAAAAACACAGTGGCCAATTCATTATACAATCGCAATTGAAAAGAGTTCCATTTGAAAATCCCGGTACGTTGTTTGTTAAACAACATATGGCATTGCAAATGATAGAGTACTAAAAAGCCTACAAAAATCAATTTAAGCCACATCCACGGTTGTGTGAGGTAATAACTCCAGTTTAAAAACAACATCCAAAATCCAAACACCAAAGAGCCTATTGCACCCGGCCATCCAATGATGTACCATAGTTTACGTTGCATGGTAAGCAATTGTTCGGTGATGATTGTTTTTTCGTTATCAGGTTTGTTTTGCGCTTCGGTGGTATAAATAAATAAGCGCACCATATAAAACAGGGCGGCGAACCAGGTAACTACAAAAACAATGTGTAATGATTTAATATATAAGAAATCCATAGCGCTTATTTAAAACAAAGGTAGTAATTTAGCATCATAAAACAGAAACAGCCATGAAGCCAAAGTTTGCGCGCGAATCCCTAACCATTAATACAGAGGTGGTATTACCAAACGATACAAATCACGTTGGAAATTTATTTGGTGGTAAGTTAATGCAGTGGGTAGATATTTCCGCAGCGATTGCAGCGCAAAGACATTGCGGCAGAGTGGTGGTAACCGCTTCCATCAATCATGTTTCGTTTGATAATCCAATTAAACAAAACAGCATTGTAACGTTTGAAGCAAAAGTAAGCCGTGCGTTTAACAGTAGTATGGAAGTGTTTGTGGATGTTTGGGTAGAGAATCCGGTGACGGGACAAAAAACAAAATGTAACGAAGCTATTACAACCTTTGTGGCCATCGATCAAAACGGAGCGCCTTTGCCTGTTCCGCAATTGATACCGGAAACCGAAGAAGAAAAAAAGCGTTATGATTCGGCATTACGTCGCCGTCAGTTATCCTTAATCTTAGCAGGAAGAATGAAGCCGGATGAAGCTACTGAGTTGAAAGCTTTGTTTGTTAAGGATTAGAGGAGTTCGAAGTTGGGAGTTCGTAGATGGGAGTGAGTGTGGAATTATGTATGGTGTTGTCAGGCTGGTGTTATGTGCCGTTCTTTTACTCTTCGTCATCGTCAGTGTCCTCATAGTTAAATTCAACTTTGCTTTGAATTACTATTTCGTCAAGGATTTTATTTAAGTACCCTTGTTTTACGGCAGAATTAAATCTTTCGGTTAGTGTCGGGATATTTATAATTTCTTCAACGCAACTCATGAATTTGGTGACAATTGCTTTGGCAGAATATATTTTGAGGGCGTTTTCCTCAATCTTTTTTATTAGAACTTCACTTGATTCATTAGCTTTAATTACGAAAGTTATTGGGTATTTTTCTAATTTGTGAATGTCTAGGAAGTATTTTTTGAAATCCAATGTTTCAGTAACTTGAAAAAATCTACCAATTGGTTTCATGACAAAGTCAATTCCCCCGTCATTAGCGTTAGTTCTTCCTGTTTTATAGAGCGATAGATTTTCTTCTTTGAGAGTTTCTAATTTAAGCTCATAACCCCAGTAAATTTTTTGGTCATGATAGAAGTATTTTAAAATGGAATAGCTAATGATCTCAAATAATCTGGCGTCAACATTTGGGGCTAATTGTGAAAGTATAAACCCTTCAACTTCTTTATGCTTTTCTGGTTTCAAATGTTGAAGTTCTTGACATGAAAGCAAAAACCTTTCAAAAGACTGCATTTTTGTCTTCACATATTCATCAATGATTTTAATTACCGCTGAAGCGATGTCAAATTCTGTTTTGCCAATTTTAATTCGCAAAAGGTTTTGATTAAACCAATACCTTTCTGATTCAGCGATACGATTTATGGGAGTGAAATCAAGAGTTGGAAATAGATTTTCAAACTCAGAGTTCAAACGATTATTCAACGCGTGGTTTTGAAGATTTGTTCCAAAAGGAAGTTCTCTTTGTCTTTGAAAGAGTTTATTATAAATAGCGCCCTCGTAAGCAGAGTAGTCACCTTTTTCATGAAAACCATTGGTGATGTAGTCTTCCACCAAAACGTAAATAGCGTATATATTCGCAAAGCTGCCACGGGCTTTCGAACCCTTACTTGCTGATTTGGTCTTGCGGTTTAAATATTGGATTAAATGGCTATGCTTAAAAATGTCTTCGGAGTTTTTTCCAAAGTGCTTTGCTAATATTTCCTTAATGTTTGCGGTGAATGTATGTTCCATTTGGCTCTTCAAATAATTTTAATGTGTTAGCCGTAGCTATTTTTTCTGTTTCAAAGGTGCGAATTTCTTTTTTTAATTTCTCTCCTTTAAACTCTTTTGCTAATTGTAATCTTCGTAAGCCAATTTTTACATATTCGTCTTGCAATTCTATGCCAATGGAATTTCTACCAAGCTCCTTTGCAACAAAGCAAGTTGTAAAAGTTCCAGAAAATGGATCCATTACCAAATCACCTGCGTTAGAACTTGCTCTGATAATTCGTTCAAGTAAAGCAATTGGTTTCTGTGTAGGGTGATTTTCGTATTCTTCCATACGATAACGAACCCTTGAAAACTCCCACACATTACCAGGGACTTTTTCGGAATTGTAAACTGTCGGAACAGCTTTACGGTAGTCAATAAGTTTTCGTTTTGCTCCTGTTTTTGCTTCTACTAAAATGTCGTTTGTATTGAATGTATAATTATTTTTGTCTTTAACGCAAAACAAAATTGGCTCATACATTGAACCATAATATTTTTTTGCTTGCACCCCAGAACTATCATAAGACCAAACAAGTCTTGAAAGGATAGTTAATTTATTTCGTAAGTGAATATCAAAATAAGGCATAAATTGTGTCGCTGTCATTACATAAAAACTACCGTTTGGTTTCAGTTTTTGAATACACAGGTCTAGCCATTCATAGCACCATTTCAAATATGCTTCCTCCGTTTTCCATTTTTCAATATGTCCATTAAAGTTTTTACCGATATTGTATGGTGGGTCGGCAAATATTAAGTCCACTGAGTTGTCTGGTAGTTTTTTTAATGCTTCCAAAGCGTCTCCGTGAATAATTTTATGTTGTTCGTTTCCTAATATTTCCATTGTCAAACTTATATTTTATAATGTCTCAAAGATAGTCAAAACGCAGGTCGATTCTTTAGAGTCAAGGGTCGTTTTATTCACAAATTTCCAATCAAAATACTGTTCTTCAGAATGGCACATAACGTTCCGCGAGTAGACGTAGGCGGATATTATTGCTTCCTCTGTCTATACGCACAATGTTAATTTAAAGATACAAATGTTTATTAGCGAGTGCAAAATAAATTCGCGCGTCAGCGCACCTTAATTCCGCACCGATCGATGACCGAGTCCGCCCGCTTACGTTTATTTGCTGTTACTGGCTGGTGTTTATACTTTTTTAAATGGGTCGTCGTTGTCCATTGGTCGTAACGTTACGCCTTTAATGCGAAAACTAAATTGCTTGAAGTCGACTTTTGTATAACCACTACTCATAAGTATTTTCTTTATGCTGTCGATGGTTTGCTTACTAACATTACAGCCAAAATAAATTGATGTTAAAGATTCTTTGTTAAATGATTTTACACCTCTAACATTTGTCAATATGCGCCATTCGTCTTCTTTGCTCCATGCAGTGCGCTTGGTCAAAAGAGCCTTCGGTAATTCGTCCATGGAATTAATTTCAGGGAAAGCGTCGTCGTAAATTACTTTATTGAGTTTTTCATGAAGGTCAGGCGTCTTAGAGAGGTCAAATTCTAAACAAACACCTTTGTTATTGTCGGCATAATGCGCCCACATTAATTCGTTTAAAGCATTAGTCGTAAAACAAGAAACACTCCAGCCCATTAGTCCACCGAAAAGCATATTGTAAAAGCCATTCATCCAGTCATTAGTCTTGAGCATTGGAAGCATGATTTCAAAAAATTTGTCTTGACTAACGTCTTTGAATTGTGGTATACCCTTTTGAAGATCGGTAAAAAAGTCGCTGGAACTTTTCTTTAATAGTGAAATTAAAAACGCGTCTGAGAGCGCGTACTTACAGTCAAACGGGTCGTTAAGTTCATTTTGGTGCGAAAACCACAATTGTCCGTTTGTCAAGAGGTCAACAAGATGTTGATTAACTCTATGATATTTGTAAACAATATTTGGTCTTTCGGTTGTCGTCATAACACTTGCCAGTAACTTCCATATTTTACCCTAAGCTTGCAATCTTTGCAAGATTGGGATGATTTTATGACTCCAGCTAGGTAAGCTAATTTAAATATTTAAAAGTAAAATTCAAAGGTTGTTTTAGTTGGGAGTTCGCAGAGGGTGGAGCAAATGAATTACGAAATGTCTACGAACTCAATTAAAATCAATCTCCTTCACTAAGGAGCAATGAGACTTCCTCTTTTAATTTCGGAATATGATTAATCACGATGCTCCAAATTAACTCATCAGATATTTTGTCATAACCGTGAATGATGCGGTTACGTGTGCCAACAATTTTGTCTGCATTGTTTAGTTTGAAATCAGGGTTCTTTTTTGAAATTCTGTTAACTGCCTCGCCTATAATTTCCAAATCCCTTTCAATCGCTCTTTTTGTTTTAATGTCGGCTACATACTCTTCAAATAGTTTTTGTTTGCCATCATAATAACTTTCAATCTCATTGATGGATTGAAGTACGTCGTATAGCCAGGTTTTAATCTCTATGTCCATACACTATTTGTTTGGATGAGTCAATAGATTCTCTTAAGAAAGGATTATTAATGGCTTTATCCTCCAATAAATCTACTGGTCTTTGAAGTATTTTTTCAAGTGAACTTTTCAAATTAAAATAATTGTCGGCGTAATCATAAAGGCTAACATTGTTAAACGAAACAATAAAATCAACATCACTTTTTTTTGAAAATCCGGGAGTTAGAACAGAGCCAAAAACAAAGAGTTTAGAGACGTTATATTTTGAACATAAGTCCCTGATTAAATCAATATTTGACTCTAAAATACCCATAAGGTAAAGATACATTATTTTTTGTTGATTTTCAACCTTAAGAACTATGGACTCTCAGTCTACGAGCTACGAACTACCAACTAATCTCACATCAATCTCATTCATGCATTTGAAATGTCCTTTCGGGCATTTACCGTAACCTAACTTAGAACAAGGACGGCATTTTAAATTTTTTACTTCTAATAGTTGACTGCCTTCACCCGCTTTATATGGATACATACCAAACTCAGGAATGGTATTTCCCCACAACGAATAAATCTTTTTGCCAAAGGCTGAAGCAATGTGCATGAGTCCGGTGTCGGAGGTTATTATAAATGATGAATGTTGAATGATGGATGCGGATTGATTGAGCGAGTAGTTACCGCAAATGTTGATGGCGTTTTTACATTTTGAAACCACTTGCTCCGCTATGCTTGAATCTTCTTTTCCTCCCAATAAAACAAGAGGGAGTTTAGAGTTGTTACAGATTTCAATTAATTTATTTACCGGAATTTTTTTGGTGTAATAAGAACCGCCCACCACCAAAGCTATGTAACCTTTGTTTAATTCAGAATGAATGGTGCTGAGGTCGACATTGTCTTTTTCCGAAATAAAATAATCTAATCCCTTGCCGTCATCTTTTACGCCTAATGAACTAACGGTTTGCAGATAGCGCTGAACGATGTGTATATCGGGTAAAAGGTTTTTACTCTTTAAAGCAACAGCTAAAAATTTTCTGACATTTAACTTATCAAAGGCTACACTTTTTTTTCCGAGCGCTAACTTTAAACGGCGGCTGCGAAGATTGTTGTGCAGATCGACCAACACATCGTAGTTTTCCTTTTTAAGTGCCGGAATAACTTCATTAATATCTTTTTCGAACGTAATGAGTTTATGAATATAGGGATTGTGTTCCAGTGTACTTTTAAAAGAAGCTTTGCATACAAAATGAATTTCAGCATTTTTAATTTGTTGCGCACAACAACGAACCACCGGCGTTGTTAAAACAATATCGCCGATAGAGCTGAAACGTATGATAAGAATTTTCAATTAAATAAGTTAACTTTGTAAAGTTAGCAAATTGATTTAATTTTCATGTTCATCGATACACATACACATCTTTATTCCGAAGAATTCAATCACGATCGTAATCAGATTATCAAAAAAGCCATAGGTGCCGGCGTTAAGAAATTATTTTTGCCCAATATCGACAGCACAAGCATTGAGGGGATGTTGCAATTGGAAAAGGAATATCCTGAGAATTGCTTTCCTATGATGGGTTTGCATCCTTGTTCGGTAAATGAAAATGTGGAGCAGGAATTAAAAATTGTGGAAGAGTGGTTAGGGAAAAGAAAGTTTTGCGCGGTTGGTGAAATCGGTATGGATTTATATTGGGATAAAACTTTTTTCGAGCAGCAAAAAATGGCCTTTCAAAAACAAATTGATTGGGCTTTGCACTATGATTTACCCATTGTGATTCACTGTCGCGATGCCTTTGATGAAATATTCGATGTATTGTCTGCAAATAAAAAATTACCAAAAGGAATTTTCCATTGTTTCAGCGGAAATTTAGAGCAAGCGAATAAAATAATTGAATTGGGATTTAAATTGGGAATTGGCGGCGTGGTGACGTTTAAAAATTCGGGCTTGGATAAAGTGGTTGAGCAATTAGATATGCAACATTTAGTTTTGGAAACGGATTCGCCTTATTTAGCGCCGGTACCGTTTCGAGGAAAGCGTAACGAAAGTTCCTATTTGATGATGGTTGCCGAAAAGGTTGCGCAACTCAAGAACTCAACAATTGCTGAAGTAGCAGAAATTACCACCAAAAACGCGGAGGAAATTTTTAATTGAGGTCTCCCGCAGATAGCGCGGATTTACGCAGAGGATTTAAAATATATAAATGGTCAGTTCGTCTCAATGGCTATCGGGAGTAGTCGCGAACTGATATAACGTGTCTCGACTCCGCTCAACGTGACATATTAAATAAATTCTTCGCGTTTAAAATAATCGACAATGGCATCAATGATTAATTTGTTTTGATGCTTTGGCTCCAGAAATGGTAAATTCTCTTTTAATTCCCAATGCGGCCATCCTTCTTCATCACGACCTTTATACTCGTAAAAACCAAAGGGCTCCAATAGTGTGCAAATCGCAATATGCATCACTTCCAGTTTTTGATCCTTTTTAAATTTTTGATGAAGTTTGCCGAGCTCTTGCAATCCGATTAAATATAAAATGGCATCATAATCCATTTCATTGCCGAAGCGCTCATTTAGTTTTTCCTGTAATACTTGCCAATCACTTTTCATCTCTATCGCGCTTAAACAAATCAAAATGGGCTTCAATAAATTCCAACAAATCTTCTTTACCTGTCTTTTTCTCGGCGGAGGTGATGATGTAATTTGGTTCGTCTTCAAAAATGTAAGACACCTTTAATAAGTAATTTTCCAGATTTTTTTTCAATTCACTTTTACTGAGTTTATCGGCTTTTGTGAATACAATACAAAACGGAACATTTTTTTTGCCGAGCCATTCCATAAATTCCGCGTCAATTTGCTGAAGCGGTAATCGGTAATCAACCAATACAAATAAACAAACAAGATTACTGCGCGTGGTAATATAATCTGTAATGATTTTTTCAAATTCGCCTCTAACAACTTTACTTGTTTTAGCGTAACCGTATCCGGGCAAATCCACCAAATACCAATTATCATTAATTAAAAAATGATTAATGATTTTTGTTTTTCCGGGAGTGGAAGAGGTGTGTGCTAATTTATTATTGTTGCACAACATGTTAATGAGTGAACTCTTTCCAACGTTGCTTCGTCCAATAAAAGCATACTCCGGCATCACCGGTTTAGGGCATTCCGTTATTTTGGCCGATGACTTGGCGAATATGGCTTTTTTTATTTGCAAGATAATTTCAATTAAAGCAATCCTTTTTCCTGTAAGTAGGAATTAAGATGGCGTTCTTTTTTGCTTTCATAAATATCGGAAATCCTCACCAGGATACCGGTTTCTTCAACGCCACCAAACGTTGGGTTAATGGCAGTACCAAAAACACGCATGGTGCTCGATAAATTCATGTAAGCATTCATCAACGGCGGAATGTTTTCACCCAAGGCACGTACTTTTTTGTTTAAAACACTGTGTCCTTCTTTATACGGTAAATTTTTTATTTCATTCAAAAAATCGGTAACATCCGTTTTATGTTGAACCGAATGAATGGGTTTAACTAAGTTATCCGGATCCGGAAAATAATGTTTTAAAAAAGCGAGTATATAATCACGTGCCGTTACATTAAAATCGGTGTACATGGTTACTTTACCATAATAGTATTGAATGTATGGGTTGTCGATTACAATGGCTCCCAATCCGTCCCATAAATTATCCAAACTAAATAAGCCCTTTCTGAATTGCTCCGAAGGTTGATACATGGGTTGAATAAACGAGCGACCTAATTCAATAGTATAGGGTAGAAATTCAGCATAAAATTTCGGACTGAAATCAAATAGTTCGGTCGTTGCTAAATGTACTTTTCCATCTCTAAATTCGGCATCTTTACAGGCAATATAGCGGTAGGCTCCAACTATTTCCTGATCTTCCGGGTTCCAAACCAATAATTGCTTATAAGGATGTGAGCTTAAATCATATTCATCTATATCAATTTCTTTACCGGTTCCGCCACCGGCATGTCTAAAGGTCACCTCACGTAAACGGCCGATTTCACGCATAACGTTAGGCGAATCGTTATTAGTGATAATATAAATTTCGTTATTGCCGTTATTGGTCTTACGCACATAGCGGTCTTTGTTCAATTCGGCCACAAGGGCCTCTCTTGGAACTTTGTCAATTATTGGCTGCATAGTCAATAGGCCATAAAGATAACCATTAAAGTAGCAAACTAAAATGCTAATAATCCATAATTTTATTATCTTTACATAAACTTTTAAGAAATGAAGAAGTTATTGATATTGGTTCCGGCTCTTTTTATGATGATTTCTTGTAAAAAGAATTACAGTTGTACTTGTAACGAAGTAAGTACTGTGCAAAATGGTGGTTATATTAACCAAACACAGTATAACGTGAAAGAATACAACGAGCAAGGAGCACGCGACCGTTGTACAGATATGTACGTTAACAATGTGGCGCCTAAAGGCGATCACAAGTGTGAAGTCATGAACGTTAAATAATTTGCCGGCTAAAAATGGCAAATGTGTTCGAATTTAACGGGTATAAACCTGTTATACATAAATCCGCTTTTATTCATCCAAATGCAACCGTAACCGGTAATGTTATTATTGGTCGCGATGTATATGTTGGTCCCGGTGCTGCTATTCGTGGCGATTGGGGACAAATCATCATTGAAGATGGATGTAACGTTCAGGAAAATTGCACGATTCATATGTTTCCTGGCACTACTGTCTTGTTAAAAGAGGGGGCTCATATCGGCCACGGAGCTATTATTCATGGCGGTACCATTGGTAAAAATGTATTAGTGGGGATGAATAGTGTAGTGATGGATAATGTGGTCGTTGGTGATGAGTGTATCATTGGCGCCCTTTGTTTTGTTCCTGCCGATACGGTAATACCAAAACGTAAGGTAGTGGTTGGAAATCCCGGAAAAGTGATCAAAGATGTAAGTGATGCCATGATTGCCTGGAAGACAGAAGGTACAAAGCTGTATCAGCAGTTACCTTATGAATGTCATACCACTTTAAGGGAATGTGAGCCATTGCAGCGTGAGCCGGCCTACCGTCCTGTGCAACAGGATATTTATAAAACCTGGGCTGATACCAAAAAGCCTTCCGCAACTCCTAAAAAGGAGAATGTAAAATCTAAAAAAGAACCTAAAAAGCAGGCTAAAAAAGCACCTATTTCTAAGTCAAAAAAGAAAAAGAAATAGTTCTTTGCAGGTTATTTTAAATCAATTAGCTTTATAATTCTAATCCCGATAGTTATCGGGATAAAATTGTATTCCTAAAATTATGTTAAGATTACAATTTTGATTTAAATACGCTCTTTATTGGCATTTTATTTGATTTAAATACTTTCAATATTTGTAAAATCTAAACACTATGAAAAAATTATTTTTATTGGCTATTGCCTTCGTAACATTAACCGCCGCTGTAAAATCTGATGGTGATAAAATTCCTGCTGCAACGTTAAAAAAACTGGATGGTTCCAAAGTGAACTCTTCTACTTTTAGCAATGACGGTAAACCTATCGTGATTAGTTTCTGGGCAACCTGGTGTAAGCCATGTAAGAAAGAATTGGACGCTATTGCTGAAAATTATGCCGATTGGCAAAAGGAAACCGGTGTTAAGTTAATCGCAATTTCTATTGATGATGCACGTAGCTCAAGTAAAGTAGTAACCGATGTTAAGACCAAAGGTTGGGAATATGAGGTTTATATCGATGAAAATCAAGATTTCAAACGCGCTATGAATGTAAATAACGTACCTCATACTTTTTTAATTGACGGTAGCGGTAAAATAGTTTGGAGTCACAATTCTTATGCAGAGGGTGACGAAGATAAATTGTACGAAAACATTCAAGCATTAGCAAAGGGCGAAAAACTAAAGCACTAAAAAATTTATGACGTTTTTAAAGACTTCGGTAAAGTTATTTCTTTTTGGAATTCTGGTTGCAGGTGTGCAAACCGTTAGAGCACAAAATCCGGTAGTAGATGAATTAAATTCAATACACGGAAATTTTCAGATAGATGCTCAATATTACGAAACCGATTCTTTAATTGGTGCTCCTAAAGTTCCGGAGAAATTATTATCGAACGTTTTTGGAAACATTAATTATACCCGTGGTAAATTTTCGGCGGGTGTTCGTTATGAAGCTTACAACAATGTTCGTCAGGGTTTCCTTCCTTCCTACAAAGGTGAAGGTATTGTCAATCGCTTTGCACGTTATCAAACGGATTTATTGGATATTACCATTGGTAATTTTTACGAGCAATTCGGAAACGGATTAATGTTGCGCGCTTACTACGAACCGGGATTACTTTATGACAATTCTATTGATGGAGCACGAATTATTTCAAGTCCTTATAAAGGTTTTACGTTTAAGGGAATTATTGGCAAGCAACGTTTATTCTTTGGAAAGGGACCGGGAATTGTGCGTGGCTTCGATGGAGAGTTAAACGTGAATGAATTGTTTGATTCTATTCTTGGTAACAAAAAAACACGTGTAATTTTAGGTGGAAGTTTCGTAAGTAAGTATCAAGCTGATCAAGACAATAACTTAGTAATTCCGGAGAATGTTGGTTGTTACGGCGGGCGTATTAACATTATCCGCGACGGATTTAATTTTAATACAGAGTACGCTTATAAAATAAATGATCCAACAGCAGATAATAATGGGTCGTATAAATTTGGCGATGCTTTATTTTCTACCATCTCTTACGCAGGAAAAGGATTCTCCATTTTACTTCAGGGAAAACGTCTGGATAACATGAGTTACCGCAGCGATAGAAATGAAAGCTTACAAAACTTATTAATTAATTATTTACCTGCAACTACAAAACAACATTCATATACCTTATTAGCATTGAACCCATACGCTACACAATTAAATGGCGAAATTGGATTCATGGCCGAATTACAGTATAAGGTAAAGAAAGGTTCAATCATTGGCGGTAAGTACGGAATGGAAATTACATTAAACTATTCTCAAGCTTCCGGTTTAAATCAATACGGTGTTTCCGATTCTTTAACTAGTAGAACCTATTATCAAACGAAATGGGATTTTGCCGAATTGGGTGATGATAATAAGAGATACTATCACGATTTCTTTGTTGAAATCAATAAAAAGTTCAATAAAAAAATTAAGGCAACTTTTGTTTACGCGAATCAGTTTTATAACCGTAATATTATTCAGTTTAATGCTCCTAATGCCGGTTACAAAAATCTACGTGCGCAAATTGGGGTGATTGATGTCACTTACAAATACAAATCATCTTCTTCTATCCGCTTTGAGTTTCAAGGATTGTTTGCAGAGAAAGTGGATGGAAAGGAAGTGGCAACGAACTCTAACTTAATTGCGAAAGGCGATTGGGCAACGGGTATGATCGAATGGTGGCCAAATGGACATTTATTCATTGCTGTTTTTGATCAATGGAATTTTGGTAACCCTGATCCTAAATTACAAGTTCATTATTATTTAGGAACGATTGGATATAACAAAGATGCACACCGTATTTCATTAAGTTATGGTAAACAAAGCGCCGGTATTTTTTGTGTTGGTGGTGTTTGCCGCGTAGTTCCTGCATCTAATGGTATAACATTATCTATAACCAGCAGCTTTTAACAAATAGAAATTGATTAAATGATTAACTTAGGTATAGAAATCAAAAGCATGAAAAATATTGCATTATTAATACTTCCGGTGATTTTATTTTTTGCCTGTGATAAGGTAGAGAATCCGAATCAAAACCCTGATGCTGTGACTGATTGTACGGTTAATCCGCACTTCGTAAAGTCTAATCTTACCAAAATGAATTTCAGAAAGGTATTGGTAGAAGATTATACCGGCCACACCTGTGGTAACTGTCCGCGCGCGGCAGAAAATGCTACCACTATTGTTAACCGTCACGGTGATAGCGTTGTAGTTATTGCGGTGCATGCAGGAACACAATTTGCACCTCCGGTTCCTCCTAATTATCCGGAAGATTTCCGTACACCGGCAGGAACTGATTGGGATAATTTTTTAGGCATGTCTGCAGCCGGATTACCAAAGGGATGCGTAAACCGTTCACAAACTCCATACCCTCAGCCTCGCACGACCTGGTCGGTAACGGTTGATGCTTTATTAAATAATCCGCAAGACGCTAAAATGTTGGTGACAACAACACTTGACACAACACAATTGTTATTAAATGTAGAGGTTAAAACAACTTTCTTAAAGGCATTTACGGATGATGTTTTTTTAAGCGTGGTGATTACTGAAGATAGTATTATTGGTGCACAAAAGGATTATTCACCACCGGTAGGTGCTACTGTAATTAACGGTGATGAAAGACCTGATTATAATTTCGAGCATACACTAAGAGGCGCTGTTAATGGTTCATGGGGAGATGAAATAAAGAAGGCGCCTATTGCAATTAATGACACCGTAACTAAAACTTATAAATGTTTTAAATTAAATCCTTGGCCGGTAAAGCCGTCCAATCCAAAGTATAATTTAAAGCATACGAGTGTGGTTGTGTTTATTTATAAAGCAAGTAATAAGGAAATTATTCAGGTGGAGAAGGTGCATATCATGTAAAAGTACTATCTAAAATTAAAAGCCCGTTATTAAACGGGCTTTTTTTATATTCGTACATGCAATTCGGACTAATAGGTAAGAAATTATCACATTCATTTTCTAAAAAATATTTTGAAGAAAAATTTGGAACGCTGGGCTTGAATAATTATTCCTACAATAATTTCGAATTAGAAAACATAAAAGAATTCCCATCTTTAATTCAAAATAACCCGGAACTTTCCGGATTAAACGTCACCGTACCATATAAAGAGGGGGTGATGCCTTTTCTCAACGAAATTTCAGAAGAAGCTAAGGCGATCGGAGCTGTGAATTGCATAAAAATCACGAATGGTAAAACAAAAGGTTACAACACAGATGAATTCGGATTTCGTTTCAGCATCAAACCATTTTTGGAACCAAAGCATAATCGTGCCTTGATATTTGGAACCGGCGGAAGTTCTAAAGCGGTAGCTTATGCACTAAAAAGTATTGGGGTGGAGTATTATTTTGTGACTTCTTCAAACAGTAAAAAAACACGGAACACTTTCTTTTATTCCGAACTCAATCCGGTTATACTTAAACAATTTTTATTGCTGGTAAATTGTACCCCAGTCGGAATGTTTCCGAACATTTACGAAGCTCCGGCGATTCCATATGAACAGGTTACCGCCAATCATCTGGCTTATGATTTAATTTATAATCCTCAAGAAACTTTATTCTTAAAAAAATGCAGAGAGCAAGGCGCCACAACCATAAATGGTTTAAGCATGCTTAAGCTTCAAGCCGAAAAAAGTTGGGAAATATGGAATGAAAAATAAGTGCGGGATTATTTTGAATCCCACACTTTCATTTTAATTAAATCAATTAGATAGTAACGTTGACCGTTGAGTTTAGCAGTAATAAACGCGTCGGGCTGACCTGCAGCGCGAACTTCTTTTAAGAAGGCATTGGCATCGTTTAATGTTTCAAATTCTTTATCGGTAATCAATAATTTGATATTATCTCTCAATACACCACCATCTTTAATTTTACACAATTTCTTTAAAATAGTGCGGTTGTATTTTTCAGGACTAACAGTTGCTGCAACCTGTATATAATATTTTAAGCCCGGAATTTTCACAGAGCCGTATTTATTTAATAGATCACTTTCGGAAGTAATACTGCTGCTGTTATTATTAGATGATGCGACAGCTTTACTTGTATCAGCTCCTGGTTTTATCACAATGTTTTGCGGATTAAAAGTGGCCGTATCACTCATACCAAAATTCACATTCACTAATTTTTCTGCATAATCATCTTCCACTTGTTCTGTACTTACATTGAAAATTTTATCACCTAAAACTTCATGGTAGAATGTCAACTTGTAATTTTTTCCGGAAGGTAAGTTTACAACGAAGTTTCCACTCTCAGGGTTTGAACGGTAAGTCCCGTAATTTTTAGAATCACCTTCCACGCTTACGGTAATGTCAGTTTCGTATGGTACTAAATTTTCAGTAACCTTACCTTTAATAATAGTAATGAATGTTTTCTTAGCCGCTATAGCAGGTTCTATCATATATAAATCCTGATCACCTTTACCACCTTTACGAGCACTCGAAAAATAACCACGCTTCCCGTCAGCGGATAAAACATAAAACAAATCATCATCGGTAGTATTGATTGGGTAACCTAAATTTTTTGGAGCCGACCATGACGTATCTTTTTTATTCCAATCAGAAGTAAATAAGTCGAAATCACCAATACTATTATGACCTTCAGAACTGAAAACTAAGGTACGGCTGTCAGGAGAAATAAACGGAGCGTCTTCGTCGTATTTCGTGTTAATCTTATCTCCTAAATTTTTCACATTACCCCAAGATCCATCTTCATTTTTGGTGGCTACGTATAAATCTTTTCCGCCAAATCCGCCCGGACGCTCACTTGCAAAATAGATTTTCTTTTGATCAGTAGACATGGATACACTTCCTTCCCATGAAGGAGAGTTAATATCACCCGCTAGTTTTTCTGCCGGACCGTATTTTCCATTATCGCGATGACTAACATAAATATCACCGTTATCACCGGTGTATTTGAAAATAAATAGCAATTCACCATCCGGAGATAAAGCAATAGCAGCATCGTTATCAATGGTATTTAACTCATTTAATCCTGTAGGAGTTTGCCAAACTTTGTCTACTTTCTTTGCTACAAAAATATCTTCATTGTAATCTCCTTTCGGATTTGGCTTATTATTCTCATCTACTAAACCACCCATGCTTTCCTTACCGCGGTAAGTATAAATAATGGTTTCTTCATCCGGACTAACCACGGGAGCGTATTCTGCATTTTCCGTATTAATTGGAGAACCTAAGTTTTCAATTTTAGCATCTACCGGAGTTTGATATAATTCTTTTCCGTTTTTACTGAAGAAAACCAAACGCTCAAGTTCTGCTTTATCTTCTGGAGTGATTTTAGGATTAGTCAGTAAGGCATTCGCTAACTCAAGAGCCTTGTCGAATTGATATGTTTTGTGATAAAGAAGCGCGAGATAATAATCTACATCTTTATTTTTTTTATCCTTCGCTTTCACTTCATTTAATAAAGTTTCAGCTTCATCGTGCTTATCGTTTAAATAAACTGCACTTACACCGGTTACAAATTTTAGAAAAATATCATTTTCATGCGAAACAAAAAGAGATTTGTATTTTTCATAGGCTTGAGAATAAAAGCGCTTATTGAAAAGTTTATTTGCTGCTTCAAAAGTTTTTTTATCCTCTGCAGACCAAGATTTGGTTTGCGCATCTTGTGCATTAGAGTTCTTAAGGAAGGCAAAAAACAAAACTAAATAGATAAGTTTTTTCATAGATTGATTTTTCAAAGTGTGCTAAGATAATAAAATTTATAAAGTATCATACTGATTTCTATCTGTTTAATCACATACCGGTATTCAGCCAAACCCCTTGTTCGGTAAGTTCCTTTAAATACATGCGTTTACCGTTTAAACTGGCAGTAATAAAGGCATCATATGTACCGGCAGATTTCACTTTTTTGCAAAAATCGTCCGCCTCCCTCCAGGTGGCAAACTCTTTTGTAGCAATAATCAAATGTACATCACCCATAATGGTTCCGTCTCTTTTATGCCCACCTAAATTTTTAAGTTTCTCACCTTTATAATTCTCCGGATGACGATAAGCGCCTACTTGTACAATAAAGCTAAGACCGCCAATTTTTAAGTCGGCGAATTTATTGAACAGTTGATCGCGAGACATGCTTTTTATGTCAGTGTTCGTTGAGGCTGTTGTAACCGGAGTTTCCGTTGTTGGGGGAGTAGTTGGAGTAGAGGTAACAGCCGTCGGCATATTTTCAGCAGGCGATTCAAGTACTATGGTCTGAAATTTATTTAAAGTATCATTCTCTCCAAAATTAATGTCAACTATCTTTTCGGCATAGCCGTTTAGTTTTTCAGTAATCACATCGGCTACTTTCTCGCCGTAAGATTTATGATAGAAAGTTATTTTATAATTATATCCCGATGGCAAGCTTAATAGATAGTGTCCATTGGCTGAATTGGATTTAAATGTTCCGAAATTTTTACTACCGCTCTTTATAATTACAACCACTTCGCCTGAGTATGGTTGAAGGTTTTCTGTAATTTTTCCTTTTAACACAGTCAGATAGGATTTCTTTGCACTCACCGCAGGCGCAACCATGTAAATGTCTTTATCTCCATAACCTCCTGATTTGGCGCTGGCATAATAGCCACGTTTTCCGTCGGCCGACAGGAAGTAATAAATATCATCATCAGGTGTATTGATTGGATATCCAATATTGGTTGGTTTTTTCCAGGTACTGTCAATTTCATCAATATCAGAAAGAAAAATATCGTAATCACCCATTGAGTTATGCCCTTTTGAGCTGAAAACTAAAGTTCTTCCATCGGGGTGAATAAACGGCGCATCGTCATCGAAAGGCGTGTTTACTTTATCACCTAGGTTTTTAATATTCCCCCATTTGCCATCGGGCATAATCACGGCAGAGTATAAATCTTTACCTCCAAAACCACCGGGTCTTTCACTTGCGAAAAATATTTTTTTATGGTCACCGGATAGGGACATACTTCCTTCCCAATAGCCCGAATTAATCTCACCTTCCAAACGAACCGCCTCCGAAAATCTATCGCCATCACGGTTACTAACGTAGATGTCCCCTCCGTCACTTTCCATAAATCGGTATAAAAATATTTTTTCTCCGTCGTTTGAAATAGCAATAACCGCATCGTTGCCATTAGTATTGTTGTCACCAATACTAACCGCCTTCTGCCATTTTCCATCCACTTTTTTTGACAAGAAAATATCCTCGAAATAGCAACCGTATTTGTTTTCATTGTTTTGAAAATCACGCAATCCGCCTGTGCTTTCTTTTCCACGATAGGTAAACAGCATGGTTTCTTCATCGGTTGTGATAACGGGAGAGTATTCGGCATTTTCAGTGTTGGGAGGTGAGCCGGCATTTTCAATCGTAGCCTGAATTGGATTTTTTACCAGTTCTTTTGCGTTGTTACAATATTGAATGAGTTGATTTAAAATTTTAATTTGATCGGGTTCAAGTTTGGTGTCTTTAAGTTGGAGATTCGCCAGTTCGATGGCTTTATCAAATTGATAGGTTTTATGATTAAGTATAGCTTCGTAATAGTTTAGATAAGCGGCTTTTTTGTTTTTTTCTTTCACTTCTGCAAATAGAGTGATGGCTTCTTCATGTTTGTCTCCAATAAAAGTTCCGCAAACGGCCATTAGGTATTTCAAGTAAGTTTCGTTTGGATATTTTGAGGATAAATCTTTGAAACAGTTATAAGCAAATGGATAGAGTTTTTCATCCAACATTTCTTTTGCCGTTTCAAAAGCTTCATTTTCTTCTTTGGTTAGATTTTTTAAACCGGCTTTTTGATAAAATAATCCGCCACTTTTCTGTGCAAATGATAGAAGTGCTAAAAAGGCGAAAGCAACGATAAGTAAGGTAGATTTTTTCATGTAATAAATTAAGTGTATTTAAAAGCAGCATTAATTGATATATTTCTTACTTTTAAACAAATCAATATTAATATCTGAATGGCAGGCGATTTTAATTTAATGAAGTTGAACACTGAGGTAGAGGTTTATGCCTCCGAAAACGATTTAATTTCTGAGGAAAAGAAAATACTTGAGCACGCAAAACTGGCGGTGACAAGAGCCTATGCTCCATATTCAAATTTTCATGTTGGAGCGGCCATCTTACTCGAGAATGGTAAAATTATAGAAGGTAATAATCAGGAGAACGCCGCTTATCCTTCAGGTTTATGTGCCGAAAGGGTAGCATTGTTTTCTGCATCATCAGAGTTCCCTTCAGTTGGTATTAAGTCAATTGCTGTCACTTGTAAAGTCTCCGGTTTAATCATAACCGAACCAGTTACACCCTGCGGTGCCTGTAGGCAAGTAATTGCCGAATATGAAGAGAAGTTTGGGAAGGCGATACGTATCATTATGTCGGGCGAGAAAGGAAAGGTTTATGTGTGCAACGGCATCAATCAACTTTTACCCCTTCAATTTAATTCTAAACAATTGAAAAACAAATAATTATATTATTCATTTATTTGCCAATTTCTCTTATTTTTGTAGTTCTTAAAACGCGTTTCTTATGTCAAAAACCGCAGTAGAAAAAAAACTGAAGTTCACTAAAGAACAATACTTGAAATGGTATGAATCGATGCTGCTCATGCGCCGCTTTGAAGAAAAAACCGGACAGGTATATGTTCAACAAAAAATAAAAGGTTTCTGTCACTTGTACATCGGACAAGAAGCTATTGTAGCCGGAACAGTGAGTGCTACAAAAAAGGAAGATAAGCATATTACTGCTTATCGCGACCACGCTCATCCAATTGGATTGGGCATGCATCCAAAGTATGTAATGGCTGAAATGTATGCGAAAATTACCGGATGCAGTAAAGGCAAGGGTGGATCAATGCATATTTTCAGTAAGGAACATAACTTTGTTGGCGGACATGGCATTGTAGGAGGGCAGGTACCGTTAGGAGCAGGTATTGCTTTCGCGGAAAAGTATTTGGGTACAGATAATGTTTGTGTTTGTTCAATGGGTGATGGCGCAGTTCGTCAGGGTGCCTTACACGAAGCGTTTAATATGGCGATGACATGGAAATTACCCGTGATTTTTATAGTGGAGAACAACATGTACGCCATGGGAACATCTGTTGTGCGTACCAGTAATGTTCACGATTTATGGAAGCTTGGTTTAGCTTACGATATGCCAAGCAAACCTGTTGATGGTTTGTCGGTAGAAGCTGTTCATGAAGCCATTGAAGAGGCTGTTGCTCGCGCACGCAGAGGCGACGGACCAACTTTTTTAGAAATGAAAACCTATCGATATAAAGGTCACTCTATGAGTGATGCACAAACATATCGAACCAAGGATGAGGTGAAAGAATATCAAAAACAAGATCCGATTGAAAAAGTGATTGATACTTTGAAGAAAAATAAATGGATTGATGATGCAGGCATTGAGGCGATGGAAGAAAAAGTAAAGGCTTTAGTAGATGAATCGGTAAAATTTGCTGAAGAGAGTCCGTATCCGGAGCCTGAAGAACTTTATAATGATGTTTATTTAGAACCAAATTATCCTTTTATACAGGAATAGTTTTTAATCTTTAGTTTTTAGTGTTTAATAATTGGAATTAGTTGAAACATATAAGGAGAGTATAATTCAAAAAAAATCTTTTGATTTTGCTGTTGAGATTGTGTATTTATATAAGCAACTATCTAAAACGAATGATTCTATTATTTTAAAGCAATTATTACGAAGCGCAACAAGTATTGGCGCAAATGTTCAGGAAGGTAGCGCAGGACAGACTAAAAAAGATTTTATAACTAAAATGAGTATTGCAAGTAAAGAAGCACGAGAGACTTTGTATTGGTTGAAATTACTTTCAAAAACAAACTATTATCCGGTAGATTTAGAGAAATATTATAGCGATTGTGATGAGTTAGTGAAAATTTTGACCAAAATCGTCAAAACTTCACAGGCTAAAACTATTAAGAACTAAGAATTAAACACTCAACATTACAAAAAAATTATGGCTGAAATTGTCAGAATGCCCAAACTAAGTGATACCATGACGGAAGGCGTGGTTGCTAAATGGCATAAAAAAATTGGAGATAAAGTGAAGAGCGGAGAACTATTAGCGGACATTGAAACCGATAAAGCCACCATGGAATTTGAATCATTCCAGGATGGAGTTTTATTGCATATTGGAGTTCAAGAAAAACAAGCAGCTCCAGTAGATTCTATATTAGCTATTTTAGGAAAGCAAGGTGAAGATATTTCCGCATTATTAAACGGAAACGATTCGCCAAAAACTGAAGTTAAGGTTGAAACAACTCCTCCAGCCGAAAATAATTCTGCTGCAAAAGCTGAGTTACCAAAAGGCGTTGAAGTTGTACGTATGCCAAAGTTAAGCGATACTATGACCGAAGGCGTAGTTGCAAAGTGGCATAAAAAAGTAGGTGATAAAGTAAAGAGCGGAGAGCTGTTAGCGGATATCGAAACCGATAAAGCTACCATGGAGTTTGAATCATTCCAGGATGGTGTGCTTATTCATATTGGTGTTGAAGCAGGTAAAAGTGCTCCGATAGACAGCGTATTGGCTATTTTAGGAAAGGGCGGCGAAGATGTGAAAGCGATTTTAGCGGCGGTAGGAACATCAACAAGTAGTAAGTCGGAAACCGTTAGTGCACCAAAAGCAGAAACACAAGTTCAGAAAGTCGTGGCAACAGTAACCTCTGCAGCAACAACGACTGTTTCAAATAAAACTACTAATGGTCGCGTAAAGGCGTCGCCATTAGCGAAAGCATTAGCCAAGGAAAAAGGAATAGATATCTCTATGGTAAGTGGTTCGGGTGATAACGGCCGCATTACAAAAAAGGATATTGAGACATTTACACCGGGCACTTCTAAAAAATCCTTCTTTACAGGAGGAGTGGAAAGCTTTACGGATGAGCCGGCTTCACAAATGCGTAAAACCATTGCGCGTCGTTTATTGGAGAGCAAAAATGGCGCGCCACATTTCTATTTAACGATCGAAGCAGATATGGATAATGCCATCGCTTCACGTAATGCAATCAATCAGGTGAGTGATGTGAAAATATCATTTAATGATTTAGTGATTAAGGCATGTGCCTCTGCATTGCGCAAACATCCACGTGTAAATAGCTATTGGATGGGTGATAAGATTCGCATCAATAATCACATTCATATTGGAGTTGCCGTTGCCGTTGAAGACGGACTTTTAGTTCCGGTTGTGCGTTTTGCGGATGAGAAATCATTACAGCAAGTGGCTTCTGAAATAAAAGATTTGGGAAAACGCGCGAAGGAAAAGAAATTACAACCACAGGATTGGGAAGGTAATACATTCACAGTTTCCAATTTAGGTATGTTTGGCATCGAGGAATTTACTTCCATTATTAATTCACCTGAATCATGTATTTTATCAGTAGGTGCAATTCGTCAGGTGCCTGTTGTGAAAAATGGTGCCGTAGTGCCGGGGAACGTTATGAAAGTAACTTTAGCTTGCGATCACCGCAGTGTGGACGGAGCTACAGGCGCAGCGTTTTTACAAACATTAAAAATGTACCTGGAAAATCCTATCGCAACATTAATTTAATTAATCCGAATTGATAATCACCACATCGAACTATTAAATGGAAGCATTTGTAAAATCTGAAATAAAAAACGGAATTGGAACTATTACTTTTTTTCATCCGCAAAGCAACTCAATGCCGGGTGCGCAATTACGAAATTTAGCTGCTGAAGTTGAAAAATTGGGGAAGGATGAGGCGTGTAAGGTAATCGTTTTAAAAAGTGAAGGGGATAAAGCATTTTGTGCAGGCGCAAGTTTCGATGAGTTAATTCAAATTAAAGATATTGATACCGGATTAAAATTTTTCTCCGGATTTGCAGCGGTAATTAATGCCATGCGCAAGGCTCCGAAGTTTGTTTTGGCGCGTGTACAAGGTAAAGCAGTTGGTGGAGGCGTAGGTATTGCATCGGCAGCCGATTATACATATGCTGTGGATGGCGCTTCTGTAAAATTAAGCGAACTCGCAGTTGGAATTGGTCCGTTTGTAGTGGGTCCGGCGGTAGAACGTAAGGTTGGCACCTCTGCTTTTTGTCAGCTTACTATCAATGCAACAGAATGGCAAAGTGCGCAATGGGCGAAAGAGAAAGGTTTATACGCTGAATTATTCGCCAATGTTTCAGATATGGATAAAGCTATTGATATTCTTGCAAACAAATTAGCGACAAGTAATCCTGAAGCGATGGCGATGCTAAAGAAAATAATGTGGGAAGGCACTGAGAATTGGGATCAGTTATTAATTGAGCGCGCAGGTATGAGTGGTAAATTAGTTTTATCTGAATTTACTGTAAATGCTATCAATAAATTTAAGCAGAAGGCTTAATTTAATAAGGTAATTTTCTTTTTAGTAATTTAGAGGTGTGAATTTCAGAAGCACATCAATACTTTATTTTATTTGTTTTTCCATTCTTCTTATTAGTTTGAATGCTCAAAATGCACAAACGTTAAGAAGCAAAATGAAATCAGCTTCCGAAACAGAACTAATCAAAAACTATTTACAAATCGGACAGGTACTTTCTAACCAATACGGGTATGTTGATTCATTAAAGCATTATACACTTAAGGCGGATAGTATAGCAAACAGCAATAAACTCAAAAATTTAGAGGACGAAATAAAATATCATTTTGCTATTTACCTGCAAAAAATCAATCAGTATGATAGTTCTTCCAGTATTTTAAAAGGATTAATTAATAAGAATGTTCCGGAAACATTAAGGGCTGATTTGTTTCTTAACCTTGGTTTAAATGAATACCGCATAAATAATAATTCAAAGGCCCTCGATGCTTATTTAGCGGCATTAAAATTTTACTTGAACACAGATAATAAAGATGGTGAGGCTTTAACATATTGTAGATTGGCAGCGCTCTTTAATAATGAAGATCAACGTGAAGAAGCGATACAATATTTGAACAAAGCAAAATCAATTATCGCTAAGATAAAAGAAATCGGGAACAGAATAACTGTTTTATCAGCAATTACCGGAATTTACGATCAGTTATCATTTAGGGAAAGTAAGTTTGTTGATTCTTCATTGGTGTATGCAAAGATGGCTTTGGATGAGGTTATCAAGCATGATTATTTAGCAAGAGGAAATCAATTGTGTTTGTCAATTTCTAAAGCATACAGAATAAAACATGATTCTATAAATGCTTTACTCTATTGTAAACAAGCTTCCAGGTTCCGGAATTTTTTACTTCCAAATGAAATACTCATAAATTACATTGAGTTCAGCGATTGTTACTCAATGTTGGGTGATTATAAAACAGCCATTATGTACTTAGACTCTATTCATACAGTCGTTGAAGTTTTAAATGATCCATATTATTGGATGGTGTATTATGAAAGGATGTATGTATACAATCGAAGAATTGGCAACCTAAACGAGGCAATAATTGGATTAGAGAAATTCAAATCTATACAAGACAGTATTTATAATTCTGAGAGAAGCACAATTATCAATGAGATGCAACAGAAATATCAGAAAGCGGAGAATGAAAGAGAAATTGAGAGTTTGAGTAGAAAAAACGAAATAGCCTCGTTGAATGTAAAGATATTAATTGTGGCTATACTTGCAGCCATTCTCATTATTGTGGTAATTGTTTTCTTTTATCGCCAATCAGTTTTAAAAAATAAATTCAAGGCGCTTGAAACCGAACAGCGATTGAACCGCGCGCGTATGGATCCGCATTTCTTCTTTAATGCATTGTCTTCGATTCAAACATTATCAATGGATGAGGAGAACAATAAAAGAGTGCCTTCCCTGATTTCAAAATTTTCAAAAATTATGCGTCAATCGCTTGAGAGTACGTACGACGAGCTATCAACCATTGAGGAAGAAATTTCCTTTTTAACTAATTATCTTGATATTCAAAAATTACGCTATAACAACAAGTTCGATTATGAAATTAAAGTGGATGATAAGTTGGAAATTGATGAGTTAAAGGTTCTTGGTATGTTATTGCAACCATTTATTGAAAATGCTATTGAGCACGGATTTAAAAATATTGATTATAAAGGAGAGCTAAAGATTAGTTTCTTTAAAGAGCATGATTCACTAAAGGTAGAATTAAGTGATAACGGGGTTGGATTTAATACCGACGTACAACACAAGGAATATCCTTCAAGAGCTACACAAATAATAAGCGACCGGTTAATGCTTTTAAATAAAAGGCATAAAACTAAGGCCGGCTATAATCTAAGTAAAAATCCCACAGGTAAAGGAATATTGGTGGAAGTTACATTACCTATTCTCACTTAATAAAGTAAGTCAATCAGTTAATAAATCTGTCTCATCACTTGTTAAAGTCAACACGACCTTAATTCCCTAAACTGAATTTTAGTGTATCTTTGTTATATGGCACTTAAAACATTGGTGATTGATAATGAAGAGCAAATCCGTAAAGGATTGGTGAAACAACTCAAAGCATTGTGTCCTCAGGTTACCGAAATACATGAGGCCGGTGGAGTAGCAGAAGGGATTAAAGCCATAAATGCTCTTCAACCTAATCTGGTTTTTCTGGATGTGGAAATGGATGATGGAACTGGAATTGAGCTCATTAAAAAATTGGGAACATTTAATTTCCAACTTGTTTTCATAACTGCGCACGATAAATATGCTATCAATGCATTTAAATTAAGCGCGATTGATTTTTTATTAAAACCAATTGACGCTGAAGACTTAATTAAGGCGGTCGAAAAAGCAGAACAGAACATAAAAAGCAAAACGCTGGATTTGCAATTTCAAATATTGCAAGAGAGTTTAAGCTCCATCACTATCAATGAGAAGAAAATTGTATTAAAGGATAGCGAATCCATTTATTTTGTAAAGGTTTCGGATATTGTACATTGTAAAGCAGAAGGGCCTTACACAGAATTCTATTTGGTGCCACAGCAAAAAATAACTATTTCAAAAAGTTTAAAGGAATACGAAGAGTTATTGGAGCCTTATGGATTTATCCGCACCCATCACTCACACCTTATCAACGTAAAGCGTATTGTGCGTTTCGATAAAGCCGACGGTGGTACATTAATTCTCGAGAACAAACATGTGGTTCCGGTTTCCCAAAGGAAAAAGGAGCAAATATTGGAATTGCTTAATAATCTGTAGGCAAAATCACTTAGTAAACTAAATCCATCACTTATTAAACTTCTCTTCTCGCGCAGTAAAACGCAGAAAAACTCAGAAGTGGCCTCTCTAAATTTGATATAGAAATCCTTAAATCTATATCTTATGAGAGTAACTTTAACAACTTCAATAACCATCTTAGCTCTAGCAGCTGCATTTAATGTAAATGCATCAGAACCTTCCATAAAACAAACAGGCATTAGTTTTACTGAAAACAAGGGCCAAGTGTGTGATCAAAATTTCAAGCCACGACCCGATGTGATGTTTAGTGGTACTTCTGATGGTATGGTTTATCATTTAACCAATACAGGTATTAGCTATCAACTCAGTAAAATTGAAAGTTGGAAAGAAACAATAGAAGAAAAAACCAAAACTAAATTAAGAGCTCCTAATGTAACATCAATTTATAGAATTGATGTGAAATGGATGGGTATTAATAATAATGTAAAAATCGAAAAAGGGAATCCACTTGAAGGCGAAGCGAATTATTACTTACAACAATGTCCTAACGGTGCTCTAAATGTAAAAAGTTACTCAGATGTTACTTACAAGAATATTTACAACGGTATCGACTTAAAGTGGTATGAGAAGGAAGGAAACTTAGAGTATGATTTTATCGTTTCTCCAAATGCTGATCCGAGCAAAATTAAATTTCAGATTAATGGAGCTAAAAAATTAAGAATAAATGAAAAGGGACAATTGGAAATAACTACTCCACTTGGCAAAATTACAGAAATGGCACCGGTAGCATACCAAGATGGAAAAGAAATAAAAGCGAAATGGGAATTAAAAAATAACGAACTGCAATTCAATATTTCATCTTACGATCATACTAGAACACTAACGATTGATCCCATGGTTAGGCTTTGGGGAACTTATTATGGAGGAACTGTAAGTGACAGAATAAGAGATGTAACTACCGATGCTAGTAATAATTCTTATGTTGTTGGCTTCACAAGCTCAACAGCAGCAGGAACTATCATTGCAACGTCCGGGGCATTTCAAACTTCGCATGCTGGCGGAGGAGGAGCATGGGATGCTTTTATTGCCAAGTTTAATCCATCGGGTGTTCGTCAATGGGCTACATTTTATGGTGGTGTGGGTGACGATTATGCAATGGCCAATGCAATCGATGGGGTTGCTACTCCCAACCTTTATGTAACCGGTTATTCCAGTTCATCGGGAACGGTAATTACTACTGCCGGTGCACATCAAACAACCAACTCTGGTGGTTTTGATGCGTTCTTACTAAAATTTAATAGTTCGACAGGCACAAGAGTATGGAGTACTTTTTATGGTAATACTAATAATGATTATGGAAACGACTGTGCAGTTGATGGCGCAAATAATGTGATAGCGGTAGGAACAACTTCAAATGCTCCAACCTCTACATTAATTGCAACACCTGGTTCGCATCAAAGTACCACCGGAGCAAATTCAGATGGTTTTATTGTGAAATTTAATTCAAGCGGCGTTAGACAATGGGGATCTTATTACGGTGGTACTACTAACGAATTCGTTTATGGTTGCGATGTAAATAAAACTACAAATGATATTGCTTTTGTTGGATATAGTTCCGGATCTCCTTCAGGTATTGTTACAGCAGGTGCTTATCAAACAGGTGGTAATGCTTTTATTGTAAAATTTAATCAATCAGGAGTTAGACAATGGGGAACTTATTATGCTGGTTCAAGTGACGAAATTTTTTCTTGCGCAATAAATACTGCAGGAGATGTTTATGCAGTAGGAACCGACAACAGTCCAAGTTCTAATTTGGGAAGTGCCGGAAGCCATCAGTCAACAGCTGGGGGTGGTACTTCTGACGCTTACCTGGTAAAAATTAGTTCAAATGGTGCAACAAGATTATGGGGAACTTATTATGGTGGATCCAATGCTGATGAGGCCATGGCTTGCAGTTTAGATAATACGGGTAATATTTATATGACTGGCTTTACTATGTCAACAGCAAATATTTCATCTTTTTCAAGTCACCAAACTACTTTTGGAGGCGGTGCTGTAAGTGATGCTTATATTGCTGGATTTAATCCGTCCGGTGTTCGTTTATTCGGTTCATATTACGGAGGCACATTAACTGATAATGGATGGTCGTGTAAGCCGGATGGAGTAGGGAATGTTTACCTTGCTGGTTCTACAGCTCAAACGGGTGCAGCCGGCATAATTTCAACTACGGGTAGTCATCAAGCTAGTTATGGTGGAGGGGTTGAAGACGGATTTTTAGCCAAATTTTATACTTGTCAGAATTTGTCACTCAATATCGCTGGCGGAACTACAACACTTTGTTCAAGCTCAACAACATTATCTGCTTCAGGTTCCGGATTTGCAAGTTATAGTTGGAGTCCAATTGGAGCAACCACATCATCTGTATTAATTTCACCAACCGTAACAACTACCTATACACTAGTAGCAAATACAGCAACAACAGGTTGCGTTTATATGGACGTACACACTGTAACCGCAGGAATCTCTCCAACATTAACTGCGACTGCAGCGACACCAACCGCATGTAGTGGTGCAGGTACGTCATTTTTAAGTGCAAGTGGAGCGTCTACTTATTCTTGGAGCACGGGAGCAACTACAGCAACGATAAGTGTGGCTCCTTCTACCACTACTACATATACTGTAACGGGATTTATCAATGCATGTTCAAACAGTGTTACTGTTACACAAACTATTATTCCTTTACCAACCGTTACAATAACAGCAAGTTCAAATAGTATATGTGCAGGTAATTCAGTAACACTGACAGCATCGGGTACCGCATCTTCTTACACATGGACAGGTGGAAATACGAATACGGTTATTGTTGTAAGTCCAACAGTAACGACGAATTATGTGTTATTTGGATCTTTAAGTGGATGTGCAAGTGCAAATCAAAAGACAATTACCGTTACTCCATCACCAACAGTAAATGTAACCGCAAGTACTGCTTCAATTTGTTCGGGTTCGTCATCGAGTGTTACATTAACAGCAACAGGTGCATCAACGTATAGCTGGAACACCGGGGGAACAACCGCATCTATTGCAGTTACTCCTACAGTTACTACAACGTATTCAGTTGTTGGGACAAACACTTTAGGTTGTTCCCGAACAAGCACCATTAATGTAACTGTGTATAATACTCCAACTGTTGTTGTAAGTAATTATACAATTTGTCCTGGAGGTACGGCTACCTTGTCAGCATCGGGTGCTACAACATATTCCTGGAATACCGGCGCCACAACTTCATCTATACTCGTTACACCATCTTCAAACACCAATTATACCGTTACAGGAACAAGTTTTGGAACTTGTACAAATACACGAACATTGAGCGTAACAGTTGGCTCTGCAATTAGTATTGCTTTAACTCCAAGTCCTTCTACTATTTGTATAGGAAGTTCTGGAACAATTACAGCGAGTGGTGCAACATCTTACACATGGAATACAGGTTCAAATGCATCAAGTATTATAATTACACCAACAACAGCAACAACGTATACGGTCGCGGGTACGAGTGGATCATGTAGCGGAACAAATACAATTTCAATATCTGTTAGTCCTAATCCAACAATTGCGGCATCTAGTTCTTCTTCGATTATTTGCTTAGGAAATAGTGCAACGTTAAGTGCAACGGGCGCCAATTCTTACAATTGGAACCCGGGATCTTTAACCGGTGCCGCCGTTGTCGTTAGTCCAACTTCAAATACAACTTACACTGTTGTCGGATCAAATAGCGCAGGCTGTACTCATACCCAAACACTCGCTTTAGTAGTAAGTGCATGTACAGGATTAAACGAAGTGCAATCACAAATTACATCCATAGTTATTTTTCCTAATCCGAATAATGGCGACTTTACAATTAGTGTTCCTGAAAGTGGTTATTACACAATTGTAAATTCAATCGGTCAGGTAGTCGAAACTATAGAAGTAAAAGATAATTCTCAAACCATTTCTGTTACAAGTTTAGCAGATGGTATTTATTATCTGGTTGGAAAATCTGCAAAAGCAAAAATTATAGTGAATAAATAAAAGGATAGGAGCAACAGATATAAGGTATAGATTATGTTGTTCCTTGTATAGAGGCGGTTTCGGCCGCCTTTATTAGGAGAATGATTTGCCTTCAGCTATTTGACTTTAACATAAAGCATCTAGTTGAGATGGTGAGTGGAGCCGGATTTTGGTTCTTTTTTGGATGGATGGCCTGAGTTTAAGGGTAACTTAATTAATACAAGTATAAGTAAGTAAAAACTCAAATTATTAGTTGAAGTTCAATAGTACTATCAGACAATTAAAAGCTTAAAGTAAAACAATTATAAAATGAAAAATCTAATAACTGCACTTTGTCTATTTTGTGTATTAGGATTAAATGCACAAGTGAAAAAAACAGATATAGAAACCGCTATAACTGCCTTTCCGGATCTTTTAACTAAAACAGGTTCTAAGATTACAATATTTTCTGCTAATAGTAACATACAGTGTGTGGCGGCATCTACAAAAATGGAGGCAAAGGAAACTGCACTTTATTTGTATGAGTACTTTGATGTAAAGAAAGTAAAGCTATCGCGGCTACTTATTCTTCCGTATTCCTCATTGAAGGATGTATATATAGATTCTAATGTTTTTTCTTTAACTGTGTTTAATTAGAACGCTACTTTATCGGTGTTAAGATTAATACAATAATAAAGTGTATCAATTATTATACAGGCTTCACTAAAAACGAGAATTCTTATTCTGTAAAAAAAAAATGAGTCAGCAGAAAAATGGAATGCAATTAATCAATGACAGATAACTTATGATAAAAAGAGTTTTTATAAAAATCACACTACTAATGGCCTTAAATGTATCCGCTCAGCAATTATCAACAAGCGGGCAGTCAAATTTAAAATTTTACAATAAAGCAATTGAGCGATTACAAAAAATGAGCCCTGGTTCAATGGGCTATCAAGAAGCGATTTTAGACGCAGAGAAAAAAATTTCATCAATTAAAAAGACGGATCCGGCTTATGATGTTTCCGCCATGGAAGCAGAGATACAGAAATATAAATCAGATAGCGCCTCTGCAAATGATAAAAAGGAGCAGGATTGGAAGGCAGCAGAAAACGCGTCGGAAGATCTAGATGTAATTTTAAATTGGACACCGGCAAGTTATAAGAACAGTAAAACCGATGCTGATTTTGCTGAACTGGATAAAAAGGTGAATGAACAAATTGATTTAATTGGCAATTTCTGTAAGTCAAGTTTAAATTCTAACGATAAAGAAAGCTTGAGTAAGATTGAAGGGTATTGGGAAGTTTCGGGTTCAGATGAAACAAAATTAGTCAGCACAAAGAATAATTACGAAAAAAGTGAAGGTGTTGAATATGCTGTCTATAATTATTATCAAATTAAATGGATTTACAACAAATGGAATGCATTCTCCCAGGTTTTTCCATCAAGTAAATCTGTAGCTGAAGCAAAGCAAAAATCTCTTGACGTACTAAATATGTTAGGCAGCGCGGAAAATGCCAGGAAGCATGCGCAGGGTGCGATGGCAAAACGTATTGCAGAGACTAAAATGGAGCCGGCGGCAGTAAGTGACCCACCATTGGAAGCGCAAATAAAGGCGGCCATTTTAAAATCAAAATTTGGCACTGGTAAAACGGTTGTTAAAGTAAATGTTCATAGCTCATCATGGAGTATACAAAAGAATTCAATCACAGGTGCGATTTTAAGTAGAACAAAAGGTTTTTCCGCGGCGTTAAAAGGAGCAGATGGCAGTTGTTCACTATTACATTATGTAGATTATAAACAGGATTATGCAGGTGGCAGTTATGGTCAGGGTTATATTAATCTCGGAGAGGTTGTAGAAATTTTATGTGAAAATGTAAAATAAAATGACAAAAAGTAAACTTGATAAAACATTTGGAGCGATAACATTTCTGCTGATTATATGTGCGACGGTTGTGACATTCACCAGTAATAAGGTATCATTAACAATTAACGTGTGGCAGGCAAGCATTAACGATGGAAAATATTATCCAACATTAAGTGTTCTATTAATAGTTCTTCCATTTTTATTAATGATGTTGCCGATTAAAATATTATTGCTGAAAAGAATTAAGAAGAACGAAAACAATCTAGAAGATTTAAGAATTAATAATAAATAATATGAAAAGGACGATAGGATTTTTAATTGCCTTACATGTAATGATTCAATGTAACGCTCAAAACAAAGATGCGCAACCATACGTGGATGGTGCTAAAACTAATATACAGAACCTGGAAAAAAAGTTGGCGTCTCCGATTTGGAAGGATAAAAATTTTCAAACCGGAGTTAAAAGTGAAATAAACACGCTGGAGGAGAAGATAAGTAAGATTAAGCAAAAGGACGCTTCTTATAATGTTTCGGAGTTCGAATCAAAATTAGCAGCCTTTAAAGCAAAGCGAGATGAAGCGCTTAAAAGTTTAAGTGATGGGAAAGCCGCCGATAAACAAAAGAAAGAAGATGAGGCTAAGCTGAAAGAACAAGAGAGAATAGCTAATTTAATTATAAAGGATGATGGCATTACGAATCCAATCCATGAGAAATACGCTGGTAAAATTGTGTTTTCAACGACTGAAATACCAAAAGAAAACCCTACAGAAACAAAATTTAGTAGTGATTTTAAGATTAATTCACCAATATACGCTCGTATCTATTTAAGAACATCGGTTTTCAATGAAGCACAAAAAGTAAGTACTTCTGAAATTTTTGACATTCATGTTGGAATGGTCTATAAAATTTACATTGATGGAAATTTGGCATATGAGGGGCGTGTAAACTTTAAAGGAGATGGTAAGCAATACATGTCTAAGAGTGAAGTGCGTACTGCAACTAGTATTGGTGGAATACTTAATTTTAATAAGGATGCTTTGTTAAGTGAAGCTTATATTGACGCTTTAGTTGGGTATGATTCAAAATTAACTGACGGAAAGCATCTTTTTAAGATTGATTTATTTCCAAATTACACCAGTGTGAAGCCACTTACTGAAGTTCCGATTGCGAGTGGTGAGTTTAACCTCAATGTAAGCAGAGGATTTGCGAATCCGGCAAATCCGGCCATTTGTATGCCTAAAGCCGTAAAGAAAGACCCGGCACTCGAAACTAAGTATAAAGACTGTGTAAAGAAGTATCTCGTTAATAACAATAAGGATGCTGTTATGAAGAGCTTTGTGTTGTTAAGCGGTGATTGGGAAATTCGGAAAAACGACATTACCGGTGTTCCTATTTCGAAAACTATGTATGGCGCCGCGGGGTTATCTTATAAGGATGGAAAGTGTAAGTACGAAACGTTTTCGTTTACTCAGAATTGGAATGGAAGTAGTTATAGTACAACTATAGAAACTTCTACTACAGGACAAGATGGAAATATATTCTGTGATTGCTTGAAATAAACAAAACAGAATTGCTTTTTAATTTATGGTCTTTCCGTAAATTAGCTACATGAAATCCATCATCCTATTACACGGAGCTATTGGTGCCTCCGATCAACTCTATCCGCTTAGCTTAGAACTTAAAAGCAAAGGATACGAATGTTTTACATTGGATTTTTCCGGTCATGGTGCTAAATCTTTTACTAACGGTTTTGGAATTGCGGCTTTCTCAAGTGAATTAGAAAGTTTCATTGAATCCAATAATTTAAAGCAGCCCCACGTTTTTGGATACAGCATGGGTGGATTTGTGGCTTTGTATTTAGCGTCGAAAAGACACGACTTAATAGGACGAATTATCACTTTAGGAACTAAATTCGAATGGTCGCCCGAAATTGCTGCTAAGGAAATCAAAATGTTGGATTCTCAAACCATCTCAGAAAAGGTTCCAAAATTTGCGGAAGCATTGCAAAAACGACATGGTGATAAATGGAAACTCCTCTTGAAAAGCACAGCAGAGATGATGTTAGAACTTGGAAAAAATAATGCTTTAACTGAAGAGGAATTTGCAAAAATCTCCAATCACGTTTTGCTCGGTTTAGCAGAAAATGATTCAATGGTATCAGTAGAGGAGACAAATTTTGCGGCATCAAAAATCAAAAATTCGCAGCGTTTCGAGCTTAAAGAAGCAAAGCATCCAATTGAGACTGTAAGCACAAAGCACCTTGCTGAATTAATAAATCAATTTATCGAGGCATAGCATTTTAGATAACTCTTAGGACTAGCCCCTTTTCGAAAAATACTCATTCGAAAAGGTTATAAAACATTGATTAACATATATTTAGTTAACTTGCCGGACTGCTAAATCATTTTAACCAATTCATTCACTCAAAACGGTCATTTAGTAAGCTTTGTGGCTGAATGAGTGAGTAATTTGGGTAGATATATACATAGTCTACCTTTACTTTATTAAAATTCATCCCATGAGAAAATTATGTTGGTCTCTTTTATCGGTTGGTTTATCGATTTTTTCTTTCGGTCAAAAAAACGCTATTGATTCTTTAGCCGGTTTTGATTTCGTTGGCGCGCAGGAACACGCTTCACACATGAAAACTGCCGTTGAGAAGTATAAGTTTATGGAACATGCTAAACGTACTTATGTTTACAGCAAGTTTCATGCTCACCAAAATGCATTAGTAGTGAATGCTGATGGTTCAGTTTCAAAAGGAATTGGTAATAACACGATTCAACAAGGTCCACAACCAGCAGGTTGTAGTAATATCGATTTTGAATCAGGTAACACTTCGGGTTGGACTGTAACCGGTGACAACCAAATTCAAACAACAGCCATGGGTAATGATCCTTTTGGAGGTTTCCCTAAAGTGAAGCCGGGCGGAAATTTTTCATTGCGACTAAACGATAATAATATTTCTGGGAAAGTAAATTTTACAGCGAGCGCTTCTCGTGTTATTCCTGTTACAGCTATTAATAATCAGTTTCAATTACATTTCGCGTTTTGTATTTTAAATTTCCCTCACCCGGGAAATGCAGCTGCAATTTTTAAAATCCAATTTTTAAATGCGGCAAATCAACCTTTATCATGTCCTAGTTTCTCTTGTTATTATGCAAATCCTCCGGGAGCTTTCGTAGGTATGCCTCCGGGAACTACTCAAACTTCACCACTCAATGGTGTTAATATCGGTAATCAATCTTACCCTGTTACTTATGTGCCTTGGCAAACGATTGCTATGGATCTTTCTCCATATAACGGTCAGAACATTACGGTTCGTATCGATTGTAACTGGTGTATTTATAATTACGATTGGGGATATTGTTACATTGATGCAGATTGTATGTCGGCAACTCCATCAGGTACTGTTTGTCCGGGACCATTGTGCGGACCTGCAGGTATGCAAAGCTATACTTGGACTCCACCAAGCGGACCTGTTGTAACAACCAGTTGTATTACAGCACTTGCTCCTGGAACTTATACTTGTGATTATACACCATTCGCAGCTTGTGCTGCAACAGCAAAAACAGCAACCTACTTAGTAACTCCTCCTCCTGCTTCAGGATTTACTTCAGCAAACGCATGTACATCGTATACATTTACTAATACAGGAGCAGGTGCTCCGGCAGTTCAAACATTTTCATTTGTCGGACCAAGTGCACCTGCATCATATACAACAACTGCGGCAACAAGCACTGTCGTCTTTCCGAGTTCAGCAACATATACGGTCTATCAAAATGTAGCGATAGGAACGTGTAACTCAACGGCCTCGATGGTCGTCACGCCGCCTCCGCCTCCCGACCCTGCGTTTACCACTCCAACGTACACGCAGTGTTTAAATGGAAATTCATTTACGTTTAATGCAATACAAGCAACGGGTACACATACCTATGATTTTAATCCTGTCGTCGGTGCACCGGCTAATGGAAGTACCAATAATTATGGACCAGTTAGTTTTACAGCTCCCGGTACATATACAGTAGGACATACCATTACAAATACAGGATGTACCGCAAGTACTACTTCAGTGATTACTATTAATCCGCATCCGGTGGCGGTTGCTGCGAATAACGGACCAATTTGTACCGGTTCAAATCTTACGTTTACCGGTAATGGTGGCGGAACTTATTCGTGGAGTGGTCCCGGTGGATTTACATCTGCCGTTCAAAATCCTACTATAACGTCTGCCACCCCTGCGGCAACCGGAGTTTATAATTTAACTGTAACTGTTGCAGGTTGTACAGGCACAACAAGCACGAATGCAACCGTAACTACCCCTACTGCTTCAGCTTCAAATACGGGGCCATATTGCGCAGGTGCAGGTATTCAATTAAATGCAGGTGCAGGTACAGCTTATAGTTGGACTGGACCTGGTGGGTATACTTCTAACTTACAAAACCCAACAATTGCCGGTTCTACCACAGCGATGAGCGGAACTTATGATGTTACCATTACAATTGGAAATTGTTTTGCTACGGCATCTACTTCGGTAACGGTTAACGCCTTGCCGCTTCCAAACCCAACTAATACCGGTGCTTATTGCGCAGGTGATGCGATATTATTAAATGTTGGCGCTTACAATACTTATACTTGGAGCGGACCGGGTGGATATGCTTCTAGTCAGCAAAATCCAACTATCTCTAATTCGGCTGTTTCAAACAGCGGTGCGTATACGGTTTTTGTTACAGACGCAAACGGTTGTATTAATAGTGCAGTAACAAATGTTGTGGTAAATCCTTTACCTGTAGTTACTGTGAATAATCCTGTGGTTTGTGAAAATGGTAATACTACATTAAGCGCAAATGGTGGAGCAACTTATGCCTGGAGTGGTCCTGGTGGATTTACTTCTGCATCTCAAAATGCATCTGTATTAAATGCTTCCTTGTCAAATGCAGGACAATACACCGTAGTTGTAACAAGTTCTGATGGATGTGTGAGTACTGGTTTCAGTAATCTAACGGTTAACCCATTACCTACGCCGGTAGCTATGATTAATAGTCCGATTTGTGTAAATAATATTTTAAACCTCAATGCAACAGGCGGTGTTAATTATCAATGGACTGGTCCGAACGGATTCTTTGCCAGCGTATCTAACCCAACTATTCAAGCGAATTCAACAAACTACACAGGAACATATAATGTAGTTGTAACAGATGCGAATGGCTGTACCGCTTCTACATCAGCTAATGCCACTGTAAATCCTTTACCAGTTCCTTCAATTGTTTCAGGACCAAACACAGGTTGTGCTCCAATTTGCGTTCAGTATACAGTTAATGCAGCTGCAGGAATTGCAAATGCGGCTTGGAATTTAGGTAACGGAAGTTCTGCTAACGGAATTAATTTCGCTGAAACCTGTTATGAAATTCCGGGTATCTACACTATTACTGCCGTAGTTACCGACCAAAATGGTTGTAGCGCGGAAGCAACTTATACAACAGAAGTTTATCCGAATCCGGTAGCTGATTTTAACCACGCTCCGATTAAGCCAATAATTAATATTGACGGTGATGTTGTGTTTACGGATGCTTCACACAGCGCAAACATTGTAAGCTGGAATTGGTTCTTTATGAATACAGCGCAGTATACATCGAACATGCAAAACCCAACTTTCTTGTATACCGAAGCAGGAACTTACGCTGTAGCCTTAGTAGTAAAAAGTGATCACGGTTGTATGGATACAATTGTAAGACCATTAGTAGTTGGTGAAGATTTCGGAATCTATGTTCCGAATGCGTTTACACCAAATGCGGATGGATTAAACGATGTATTCCAGCCAAAAGGATTTGGTATTGTAGAATATCAATTGCAAATTTTCGATCGTTGGGGTGAGAGAATCTTCACAACTAAGAAGTTTGAAGAGTCATGGGATGGACGTTACCAGGGTAGAGGTGATAAATCTGTAGAGCAAGGAACCTACACTTGGTTAATCAACGTGAAAGATGTGTTTGGTAAAGCACACGAATACAAAGGACATGTAACATTGATTCGATAATAAGTATTAATGATAAATAAAAAAAGCCACTCAATTTGAGTGGCTTTTTTGTTGAATGGAATTTTAAATATTACTCGCCTTTAAATTCAGGTTTACGTTTTTCTAAAAACGCTTTTACACCTTCATTATAATCATAAGAGGCAGCAGCTTCAGTTTGAATAAAACTTTCAAATTGTATTTGTTTATCGTAAGTATTATAAAAACTTTCGTTTAATAAACGTTTCGTTAGCCCGATACCTTTGGTTGGCATATCCGCAATACCTGCAGCGAATTTTAATGTGTCTGACATAAAAGTGGCATCTTCAAACACTTTATAAATCATGCCCATTTGTAAAGCATCGGCAGCCGAAACTTTATCGCCTGTAATCATTAAAGCGGATGCACGTTGTAAGCCAATTAATCGTGGTAAGAAAAAAGTTCCGCCGCTATCCGGAATTAATCCGATTTTACTAAATGCCTGAATAAAACTGGCCGACGAAGTTGCTGTAACAATATCGCAAGCTAAAGCAATGTTAGCACCGGCACCTGCCGCAACACCATTCACTGCGGCGATAATTGGTTTTTCAATTTTACGCAAACGCATTACAATCGGATTGTAATGTTCATCCACAATTTTTTTAATACCCGGACCATTTGGATCAATTGCTTCCGATAAATCTTGTCCGGCACAAAACGCTTTTCCGTTTCCGGTTAATACAATAGCGCGGCATTCTTTATCATTTTCAGCATCATCGAGTGCGGCGTGTAATTGCAAGGCCATTTCGCGATTGAAACTGTTGAACTTATCGGCACGGTTTAATGTGATAACCGTTACTTTATCTTTTTTTTCGGAGGTGATGAAATTCATAATTGTTTAGATATTGTTTTGTCAGTTCGAGCGTAGTCGAGAACTAAAAATCGTGACTCAATTGATTAGTTGCTTTCTGTAAAATTTCAAAAGCATTTTCTGCCATTAAATTTTCTTTATCAAGTGTTGGATTAATCTCAACCATTTCGAAGCAGCAGATTTTTTTACTCCGCATGATATAATAAATCAAGTTACCGGCTTCTTTTTCTGTAATACCATTTGGCACCGGTGTTCCTGTTCCGCTGGAGATACGTGAATCCATACTATCCACATCAAAGCTTACATAAATTAAATCACAGTGATCCAAATAATTTAGTGATTCGATGGCTACGCGCTCAACGGCTTTTTTGCGAATCTCTTGTAAATTGAAGACACGAATTTTATTTTTCTTAATAATATAATCTTCCTGCGGTTCATAATCACGAAGCGCTACAAATACTAAATCGTTTGGTTGAATTTTCGGCATGATGCCGCCTAAGTTTTTTAATTTTTCCCAATACTCTATGGTTTCGTCATCCGGTTTATTTTGCTGACGGTCTTTATTATCTTCTCCTAATACACAAGCCAAAGGCATTCCGTGCATATTACCACTTGGCGTTGTATACGGACTATGCAAATCGGCATGTGCATCAATCCAAATTACACCAAGTCGTTTTTGCGGGTAAGCCATACGAATACCGGAAATGGTTCCTAATGCAGAACTGTGATCGCCGGCTAATACAATTGGAACCTCATCCTTTGTAAGGATTTTTGAAATTTCCTTGGCTAAACGCTCATTCAGGTTGTAAATACCTTTAATACGCTTAGCATAATCGTTTACAACCGGCTCTAAAAGCAGGTTGTTTTCGTTCGGAATTTCAACGGTTTTAAATTTTTTAAAAAAGGGACTCCCGAAATCGAGGGCAGCTATCTTAATAGCGTCAATTCCCATACTGGCACCACGCGTTCCGGCACCAATTTCACTTTTAACTTCAACTATGCGGATAGGTTTTATCATTGCCTTCATATATTTTAGTTTCTTAACATACAGTTAAAGTAAATTACTTACTTTAGCCAAAATTTTTCAAAGTAACTCACTTACTTCTTTTAAAAATGGATAATGCATACGCCGATTTAATACACCAAACCTTTAATTTTCCTCAAGAAGGGTTTGATGTAAAAGATAACGAATTGTATTTCAATGATATACCTTTAATGGGAATTATCAAGCAATACGGAACTCCGTTAAAAATTACTTATTTACCAAAAATCAGCAGCCAAATTCAAAAAGCGAAACGTTTATTTAACGTCGCAATGGCTAAGGCCGATTATAAAGGCAAATACATTTATTGTTATTGCACCAAAAGCTCGCATTTTTCGTTTGTGCTGGATGAAATCCTTAAAAACGATGTTCATATCGAGACTTCCTCGGCTTATGATATCCAAATACTCAAAGAGCAATACAAAAAAAAGAAGCTTACCAAAGATACATATATTATTTGTAACGGGTATAAACGCACTCTGTACAAGCAGTATATCACCGAGTTGATTAATGATAATTTTAATGTAATTCCGGTTCTGGATCACTTGGATGAATTCGACTACTACAAGAAGCATGTGAAGGTAGATAAGTGCAAGCTCGGGATACGCATCAGCACCGAGGAAGAACCTTCCTTTGCTTTCTATTCATCACGCCTCGGTATTCGCTACACTGATATCATGAGCCTCTATAAGGAGAAGATACAGAGTAATCCGAAGTTCGAACTAAAGCTCCTGCACTTCTTCATCAATACCGGAATTAAGGATACTATTTATTATTGGACCGAATTAAACAAGTGTTTAAGTATCTACTTGGAATTAAAGAAGATATGTCCAACCCTTGACTCTTTAAACATCGGAGGGGGCATGCCAATTCGTACTTCTTTGGGGTTTGAATACGATTATGAGTATATGATTGAGGAGATTGTAGCTCAAATTAAGAACTTTTGTGTCCAAAATGAGATTGATGAACCTAACATTTTTACTGAATTCGGCTCATTTACTGTAGGTGAAAGCGGAGCAACTTTGTACTCTGTTGTTGATCAGAAAATGCAAAACGACCGCGAACGCTGGTACATGATTGATAGCTCTTTTATCACTACTTTACCGGATACCTGGGGGATTAATCAGCGTTTTATTTTGATGGCTATTAATCATTGGGATAAGCCGTATGTTCCGGTCAATTTGGGTGGCTTAACCTGCGATAGTATGGACTATTATAACAGTGAGGCGCACACCAATCAAGTATTCTTACCTAAGATTGAGAAAACCGAAAAACAACCTTTATATATTGGATTCTTTCACACAGGTGCCTACCAGGAAGCTTTAAGTGGTTACGGCGGAACGCAGCATTGTTTAATACCGGCGCCTAAGCACGTATTAATAGATAGGGAAGATGATGGTGAATTTACAACGCGTTTGTTCGCCAAAGAACAAAGCTATAAATCGATGTTAAAGATTTTAGGGTATTAATCCCGATAATACTTCCCTGGATGGAAAGGGAGACAAAATAAAAAACCGCGAGTATCTACTCGCGGTTTTTTTATAACCTGATATATTAAATCAAATTCTTACTGACGTTTGTGTAGCTTTTCGCTAGATACAGTTAATTTTTTACGACCTCTTTTACGACGTGCAGCTAACACGCGACGGCCATTGGCAGTTGCCATACGCTCACGAAATCCATGCTTATTTCTTCTCTTGCGTTGCGATGGTTGGAAAGTACGTTTCATTGTATATAAATTTTAAATGTTCTTTTTTTAAAATGGACTGCAAATATAAAGAGTTTTTGCTTTCCCACAAACAAAAGACTCAAATTTCGTTAAAATTGATCCAAAAACATCAATTTTAAGATTTTAGCCAACAAAATCAGGTACCTTTGAGCTCTTAAAATTACACAAATATGGCAAAAAGTCCTGCTGCAGGTACCCGTGGTAACCGAATGAGTAAAAGTGAGAAGGAAGAATTACCGAAGGCCAAATTTACGCTTGCCAACTTAAAGAAATCATTACGCTTATTCTCCTATTTGGGTCCGCACAAATGGAAATTTGTGTTGGGTATGTTCTTTTTATTCGGCACCGCCGGTGTTGGTTTATACTTCCCTTTAATTTCCGGTAAAATGTTTGGGTATTTCGGACAAACCGGAAAAAGTGTGGAACAAATGAATACCGAGTTAATCGACATCGGACAAATGCTCCTGTTGATTTTGGTAGTACAAGGTGTGTTTTCATTCGGACGTGTATTTATGTTTGCACAGGTTACCGAAAGTATTTTAAAAGGTTTGAGAACAGATTCGTTTAAACGCATCATTCAAATGCCAATGGAATTTTTCTCCCAAAATCAAGTAGCAGAATTAAGCAGCCGCATTGCAACTGATATTAATGTGGTTTCAGACGCGTTTACAGTTAACATCGCCGAATTAATCCGTCAGAGTATTGTTGGCTTGGGTGGATTGGTATTTATCATTTATTACACCTCTTGGGAAGTGGCGCAACTTTTTTTAATTATCATTCCTCCACTCATTGTTATTGCACTTGTTTTTGGAAAGAAAATCAGAGGATACTCTAAACAATTTCAGGATAAAATTGCGCAGAGTAATGTTATCGTTGGCGAAGCATTAACGGGAATTGCGAATGTAAAATCATTCACCAATGAAACATTTGAAATTAATCGCTACACAGCCAATACGGAAGAAGTAAGAAAGTTTGGATTGAAATTCGGAATTTTCAGAGGTTCGTTTTTTGCTTTTGTGGTGACATTTATTTTTGGCGCTGTGTTTTTTATTTTGTGGCGAATGCTCTTATTAAAAAACAGCGGTGAAATTACAGCGGAAGAGTTTGGTAAATTTTTGATGCTTTCCTTATTCGTGGCAGGTTCATTAGGTGGATTGCCGGATCAGATTGCTTCCATTCAGCGAGCGATGGGCGCCAACGAACGTATTTTTGAATTGATTGATGGTAACATTGAAAAAATAAATTTAGAAGAGAAAAAATCTAATCTCGAAAGATTAAAAGGAGAAATTGAATTTAAGAATATCAATTTCACTTACCCTACACGAAAAGATTTTGAAGTATTAAAAGATGTATCGTTTAAAATTGAACCGGGACAAACATTAGCATTAGTAGGAAGCAGCGGTAGCGGTAAATCAACCATTGCCTCTATGGTTTTGCGTTTTTACGAACCAACGGCCGGCAGCTATACCATCGATGGTAAAAAATCGACCGACTATGAGTTAACGGCTTTGCGTGATCAAATGGCGATTGTACCGCAGGATGTATTGTTATTCGGAGGAAGTATTAAAGAAAACATTTTGTACGGTAAGCCGGATGCCAGCATGGATGAAATTATTGAAGCTGCTAAAAAAGCGAATGCTTACGATTTCATCATGAGCTTCCCTGAAAAATTTGAAACGGTAGTTGGCGACAGAGGTATACAATTATCAGGCGGACAAAGACAGCGTGTAGCTATTGCGCGTGCTGTATTGAAGAACCCAAGCATTTTAATTTTAGATGAAGCTACGAGCAGTTTGGATGCAGAAAGCGAAAGATTAGTGCAAGAAGCTTTAGATAAATTAATGGTTGGACGTACATCCATTGTAATTGCACACCGCTTATCTACCATTAAAAATGCCGACAAGATTGTGGTGTTACACAAAGGGGAAGTAAAAGAAACCGGTACGCACCACGACTTAATCGCCAATGAAAACGGCTTTTACTACAAGCTGAACAAAATGCAATTAGAGTGGGTGAAGGATTAGTTTTTTCCTGACTTAAATCATTCGTATTCTAGCGAACTTTATTTAACTTTAGGGTAATAAATTGACACCGGTGCTAAAGCGACTCTGCATATTTTTTCTTTTACCATTTTATACTTTTTCTCAAGGGGTTGTAACCGGAGATACAATTTCTACGACCATTTTTTACAATAATATTAAAGACACTTTAATGCCTTTTGTTGCTAAGGCTACGACAAGTTGTGACATTGATATTGATGCTGATAATGTGAGCGATGTGAGATTTCTTTATGCTCATTCTAGTTCTCCATCTCACAGTAGTTTTACAAAATCAGTTTTATCATTGAGTAATATAGAGTACGCATATATATCAAACAGTTCATATGCAGATACAATTCCAATAGGCGCAACGGTTAGTAATCTATATAATTGGAAAAATTATACCATCTCGCTTTACTACAGTTTTTCAGGACCACCACCACCCTGGGGCCCCGGTAATGTTCAGTATGGTTCATTTAAGACAAATAATAATTATTTAGGATTTAGAAAAATTTATCCAAATGATACTCTATATGGTTGGATATTATTGGATGCCAGTACCACAATCAAGATTAAATCGATTGTAATTGAAAAAAAATGTAATGCATTTCCAGATATTCAAATTAGTACTACCAATACAATATTGTGTGTTGGTGAAACGGCTACATTAATTGCCAGCGGAATGACTACATATACTTGGTCCACAGTTTCAACAAACAGTGCAATTGTTGTTAATCCAACTTTAACGACCAGTTACACAGTTAATGGTACAAACGGAGTGGGATGTATAAAATCGGCTGCTATAACTGTTACTGTGGATGCCTGCATCGGAATACAAGAGTATAACAAAGCTGATATTTCAATTTATCCCAACCCGGCAAATAAATCAGTAAGCGTGATTCCGCCGGATAATTATTCTCAAAATTTTGAAATTTCTATAATAAATAGTTTAGGTGAAATAGTATTAAGGACTAGCTGCACTAATCAAATAGATGTGAGCGCCTTAAGTAACGGGATTTATAATTTGCAGATAGTTTCAAGTGAAGCAATAATCACAAAGAAAATTGTAATCCAACATTAAGCAAACCCTAATTCTTTTCTCACGATCGCTAATTTTTCTTGAGCTATTTTTTTGGCTTTGTTTTCTCCAATGCTTAACTCTTCTTCCAGTTTCGTAGGATGACTCATCAACTCATTGAATAATTGGCGTTGCTCGCCAAATTTTTCCAATATCAATTCAAACAAAGCATTTTTTGCATGGCCATAACCAAAGCCACCCTTTACATAATTTTGTCGGAGACTTTCTGTTTGTTCGGCGCTTCCTAATAATTGATATAATTTAAATACGTTACACGTGTCAGGATTTTTCGGCTCTTCCAATGGTGTACTGTCTGTTACAATTCCGCCCACCACTTTTTTCAATTCTTTCTCCGGAAGGAAAATATTAATGAAGTTGTTGTACGACTTACTCATTTTTTGTCCGTCGGTACCCGGTACTATCATTACACGCTCATCAATTAATGCTTCCGGAATCACGAAAATTTCTTTGCCTAATTTATTATTAAACGCGCTTGCAATATCACGCGTCATTTCCAAATGTTGCAATTGATCTTTCCCCACCGGCACAAAATTCGCATCATACAAAATAATATCTGCAGCCATTAAAACCGGATAAGTAAACAATCCTGAATTCACATCAGCTAAACGATTGCTCTTGTCTTTAAACGAATGCGCGTTTGCTAACATCGGGTATGGCGTAAAGCAATTCAAATACCAGGTTAATTCACACACTTCCGTAACACGACTCTGGCGGTAAAACATGTTTTTAGTAGTATCGAACCCAAAAGCTAACCAAGTTGCAGCAACCGCTTTTGTACTATTAATAATAAACTGCGGATCTTTCACCGAGGTTAAAGTATGCAAATCGGCAATAAAGAATAAAGATTCATTTTTAGGATTTTTACTTAATTCGATTGCCGGTAAAATAGCACCTAATATGTTTCCTAAATGCGGAACATTGGTACTTTGTATGCCTGTTAATATGCGTGCCATAATTGACTGTAAAAATACAATTTTACCTGTATAAACCGGCATTGACATTAATTTAGTAACTTAGCCTTTTGAATTTTATCAATGAAAACACTTTATCAATACACCCTTATGCCGCTTTGGAAAGTGTGGTTTATCTTGTGTTTTTCAATTCCTTTCTTAATCCTATACCCACTGTTTTATATTGCTTTCATCACAAAACAGTTGAGGTTTGCGTATGCTCTCAAAAAAGTATGGGCATTTTTAATTGTTCTTTTTGCGGGTATTATTCCTGTAATCAAGTATAGAAAGAAATTTAAATGGCCGCACAAATGTGTTGTGGTATCTAATCACACATCATATCTCGATATTTGTTTGAGCGTGTTTTACATGAAACATACGGCTTTGTTTATGGGGAAGGTGGAGCTTTTAAAAGCACCTTTATTCGGAAAGTTTTTTAAATACATGGATATTCCTGTTAATCGAAAAAGCAATACAGGTTCGCATAGGGCTTTGCAACAAGCGGGAGAGAAAATTGAGCAAGGCTTTGGCATGGTTATTTATCCAGAAGGCACCATTTCTAACGAAGGGAAACTGCGAAATTTTAAAAACGGCGCGTTTAAACTGGCTATCGAAAAACAAGTACCGATTATACCTGTCGTGAACATTAATAACTGGCAATTGTTACAGAACGGAGGTTTTTTTAAAGCCAATGGACGTCCGGGGATTGCCAGGGTTATTGTAGGTGCACCCATTTCTACTAAAGGGATGACAGAAGAAAATTTAGTAGATTTGCGTACACAGGTTCATGAATTTATAAAAACCGAATTAGATAAATATTATGGCACAGAAGATTGATATTAAAATGGTGGATGAAATTGCGCACTTAGCTCGTTTAGAATTTAACGATGAAGCGAAGGGCGAAATTTTGAACGACATGAACCGCATGTTAGCTTTCGTTGACAAATTAAATGAACTGGATACGGATAAAGTAGAGCCATTAATTTACATGACCGATGAAAAAAACGTGTTACGTGAAGATGATGTGAAAGTAACACTTACACAGGATGAAGCCTTAAAGAATGCACCGAAGCGCGACTCCGATTACTTCAAAGTTCCTAAGGTGATTGATCAAAATCAATAATGCTTACTAATAAAACAGAAGTTCCGATTCGTTTTAGCGAAGTAGATTCCTTACGTGTGGTATGGCACGGACATTACGTTAAATTTTTTGAAGACGGGCGCGAAGCTTTTGGAAGAGAATACGGATTAACTTATCTGGATGTATATGATGCGGATGGATTAGCCGTTCCGATTGTAGATGTTCAAGCGCAATATAAAAGACCATTAGAATACGGCGATTCGGCCATTATTGAAACAGTATTCGTTAATTCAGCGGCGGCAAAAATAATTTTCAATTTTAAGATTTACAGTGCAAAGCATGGTTATTTAGCCTGTGAAGGACAAACCACGCAAGTATTTATGAATCCCGTTACAAAAGAATTGTATATCACCAATCCGCCTTACTTCGAAGCCTGGAAGAAAAAAGTGGGATTATTGTAAATATTTTTCAGCCACTAAAGCACGAAGACACCAAAACTCACCAAATTACATACGCTGTTTTGTGTTTTTGTGATTTGGTGGCAATATAAGTGGTATAAAAATCCGTGTTATCTGAGGCACAAATTCCGCCAATCAATTCGTGAATATTTGTGTCATTCGTGACTAACATTACCGTAGAGAAGTTTATGTTTTTTAGTAGCGTGTCATTTCGAGCGATAGCGATAAATCTGTTTCTGCGTATTAGGCTTGGTTGAGGTTAAAATTAAATTTCAACCCTAGCAAAGTACTTCAAGCTAAACTCAGGGTTTTTGTGTTTTTGGATTTGGTGGCGTTACCTTTTTTTTGCCACTAATGCACGAAGACACCAAAACTCACCATGGAGAATGTTGAGATTTTTATTTACACTTAATCATTTCTTGTTAAGTGTTATATGTTTAATGTTGAAATAATTAACATATAACAAAAAATGAAAAATGTTCAATAAGTAGTCGTTGCTAGAACACAATAAACTCTTCGGGGTTAATGGGCAGACCGTTATGCCATAACTCGAAATGAAGATGCGGTCCCTTACTTGTTTCTCCTGAATTTCCAATTACTGCAATAGGCTCACCGGATTGAACACGCTCGCCCATCTTTTTTAAAACTTCAGAATTGTGCTTATAAATGCTAATTAAATTATTGTCGTGTTGTATGTGAATAATATGTCCGTCGGCAGGAGTAAAGCCCACGTAAATTACCGTTCCGTCGAGCGTAGATTTAATCAGTTCGTCTTTCTTTGCTACCACATCAACACCGTAATGTTCTTCGGATGCATTTAAAGAAGTAGTGATTATTCCTTTTACCGGACAGAAAAATAAATACTGTGCCAAGGCATTTTTTTTAACAGTAGTTCCTGCAAACTGTAAAGAGGCAGGTTCATTCTCTACATCTTTTCTAAACTGCACATCACTCTCACTTGGTTTTGTATTTACCTTTTGAAATTTACCACTGGTATCTTTCGTTGGTTTTTCCGGTTTACCTTCCGTCTTCCCTTCCAAAACATTCACGAGGTTTTTAATATACCAATCCCGTGCGGCAACAGATTGCTCGATAGAGTCGGCCTTAAGGCTAAGATTTAACAAACTTTTGCGTTCTGCTACGTCGCCATAGCCCGGAATATACTCGCGTAGGGATGTAAAAGCCACTAAACTAATCACCAAAGTGGTCATAATAATGGTTACAGCACTAATGGCTATTATTAAACCTAAAGGTGAAAGTCGTAGCGAAAACTTCTCTCCAAATGTTGTATCGTTCAGTATTACAAGACGATACTTGTTCTTTAACTGATCGGTAAGAAGCTTCCAGCGGCTATGTTTCTTTTCTGCCAATGGCTCAAATATCAGAAAAATATCTTTTTCTTTAAGAAACTTGCAAGACGAAAATAGTTTCCATAGTTTTGTACCCGAATTTTAAAAGATGACTCCCGAAGAAAAAATACTTAAAGGCGCACAAGAACTATTTTTTAAGTATGGTATCAGAAGTGTGACCATGGATGATATAGCCAAAAATCTTGGTATGTCTAAAAAAACCATTTATCAGTACTTTAAAGAAAAGGAGGAGATAATTCATAGCCTTATGAAATGTGATGTTGATAATCATCAATGCGCGTTTCGTATGATTCATGAAGAAACCGGAAATGTAGTTGAAGAGGTTTTTGAAATGATGAAACGAATGGCTGAAATTTTTGGAAAAGTAAATCCACTTATGTTTTATGAACTTCAACGCTATTATCCTCAAACTTGGAAACTGATAAAGGACTTTAAAACAAATTTTGTTCAGAAAATGGTGGAGTCAAGTTTGGAAAAAGGAAAAAAGGATGGACTTGTTCGCCAAGACGTAAACGTAAAAGTTTTGGCAAGGTTAAGAATGGAAGAAATTGAAATGGCTTTTAATCCTAATATTTATCCACCTGATAAATTTAATGTAGTGGATGTGCAACTTTCACTGGCCGAACATTTTTTATACGGGGTTTGCATATTAAAGGGACATAAACTAATTAATAAATACAAAGAATTAAACGAAGACGAATAATATTTATGAATAGCATGTTTAATAAATTAAAAACAACAGTAGCGGTTTTAGTGATGGCTTTAAGTGCCAATTCACAAACCGCACAACCCGCCGATTTTTCATTGCAAGCGGCTATCGATTATGCCATTAAGCATAACGCGAATTATTTAAATGCCGAGTTGGATGTGAAAATGAATGAGTATAAACGCAAAGAAATTACAGGTATAGGCTTACCGCAAATTAGCGGAAGCGTTGATTACAAAGATTACTTTGAGTTACCAACCTCTTTATTACCTGGTCAGTTTTTCGGTGCGCCTCCCGGAACGTTTATTCCTGTAAAGTTTGGTGTGCAATATAACATGCAAGCCGGTGGTACAATTTCTCAATTGTTATTTAGCAGCGATTATATTGTCGGATTAAAAGCCGCAAAAGAGTTAAAGATTTTATCGGAGAAAAATTTATCAAGAACAAAAGTTGAAACTATTGTTACCATTACAAAAGCGTATTACACTACTTTAATTAATCGAGAACGCTTAAAGACTTTAGATGCAAACATTGTTCGTCTAAAGAAATTATTTGATGATACAAAGGCATTGAATCAAAATGGTTTCGTAGAGAAAATTGATGTCGATCGTTTAGAGCTTGCTTACAATAATCTAACAATTGAAAAGGAAAAAATCGAACGTTTAGTAGGTGTATCTGAAACCTTATTAAAATTTCAAATGGGTTACGATTTAAAACAACCTATTAATTTAACCGACGAAATTAAAGCCGATCAATTGCAAGACATAGAATTGCTTAGCGATACAAAAGTGAATTATGAAGCACGTCAGGAATATGCCTTATTACAAAGCCAGGAGAAATTAAATAAACTAGAATTAAAAAGGTACAAGTTACAGTATCTTCCTACCTTGGCGGCCTATGCTTCCTACTTACAACAAGCGCAACGCTCGAAGTTTGATTTTTTGGATTTCGATCAGAAATGGTACCCAATCGGTTTGTTTGGTGTAACAATGAATGTTCCAATTTTCAGTGGCGGACAAAGATATTATAAAGTAAAGCAAGCGCAAGTGAACTTAGCTAAAACGAATAATTCATTAATGAATTTAAAGTCGGCCATCGAACTGGAAGTGAATATTGCATCCATCTCCTATAAAAACGCCTTCGCTTCCTTATTAACCCAAAAGAAAAATCGAGAATTAGCTACTTCCATTTTTGAAACTGCTAAAAAGAAGTATGAAGCGGGTGTAGGTTCAAATCTCGAAGTAGTAACTGCGGAAACATCACTTAAAGAAGCCGAAACGAATTATCTAAACGCCGTATATGATTTAATTATCGCAAAAGCTGATTTAGACAAAGCACTTGGAAATATAAAGTAAGGCACTTAGTGTTAAAATAAAACAAGCCAAATGAAATTTATAATTAACCTTGCAATTTTAATCACAGCGATGCTTTTAGTTTCCTGTGGAGGGGGGCATAAAACCGTTAGTCCTGTTAAGAAGGATTTGGTACAAGCAGTGTATGCTTCCGGAAAAGTTTTCCCGGTTGGTTATTATAAGTTACAAGCCAAGTACCCTGGTTACGTGAAAGCTATTTATGTAAAGCCTGGAGATTTAATTAAAAAAGGAGATACGCTTATTGCTATTCGAAACGATCAGGTTGATTTTGCGGCAGAGTCGGCCAAAAATTTGATGAACCTGGCGCAAAAAAATGCAGGGAGTAATTCAGATTACATCAGTATTTATCAGAATGATTTAAACGCTGCAGCTACAAAGCTTAAGCTAGATTCATTAAATTTTGTTCGCTTTTCTCAATTAATAAAGGAAAACGCAACCACACAATTACAATTTGATCAGGCTAAGGTGCAGTATGAAATATCAAAGGCAAATTATTACAAGGCTACTGATGCGTTGAATAATATTGCAGATAAGGCTTCTGTCGAAGCGCAAAACGCGCGAATTAATTACGAAACGCAATTGTCGTCAAAAAGTGATTTTGTCATTATAGCTGAACAAAGTGGTAAAGTGTTTAATGTGGATGTAAAAATTGGCGAGTTGGTAAATCAACAACGTATGCTGATGGAAATCGGAAGAACCGATGGATTTGAAGTTGAATTAAATATTGATGAAACGGATGTTGAGCTTGTAAAGGCCGGACAAAAAATTATTTATGAAGCAGACGCATTCAAGAATAACGAGAAGTTTGAAGGTGAAGTAGTAGAAAATTATTTAAGTATAAATCCTATTAATAAAACAGCTAAAGTGCTTTCTACTATTTCATTTCATCCTGAACATAAAGTCTATTCAGGCATGTCAGTGGAAGCAAATATTATCATTGAGAAAAGAGCCAATGTTTTGGTGATTCCGCGTGAATATGTTTTTGACTTTAATAAAGTAAAAGTAAAGGGCAAGGAAGAGCCTATCGTTATTAAAAAGGGTATTGAAGATTTAGAATTTGTTGAGGTATTATCTGGATTGTCTGAATCAGATATTCTTGAGAATCCTGTAAAGTAAATGAAAGCAAAGTCACCAAATATTAAAATAGCATTGATTCATTTGTTGTCTAAAAAACGGCAAACGATTGTTGCTATGCTGGGTGTAACTTTTGGCATTGCTATTTTTATTTTTCAGGCAGGTTTAATGTCCGGTTTTCAAACGGTGTTTATTGAACAAACCATAAATACAACTGCAAACATTCGTATTTATAACGAGCCCGACAAAGATCGTCACAGTATTTTAGAAAATGCCGGCAAAAAAGAAAATGAGTGGGTTGTTATCCGGAATCAAAAAGTTAAGGATGAGCAACCAAAGGTTAAGAACGGCTATCAAATAATTAAGCAACTGGAACAACATCCTGAGATAGCAGGAGTGTCGCCTTTCTTAGGCTCGCAAGCTATTTTCCGTTTGGGTATTGCACAATCTTCCGGAAGAGTTTCAGGTGTTAATATTGAGAAGGAGAATTTGCTGTTTGATCTTTCTGAAAATACTGTGGAAGGAAATATTCTCAATTTGCAAAATACGCCTAATGGTTTAATCCTCGGAATTGGCTTAGCTGAATTGTTGGGTGCAAAACTGGGCGATAACATCACAGTGGTTTCCCCTAAAGGTGTTGAACTGATTTTAAAGGTGGTTGGAATTCATCGTTCAGGAATTGTTGAGGTAGATAAAACACGCGCATTCGTGAACTTAAGAAGCGCACAGCAGTTGTTGCAAGTGGATGGATCTTATCTCACCGATATTAATATTAAACTTAAAAACATAGATAAAGCGGAGCAACTTTCTAAAGAGTTTACAAATCGTTATGGTTTTCCGGCACAAAACTGGAAGGATGCGAACGCGAATATTTTTGGTGTATTCAAAATTCAAAACATGATTACAGTTTTGGTTATTCTTTCAATTCTAGTCGTATCGGGCTTCGGCATCTTTAATATTTTGATGATGATTATTTATGAAAAGATGCAGGATATCGCCATCCTAAAAGCTATTGGTTATAAAGACCGAGATATCAGGACTATTTTTTTATCGGAGTCTTTAATAATCGGTTTTTTTGGAGGCATACTGGGATTACTTCTTGGTTTTACCTTGCAGGAAATTGTAGGAAGCATACGAATGAACGTAAAAGGATTTGTAGCCATGGAACATTTACAATTTAATCAGTCACCATATTTTTTCGCTTTCGCTTTTGTGTTTGGAATGATTGTTACGGCAATAGCAGGATATATGCCGGCTCGTAAAGCGAGTAAAATTGACCCGGTGGATATAATAAGAAGTAAGTAATGGAAGCTATTTTGGAAACAAAACAATTATCAAAATTCTTTTACGACCCTGTGGAGTTTCAGGCGTTGAAGAATGTTGATTTACAAATTCCAAAGGGACAATTTGCTTCTATTATGGGTTCTTCGGGTAGCGGAAAATCAACTTTACTCTATGTATTAAGTACGTTGGATACTCAATACAAAGGACATTTATTTTTGGATGGCGAAGATTTAAGCTTAAAAAGTAAAAACGATTTGGCGGAAATACGAAATGAAAAAATCGGATTCGTTTTTCAGTTTCATTATTTACTCCCTGAGTTCACTGTTTTAGAAAATGTAATGTTACCCGCTTTGAAATTAGCCAAACTCGATCAAAAACAAATTGAGGAGAACGCCATGAGCAAATTAAGAATGTTGGGATTGGAGGATCAGGCGCTGAAAAAAGCAAACAAACTTTCGGGTGGACAACAACAACGTGCAGCCATTGCAAGAGCTTTAATTAACGAACCGAAAATAATTTTTGGTGATGAGCCAACCGGAAATCTTGATTCGAAGAATGCAGATATAGTATTTGAAATTTTAAAGGAACTGAAAGAGAAATATCAACAAACAATTTTAATAGTAACACACGATAACAATTTTGCAAACAAAACAGACAGAATAATAAGGCTTCACGACGGTGAAGTGGTAAATTGAGAATTATGGAATATTCATGTACTTAGATACAAACAAAAGTAGAAAGTAACATAGCTAAACCATAAGACCTTTAAAAAATATCTACATATGAAAAAAACGATAATAAATATAAAATCTATAAAAATGAAAAAAGTTGTTTTATTAATGGCGATTACAGCTATGATTGCTTCTTGTTCGCAACCTGATAAGAAGACTCAATTGGAAACGTTGAAAGCTGAGCATGAAAAGTTAACCAAGCAAATCGAAACTTTGGAAGCTGAAATCAAGAAGGATATGGGAGATTCTGTGGAGGTAAAATCTAATTTGGTAGAGGTTTTAACTGTAAGTCCTGAAATTTTCTCAACGTACATCGATGTGCAAGGTAAAGTGGATGCAGATGAAAATGTTTCCTTATCGAGTGAAATGCCGGGTACAGTTACAAAAATCAGTGTAAAAGTGGGTGATGAGGTTTCAAAAGGGCAGGTTTTAGCTGAAACTGACAGCCGCGCTATTCAACAAAGCATTTCTGATTTACAGACGAACATGGATTTAGTGAATCAGTTGTATGAAAAGCAAAAAAATCTTTGGGAACAAAAAATCGGAACAGAAGTTCAGTTTTTACAAGCAAAAACCAATAAGGAAAGCTTAGAGAAGAAAATGGCAACATTGCAGGAACAATTACGTATGTCAAAAATTATTTCTCCTATTGATGGAACAGTAGATGCGGTTGACATCAAAGTTGGAAACGCGATTGCTCCGGGTATTCCTGCGATTCGTGTTATCAATTTCGCGAATTTGAAGGTAAAAGCAGAGTTAGCTGAATCATACGCGGGAAGAGTAAAGAAAAATGATATCGCAAAAATTTATTTCCCTGACTTAAATGATTCACTTGAGTCGAAAGTTAATTATGCTTCTCGCGCAATTAATCCAATGTCACGCACATTTACCGCTGAAGTATTGTTGGATAACAAAAAGGAATACCATCCAAATATGGTAACTCGCTTAAAAATTAATGATTATGTTTCTCCGCAACCAGTTGTAGTAATTCCGGTTCGTGTGATTCAAAATTCAACGACAGGCGAAAGATATGTTTATGTTGTAAAGGATGATAAAGCAGTAAAATCAGTAATTAAAACGGGTCGCGAGTATAATGGAAAAGTGGAAGTAAAAGAAGGTTTAGCAGCTGGTGACTTACTGGTTACACTTGGTTTTGAAAACGTGAACGAAGGAGATAAAGTAGTTTATAATAAATAATTGACGACTGCTTAAATAATATATTATTATGAAAGATAAATTTAAAGAGTTTGGTCCCTCCAGTTGGGCCATCGATAATAAGATAACCGTATACATTCTCACAATAATTATTTCGATAGTTGGTGTGATGTCATATATCGGTTTACCTAAGGAAAGTTTTCCTGATATCACTGTTCCTACCATTTTCGTTAACACAGTTAATGCAGGAAACTCACCAACAAACATTGAGAATACTATTACCAAACCGATTGAGAAAAAATTAAAGTCGGTGTCAGGCATAAAAAAGGTAACAAGTACTTCTTTACAAGATGTGTCGGTAGTTGTAATTGAGTTTAACACGGATATTAATCCTGACAAGGCAAAGCAAAAGGTGAAGGACGCAGTGGATGAAGCCCGCACTGACTTACCACAAACCCTAACGCGTGAGCCAATGATTAAGGAGATTGCTTTCTCCGAAATTCCAATCATGTACATTAACATCGCCGGTGCTTATGATTTGAAAAAATTAAAGCAGTATGCCGAAGATTTACAAGATCGAATTGAAGGTCTGCGTGAAATCAACGAAGCAAAAATGGTGGGTGATTTGGAAAGAGAAATTCAAATCAATCTTGATATGTATAAAATGCAAGCGTCTCAGTTAACATTAGGAGATATTCAGCGCGCATTAGGTTCGGAAAACTTATCAATTACTTTAGGAAGCGTTCCAATGGATGGAATGAAACGTACTTTAAGTATTAAAAACGAATTTAAAGAAGTTGAGGAGTTAAAAAATATTGTGATTACTTCTCAAAGCGGCGCTAAAGCTTACTTAAAAGATTTTGCAGAAGTAATTGATTCATTTAAGGAACAGGAAAGTTTTTCAAGCAGTAAAGGAAAAAATGTAATTACCTTAAATGTTATCAAACGTCCCGGAGAAAATCTAATCGAAGCTTCTGAAAAAATTCGTGAGATTATTAAGGACATGAAGGAGAAAGAGTTTCCGAACGGACTTGAAATTTCAATTACAGGAGATCAATCCGATAAAACGGAAGTTACCTTACACGATTTGATTAATACAATTATCATCGGATTTATTTTGGTAACCTTTATCTTAATGTTCTTCATGGGTGTAACTAATGCGTTATTTGTGGCGCTATCAGTGCCGCTTTCCATGTTTATTGCTTTCATGATCATGCCTGGCATAGGATTTACCATGAACATGATTGTATTATTCGCCTTCTTATTGGCGCTCGGTATTGTGGTAGATGATGCAATTGTAGTTATTGAGAATACGCATCGCTTATTCGAAAATGGAAAGCGCGACATTAAAACTGCTGCAAAAATGGCGGCAGGCGAAGTGTTTTTGCCGGTGTTATCCGGTACACTTACAACTTTAGCACCGTTTATCCCATTAGCATTTTGGAAAGGTATCATCGGTAAGTTTATGTTCTTTATGCCAATAACACTCATTATTTCATTGTTGGCATCTCTCTTTGTGGCATACATTATCAATCCGGTGTTTGCAGTTGATTTCATGAAACCGCATCACGAGGAAGAAAAAGAATTTGGAAAAATTTCTAAGAAGGGATGGAGATTAATTATAGTTTACGCAGTGGTAGCAATCATCGCGCACATTAATAATCATCCGGCTATTGGTAACTTGGTTATTTTCTTAGGATTATTTATGGTAACCCATCGTTTGATTTTGTATAAGGTTATTAATGCCTGGCAGAATAAAACGTGGCCTGCGTTTCAACGTGCCTACACAAAATTCTTACATTGGAATTTAGCGAAGCCGTATCGTCCGGTTGTAATTGTATTAGCAAGTTTTGTTTTAGCTATTATGTTATTTGCCGCGCGTCAACCAAAAGTAGTGTTCTTCCCGCAAGGTGATCCAAACAATGTTTTTGTTTACGTAAAATTACCTGTTGGTACAGATCCTGTTTATACCAATCAGATTATGCGTAAGGTGGAAGCGAAAGTAGATTCGGTGATTGGAAAGGATAATCCGGTTGTGGAATCAATTATTACTAACGTAACCATTGGTGTAACTGATCCTCAAGATCAAGATCAAAATGCTTACCCCAACCGTGGTAAGATTGCGATTAATTTCGTTCGCTTTGGTTTAAGAAATGGCGAGTCTACTGCCAAATATTTAAATGCTTTGCAGAATATGAAGTGGAATATTCCGGGGGCAGATATTTCTGCCAATCAGGAGCAGGCTGGTCCTCCAACTTCCAAACCAATCAATATCGAAATACGTGGTGATAAGTTAGAAGATCTTATTTCAACAGCTAATCATTTAAAAAGATTTTTGGATGATCAGAAAATTGAAGGTGTGATGGAGTTGAAAAAGGATATTGAGGATAATAAACCGGAGATTGTTTTTGACATCGATCGTGAGCGCGCTAATCGTGAAGGAATTATGACCGGTCAAATTGCAATGGAAATTCGTGGTGCCGTATTCGGTGCGGAAGCAACAAAGTTCAGAGATGCCGATGATGAGTATCCTGTACAGTTAAGATACAAATATGATCAGCGAATTGATATTGAAACCATCAAAAATTTAAAAATCACTTTTCGTGATATGAATATGGGTGGTATGTTACGCAGTATTCCTTTATCGTCGGTGTGCGATATCCGTTATGCTCAAACTTACGGTGGTATTAAGCGCAAAAACTTCAAGCGTGTGATTACATTGGCATCTGATGTAAAACAAGGTTATAATGCGAATGAAGTGGTAGCGAAAGTACAGCGTGCGGCGGCAATGTATAATCCGGTTGGAAATGTAGAAGTAGCATTCACAGGTGAACAGGAAGAACAGAAAGAAACCGGTTCATTTTTATTAGGTGCCTTAGGAATTTCATTTGGATTGATGCTCTTAATTTTAGTAATGCAGTTTAACGCATTCGGTAAACCTGTTATTATCATGACAGAAATATTCTTCAGTATCATTGGTGTGCTATTAGGGACTGCCATTTTTAAAATGGACATGAGTATTGTAATGACCGGTGTAGGTATTATTGCTTTAGGTGGTATTGCAGTACGCAATGGAATTTTATTGGTAGAGTTTGCTGAAATGGAACGTGCAAGAGGAGTTAGTTTATGGGAGGCAACTGTGGAAGCAGGTCGTACCCGTATGACTCCGGTAATCTTAACCGCAACTGCAGCCATTTTAGGATTAATTCCATTAGCAGTTGGTTTAAATATTGATTTTGAAGGTTTGTTTACAAACTTTAGTCCGAATATTTATTTTGGCGGTGATAACGTTACATTCTGGGGACCATTATCGTGGACAATGATATTTGGTTTAGCTTTTGCGACAGTAATTACATTAGTTGTGGTTCCTGCCATGTACTTAATGGCTGAAAGATTAAAACGCAAAGCTGTTATAATTTTAAATCATTTTGAATTACCTGTGATCTTGATGTATGTACCGTTTTTCATCTTGATATGCCGTATTATCTTACGCATGAAGAAGGTGAAATTAGAGTACGGTAACTTGGATTACTAGAATTTAACATTCAGACAGCGTTTATTTTTGTAAGTTTGGTTAAGAATTTCGTATGCGATTTCTTAACCAAACTTTTTTATTTATAGTCGTTTTATTGCTCGCCGTTTCTTGTGAGGAGGAGAAAATTGTCGAGAAAAAGGTCGTTAAGGTAAAAATTGTACAAGATGTAGATATCTCGGTAAAAAAGGAGATCTTCTCTCTTCTCACCAAACGAATTAATTACACTACGCTGGCTCTTTTGGATGATACGATTAGAACGATGGAGTACATCCTTCCGCAATTTGAAATTACTGCACCTTATTTCACGCAAAAAGCAAAATGGAAACCATTAGCGGACACTTTAATTAGCATTTTCAAGGATGCGCGTTATTATGGTTTAATTCCGGACGATTATCATTATAATAAAATCAAAGAATTATCCGAAACCTGGTTTAATGCTAAAGATAGCGTTTATGATGCTTTTGCCATTGCACGTGCTGAAATATTATTAATGGATGCGTGTTATAAATTTGGCGCACATTTGAATAAAGGAAGATTTTATCCGGATAGTTTAATGTTGGAGTGGAATCCAAAGAAGCTGGATAGTAATTGGGTAAGTATTATTAATCATGGTTTACAAACAGGAAACATTCGCGCTGCGTTTGATTCATTAGAGCCTCAACATGAAGGTTATAAATTTCTGAAAGTAGAATTGAAGAAATTCATTCTCGAGAACGATAGTTTGCAATGGGATTCAATTTCCTTCACCAACGTGACGGATACAGTTTTGTTTTATCAACAACTAAAGAGAAGATTGATGATTACAGGAGAGTATGACAGTTTGGTGAAAGGAAATGACAGTGTGAAAATTGCGAAGGCGATAAAGAAGTTTCAGCCAAAGTTTAATTTAGAGCCTGACGGGAAACTGGGTAAGTATACGCGACAAGCATTAGGTTACGATAAAGAAAAAATAATCCGTCAGATGGAAATGGCTTTAGAGAGATGGCGATGGGAACCAAGAGAATTTCCAAAAAAATATTTTTGGGTAAATATCCCAAGTGCCGATTTACACATTTGGGAATATGACAAGAAAGAAAAGAGGGATACTTTAGTATTAAAGTCCAATGTGGTTGTTGGGAAACCGGAAACACCAACACCACACGCAGTAAAGAGTAAAATCAATTATATGTTGGTGTATCCATATTGGAATGTACCTTATAGTATTGCATGGAAGGAAATATTACCCATGGTGCAACGCGATACAAGTTATTTGAGAAAGAAGGGTTTTGAGTGTGTAGATTATAAGGGAAGGGTAATGGATATTTCAAAAATGAAGTGGAAGAAGTACAGTAAAGATTATTTACCATTTAAATTCCGACAAAGAATTGGTGGAGATAATAGTTTGGGTATTTGTAAGTTTAATTTTCATAATAAGTACGGTATTTACATGCACGATACAAACAGCAAGAAGTACTTTAAAACATTTTATCGTTATCAAAGTCATGGTTGTATACGTTTGGAAAAATTTATTGAAACGGCTAAGTTTTTAATTCGCGATGATACATTGAAATTGCCGTATGATACGTTGATGGAGTATTTTTTAACACCGGTGCAACGACAAATAAGCATTAAGAAACCGGTTCCGATTTTCGTAAAATATTATACCGTTCGTGCCGATGATTCTACCGGCTTACATATGTATATTGACATATACAGACGTGATGAAAAAATGATGAAAATGTTGTATAAATAAAAAGCCCCGCATTAAGCGGGGCTTTTTAAAAGGTTGTATAGGATTATTGTTTAATTATTCTAGTAATTGATTCTCCTTGACTTGATGAAAGTTTGATAAAGTATACACCATTTTGTAGCGCACTTAAATTAATTTCATTTTTGCCTTCAATTATAGTTTCTGAATAAACAGCCTGACCAAGTACATTAATTATTTCCATTTTAGCCTCATATGGTAATTCAACAGATATAAAGCCATTATTAGGATTAGGATATATTTTTACTTGTGACGCGATTGATTTAGATCCATCGATACCTGTACAAGTACTTACGCTTTGTGTAACTACTGCTGTATTTGCACAACCATTGGCATCCGTTCCGGTTACTGTATATGTAGTAGTAACTGATGGAGAAACTGCAATGGACGAACCGTTAGCAGATGTGTTCCATGTATAAGTAGATGCGCCATTCGCTGTTAAAGTGGCTGTGCCCTGGAATGGAGGACCGCAAATAATAGTATTGCCTGTAGTTGCAGTAACTGTAGGAAGATTGTTTACGGTAACGGTAAATACAGCCATGTTAGAAGGACAACCTGAATTTAAACCACTAACAGAATAAGTAGTAGTAACTGTAGGTGTAACTATATTCACAGATGTTGTTGGTCCTGATACCCAACTATAACTTGTAACGTTTCCATTTGCGGTTAAGGTATCTGAAGAGCCAACACAAATACTATTGTTACCGTTTATTGTAACAGTTGGGCTTGTAAACGGAGTAGCAGTTACGGATACAGCACCCGGAGCAATCCAGTTTGAAGTTGACCCTGTTAATGCAAATCCTGTTAAAGTACCATTGAATGAGTTAGAAGTGGCATCAGTTAAGGAAGTAATTGAAGAATTTGATTGAGAAGCTAATCCTTGGTTGAAATGGTAATTAGCCATTAAACCGTTTGCATTGGTTGCAATTTCTCCATTCATGTTATTAACGATTTCACCTTGACATAAAGCGCGGTTCCATAAACGAATTTCATCAATATCACCATTGAAATTTTCATTTATTCCGTTACCGCCAATAGTAACCGAATTTGAAGTAGCAACAAAACTTGGATAAGTAATTGATGCAGTTCCTGAAAGAACACCATTAATATAGATAGAGGCAACTGTACCGTTCCATACCCCTGCCACGTGCTGCCATACATTTAAAGTTGGTGTTGCGCTACTTGCAACTGAGGTATATGTGGCGGTAGCTGAATTTCCAATCCAAAATCTGTAGTTTGTACCAAGTTCTCTTCTTAATAAAAACTGCATTTGATTATTTGGAGTACTGTAATTTCCAACAATACAACCAAGTCCGCTCAATGAAGTTGGCTTAACCCAAGCTTCTACAGTAATATTATTATTCGTTGAAAGTGAGGTACTGATGGCAGTTGGTAGAACAACTTTATCTCCGGGAGCAGTTGAAACAAAATTTAAAGCTTCAGCCGCAGCACAAATATTCACAGTCACATTGGATACTGCGTCAGCAGAACAGCCTTGTGCATTAGTACCTGTAACAGTATATGCTGTAGTTGCAGTTGGTGATACAACAGCGCTTCCGCTACTGTAGCTATAAGTGCTTGCTCCTGTCGGAACCATAGTGAAACTAAATCCACTGCAAATTGAACCGCTGTTTACGGTCACGGAAGGAAGCGCATTTACTGATACAGTTTGTTGAGCCATATTAGAAACACAACCTAAAGAATTGGTTCCCGTTACAGAATATGTTGTAGTTACAGTTGGACTAATTACATTAGCGGCAGTAGTTGGGCCACTTACCCATGTGTAAGTGCTTGCTCCGTTCGCGGTTAATGTAGCCGATGATCCGGAGCAAACGCTGGTTGTTCCTGTGATAGAAATATTTGGACTAACGAACGGAATGATAGAGCCATTATCAGGGTATGACCCTGAGCCTATCCAATTAGAAACCGCGCCGGTTAATGCAGCGTTCATAATTGTACCATTAATACCATTTCCACTATCATCAACTAAACTGGTAACGGTCGGGTTACTGCCCCCTGCTACACCTTGATTGAAATGGTAATTGGCAATTAAACCAGAATTAGTTGTTGGAATTGGTCCGTTTTTATTATTTAGTATTTCTCCCTGACAAAGAGCGCGATTCCAAATTCGAACCTCGTCAATAGCACCATCAAACTCTGAAGAAAAACCATCCAATCCAATTTTAGTGGATACAGATGAAACAGGAAATGAAAAAGATGAAACGGCAACAGTCCCTGAAGGCATTCCATTAACGTAAATCGATAGTTTATTTTGATCGAAAACACCCGCTACATGTGTCCATGTATTTAATGTTACGGTTGCAACAGATGTGACACCAAAAGCACCGAAGCCAATGAAGAAATTGAAATTAGTGCCATTAGTTCTTAATTCGAATTGGGTTGGTCCTTGGTGATTACCAACAATACTATGCACTCCTGTGTTTGAGTTCGGGTACACCCACGCCTCAACTGTTAATCTATCTTTACCGGTTAGGGATGATGTGATAGCGGTTCCTAAATCCACATAATCGTTAACTCCATCAAAACTAAACGCATTGTTTCTTGGTGCAACACATACAATACGCGAGCCTCCACTTATAGAGCAGCCGGCTGTGTTATGTATATGTACACGATATACTCCGGGAGTTAAAATACCGGTGTATAATGCGGAGCCAAAACCAAAAGCAAGCGGATTATTGGCGTTATCAGTTACTGTAACTTGAGTACCAAATGAAGTAAGAATAGCGTATTGTCCTGTAGAGGTTACACTGAAGGATGTATAGCTTCCCGGAAACATGTTACTTGAGAGACAAGTTTGCACGTAAGGCGATACCGTTATGGTACCGGTTGGCGAATTTGTTGTGGCAATACATTGTGCATGGCTTTTTGTTCCCATTAGGATAAAAGCCGCAGAGGCAAAGGCCGTTAGTTTTTTTAATCTCTGTTTGATTTGTAGTTCTTTAATTTTCATAAATATTTTTTTAGGTCCCTAAAGTTATTTTCTAGAGCGTGTACAATTAAAAAAATGATTTGAAATGCGGGATTTTGTATTTGAATGTAAAATCGGAGTGCTTTTACCTGAATTTAAGATAGTTGTTTCATGAAGTTTTCAAATTCTTCGGCAATATTACGCGAAACCGGAAGCTTGATAGAGTTAAGCTCCACTTCTTTTTTTGAATACTTTGTAATTTTTTGGGTGTTAACAATATAGGAACGGTGAATTCTGAAAAATTTTCTTGTATCCAATAAATCATAAACACTATCCAGGCTTTGGCGACTTACGATTTTTTTTGATTCGCTATATATGTTAATATAATTGCCTTCTCCTTCAATATAAAGAATTGTATCAAATGGTAAAATCACCGTATTATAGCCGTCTTTAATGTTTAATACGGCAGCTTGATTTTCTGAAAGCGATTCCCGTATCAGATTAATACTTGCAAATAAGTCTGATTTCTTAAATGGTTTTGTAATATAGGCTGATGGTTTTGTCTTGACAATTTTTTCAATCATCACCATGTCAGAATGGGCTGTAATATAAATGAAAGGAATCTTTAGGGTGTCAATAATATATTGACCCAATTCTAATCCATCCAGTTCATTTTCCATTCTGATATCCAGTAAAGCAAGATGGGGACGAATTTCATTTAATGCCGTTAGTGCCTCTGTTTTGGAGTGCGCTAAGTGAATATTCTGTATGCCGAAGCTTTTTAAAATATCTTTTAAGTCTTCAGCAATTAGAACTTCATCATCGACTATCAATACTTTTAAGTTTTTCATTTATAATTCAAATGTTATGGTGTAAACCAATCCTCCATCATTCTGAAACGAGTAATCACCTTTAATTTGCCTCGAAAAAATGCTAATTAAACGCATGCCAAGTTTTTCGGAATTGGTATCTACTTTATTATTCATGCCTAATCCATTATCTCGTACAGTAAAAGAAATTTTACCGGTATTTAATTTTTTTAGTTCGATGTCTATACAAGGGGTTGGCGTTTTTTTAAAGGCATATTTAATTGAATTGGAAACAAGTTCGGAGGTAATCATACCAAGCGCAATTGCCTTGGTGGTTTCAAATATGGTTTTTTCGCACTGGATGTTAAACTGAATTGGAATGTTTTTCGAATTAACTATTTCATTAATTGAACTCATTAATTCTTCAAGGTATTTTTTGATTTCAACACCTTCTAAATTATCCTGATTGTAAAGCATTTCATGCACAAGAGCCATCGAACGTATGCGTCTTGAGGCATCATTTAATGAATCTATTTCTAAATTTGATTTGCTGGAATTGATTTGCATATTAATGAGTGAGCTTACAAACTGAAGATTATTTTTTACGCGGTGATGGATTTCCTGAATCAATACATCCTTTTCTTTGTTTTTAGTATTCAAGCGTTTATTGTCGGTATAGATTCTTTTCAAGAGAAATCCGATAATTATCAGTAATGGTATTAAAACAATAAGTGAAATGTACATGACACGATTTTCTTTTCTTTTGAGCGTCAGTTTTTTCTCGGATTCTTCCAATTCATTTGTGTATTTAGTGATCCGTTCGAGATTTTTTTCATTTTCATACCTCTCCTTAATGTTGCTCACATCGAGGTCGTAAATTTTTCGGTTTTTTTCCATTAAAGCTTCATAAGCATATTTTCTTGCTCTATAATAATCAAGACTGTCTCCGGCAAAAAAGTAGCAATTACTAAGTCCAAGAAATACTTGATCTAACGGATAATCAATTTTTTTATTGATAACCATCTCAATTATTTCTTGGTAAATGGGTAAAACAATTTTTTTCGGATAATTATTGTGACCAAGCAGCAAAGCTAAATTGTATTTGGCATGAATCGCGTCGGCATCTGCACCCACTTTCATCCATAGATCAAATGCTCGTTTGTAACAATTCATAGAGGAGTCTACATTTTTCCGGTTCTTCATAGCGAAGCCAATTTCATTGTAAGAAATTGCTTCACCATGCAGATTACCTGTTTTTCTGCAAAGATCCAAGGCTAATAGTGAGAACATCAAACTCGAATCGCTCGGACTGTTTTCATTGGCGATTGCCGCATAACGATTATAAATATGGATTAGTTGTAAAGTATCTCGAGAGGCTTTTTTAAAAAACAAATCATGCGATTTCTTGATGTATTTCCTCGCGTCTCCATATTGACCTTGACTTCTGTAATACTCGGCCATATCGGTATAAAGCTTAATCAAGTTATTATAGCTTTTTTCTTTTTCAAACAGTATTTCAGCCTGTAAATAAAATCTGAGTGCTTTCGAAAGTTCCCGTGATGCCTTATAGTTATTGGCAAGATGATTATAAACAACGCCTCTTAGTAGTTTATGTCTTGGTGTATAAATTAAGGATAGTAGGCTAAACAGTTTTTTTTCCGCTCTTACATAACGCGATTTTTTAGTTAAAAGATTGGATAAGTGGCAAATTGTTTTTACGTAAGAAATAGTATCCTGCTTTGTGTTTTCTGCGCATTTCTCCAGTAAAACAATAGAGGAATCGTGATTGATTTTGTTCTTTACTAAGGCGATACATTCTGTTTGGCATTTTAAACCAAAATGTATAAATAATACAATAAAAAGTATGTATGTTTTGTTAATCTTCACTGGGACTAAAGTAATTATTCTGTAATTAATCCATGTTAATTTGTTACGAAATGCAATTGTTTGTATGTAAAAAACGAAGGGTATTTAGCATTAAAAGCTCTCCCCAATCGTAACGTAAAGTCCGCTATTGTATTTGTTGTGATAACCGTAATCAATTCGTAAATTAAGTTTATCTCTTTCCAGAATAGTTAAGCGAAGTCCGCCTCCAAAACTATAGAGTAAATCGTTTTTCACAAACGGATTTTGTGTACTGTACACATTTCCGAAACCACCAAATAAACACACGCCTAATTTCCAGATAATCGGTGCTCTGAATTCAGCGATTAATGTTGCGGCATTTTTATCTCTGAATCTCCCTCTGTAAAAACCCCGTAAATTATCTTGACCACCAATGGCTGCATAATTTCTTACAGGTGTATTACCAAACGTTGAGTAATTGTAAAACTGAACCGCTAAAACATGTTTTAAAAATAAATGTTGATACAAACGGACATCAACAATCCATTTTGTAAAGTCATAATTCGAACCAATGTTTTTATTGTAGCCTGTAAAAGTACTTTGTACAAAAAAACCTTTGGTGGGCCAAAAAGCCTTGTTACGGGTGTCATAGCTTAGGCTTAATCCTGCTCCCGCAATTTGATAGGGTGATTTTCCTGATACTTTTGCGCTGTCGAATACGCCACCAGGTAAATACGCCACTTTAAATACATTTTGATAATCGGCAATAACCCCTATGAATAATCTTTTATAGATTTTCTTTTTGATGTGCGGAGAAATTTGGAATTGTTCATAGACGTAACGTTCGGCCCATTCGTCTTGAGTTTTTGTGCCAATTCCCCAAAAGTTTTCCGGAAAGTAAGTGTGTGATGATTGGAAGTAGAATATATAATTCTCCTTCGGAAAATAAATAGTAGCGTCTAAGCCTTGTAAATTTTGTCCGCGCTCTGTCCAAATACCTGTCGCCTGGATAACTGAAGTGCGCGTAAGCGTATCGTTTCGGTGTGTGGTTTTAAAAGCAATAGAGCCTGTTGCGCCATATGCCCATCCGGTTTCGGGGGTTCTGAAGATAACTGGAAGCGCTAAAAAATTTACGTTTCTGCTTGTGTCTTGAAGTCGTTGTGAAAAACATGTTACAGATGTTAGAACACTTAATATTATACTCAGGTTTTTCACTTACAATAAATGGAATAGAATCAAATTTACTAACTTTGTGGCACATAAATTACTAAAGCTAAAAACAGTTCAAGTTGCTTATTTCCGAGTCTATACAACTTTCCAAAACAACACATACGCTAATTGCATCAAATATTATTAGAATTGATGGTAAAGAGGGGGAATACATTGAATTGGAAGATGCCATTAAAATGCGTGAGGCGAATTTAACTTTAACAAATGGTGAACCATTTTGTTTGTTAATGAATGGCGTTAACAGTTATTATACATACAGTCCGGAAGCAAAAAAATTATTCGCAAGTGAGGAATACTGTAAACTAAGAAAAGCTACTGCTTTTGTCATTAATAGTTTATCGACTCGGTTAATGGCATCTTTCTATATTAATATCAACAAGCCGCTTTCACCTACACAGATATTTTCTTCCGAAGAAGAAGCTATTAATTGGTTGAAGTCGATAAAAATCAAATAAAAAAGCCTGTTCATTTGAACAGGCTTTTTTATTAGTCTTTAAACAGAGGATATTTACTCATCATTGTATTGACTTTCTTTCTGATTTTCGCTAGTTCTTTCTCGTTGTTTTTATTCATGAGGGTTGCATCTAATAATTCAACCACTTTTAAGCAATCCTTTTCTTTTAATCCGCGACTTGTGATGGCGGCTGTACCAATACGAATTCCGGATGTTACAAAAGGAGATTTATCGTCAAAAGGTACCATGTTTTTATTAACTGTAATATCTGCTTCACCTAAAGCTTTCTCGGCTTCTTTGCCGGTAATATTTTTATTGCGTAAATCAATCAACATGCAATGATTATCGGTTCCGCCTGAAATGATTTTGTAGCCTTTAGCAACTAAAGCTTTCGCCATGGTTTGTGCATTCTTAACAACTTGAATACAGTAATGCATATATTCGTCACTTAGCGCTTCTCCATAGGCAATTGCTTTTGCGGCAATGACATGTTCTAGTGGTCCGCCTTGCGTTCCCGGAAAAACAGCAGCATCTAATATAGCGCTCATCATTTTAGTTTCTCCTTTTGGTGTTTTTTCTCCCCACGGATTTTCAAAATCTTTCCCCATCATAATCGTTCCTCCACGCGGACCACGTAAAGTTTTATGTGTGGTAGTAGTTACTATATGGCAATGTGGTAAAGGATCGTTAAGAATTCCTTTAGCAATGAGTCCTGATGGATGAGAAATATCGGCCAATAATAAAGCACCAACGCTGTCGGCAATTTTACGTAAGCGTTCGTAATCCCAATCACGTGAATAAGCCGATGCTCCACAAATAATTAGTTTTGGTTTTTCTTTTTTAGCAGTAGCTTCAACTACATCGTAGTTGATTTGTCCGGTTTTTTCTTCAACACCATAAAAAGTTGGGCGATATAGTTTACCTGAAAAGTTAACAGGTGAGCCGTGGGTAAGGTGACCACCGTGAGAAAGATCAAATCCTAAAATAGTATCACCGGGTTTTAAGCAGGCTAGCATTACTGCTGCATTGGCTTGTGCACCGGAGTGTGGTTGTACATTTGCCCACTCGGCACCAAAAAGTTTTTTCGCGCGATCAATAGCTAATTGTTCAACTTTATCTACAACTTCACAACCGCCATAGTAGCGTTTATTTGGGAGACCCTCTGCATATTTGTTTGTTAACACACTTCCCATAGCCTTCATGACTTGATTGCTAACGTAGTTTTCGCTCGCAATTAATTCAATTCCGCGTGTTTGGCGATCATGTTCCTCTTTTATAAGTTTAAAAATAACGTTGTCTTTTTGCATAAAATTATTTTTGGTTGACATTAAGTTTTGCAGTGGCAATAAAAAACAATGCAGGTAATGGAGATTGTGCTATACCCATGAGCCATCTGCTAACGGAGTATTCGTCACTATCTAATTTAACAACTACAAAGTACGACCACAACATTAAAATTGAGCTCAAAAGTAATAATACTAAATAAGAATAAGTGAACCATTTCAATAATTTTTTATCCCCGGTATAATATTTAATGCAACGGTAAGAAAGTATAAAGAACGCAAATACAAAAAGCAGGGTAAAAATGTATTTTGAGTAGTAAACGGTTTTGTAGGGAAGTTGAAGAAAAAATTGAAAATCGGGTCTTACAGGAACGGTTGTTTCTCCATTGTATTGTAAGTATAATACGTTGTTTAGATTGTGAAAAAAGTAGTCGCGATAAAAGCCAAGCACGCCAAACAATAGGCCAAAAAAAACAAACATCATGTACTTATTTATTTTCATTTTGTGGCAAGACTGAATACTTGTTTACCCATAAAATCCAAAGAGAAAAAATGTATCCGTAAACAAGAAAAGTAAAAGTATAAGTGTGATTAAAATCAAGCCATTCTGGTTTATAGAAAGAAATTAAAGCTAGTGCTGTTACTCTCATTATATTGATAAGATGGATGGTAAAGATTCCTAGAGGAACGAACCAAATTTTGCTTTTTTGATGTCCGGGATACGCAAGAACAAATACAGCAAATAAAAAAAACAGAGTTACCGCATTGCAGGCTGCGCCCACCCAAACGCCCTGAGACCCATCAATACCAACGCTTTGGAATTCTGTATCGCCAAGAACTTTAAATGTTTTGTATCCAAATATGTGAAGTAAGGCGTCTGTCCAATTAATAATAATTCTTATAAAAGCTTGATCTAAATTGCTGTATTTTTTTACAACAAACTCATAAGTGAGATAAAGAATCAGATAAACAACTGATGATATTAAGAGAAACTTTAAAAAACGATTTTGTTTAAGGGCAGTAATCATTATTTTATAGATGCCCGAAGGCGTTCATTAAGCTATTTCAGAAGCTTTTTTCTTTTTATCGTGTAGCTTTTTAGCTCCGTATGCTGCACCGGCAATAATTAGCGCGCTAATTCCACCATCAATTGGAATACAAGGAGGAGGCCAGCATGGGGGCTTGGTAGTGGGGGGAGGGGGAGGAGCCGAAAACAGTGATTGACTGCCAGTTACGACAAAAATAATCAGGCAGATGTAGGCTAAACGTTTCATTTTTAATGCAATGGGCATAAAGATAAAGTAAAAATAGGGCAAAAGCAAAAGAATTTATCGTTTAAATTCAACTATCTTTGCTTGTAACATCATTTGTGGAAACCAAAAAACAATCCATAATTACAGAAAAGGATCTCAATCTGTTATGGCGTATCGTTAGAACTAACTGGTACATTCCTATTTTAATTGTTCCTTTTTTTTATCTGGCAGGTTATTTCTATGCGTATAAACAAATCGATGTTTATCAGGCTCAAACACAGTTATTACTTAATAAAAACGATGAGTATTCTAGCGGAAATGTTGTAACGGACGCAGGCGCACTTTACATTGATAATTCCAATGAAATGAAGGTAATTGGTTCCTACGACATTATGAAGGAAACCATGAAGCGCTTAAAAGACAGGTTGCAAGTTTCCTATTATATTGTCGGGCGAGTTCGAGTAACTGAGTATTTTAACGGATTGCCATTTGAAGTGATTGTTAGCAATGTGAATCCCGGATGGTATGAGGTACCCTTGGATGTAAAAATAATTGATTACGATCATTTTGAAATTACTCTTCCGGATAAAACTATACAACCAATAAAAGGAGAATTTAACAAGGAACTAATTAATGTTGACTTTAATCTAACAATACGAAGAACATCCATTTTTGATAAGGGTTTGGTAGGCAGTATGCAATCCACAAACTATCAAATTATAATTCATTCAGTAGAATGGTTAATTGCAAATTTTCAAAGAGGAATGAGTGTAGAAAATCCAGAGTACACTAATATTCTGGAAATTAAAATGAAGGATATTATTCCGGAAAGAGCTTTATTAGTATTGGATACGCTTAATCAGGTTTATACTGAAAATACACTCAAGTCGAAAATAGAATTGAACGAAAAAACCATTGTATATATTGATAAACAATTGGACGAAATTAGTTTTAATCTAAAGAACATCGAAGATACAATGCAAAGCTATAAGGCTAGGCGTAATATTTTGGATCTTGAATGGGAAAGGGAGGATTTTTTAGAAAAATTATCCAGTTTGGATAATCAACGATCAACATATAATTTTCAAATAGAAGCACTCAATGATTTGGAGAAATACATTATTGAAGATAAAGATCCACAGTTTTTACCGCCAAACGTTTTTGTAATCGAGAAAGAGGGATTCATGAAGGAGGCTGTACAGGAATTATACTCAAAACAAATCGAGCTTAATAAAATCTATAATACAGCGAAAGAAAGCTATCCCGGAATTAATGATTTAAAGCAAACAATCAATAAGTTAAAACAAGACCTCTTAATTTATATTAATAATGCTCGAAAAGCTACTACAAAGATGATTGAGAATGTAAATTCTCAAATGCGATCTTATGTTGGTGATGTACAGCAAATACCTTCCAAACAGCGGGATATTCTTAATATTCAACGTAAGGTAAATGTGAGTGAGCAGCTCTATAACTTTCTTTTGGAACGACGTGCGAATACAAGAATTGCACGAGCAAGTATTATACCTAATGTAAAAATAATTGAACAACCTCGTAGTATGGGAGTTGTTGAACCCAATAAGTCAAAAATAATAAACAGTTTTATGTCATTCGGCTTAATGATTGTTTTTGTTCTCATTGCTCTTCGTGTTTTTTTCTTTACAAGAATAAAATCTGTTAATCACTTAAAAGAATTAACGGATTTACCTGTGATTGGTGTTTTACCTTTATTGAAAGTTCCTGTTGATAAAGGCATAGTGGTTGATGAACAACCTAATTCAAAAATCAGCGAAGCGTTTAGAAATTTAAGGACGAACCTGCAATATGCAAATATCGATGCTCAGGCGCGTTCAATTTTGGTTACATCATTTGCTCCGGGTGAAGGAAAAACTTTCACTTCAGTAAATATTGCGACAATTCTAGCAAAAACTGGGAAAAAGGTTGTTATCTTAGAATTAGATCTTCATAAACCTAGAGTTTTCAGAATGCTTGGCGCGCAACCACAAATAGGAATAACCACCCACCTTGCAGGGCTTAACTCATTTGAAGAAATTATTGGAAAAACGGCAATAGACAACTTAGATTGTGTTTTTGCAGGGCCGATTCCGCCAAACCCCTCAGAGCTCGTGTTGTCGGAAAAGCTTAAGGAGTTAATCATAAGGTGCAAAGAGAATTACGATTATGTTATCATTGATACGCCACCGGCAGGATTACTTTCTGATGCCATTTACCTTATGCAATTTGTGGATGCTTCGCTTTTTGTTTTAAATACAAAATCCGCCAATAAAAAGGTGGTGAATTTTGTACAACATTTAGTGGATGCTAATAAAATTAAAAACATGTTCTTAATTCTAAACGGAGTACGAAGTCTTTCTGGTAAATATTACTATAAAGGTTATGGATACACGTATGGTTACGGCTATGGTTACGGCTACGGAAAGGGTTATGGACAAGGTTCTTATAAAAAAATCTAATACATCATGTTACTGATAGTTGATTACGGTTTAGGAAATTTGGTATCGGTAAAAAACATGTTCAAAAAACTCGGTGTTGAAGCAATTATTTCTGATGACCTTGCAAAAATAGATAGCGCAACTAAATTAATTTTACCGGGTGTAGGTGCTTTTGATAATGGTATCAATCTGATTAAGCAAAAGGGATTATTAGATGTTTTAAATAAGCGAGCATTAATTGATAAAATTCCTGTTCTTGGAATTTGTTTGGGTATGCAATTATTAACTAAAAGTAGTGAAGAGGGAAATGAAAGCGGCTTAGGATGGATAGATGCTCAAACAATTAAATTTACTTTTTCTGATAATAAACTAAAAATCCCTCATATGGGATGGGATTACGTGGATGTAAAGAAGGAGAATAGATTAATCGATAAAAAACCCGGACAACGATTTTATTTCGTACATTCTTATTATGTGAAATGCAACAATCAAAATGATGTAATCGCAACTTGTAACTACGGTGATGAATTTACCTGTATGTTTAATCATGAGAATATCTACGGAGCTCAGTTTCACCCCGAAAAGAGTTTGAAATTTGGTATGGAAGTATTAAGTAACTTTTCTAAACTTTAACCATGGCTCTAAAACGTATCATGCCTTGTTTATTATATGATGGGAAAGGCCTTGTTAAAACCATCAAATTCAAAAACCCTTCATACGTTGGTGATCCAATCAATGCCATTAAAATATTTAATGAGAAAGAAGTAGACGAATTGATTCTTATTGACATCAATGCGTCGAAGGAAAAAAGGAAAATTAACATCTCAAAAATTGCTGATTTTGCCGGGGAGTGTTTCATGCCATTCGCTTATGGAGGAGGGGTTAAAACCGTTAGTGAATTTTATGAGTTGTATAAGAATGGTGTAGAAAAGGTTATTGTTAATTCACTGGTTTTTGAGAATCCTTCAGTTATAAAGGAAGCTGTGTCTAAATATGGTTCTCAGGCTGTTGTTGTGTGTCTCGATTTCAAAAAGAATCTATTCGGTAAAAAGCAAGTTTTCTCCTATAACGGACATTCAATCAAGTATTCACCAACAGATTTTGTGAAATACTTAGAGCAAGATTTGGGAATAGGGGAATTATTCTTACAAAATGTAGATGCTGAAGGAACGTGGGATGGTTTTGATTACGACTTCATCAAGCAAATCGTAGATTTTACAAGTCTGCCTGTCATAGCAAGCGGTGGTGCAGGTCACGTCGATCACCTAAGAAAGGTACTATACGAGGCAGATGCTAATGCAGCTGCCATCGGTAGTATGGCAGTTTATTCTAAAAAGGGCATGGGTGTTCTCATTAATTTTCCAAAGCGAAGCGAGGTAATTCGGGAATAGGTCTGTTAATCAGGGTTTTATACAAACACTCCAAAGTATCATATTTAATCTTAAGTGTCTGATTAAAAGCCATCTAATTTGCATTTTAAAATGATATTGAGTAAATTTATTGCTCAATAATGATTGAAACTCTAATATCATCCAAAACTCGAATTAAGTTGTTGATGAAGTTTTTCCTCAACAGCAAGAACACAGCCTATTTAAGAAATTTAGAAGAAGAGTTTGGAGAGTCTACAAATGGCATCAGACTAGAACTGAATAAATTCGAAAAGGCCGGATTTTTAGAGTCTCACACAGAGGGCAATAAAAAAATCTTTAAGGCCAACACCGAACATCCCTTATTTAGCGAAATCAATAGCATCATCCGCAAAATGACCGGTCTTGAATACGTGGTGGATTATATCGTGCAACGCATTGGTGATTTGGAGAAAGTTTATTTGGTTGGAAAGTTATCAAAAGGACAGGATGGAAATATTATAGACTTAGTACTTGTTGGGAATGACTTAAATAAAGCATTTTTGATAGAGCAAATAGAGAAGGCCGAAAAGAAAATTAATAAGAAAATCAGATACGTTCACTTTAAGGTGAATGAATTTGACTTGAATAAAATAAAAGAACCCGGAATGCATCCGCTTCTTCTTTGGAAAAAAGAGAAGTAAGTGTATTTAGTAAATCATAAATTCTTTTTAGTTGCGTAATGTGACTGAAGAGGCGGAGCCATGAAAAGCGGAACAAAAAACAAAGAAACGGAAGCTATAAAAATTTGGCGGGCTTTGTACGTGGCCTCGCGTCAGGAAAAAAAAGTGGCTGAACTGCTCACTAAAAAGGGCATTGAGGCTTATGTGCCGTTGCAAAAAACAATGCGGCAATGGAGCGACCGTAAGAAAATGGTAGAGTTTCCGTTGTTAAATGGTTATGTATTTGCACAAATAACACCGCAGGAGCAAGAACGCACCCTACAAACAAAGGGTGTAGTTAACTTTGTGCGTTCCGAAGGAAAAATTGCAACCGTAAGGGATTATGAAATTGAACAGTTGAAACAATTGATCGAGCTCGGTTATCAAATGGAAGCTTCCGGAATTAAAAGAACATATAAACAAGGCGATAAAATTAAAATTAATTCAGGCGCGCTTAAAAACATTGAGGGGTATGTGCTCAATACATCTGATGGCAATCAGCTTGAAATTGTATTGGAAAGTATAGGTCAAACCATCCGCGTAAGATTACCGGAAGAAATAATTTCACCATTAAAAAAATGACGCAAAACGAAGATTGGGATTTAATTATTAAGCCAAAATCAAAATGGTATCAACTAGACTTAGGAGCTATCTGGAAGTATCGGGATTTATTGTTACTTCTGGTACGCCGTGATTTTGTTTCAGTTTATAAGCAAACAATATTAGGACCAATTTGGTTCTTTATTCAACCGATTATTACCACAATAACATTTACTGTTGTTTTTGGTTATTTAGCGAAAATAAGTACAGATGGAATACCTTCATTGCTATTCTATTTATCAGGTATTACACTATGGACTTATTTTTCGGATTGCCTAAACAAAACGTCGAATACATTTATTGCGAACGCTTCAGTTTTTGGTAAGGTGTATTTCCCAAGATTAATAGTACCATTGTCCGTGTTGTTTTCTAACTTATTTAAGTTTGGTATTCAGTTTTTTTTATTCGTTGTGGTATGGATCTATTTTTTAATTACAAATCATTCTGTCCATCCTAACTGGAACTTGATTTGGTTGCTGCCGCTTTTGGTATTCGTCATGGCTGGTCTTGGATTAGGTTTTGGAATTTTTATTTCTTCTATAACAACAAAATACCGCGATTTTAGCTTTTTAGTCGCTTTTGGAGTTCAGCTTTTAATGTATGCAACGCCTATCGTTTATCCTATGTCTTTGGTATCGGACAAATTAAGATTTTATGTACTGCTTAATCCGTTAACTTCAATTGTTGAGACTTTTAAATATATTTTTTTAGGAGCAGGATATTTTAGTTGGGGAAGTTTAATATACAGTTTTACATTTATGTGTTTGCTCTTATATGGATCAATACTTCTTTTTAATAAAACTGAGAAGAATTTTATGGATACAGTTTAATATGAGTAATATAGTAATTAAGGTTGATAACATTGGTAAACAGTACCGCTTAGGGCAAGTCGGTACAGGTACTTTAACGCATGATTTAAATCGCTGGTGGTATAAAATTCGTAGAAAGGAAGACCCTTATCTGCAAATTGGAGAAACTAATGATAGAACAAAAAAGGGAGTGAGTGAAATTGTTTGGGCTCTTAAGAATATTAATTTCGAAGTGCAACAAGGTGAAGTATTAGGAATTATAGGCCGCAATGGTGCAGGTAAATCAACCCTTCTTAAAGTTTTATCAAGAGTAACAACTCCAACTGTTGGTGAAATTAAAGTACGTGGAAGGGTTGCAAGTTTGTTAGAAGTAGGAACAGGATTTCATCCAGAGTTAACCGGAAGAGAAAATGTTTTTTTGAATGGCGCAATCTTAGGAATGACTAAGCAAGAAATAAAAAGAAAATTTGACGAAATTGTTGATTTTAGTGGAGTAGAGAGATACATAGACACGCCTGTTAAGCGATATAGTAGTGGAATGTACGTTAGGTTAGCATTTGCTGTTGCAGCTCATCTTGAACCGGAGATTTTAATTGTAGATGAAGTATTAGCTGTTGGTGATGCAGAATTTCAAAAAAAATGTTTGGGAAAAATGAAAGATGTTAGTGGTGAAGGGAGGACTGTATTATTTGTTAGTCATCAATTGGGTATGATTAATTCTCTTTGTCATAATGCAATTTTATTGCAGAACGGAGAAATATCTTACAAGGGAAAAGCTCCTGAGGTAGTTGCTTTTTATATTAATAGTCTGGATCAAAAAGGTAGTGGGCGGAGTTTTTCATTCTTTAGTGAGAAGGAAGGAACAGACGCGTCAATTTTAGAAGCACGTATCATGAACGTAAAGGGGCAGTGTAAAAATAATTTTGATGTATTTGAACAAATCGTTATTGAAATTAAGTATTGTTTAAAAAAGAACATGTCAGGTGTTGTGGTTGGATTAAATATCGATAGAAATGGAGAACTATATGCCTGTTCTTTTGATTCTGACGAAGATCAAAATAGATTAAAAGAAAGAAAACAAGGTGTATACAGAGTTAAGGTTAAATTACCGCAACCATTAAAAGCGGGAATTTATAGCATTTCAAATATTGGAATTGGTATTGCTAATGTTGGTGGAATTGATTCACAAAGTGATGTGTTTAGTTTTTCTGTCGAGGAAAATTCATTCGACCCCACTTATTATTCTTTCAGTTCAAATCGTCCCGGACAGCTATTTACATGTTTAAATTGGGATACTATAAAAGAGGAATAGATTAATATTTAGATTTTGACAGTCAAATTAAATAGCGCTACGCTTATAAAAAGTGTATCTGAAAAAATAGCCGCGAATAATTCTTCAAATACAACGAATGAATATTTACTATTTAAAGAATTTATTTTGTCAATAGAACAAAATTTTCCAGTAAACTCTTGGACATTTAACAGTATACATCTTTGGCCATTAATAAGGATTAGATTGTTTTTTTATTTGGTTGATTATACACATGAGTTAAACAAGAAGTTAATAGTCGATTGTAATCAAAATCAAACAGATGATCACCATTCTTCTCATCTAAACCATAAACCGGTTCAAAACCGAGTTGATATCAAGAAGTTCGCTCGATTAAAGGATCTAATAAGTAAACTTAAATCAACTCTTAATTATTACAGGCTTAAAAAAAGGATAAAATCAAAAAGTTATTTATTTGTAGGCCATAATGAGCATCGAATAAATTATAAATCCTCATTGTATAACCGATTTTTCGATACAATTATTGATGAAAATAATCTTCATGATAAATCTTATGTAATTGAATTTGGTGAAAGAAAAACTGAGAGTCTCGCAAACTCTAGAATTATTATCAATCCTAAAGAATTTTTAAAGAAGTATACAGAATTCTATTTTTTGAAACAACAGTATATAAAGTTAAAAGCCAACGTGGTTAAACTTGATGACTACGATAAGTTTATTAGTTTTCTATTAAGTAATAATGTAACTAGTGTGTTTGCTGAAAACTATTCAGAAGCTAAAGTTAGAAGCTTAGTCAACTATACTTTGGCAGTGGAATTCGACTTTTATACTGAACTTCTTAAAAAAATTAATCCGAAGAAACTTTTTGTATTGTGTTACTATAATGACTTGTCACTCATTGCAGCCGCTAATAAACTTAATATTGAGACGATAGAGATGCAACATGGTGCCCAAGTCGATGAACATCTGGCATATGGAAACTGGTCAGTCGTTCCGGAAGAAGGATACGATTATATTCCACGAAAGTATTGGTGTTGGGACATACACAGCTCTAAAGTACTTGATTGTTTAACCAGTCAGAATAAACTTTATAATGCTTTTGTAGGAGGCCATGTTTGGGTAGATTACTGGTTACAAAAAAATGAGAAGTACTTAGAAGACGATTTTATATTATATACATTGCAGCCTGACTGTTTTTCAATCGAGCAACTTTTCCCTCAGGCAATTATTTCGTTTATAAAAAATGAAAGCAAAAAATGGTTTATAAGACTGCATCCGCGGCAATTAAAAGAATTAAAAGCCATAAAGGCATATTTGGAGACATTAAATATCTTAAGCAAGATTAATATTGAAGAAGCCACAAAGGATCCATTACCAATGTTATTAAGGAGTTGTTGTATTCATATAACGAATCATTCTTCAACGACTATTGAGGCTGCTTTGTTTAATAAAAAGACCGTTTTGATCCATGAGACCGGCAAGCTGTATTATTCTGATATTGTAGCCGAGGGGAAGGCTGAATACATTCCTGTAAATGAAAATTTTGAGGCACAATTGAAAAAGCAATTAAGCATGGCGTCTACTGCTGCTTATAGGTCGATTGAAAAACCTTTTTATATTAAATATTTTACTTAATAGTAATATTTTAACCGTATCATAATTGAATATATTGAAAATAATAAAAAATCGCTTATATTCTACCTTAAAGTCTTGGCTTAATTTAATTGAAAGGGAGAATTATTTTGCTCCAGATGCGAAATGCGAGCTGCATCCTACTTCAAAATTTACCACAGTAAGTTTTTCGGGTTTAGTGCTAGTAAATGAATATTCAGTTATAGAAAAAACTAAATTATCAGGAAGTATTACAATTGATAAGAACGTTTTGATTTCAAATACAGTAATTGAAGGTGAAGTAAAGATTGGGAGTTATTCAAAGATTGTTGGTGGCGTTGAGCTTTATGGTAATATTGAAATTGGAAGGAATACAACAATAAATGGTCATAATACTGATTTAAGAGCCTCAATTAATAAGATTGTAATTGGAAATTTTTGTTCAATTGCAAGAAATGTCACGTTTCAGGAATTTAACCACGATCACAGGAGATTAACAACATATTTTATACACAGGAACCTTGAAGAGAGGAATGTTATGCTCGATATTGTATCAAAGGGAGATATCGAAATAGGTCATGATGTATGGATAGGAACTCATTCAGTAATATTATCAGGTGCGAAAATAGGTATCGGAGCAGTTATCGCTGCCAACAGCGTCGTTGTTGGAGATATTCCTCCTTACGCAATAGCTTCGGGTTCTCCAGCAAAAGTAATTAAGTACAGGTTTAATCAAGACGTGATAGATTCGCTTTTGGAATCAAAATGGTGGAACAAGCCACATTCGGAAATTCTTTATTTATTTGAGCAATTTGGTATTAAGTAATTTAATTTTTTATAAACGAATTACTCATGGTATTGGTTAGTGTTATAATTCCGGTTTATAACAGAAGCGAAGAATTAAAGCGATGCATTAAAAGTGTATTAAAGCAAACAATTCAGGATTTTGAAATAAAGGTTGTGGATGATTGTTCTGATGTTGATTTGAAACCTATAATTGATGATTTTAATGATTCACGTATAGAATACATCAGACTTGACAAAAAATCTAATGCAAATGTTTGTCGTAATGTGGCGATTAATTCTGCAAACGGAATTTATATAGCGATGTTGGATTCTGACGATGAGTGGCTAAGCAATCATTTGCAATCGAAAATTGCAGACATCGAAACCCAAAAGGCTGATGGTGTTTTTGGCAGTTGTTACATTGATGATGGTGAAAGTAAAAAGCTCATGGAGAGCAGGCCTATTGGCGAGAATGAATCAATGTCTACATATTTATTAACGGACGGAAAAGCCCCAACACCAACGCATGTATATAAATCGAATTGCGCTAAATCAATTAAATGGGATGAGAGTTTGTTAAGACATCAGGACTTTGATTTTAGTATAAGATTTGCGGAACAATATAAATTTATATCAACATCTGATCCAACTTGTATAGTACATTGGAAAAAAAATGAGAAAAGATTAGAGAGTATTGACTCGCAAATTCGATTTATGAAAAAACACCAACGAAGGATTAAGCCTGAACTATACTATAAATATTTTTCTGAACTATACAGTGTCATTTTAGAACGCAATGACATGGATCGTAAAATAATAGAATCAGTTAAATCCGAGTCAACTCGTTTTATAAAATATTGTAGCCTGGTTCAGTTCCTTTCAATAGAAGGAGTTGGGAGAAACAGTATTGGTAGAGTTTTATTGCGATTAAAGTACTGTTTAAGAGTTCTATTGGCAGACATGTTTCAGTTTAATTAGCGCTAAACTTTTTTTAATAATGAGCCAAACTTCAGTTCTTATTTTTTTTGCAGAAGAGTTCTCAACTTCAAAAGCTGAACAGTTTATTGAACATGAATTGATTTTTTTATCGAATCATTTTGAGAAAATAGTTGTTATACCAATCCGAAATAACATTCAAGATTGTAAGTATATATTGCCTGAAAACGTACAAATCCAAGATTTTGAAATATATAAGCCATATAACCGAATCAGACAAATATTCAAGAATTCAGGATTATTGTTTAAAGTTGTCGGGCATCAGATTTATTATTCTGAGAACAAGTTAAAATATTTTTCAAAATTCAGCACCTATTTTAACTATTTACTTCATGCATGCAATGTAGCGGAAAGAATTCAAAATGAAGTAATTTTAAAATACGGCGTGAATGTTAAGTATTATTCATATTGGTTTAATATTTGGGTCTTTTATTTATCCTTGGTTAAAGATAAATCTAATATTAAAATAATCACCAGGGCACATGGTGGTGATTATGATGAGTCTCAAACTAAGTCTTTTTTCCCTTTTCGGTCTTTTCAAATGAAACATATAGATGTTATATTACCCGTTTCGAAATATGGTGAGAATTATTTAAAGCAAAAGTATCCTTTTACTACTGCACGCATCAAGAATGTTTATTTGGGCGTTAAGAATATGGGAAATAATCCTGAGAACGTTGGTGATGTTTTTACAATGGTGTCATGTTCAAGCATTATTCCATTGAAGCGAGTCGCTTTAATTTCGCAAATTTTAAGTGGAGTGAAGTTTAAATTGAATTGGATACACTTTGGTGATGGTACCGGAACCAATGAATTATTGAATGAGATTAAAAAACTTCCATGTAATGTAACTTTTGAATTAAAAGGACATGTTCCGAACGAATATGTAATTGATTTTTACAGAAAAAATCACGTTGATTTGGTTATAAATGTTAGTGAAAGTGAAGGCGTGCCCGTTTCTTTGATGGAGGCTATTAGTTTTGGTATTCCGGTAATTGGCACAAATGTCTGCGGCGTTCCGGAAATTGTAACAACAGAAACAGGTTTTTTAATTCCAAAGGATTTTATTCCCGCTGAAGTTTCTGAAATTATTATAGAATATGCGAAGAGTTCACCTGAAAACAAATTGAAATTGCGACGTTCTGCTAAAGAGTACTGGAGAAATAAATTCGATTTAGAAAGGAATTGCGAAATGCTTAAAACAAATTATTTAAATTGAAATGTGCGGAATAGCCGGAATAGTACATTTAAATTCCGAACAGGTGAGGCCGGATAAACTCCGCAGTTTTACCGATTCAATCTTTCATCGCGGACCTGACGGTTCAGGGTATGAGTTGGTTGAGAATGGTTTGGTAGGATTTGGTCACCGTCGCTTATCGATTCTTGACTTAACAGAAGCGGGCAAGCAACCAATGTATAGTAGTGATAAAAAACTGTTGATTACGTATAATGGAGAGGTGTATAATTTTTTGGAAATTAAGAAGGAGTTAGAGGGGCTTGGTAATAATTTTAATACAAAAACAGACACGGAAGTTATATTAAAGGCGTATCAGCAATGGGGGATGGATTGTTTGAACCGGTTTAACGGAATGTTTGCTATTGCTATATGGGACTTTCAAAAAAAATCTTTGAAATTGGTCAGGGATCGTTTTGGGGTTAAACCACTTTATTTTTTATTTGTTCCTGATAGCATCTTCGCTTTTGCTTCTGAAACAATTGCGTTTAAACACCTCGCTAACTTTAAACGTGAGATTAATAATGATGTATTTCAACTGGCCTTGCAGCAACCAGAATTAATAGAAGGATCTGACAAAACTATTTATAAAAAAATATATCAATTAAGACCCGGGCATTTTCTCGAATTAAATAATTTTTCTACACCGCAAGTAAAACGTTGGTGGAATACAAAAGATCATTTTGTTGAGATCCCCACAAAATACGAGCACCAAGTAGAAAAATTCACAGAATTATTTGAGGATGCATGTAAAATAAGAATGCGAAGCGATGTGACTCTTGCTTCCGCCTTGAGTGGTGGTTTGGATTCTAGCTCAGTTTATTCAACACTTCATGAAATTAGCAAATCAGGATCAGTTTTAGAACGTGTTCCCTCCAACTGGCAACAGGCTTTTGTGGCAACTTTTCCGGGAACCTCCATTGATGAAAGGAGTTATGCCGAGAAAGTAGTTAATGCCATTAATGGAAAAGCTATTTATATTACTCCTGATTATAGTAATCTTGTAAATGAAATAATTAAAACCACCCGCTTATTTGATGGTGTTGTTTCTACTCCAATAATTTCAATATCCGACATATATAAAAGTATGCGAAATAATGGGGTAACTGTTTCCATGGATGGACATGGCGTAGATGAAATGATGTATGGGTATAACTCTTATGTTTATCAAGCGTTTTATGATGCAATAGAAGAAAGTAATTTTAAGAGAGCCGAAGAATATGCGCTTATACTTTGTGGCTTGTCACCTAATTATAATATCAATGATTTGAGGAATGTTATTAATTCTTTTAATAAATCAAAATTTCGGAAGGGAATCAGTTTGCTGAGGAATAAGTTGTTTAGGAATTATATTAAGCAAAATAATGAGAAAAGCGTATCGTGGTACCAAAAATTAAATTCCGAATTAATTCACGAGATAAATATCCAACAGGATGCGCCTGAAAAATGGTCCAAATCTGAAAAAATGGTGTACAACGATTTTCATAATTTTTCATTGCCAATTAATCTGAGAGATTTTGATAGAGCATCGATGCAAAACGGTATTGAAATAAGAATGCCATTTATGGATTATAGATTAGTTACCTACGTCTTTTCATTACCTATTTCTTCAAAGATTGGTAACGGTTTCACAAAATTAATTTTACGTGATTCCATGAAAGGCATTTTACCTGAAGAGATAAGGACAAGAACATATAAGGTTGGAATAGGCGCCCCTATGCAAGAGTGGTTTGAAGGAGTGCTTAAAGAATTTGTTTTTGATACGATCAATTCAGTAAGCTTTAAGCAGTCTCCTTTTTGGAATGCGGATGTAATTAGCGAAGAAATAAGTATGTCATACAAAATGAATAAACTCAATAAATCATTTTGTAACAAAACCTGGAATATTTTAAATGCTCAAATAATTTTAGATGCCAACTAAAGCAGCATATCAAATTTGCACAAATTGTGTTATGGATACAAGTGCGAGCGAAATTACTTTTGATGAGAATGGAAAATGTAATTTTTGTAATGACTTCGAAGTGCTTGCGCGAAAAACAATTTGGCGACCGCTTGATGTAAGACTCAAGGAGTTAAGCGATTCAGTAAAAAAAATCAAAGAATTAGGTAAATCGGACAAGTATGATTGTCTGATTGGATTAAGCGGAGGCGTTGATAGTTCATATTTATGTTATTGGGCGAAACAAGAAGGTTTGAGGCCTCTGGTAGTGCATTTTGATAATGGCTGGAATAGTGAATTGGCAACAATGAATATTGAAAGTATAATCCAGAAGACCGGATTTGATTTATATACATATGTTATTAATTGGGAAGATTTCAAGGACCTTCAACTATCTTACATTAAAGCTTCTGTTATAGATATTGAAGTTCCAACTGATCAGTTAATTTTTGCAAGTTTATATAGAATAGCCAGAAAGTATAAAATAAAAAGCATTATCAATGGCAATAATATTTCTTCCGAAGCTATTTTACCTAGGTCGTGGATTTATGCCGATAAACTAGATATAGTTAATCTGACAGCTATTCATAAAAAATTTGGAACTCGGAAGCTTAAAAACTTCCCTAAACTTGGTTTAACAAGACAATACGTATATTCTACATTATTTAAAATGTTTTCAGTATCGCCTCTTAATTTATTAGACTATGATAAAAATAAAGCGAAGGAACTATTAATAAGGGAATTTGGCTGGCGTGATTATGGCGGAAAACATTACGAGTCTGTATTCACTCGTTTTTATCAAGGTTATATTTTGCCGCATAAGTTTAAAGTGGATAAAAGACGCGCGCATCTTGCTACAATGGTAGCCGCCCATTTAATGGAGAGGAATGCAGCTTTAGAAGAATTAAATCAGCCTACTTATGATCTCGAATTACAAAAGCAGGATTATGAATATGCGCTTAAAAAATTTGACATCAGCAGAGAGGAGTTTGAGAAATATATGAGCCAAGCACCGGTTCCGCATACCAATTACGGAACGCAATGGGATAAGAAACACTTTAGAAAGCATTATATTTTTAAAAGAACAATTGGCCCATTGCTTGATTTACTAAGCCCTTTTGTTAGATAATGGCTAATGTTGCTCTGTTTATTTTTGGAATTAACGACCTGAAAGGTGGTGGTGGTGCCGAACGATTTTTTGCCGACTTTTTTGATATTTATAATAAGGAGCAGCAAAAACACAGGCTTTTTTATATTATAGATGAATTATCGATTAATAATCTTAAAAGGGTTAACAAATTAAAATGCACAAATAATCTTTTACAGTTTAAAATCATTTCAAACAGATTTAAGAGCATACTTGAGTTTCTTCAGATAGTAAAGTTTATTTTAATTAATAGAATTAAACTAATTCACATACCCTTGTATTCCATTAGTTACGTACCACTTATTAAGAAATTAAACGGTTTACCGGGAATTATTCGACCTAAAATAGTGATTAATATAGTGAATTGTTATGCGCCAATTGCTTTAGCTGATTCGGAGCACCCTCAGCATAAAGGTATGACTGCTACTTACGAACCATTATTTTCGAAAGTTAAAATTGACGGATATTTTTGTTGGAATCAGAATTTTGTTGACTATTACAGTAAGCTAAACATAAGACACAAAACCAAGAAGTTATTTGCTATAAAATCAAGATTTTCAGATACTGGAAAATTTAAACCCGAACAAAAATCTAATACTATTGTTTTTGCTTCCCGTTTAGATGTACAAAAGCGTCCGGATTGGTTTATTAAGGCTATTGGTATTTTAAAACAAAATCATGTTGAAGCTATTAATAATTGGAAATTTATTATTTCGGGTGAAGGCCCATTAAAAGAACAATTACTTAATGATAGTAAACTGGTCGGTTTAGAGAATATATTAGAGTTTAAAACAGAGGGTGAGTTGTGGCGATTATTAAATTATTCTAAGGTCTATGTTTCATGCCAAGATTATGAAAACTTTCCATCGCTTGCTATGGCAGAAGCAATGGCGTCGGGTAATGCAATTATTACGCGAGGAGTAGGACAAACTGAGTTATTTGTTAAAAATAATGTAAATGGGTTGATAGTTAAAAAGGATTCACCGGAGGGGCTGGCGGAATCGATTTTGGAATATATCTCACACCCTTCTCTACATAATTTATATATGAATGAGAGTTTAAGGTTGATAAAAGAGGTTCATAACCCTGATAATTTTATTGCCCAAATTGATAAATTTTGGTCCGAAGTTATAGATGGATAATAAAAAGAAACGGTCACTGATATTTATAACATCGGGTTTTCCTGTTTTAGGTGTTTCAGAGACTTATATCCTTGAAGAAATTAAGTATTTATGTGAGTGTTTTGATAAGGTTTTAATAATACCATTAACATTGTCTAACAGTAACAATTACTCTCAATTACCCTTTAACGCATCGGTATTGCGTGTACAAAGAAGAGAGAAAATCGGTAAATTAAAACTTTGGCTCATTTTTATTTTATTCCAGGAGTTACTGCCAATTATGAGGCTTAAAAGACCTTTTCGAAAATTAAGGCAGTACAGAGCATATCTTAAGGATAAATTGAAATTGTATTCGTGGTTAAAGTCGAACAATATATTTAGAGATTACATAAACAACAATACAACGGTTTATTCTTACTGGTTATCGGAACCGGCTTTGATTTCAGCTTTTATAAAGAAGGACTATTCTAAACTTAAATTTGTTAGCAGAGCTCATGGTTACGATGTGTTCGAGGAGCAAAGCGAGCATAATTTCATACCTTTTAAAAAGTTTAAATTATCGCTTGTAGATACCGTTTATTCGGTATCAAATAAAGGAGCCGAGCATTTAACTTTATCATTCCCGCAATTTAGTGAAAAAATCAAAGTAGCCTACTTAGGAGTAAGTAATCCTTATCCAATCCCAGACTCTCATAGTTCGAATTTTTATATAGCGACATGCTCAATTATTAGAGATGTTAAACGATTAGATTTAATGATTGATATTTTAAAGAATATTAAATTTGATTTAGTTTGGCACGTGTTAGGAGATGGTCCGGATCTTAATAAAATTAAAGAATTGAATAAGCAATTACCTAACCACATTAAAGTAATTTATCATGGTTTTCTTGGAAACGAAAAAATATTTGAATTTTATCGAACTAATCCCATCAATTTATTTGTAAGTTTAAGTTACTCGGAAGGCTTGCCAGTAAGTATGATGGAAGCACAAAGTTTTGGCATCCCAATCATGAGTACTGATGTAGGTGGATGTCGTGAAATTTGTAATGAATCGACCGGTATTCTGCTTGAACGCGATTTTGTTTCGGCCGAAGTAGCCCAATTAATAATGGATTTTAAAAATTCAAAAAAGAATACTATTAGTTTTAGACAGAATTGCAGGAAGTTTTGGGAAAATAATTTCAACGCACAAATAAATTATAGAAAATTCGCTGAAGAAATTTCGGCATAACTTAATAATTCAAACCCATGTTTACACTTAACAACAAATCAGTACTTATAACAGGTGGCACCGGATCACTTGGTAAGCAATTAGTAAAAACAATATTAGAACGTTGGCCTCAGGTTAAGCGTTTGATTGTTTTTTCACGCGACGAGCAGAAGCAGTTTCAAATGAATATGGAATTTCCTTCGATTGACGGAAGTTGCATGCGTTATTTTATTGGCGATGTACGCGATTATGAAAGATTAAAGAAAGCTTTTAAAGGAGTAGATTATGTTATTCATGCAGCGGCCATGAAGCATGTTCATATTGCGGAGTATAATCCAATGGAATGTGTTATGACGAATGTGATGGGCGCTGAAAATGTCATTAATGCAGCAATTGAGTGTGGCGTTCAAAACGTAGTGGCCTTATCAACTGATAAAGCTGCAGCACCTATTAATTTATATGGAGCAACAAAATTATGCTCCGATAAATTATTTGTGGCGGCCAACAATATCAAAGGATTCGCAAACATTAAATTTTCAGTTGTTCGTTATGGTAATGTAATGGGTTCTAATGGTTCAGTAATTCCTTTTTTTATGCAGAAAAAGAAAACAGGTACTTTACCTATTACTGATCCTACCATGACTCGATTTAACATCTCCTTACAAGAGGGCGCTGATTTAGTTTTGCATGCTATGGAAAATGCTTGGGGCGGTGAGATCTTTGTTCCTAAAATTCCATCCTATAAAATTACGGAAGTGGCAAAAGCAATTGGTCCTGAATGTAAGATAGAGATTGTGGGTATTCGTCCCGGCGAAAAAATACATGAGGAAATGATAACTGAGTCGGATTCATTTACAACCTATGACCTTGGAAAATACTATGCTATTTTGCCGCAAGTTCCTGCTTTTAATCTCAATGAATACATTAGTACATTTAAAGCAAAAAAAGTGACAGAGGGATTCCGTTATAGTTCCGGTAAAAATTCGGAGTGGGTGGATGCAGAAGGAATTCGAGAATTAATTAAGAAGCATGTTGATCCAAACTTTACTGTTTAAGATATGAAACCAATTCCTTACGGTCGTCAGAATATTACAGAAAAAGATATTCAAGCGGTAATAGAGACGCTTCAATCTGACTTCTTAACACAGGGGCCAAAGATTGAAGAATTTGAAAAAGCGTTTGCTAAATATATTGGATGTAAATATGCGGTTGCTATTAGTAACGGTACTGCTGCGTTACATTTGTGCGCAATGGCTTTAAATGTTGATGCAAATACAAACGTAATTACAACGCCGATTACTTTTGCTGCATCTGCAAACTGTGTTCGCTATTGCGGAGGTAACGTTTATTTCGCGGATATTAATCCGGATACTTTTACTTTAGATTTAGCGAAGGTGGAGGCATTAATAAATTCAAAGCCGAAGGGTTTTTTTAAAGGAATTATACCTGTTGATTTTGCAGGCTACGCGGTGAATCTGGAGGAGTTTAAAAAACTGGCAGACAAATATAATTTATGGATCATTGAAGATGCTTGTCATGCCCCGGGTGGTTTTTTCCTAGATAGTAAAGGGAATAAACAACTTTGCGGGAATAGTAATTTTGCTGATATGGCCATTTTCTCATTTCATCCTGTAAAGCACATTGCTTGTGGAGAAGGAGGAATGATTACCACAAATAATGAAGAGCTTTATAAAAAAATATTACTATTCAGAACACATGGAATAACAAAAAACCCTGATCTCTTACTAGAAAATCATGGCGGCTGGTATTATGAGATGCAGGAATTAGGGTATAATTATCGCTTAACCGATTTTCAGGCCGCGCTCGGCATTACTCAATTAGAAAGAGCCAATGAGGGCTTAACGCGCAGAACAGAAATTGCAAAAAATTACTATGAGGCCTTTAAGAATGAAAAGGCAATACTAAGGCAATCAGGTATCGTAGAAGGGCATGCATATCACTTATACATTATCGAAATTGAGAAACGAAAAGAACTGTATGATTATTTAAGAACTAAAAATATTTTTTGTCAGGTCCATTATATTCCGGTACACACAATGCCTTATTATAAGAAATTAGGAAATAAGCAGGGAGATTTTCCTATTTCGGAAGATTATTATAGCAAGTGTTTAAGTTTACCAATGTATCCGACTTTAACACAGGAAGAGCAGAATTACGTAATTGATAATATTATTAACTTTATAAACAAATAAAACAATGAATACAACGCAAGAAAAATTTTGGCAAGGTGAATTTGGTAAAGAATACACCGATAGGAACACACGTGATATTAAAGAGTGGGAAAAATTTTACATAGATACGTGGGGCGTTACCAAACAATCTATTAATGAAAAACTAATTGGACATCTTCCCAAGGATATAAAGATTCTTGAAGTAGGAAGTAATACCGGAATGCAATTGAATTGCTTCCAACAAATGGGATTTACTAATTTATATGGAATCGAGTTACAAAGTTATGCTGTAGAGAAATCAAAGGAGTATACAAAGGGTATAAATATTATTCAAGGTTCCGGTTTTGATTTACCTTTTAAAGATAACTTTTTTGATTTGGTATGTACCAATGGTGTACTTATACATATTCATCCAAACGATCATAAACGAATCATGGGTGAAATGGTGCGCTGTACGAAATCTTACGTTATGGGTTTTGAATATTATGCACCTGAAACTACAGATGTTAAATACAGAGGTAATACGGGTTTTTTATGGAAAGCTGATTTTGCTAAAATATTCACAACTAATTTCCCGCAAATGAAAGAAATAAAGAGGGATTATTATAAGTATGTGAATGATGATAATGTTGATTACGCTTATTTATTACAAAAACAATAATAAAAGTTATGAATATTAAATATTGCAAGAAATGTTTATTTCCTGAAACTAAACCCGATCTTCACTTTAGTGAAAATGGAGTCTGCAGTGCTTGTGTTGCTGCTGAACAAAAAAACGTTGGCATCGATTGGAAACAACGCGAAAAGGATTTTTACCAAATCATCGAGCATTTTAAATCAAAGAGCCCTAACCGAGGGTATGATTGTATTGTGCCGGTAAGCGGAGGAAAGGATAGTACCTATCAGGCTTACTTCATGAAGTACAAATGCGGACTTAATCCACTGTTGGTTTGCTTCGAAACTACCGCAGTTACTGAATTAGGTCAAAAGAATCTTGATAATCTTTCCGAAATGGGAATGGATGTTATTCATTTCAAAAAGAATCATCCTGTATATAAAAAAATGGTAATCGAGAGTTTTAAACGTGTTGGTGATGAGATGTGGCCGAATCATATTGGAATTTTTACCATTCCTGTAATGATTGCAGTAAAGTTTAATATTCCTCTTATTATTTGGGGAGAAAATCCGCAACAAGAATATGGAGGACCTTCTTTAGAGTCAGTGAAAAACAGAATACTTAACCGTCGTTGGTTAGAGGAATTTGGTGGTTTGTTAGGAAACCGAATTCAAGATATGATTGGTGTAGATGGAATCACAGAAAAAGAATTAACACCTTATTTTTATCCATCAGATGAAGATATCGAGCGCGTTGGTGTTACGGGAATTTTTCTTGGACATTATTTCTTTTGGGACGCACGAAAACAATTGGAAATAGTTAAGGAACATGGTTTCTCTGTGAAAGAGGATGGTCCAATTGAAGGTACGTATACCAACTATGAGAATTTAGATGAAAAATTGGTTGGCCTTCATGATTATTTGAAATTTGTAAAATACGGATTTGGTCGTGCAACCGATCACGCGTGTATAGATATTAGAAATAATCGATTAACCCGACATGAGGGACTTGATTTGGTGAAAAAGTATGATGGAAAATATCCGCATTATGCCGTTTCAGAATTTATCAAATATTCGGGCATGAGTAAGTCAGAAATTGATGCAGTAATTGATTCATTCACTAATCCTGTATTATTCGCACAAGACGAAAACGGAAATTTCAAAAAGGACAAGGACGGAAATTTAGTGCGCAATTTCGAAGTTTCATAATGATTGCAATTATTGACTATGGTTTAGGTAATTTGGCCTCGGTTCAAAAAGCTTTAAATTTTTTGAAACTTGAAAATAAAATCACTTCCGACCATGATGAAATAAAATCTTCAGATTTCATATTGTTGCCCGGCGTTGGTTCATTTGCACATGGCATGCAAAACTTAAGAGAAAAAGGGCTCGATCATTTACTAAGCGATGAGGTTTTAGGTAAAAAGAAAAGGTTTTTGGGAATTTGCTTAGGTATGCAACTAATTGCGGAAACAGGAACTGAACCTTACGAGAATCCGGGATTAGGATGGATTAAGGGAAAGATTATAAAAATAGAATCAAGTAACTTAAGAATTCCTCACATGGGATGGAATAGTATTGAAGTGAGACAAGAGGATTATCTGGCAGATTTGAATCATAAGGATTTTTATTTTATTCATAGTTATCATTTTGTTCCGGAAGATGAAAAAGTAGTGGCTGCATATGTTGATTATGGAACAAAATTAGTGGCGGTGATACAGCACGATAATATTTTTGCAGCGCAGTTTCATCCTGAGAAAAGTCAAGGCGCAGGTTTAACATTATTAAAAAATTATTTCGAGAAATGCTAAAAGCAAGGATTATTCCTATTCTTACTTTTAATGGTTTTGGACTGGTAAAAACAAAGCAGTTTGCTAATCCGCGCATGGTTGGGAATCCGGTACAGGCAGCGCGAGTATATAATCAGCGCGGGGTAGATGAATTAGTCTTCCTTGATATTTTTGCATCCGATCAAAAAAGAAAAATTAATTTAAAGCTGGTTGCGGATGTTATTAAAGAATGTTATATGCCTGTTGCTATTGGTGGAGGCATAACATGCATTGATGATATTACGAATCTTCTAAAAATTGGTGCAGATAAAGTGGTAATAAAAACAAAGGCACTTACCGATATTGATTTTATTAAGCAAGCAGTTCATGTTTTTGGAAGTCAGTGCATCACAATAGCTGTTGATGCTTATAAAGCGGAAGCTGGATATAAAATACATAATAAAACTAATTTGGATATTTCGCTAGATGAATTTTTGAAAAGCATGACCGAATGTGAAGTTGGTGAGTTTGTTGTTACAAGTGTTGATAATGATGGAATGATGAATGGTTTTGATTGCGATTTAATTAATCATGTTTTGTCTAAAACAAACATTCCGGTAATTGCGGTTGGGGGCGGTGGTGAAATGGAGCATTATTCTGAATTATTTACTAAGACAAAAACTGAGGCTGTGGGTTCTGCAAGTATTTTTCATTTTACACAGTACACTCCCCTTGATATAAAAAACACATTAAAACAAAACGACGTAAATGTAAGAATTTAATTATGGTGTATAATATTATTGAAGTTGCCAATGTGCACGCAGGTGATCAGGAGTATCTTAAATCTTTAATCAAAGAATTTAAAGATACAGAAGCAGAAGGTATTAAATTTCAGCCTTTCAAGTATGATCAAATCGCTAAAGAAAATTTTAGCTGGTATGAGGTGTATAAAAAGCTTTACTTTGATAAGAAACAATGGAAGCAAATTATTGATTTGGCATCTGATAATTTAGACGTTTGGATTGATACTTTTGATACTTACTCTGTAGAAGTAATTCGTGAAAATTTAAAAAAAATAAAAGGACTAAAGTTCCAGTCTTCTATATTATATAATTACAATGTTCTAAATTCACTTAAAGAAATCGACTTAACAAATTGCTTAGTAATATTAAATATTTCGGGTATTGAGCTGGAAGAGATAGCGCAAGTGGTGGATAGATTTAAAAGTTACCTAAAGCCAAAGCAAATAATTTTGCAAGTAGGATTTCAGGGATATCCAACTAGTATACATGATAATGGTTTAAACAAAATAAAAATTTTAATTGACAAGTATGGCTGTGATATAAGTTTTGCTGATCATATTCAGGCAGATTTGGAGGAGTCTATCTATCTGCCGGTAATTGCGTCTTTATTGGGGGCAAAATATATTGAAAAACATGTTTGTTTAAGCGGGCCTAAACCGGAGTACGATCATTATTCTAGTTTAAATAAGGAGGGATACCAAAAGTATCTGGAAACGTTAAAGGTCTATCAATCTTTATCAAATATTGATTTTATAAATCTTAAGGAAAGAAATTATTTAAATACAACAATTCAAACCCCATCTTTAAAGGATAAGAAGAATAGCGGACAAACGTATAATTTGAATTGTGACTTCGATTTTAAAAGAACATCCGACACAGGTTTAACCTCAAAGCAATTGCTTAAGTTAACAAGCGAGTTCTATGTTATTTCAAATAGGTTAGAAGCAGGAAGTTGTATAAAACAAGAGGATGTGAAGAAAGCCAACATAGCTGTTATCATAGCATGTCGATTAAAATCATCAAGATTACCTAAGAAGGCACTATTGAGAATTGGAGATTATACATCAGTAGAGTTATGCATTAAGAATGCGATGACTTTTGATAATGTTAATCATGTAATACTTGCCACTTCAACTCACGAAGAAGACGCTGAGTTAAAAGATTACACTTATAAACCAAGTGTTATTTTTCATAAAGGCGATCCTATAGATGTAATTCAGAGATACATTGATATCATCGAAAAACTTAAAATTGATGTCATAGTAAGGGTTACCGCGGATATGCCATTTATCGGGAATGAGATTCTTCAACCAATATTGAAAGCTCATTTTGAAAGTGGAGCCGATTATTCACGAGCTAAGAAAGCGGCAATTGGCACAAATTTAGAGATTATTAATTCGGAAGCGTTGCGACGTGTTAAGTCTTATTTTCCGTCTGCTGATTATTCTGAATACATGACGTATTATTTTACAAATAATCCGGATGAATTTAGAATAAATGAAATTGATTTGCCTGAAAACCTTGTTCGTGATTATCGATTAACATTAGATTATCCTGAGGATTTAGAATTGTTTAACGAAGTAGTAAGGCAACTAAAAGAAAAGGGGTTAGAGCCTAACCTTATCAATGTAATCGATTATTTAGATAAGAATCCTGATTTGGCCTTAAAGAATTCCGGTATGGAGGTGAAGTATTTTACCGATCCTAAATTAATAGAAACTCTAAAAAAACACACCGTAATACGTAGAAGTTAAAATGCTTTTTAATTCTCTTGAATTTTTATTGTTTTTCCCTCTTGTAACATTTTTGTTTTATGTTATCCCGCATAAGTATAGGTGGATGCTCTTGTTGTTGGCAAGCTGTTATTTTTACATGTACTTTAAGCCGGTTTATATACTTATTTTATTATTCACTATTATTATAGATTACTTTGCGGGAATTTATATTGAAAGAGCAAAAAGCCAAAAACAAAGAAAATTACTACTTGTTCTGAGTATTATATCTAACATTGGTATTCTGGTTTTCTTTAAGTATTTTAATTTTTTAAGTTTCAACTTACAGCAGATTTTTAATTCCTTATCTATAGATCAAAGGTTACCAATTCTTGATATTTTATTACCAATTGGTTTATCCTTTCATACTTTTCAGGCTATTAGCTATACAATAGAGGTTTATAGAGGTAATCAAAAGTCGGAGAAGCATTTTGGCATATATGCACTTTATGTGATGTTCTATCCCCAACTTGTAGCCGGGCCAATTGAAAGACCGCAAAACGTGTTGCATCAGTTTCATGAAAGGAAATATTTTAAAAGCGATAATTTTATTCTTGGAGCCAGATGGATGTTACTGGGTTTTTTAAAAAAGGTTGTGATTGCCGATAATGTTTCTATAGCTAGCGATTATGTTTTTAATAACGTAAGCAATCAAAGTATGTTAACCTTAATAGTGGGAGGACTTTTTTTTACAGTTCAAATTTATGCAGATTTTTCAGGCTATTCCGATATTGCTTTAGGCTCGGCTAAGGTTATGGGATTTGATTTAATGAAGAACTTCAATAACCCATATTTTTCTGTAAGTATTAAAGATTTTTGGACCCGATGGCACATTTCGTTATCAACATGGTTTCGTGACTACGTATATGTTCCATTGGGTGGGAATAGGGTAAGTAAATTAAGAAATTATTTAAATGTATTTATTGTATTTGTGCTTAGTGGTTTTTGGCACGGAGCAAGTTGGAATTTTATTGTTTGGGGTGCCATGCACGGCGCATTGGTTACTTTTGAAAATATGTTTAATATAAGTTCAAAAGTAAACGGTAAGAATTTAGTTGTCGTAATCAGCAAATGGGGCGCTAATTTCAGTGTAATCATATTGACTTGGATGGCATTTAGGATAACGGATATATCAGATCTTATTGCGGCATATAAAATAATCTTTAATGGTATTGTGCATCTGTTCCAATGGGATTATGGCATTTCTTTAGATTTGTCGGGTTTAAGAGATTTTAATATTAATCAAGTTAAACTGCTTTTGTTTGCTGTTCTCTTATTTTTCTTATTTGAAGTATTACGTAATCATAAAACTATATTACAAGTATTTTATAATTCTTCGGTTCTTCGAAGATTATCTTATACGTTTGCCATATTAATTATTTTTTTCTTTGGCTATCTAAACAAGGTACAATTTATTTATTTCCAGTTTTAATTGAAGAAAATTGTAATTAATATGATAATCGTAGGTAGCATTTGCTCGGCATTTATCATATCACTGTCTTTTGTTAAGCAACCAACAGTTGAAATAAATAAACAAAGAATGCAACTACAGGAAATAATGAAATTGGATAGTTTGGATTATTTATTTGTTGGATCTTCTTATGTTTATTCGGGAATTAATACTCGTATTTTTGATTCTATTCAAAAAAGAGTAGCATTGTTAAGTATTGCCACCTCCGGTCCTTATTTTCAGGAATTTTTAATTCAAGATTATTTGGAGCATTGCACAAAAGCTCCTGATTTGGTTGTATTGAATGTATGTCTGAATAGTTTTTCGGATATTTCATCGGATGCCTGGGAATTTTATCCATTAAATGAATTTTTAACCATTCGTGCAATTCCTGAAAGATATTTGGCTGGAAGAATGAATTTAATAACTTACATTAAAGTTAAACGAGAGCAAGCTTTTAGCTACTCATTTAAGTCTAAGCCGGTTCCTGACTTAGTAGAAAAGGAAATAAAAACCAGTGTGCGCAAGAATAAAGGATTCATTTTAAATAAGGGACAGTTTAACGACTCAATTTATATGAAAACAAAAAGCCTTTACACGCATTACCTCGAATCTGATTTTAGCATGAAGAAGAAACACACATTATTTAATTTATTAAATTCTCTTCGAAACAGAAATATTAAGTTTAAAATTATAGAAATACCAACTTTTAAGTTAGGAGAATTCTATGATTTGGAATTTAAGGAAGATTATGAAGAGGTTATAAAAGAAATGCAAGATAAGTTTGGCACTACGGTTATTCGATATCAAACAAAATTGCCGGATACATGTTTCGCTAATATTGATCATTTAAATGGTGCAGGTGCGACTATTTATACACAAAATCTTATAACAAAACTCTAAATGAGTACGTATAAAAACATTTTGTTTAAGTCAATTAGTTTCAATAATTATAAATTAATTGTAATCAGAGATCGAGATAAGTATGATATTATGAATTGGCGGAATCAACAAATTGATGTATTGCGCCAGTCAAAACCACTAACCAAGGAGAATCAGCAAGAATACTTTAGGGATGTAGTTGCAAAACTATTTACAGAAGATTACCCTAAGCAATATTTATTCAGCGTTTTGTATGAAGACAAGCTAATTGGATATGGTGGATTAGTTCATATTGATTGGGAATTAAGAACAGCTGAAATTTCTTTTCTTACGGAAACTGCAAGAAGTAAGGACTCCGATTTATTCATAAATGATTGGACATCGTACTTGCAGTTAATTAAACAGTTCGCTAATGTATATTTAAATTTAAGAGAGATTTACACCTATGCTTATGATCTTCGTCCAAAGTTATATGTCGCATTAGATCGAGCAGGTTTTGTACTGAAACAACGAATTCCAAAGTCAATACTCATAAATAATATTTTTGTTGATGTATTAATTCATAATTTATCACTACCATTTTTAGAATTTAAAAGGGCTACTGAAAAGGAGGTGGACTTGTATTTTAATTGGGCAAACGATACTCTTGTTCGTGAGAATTCTTTTAAGAAGGATTTAATTTCATATGATGAACACGTAAAGTGGTTTAATCAAGTAATAAGAGATGATAACTCCTATTTGCTGATGTTTCTTTTCAATAATTCTCCATGCGGTCAGGTTAGAATACAAAAGCGTGAAGAGTGTGTGATTGGAATTTCAATTGATCAAAACTATCGTGGATATGGCTTCGCAACTAAAATGCTGGTTTTGGCAACACAGGAGTATTTCAAATTAACTCATCAAAAGCAAATTATCGCTTACATTAAAGAAACAAATAAAGCTTCATTAAAATCATTTCAGAATGCAGGATTTCGGATTTTAAATTCAGAGATGATTCATGATTCACTAGCATATAAACTTATATTAAAGCATGAATAATTTTAAGATCGGTCACTTTGAAATTGGTGAAAATTGTAAACCATTTATCATTGCGGAAATGAGTGGCAATCATAATCAATCACTTGATAGAGCATTGGCTTTAGTTGACGCGGCTGCAGAAGCAGGAGCCCACGCGCTTAAACTGCAAACCTACACAGCAGATACTATTACAATGAAGGGTGCTTATACTATTACGGATGAAAATTCTTTGTGGAAGGGGAAAGAGCTTCACGATTTATATAAAATGGCGTACACCCCATGGGAATGGCATAAGCCAATATTTGATCGCGCTAAAGAAAAAGGAATGCTGGCATTTAGTTCTCCTTTCGATGAGACCTCTGTTGATTTTTTAGAAACATTAAATGTACCGGCTTATAAAATCGCGTCATTTGAAAATACACATCATCCATTATTAAAGAAAGTAGCCAAAACCGGTAAACCTATTATTATGTCTACCGGAGTTTCTACACTGGAAGATATTACAGAGAGTGTTAATGTTTTGAAAGAAGCAGGGTGTAAAAATTTAATAATATTGAAATGCACCAGTACTTATCCTGCAACTCCTGAAAACACTAATTTAAATGCGATACCTCGTCTTAAGAAAATTTTCAATGTTACAATTGGATTATCTGATCACACCATGGGAGTTGGTGCTTCTGTTGCGGCTGTTGCTTTAGGTGCACGTGTTATTGAAAAGCATTTTACTTTAAGAAGAGCGGATGGAGGAGTGGATAGTGCATTTTCATTAGAGCCGGAAGAATTAAAATCTTTAGTCATTGAATCTGAACGTGCGTTTCTTGCTTTAGGTTCCGATTTTATCGGGGTGCAGGAGGCAGAAAGGAAATCATTACAGTTTAAGCGTTCAATTTATGTTTCCGAAGACATTAAGGAAGGCGAATTGATTACACAAGAGAACATTAGGGTAATTCGTCCGGCTTTGGGTATGGAGCCAAAGTATTATGAATTTGTGATTGGGAAAAAGGCAAAGTGCGATTTAAAAAAGGGTCAGCCGTTATTAAAGGATAACATCATTTAGTGTTGGGTTTGTTTAGGGTTCATATTTACTATTTACATTCGTTTCTCTATGAAGTGTTCGGGTTTCCCCTTAGCAACGTGATATTAAAACACGCTTCAGAATCCCTTTACAATAGAATTACGTATCGTTTTGCCATAAGTGCTCCAGCGGATTGGCTTATAAGTTTTCGTGTCATAAAAATTATTCTATTCAATCTATTTAAGAAATCGAGCCCTTGTATATACGATAAGAGCGCTAGTGTTGCGATTTTTGATGTGAGCAAGCAGATAAAAGAAAAACGATTGGAGTATATAAGCCGTTTGTCCGGCGACAAGGTGAGGCTGTATGTAAGTAGAGAGGATTTGATTAGTAGCATGCCTGTTTTTGTTAAGTTGCTTTTCATGGTGCATCTGGTTTTCGCGACGCCCTTTGTGGTTCTTCTGTCTTTATTAAAGAAGAATAAAATGAAGGTTCCTTATCACTTGCTGTGTACCATGGAGGCTGTGGGAATGTTTTTGTTGATAAAGAGACATTCGATTACCAAGCTTCATTTTTTTTGTATTTACGAGACAGATTCAAATCTTATGGCTTACGCACTCATGAATAACGGAATTGAAGTAAACAAAATTCCTTCTGAAGTGCCTTTACAATTTTTAAATACAACTATTGTAGCTGATAGCTTAAGTTTTTGTTTTCGTTATCAGGAGGAAGAGTATCAATCGTATCAATCAACAATGCATGTAAAAAACATTCAGCATTGGATACCTGAGAATTCATTTTCGATCGAGCATTTATATGTTTCAGATAATAGGGATACAACAAAAAATACTGTGGGGTTTTATTCAAGCGGCATGTGGTATCGCAAGGAAATTGACACAATGGATTTGCCCAATGCTGATGAATATGAACGCGAGTTATTGTTGAATTTAATTGATTTTGTCAAAGAAAATCCGATGTATAAATTGATTCTGTTTTTACATCCAATCGAAAAAGCTAATCTAGTGCGCACGCGTAAATATTACGATTCTTTTTCAGTTTCGTTTGAGTATGCCGATTTGAATAAGCCAAATGTGCAGTTATTCAGAAATGCAGATGTTGTTGTCTCTCTTTATTCCACGCTCGTTTTTGAAAGAATATTTTGGGGGTTTAAAACAATTGTATTTCCATTAGGTCAGGCAAATTTTCCTATACAAGGAAGTGTTTTTAATAATATATGCGCTACAACTAAAAATCAATTAAAGGATAAACTTAATCTTGCATTAAGAACTGAAGTATTAGATTATTATAAAATGGTCGGTATGACAAATTATACCTACCGTGATTATAAGTTTTTTAATAGCCTTGAAGCGAAAATTAATTAGTTGTTATTTTTATTTACTTGTGGGTCTAAGTGTAAAACCGTTTAGCGTGTATGCTATCTGCGGCGAATAAGGTTGGTTGCGTAATCAGAATAGAACAAAGGAGCAGTTATTCTTAAAACTATCCGTCTTAGCTTTGTTTTTTTAGAACATTATTAATATATTGTAAATACTATGAATAGCGAAATTGAAATATCTATTGTTAGTCCGGTATATAATGCGGAATTAATTATTGATGAGCTGGTGGATAGAATCGCAAAGTCTGTTAATGAAATTACTTCGAATTTCGAAATTATTTTAGTTGAAGATAATGGACAGGATGGCAGCTGGGAAAAGATTTTGGAAAATTGTAAAAAACATAAATTTGTAAAGGGGATTAAACTTAGTAGAAATTTCGGACAACATAATGCGATTACTGCGGGACTTGAAAACAGCAAAGGGAAATGGGTAGTTGTTATGGATTGTGATTTGCAAGATGTTCCGGAAGAGATTCCAAATCTATATAGAAAGGCACAAGAGGGTTATTATTTGGTTCATGCCAGAAGAAAGGATCGTCAGGATAGTTTAATTAAAAAGGCAAATTCAAAAATATTTTACAGAATGTTTTCGTATTTAACGGAAACAAAGCAAGACGCGGGAGCTGCAAATTTTGGAATTTACCATCGTAAGGTTATTCAGGAGGTGTTAAAGATGGGCGATTCTATTCGGGTTTTTCCAATTTTGGTACAATGGGTTGGATTTAAAAGGACCTATTTAGATACAAAGCATGAGGCAAGAAGAGTTGGGCAATCAAGTTATACATTACCTAAACTTGTGAACTTGGCATTTAACATGATTATTTCTTTTTCAGATAAACCATTAAGATTGTGTTTAAAGTTCGGAATTATGGTTTCTGTTTTATCATTCGCGTTAGGTTTAGGATATTTAGTGCTATATTTTTGTGATTATGTAAAAGTGGTGGGATTTACTTCGTTAATATTACTAATATCCTTTAATATTGGCATTACAACGTTGTTCATTGGAATAGTTGGATCTTATGTTGGAAAGATGTCTGTTCAAGTTAAGAACAGACAACGATTTATTATTGAAGAGCAAGTTAATTTATAATGGATTTTATAAAGTATCATAGCAAGTTAGATACAGAGAGATTTGGATTTAATATTGCGAAGATTAATGAGTTTAATTACCCAATCTTCGATATGCTTAAAATATTAAAATCTAACAACTATAATTTGATTATCTCAAAAGTAAACGCCAATGATATTAAGTTAATTAATGAATTAGAACAGCACGGTTTTGAAATTAAAGATATCCAAGTTACCTATAAATTTACGTTACCTAATCACTCCCCATTTACTCCGGCAGTTAATGCGAAGATACGAAATGCCGAATTGTCAGATAGGAATGTGCTATTTGATATCGCTAAAAAGTCTTTTAAAGATTATGGACATTATTCGGCAGATAAGAGACTGGACTCAGAAAAATGTAATGAAATTTATAGTGATTGGATAGTTCGATCATTTGATAAGCAAGTTGCGGATAATATTCTTGTTGCGGAAATAGATGGATGCGTTGCAGGATTCTTGTCTCATAAGATATATGAATCTGACAATAAATACGCGGCCGGTGGTATTGGGGCTGTTGACCCTGAGTATAGAAACAAAAATGTTTTTCAAGAAATTACAGTTGCCGGAATTAATTGGGCGCGTGAGAATAATTGTGAATGGGTTGAGCATAATGTTCTAATCACGAATTATCCGGTGAATAGATCATTCAGTGGTTTAGGGTTTAAAATATCTAATTCATTTGTTACATTTCATAAATGGTTATCAAAATGAAAATCACCTTCAATAAACCCTACTTAGTAGGTCGAGAAACAGATTACATAAAGGATGCCGTAAATAACCTGAAAATTTCAGGAGATGGTGTTTATACAAAGAAGTGCCATCAATTTTTTGAAGAGCAATATAACTTCAAGAAGGTTTTACTTACCACATCTTGTACGGATGCTTTGGAAATGGCTGCAATTTTATTGGATATAAAGCCGGGTGATGAAGTTATCGCGCCATCATACACTTTTGTAAGCACTGTTAACGCATTTGTTTTACGCGGCGCTAAAATTGTGTTTTGTGATAGCTATATAAACAATCCGAATATTGATGCCGATAAGATTGAAGCGCTGATAACTAAAAATACAAAAGTTATTGTGCCGGTGCATTACGCCGGTTTTGCATGCGATATGGATAAAATTATGGCTATCGCTAATAAGTATAATTTGTATGTGGTTGAGGATGCGGCTCAAGCGATTGATAGCTATTATAAAGGGAAACCATTGGGTTCGATAGGACATTTAGCCGCTTTCTCTTTTCATGAAACTAAAAATATAATTTCAGGCGAAGGCGGAATGCTTGTTATTAATAATTCGGAGTACATTACCCGCGCAGAAATTATCAGAGAAAAGGGAACCAACCGCTCCCAATTTTTTAGAGGAGAGATTGATAAATATGGCTGGGTAGACATAGGGTCATCTTTTTTACCCTCCGATATAATTGCTGCTTTTTTGTACGCGCAATTAGAACACTTGAATGAAATCCAAATTAAACGAAAACATATTTGGAATAAGTACTATGAAAATTTGAAACCTTTAGTAGAGAAAGGATGTTTAGAATTCCCATTGATTGAAGATTATACGACAAACAATGCGCATATGTTTTATATTGTCTGCGAATCACTTCATATTAGAGGTCAACTTATCGATTTTTTGAAGCATAGAAATATACATGCAGTCTTTCATTATCTTTCACTTCATAAAAGTCCTTTTTATCTGAAGGAAAATAAGTTGGTTGATTTGCCAAACTGTGATCGATTTTCGGATTGTTTGGTACGTTTACCATTTTATTATGAGTTAACTGAGGCAGAAATTAATTTTGTATGCGAAGCAATTCATGATTTTTATACAGAACTCAAAATGTGATGAAGCAACTAAAGCTTGATACGAATGGTATCTGGATATCGGAAGATGTCATTGCCGTATCATATCCGAATGAGGGAAACAAATCATTATTGGATGTAGAAGAGAAGAGCTTTTGGTTTCAACACCGCAATAATGTAATTAAAACAGTAATCAAGCGTTTTCCTTTTAAAAAGAATTTTGTTGATATTGGTGGAGGAAATGGTTTTCAAGCTAGTTTTTTGGCGGAAAACTTTAGCTCATCAGATGTTTTTTTTCTCGAACCAGGCTATGAAGGTTGTTTAAATGCTAAGGCACGAGGTCTTAAAAATGTTTATAATATACCATTTCAATATTTCGATTTTGTGCAAAAAAATATTGATGCAGTTGGACTTTTTGACGTGGTTGAGCATATTGATGATGACGTAAAATTTTTAACCGAGTTAAGAAGCAAATTACCAAAGGGAAGTTTAATATATATGACTGTTCCGGCGCATAATTATTTATGGTCGGATGCTGATGATTTCGGCGGACATTTCAGGCGTTATAATTTAAAAATGATTAAGGAATTGGCAATTAAAACTGATCTTGAATTAGTTTTTTCTTCTTACTTCTTTTTTTATGTGCCTCCAATTACTTATTTCTTAAAACATTTACCTTATAAAATAAGGGGTAAACGCGTGAATAAAGAGATCCTTGATTCAGAAATGAAGCAATTGTCGCCTTCAAAAATTGTTTCAAGTGTTTTTTCAGTCTTACATAATTACGAGCTTAAAAGGCTTAGTAATGGAACTATGATGAATGGCGGTAGCTGTTTTGGGGTGTTTAAAGTTTAGATTATACTTCACCTTAAAAAAAATAATTTTTTCTTACACATAGATTCTATTATTTTTTATCGAAAGTATCAGCAGAGTCAAAATTTTTCGTTTTACTCAAATCCTTTCAAAATTTCCTGTGGCACATCCGTAAGACGCTAAAAAATTAATAGAATTATTTTGAAACTAACATTTACTCCATATTCGCTTAACTTCATTCACCCTTTTGGCTTATCGTACGGTACTCGTACAAAAACGGATGTTGTATTTACAAAATTGGAGTGTGATGGTTTCATTGGTTATGGGGAAGCATCGTTACCTCCGTATTTGGGCGAATCGCATGACTCAGTAACTAAATTCTACAAGAAGGCTAAGGATGTGTTGATGAATTTTAATCTTGATTCAGATCACGAAGAGATTTTAAATTCAATCGACCACATTCAGAATAATAATAATGCTGCAAAAGCAGGAATAGATATAGCTCTATGTGATTTACTTTCTAAAGCACAAAACAAAACGGTTTATGAGTATTTTAATTTACCTAAGCCCACGGCTAAAAATACTTCTGTAACAATTAGTATTGGCGATTTAAATTTGATTTCGCAAAAACTGGATGAGTTCTCTGGTTTCAATATTTTAAAAATTAAACTTGGCCATGATGATGATAAAGGGATAATCTCTACTATCAGGCAAATTTCAGATAAGCCAATGGTAGTTGATGTGAATCAGGGTTGGACCGAAAAGAATAAAGCACTTGAAATGGTAAAATGGCTGGAAGATAAAAATGTTCTATTTGTTGAACAACCAATGCCAAAAGAGAACTTAAGTGATATGGCTTGGTTAACGAGTCATTCTACTTTGCCAATTATCGCCGACGAAAGTTTTAAACGTTTATCGGATTTAGATACAGTAAAAGATTGCTTCAGCGGAATTAATATTAAACTGATGAAGTGTACAGGTTTGTTTGAAGCAGTTAAAATAATTAAAGCCGCTAAGAAAGAAGGGTTAAAAATAAATCTCGGTTGTATGACCGAAAGTTCCTGCGCCATTTCTGCTGCTGCACAAATTTCCTCTGAAGTAAATTGGATTGATTTAGATGGTCCTTTACTTATAAAAAATAACCCCTTCGCAGGGGTTACTTATAATTCCGGAGAGGTTCTTCTCTCTAATGATGTTGGAATAGGAGCTAAGCCTATTGAAGTATTAAACTTCAACTAAAGTTCCAACTTTATCTCCGCTTAATAATTTCTGAAGATTACCGGGTTTGTTCATGTCGAACACAATAATTGGTAATCCGTTTTCTTTGCAAAGGGTAAATGCGGTCATGTCCATTACCTCTAAACCTTTATCGTAAACTTCTTCGAATTTTATCGTATCGTATTTAACTGCGTTTTTATCTTTTTCAGGATCGGCGGTATAAATACCATCAACACGTGTACCTTTTAAAATAACGTTTGCTTCAATTTCAATCGCGCGTAAAGTGGCTGCAGTATCAGTAGTGAAATATGGATTACCTGTTCCTGCACCAAAAATCACAACTCGGTTTTTTTCTAAATGACGAACGGCTTTTCTTCTGATGAATGGCTCACAAATCTGTTCCATTTTAATAGCGCTTTGTAATCGGGTTTCAACGCCCAATCCTTCCAACGCCGATTGAATCGCCATTGAGTTAATTACGGTAGCAAGCATTCCCATGTAATCTCCATGAACGCGATCCATGCCGCCTTTTTCAGCCTGAATGCCTCTGAAAATATTTCCGCCGCCAATTACAATAGCAATCTGACAACCGTTAGCGTGTGCTGTTTTAATTTCCTTAGCGTAGGTCAATAATCTTTCCTGATCAATTCCGAAGCCTTTATTTCCCATTAAGGCTTCACCGCTTAGTTTTAAAAGTACTCTTTTATATTTCATAAATATGGGTTAAAAAAAATCCCGACTCAATGTCGGGATTTAAATTTATTAAGATAATGAGAAACGCTTGAAGCTTGTAACGGTTAAATCTTTGTTTAAGCTTTGCAAGTATTGACGAATTGTCATTTTGTTATCCTTAATGTATTCTTGGTTCAATAAAGTAGATTCTTTGTAGAACTTATTTAATTTACCTTGAGCAATTTTCTCAACCATGTCTTCAGGCTTACCTTCTTGACGAGTTGTTTCACGAGCAATTTCTAATTCGCGCTCTAAAGTTGCAGTATCAACATCATTTTTATCAACTGCTACAGGAGCCATTGCCGCAGTTTGCATCGCTACGTTTTTCGCTGCTTCATCATCAATGTTTTGGTTGAAACCAACAACAACTGCTAAGCGGTTACCCGGGTGATTGTAAGCAACTACTTTTTCTGCAGTGATAGTGCTGTAATATCCGATATCAATTTTCTCACCAATTTTACCAACTTGCTCCATGAACTTATCGCCAATGGTAATGTTGTTGTCGAATGGTAAAGCCTTTAAAGCATCCGCGTTAGCAGGCGCTTTATCTAATGCAATTTGAGTAACTGTTTCTGCGAAAGCGATAAAGTCAGCATTCTTAGCAACGAAATCTGTCTCACAGTTTACGCTTACTAAAACACCTTGTTTACCTGTTCCGTTTACTTTTGCAAGAACAACACCTTCTTTTGCGTCACGATCCTGACGGTTAGCGGCCACTTTCGCGCCTTTTTTTCTTAAGAAATCAACTGCTTGTTCGAAATCGCCATTGCTTTCTTCTAATGCTTTTTTGCAATCCATCATACCGGCACCGGTTTGTTGGCGTAATTTGTTTACATCTGCTGCTGTGATAGCCATAATTTTATTCTTTATTTGTTATTTAATATTTCTTGATTCAGTTTATTCTTTAGAGTGAATTCACTCTGATTTATTCAAAAAAAACGGTCAGTCTGTTGCCAGAATGACCGTTTAATTAATTTAAAATTAAATTATTTTTTTGCGGTCACTCTTTTACGAGGACGTTTTCCGCCTTTATCGCCTTCTTCTTCTTCAGTGTTTTTGAACTTAAGACCGGCTGCCAATTCTTCAGCTTCATGTTTTGATTCTTCCTTAGAATCTTTTTCTTCTGCAGCTTGAGCTTCTTTATCCATTTTACGTTCAGCTAAACCTTCCTTAATTGCAGCGCCCATTAAGTCAATAATGTATGCAATAGAAGTTGAAGCATCATCGTTAGCAGGAATAGCGTAGTCTACTTCATTCGGATTTGAATTAGTATCAACGATAGCAAAAGTTGGGATATTTAAACGTTTCGCTTCTTTAACAGCGATATGTTCTTTAGTAATATCAACAATAAACAATGCAGCAGGTAAACGAGATAAATCTGCGATTGAACCGAACTGGATTTCTAATTTAGCGCGCTCACGAGAAATTTGTAAACGTTCTTTTTTAGAAATACTGCTGAAAGTTCCGTCAGTAGTCATCTTATCAATTTGAGCCATACGGCGAATTGACTTACGGATTGTTGCGAAGTTGGTTAACATACCGCCTGGCCAACGCTCAGTTACATATGGCATGTTAAGAGGTTTGATTCTCTCTGCAACGATATCTTTAGCTTGTTTTTTTGTAGCAACAAATAATACTTTCTTACCTGAGCGCGCAATTTGCTTAAGTGCGTTAGCTGCTTCGTCTATCTTAGCAACGGTTTTATTTAAATCGATAATATGGATACCGTTTTTTTCTGCATAAATGTACGGAGCCATTGCAGGGTTCCACTTACGTTTAAGGTGACCAAAGTGAGCACCTGCTTCAAGTAATTCGTTAAATGATGTTCTTGACATTTCTTTTCTCTTATTAAAATATTAACGTTTGCTGAATTGGAAGCGACGACGAGCTTTCTTCTGACCGAATTTCTTACGTTCAACCATACGAGGGTCGCGGGTCATTAAACCTTCCGCTCTTAAATCTTTTTTGTACTCTTCATTGATTTCAACCAAAGCTTTAGCAATAGCTAAACGGATAGCTTGAGCCTGACCGGTAATTCCACCACCCTTTACGTTTGCTTTAATGTCGTACTCGCCATTCACCTTTGCGATGTTTAAGGCTTGAGTTACGTAATACTGCAAAGTAGGAGTAGAGAAATATACTTTATAATCTTTACCGTTTACTTCGATATTGCCTTTACCTTTTGTAATGTAAGCGCGAGCAACTGAAGTTTTTCTGCGTCCTGATGTGTTAATTACTTCCATTCTTATTATTAAGCTTTAATAGTACTTAAATCAATTTTCTTTGGCTGTTGAGCCTCTTGGTTGTGTTCAGTACCTGCGTAAATAAATACGTTGGTATTTAAACGACGACCTAAACGGTTTTTAGGTAACATACCGTGGATTGCTAAACGCAATACCTCAGTAGGTTTTGTGCCTAATAAAAACTTAGGAGTAGCAAAACGCTGACCACCCGGATAACCTGTATAACGGATATATTCCTTATCAGTTAATTTTTTACCGGTAAAACGGATTTTATCGGCGTTGATGATAACCACATTTGTACCGCTATCGGTATGTGGGGTAAAGCTAGTTTTATGCTTTCCGCGTAATAAATACGCCACTTTAGAGGCCAAACGACCTGCTACCTGGTTCTCTGCGTCAACCAATACCCAATCCTTCTCAGATTTGGCTAGATTAACAAACTTAGTTTTATAACTTAATGCGTCCACTGTTTCAAATTATTTATTTGTTTCCTAAAATAAGGGCTGCAAATTTAAGGAGTATTTTTTTCCCGAACAAACTTTTGAGGCAATATTTTAGCCTAATCTTGGGATTTAAGCCCACTAAAGCCAAATTACTCAAAACAGAACCAATAAAAATGACACGAATCGGTCCAATTTTAATGGTAAAATAATCAAATGATTGATAATCAAATAATTGTAACATATCGAGTAGTTTTCTTAAAGGTACAAAAAATAACCCTTGCCGTAACAGACAAGGGTTAACTTAATAATGGTATTAATGGGCTATTTTACCGGATTCCCGTTAAGGTCGAGCTCAACAACCTCATAACCCAATGCTTTTACTTTATCAAAGTTCGTGGCCTTATCGCCCACAACCAGTATCAACATATTGTCTAAAGGAAGGTGTTTTTTAGCTCTGGCATCTATATCAGCTTTGGTGATGTTATTTAAAATATCACCTTGTTGTTTAACATAGTTCTTATCTAAGTTAAAATCTAAGATGCGCTTAATAAAGCCTAATTTCTGGAAGGCTGACTCGTATTTTAAAGCGTCTGATTGAGCCATTGCATTTTTTGTAAACGATAATTCATCTTCTATTACACCATTAGCGGTGTACTTCTTTAATTCAGAAATCATGTCAATTAAAGTACTATCAGTAGAGTTTGCTCTGAATCCACCGCTTATAGTATATGGTCCAGGATATTTTCCACCCGCAAATCCTCCACGCACGCCATAAGTAAATCCACGGATTTCGCGTAATAAATAATTAACGCGGCTATTGAAAGCACCTGCAAATGCAAAATTCATGATGTTGTTTTTGTAATATTCTCCGGTAGCATCATATGGTAATGACATATATCCCATTCTGATTTCTGACTGCGGAGCGTTTTTCTTATCCACAAAATAAATTTTTGTTTTGCTTATAGTCGGTATTGCGGGTTCAACAGTTTTTGCAATCGGATTTGCTTTCAACTTCGTTACAAATGACATTTTCGCAAGAACGTCTTCTTTTTTTACATCTCCACTTATTGCAATGGATGCTCCCTCAGAAGAAAAATTCTCATAGCATTTCTTTACATCGTCTAATGTTAAACTACTCACAGTTTCTGAAGTTCCGATAGCCGGTACACTCATGATATGATCATTACCATAAATAAGTTTATTGTAAATCAAACCTGCAATTGTAGCCGCACTGGTTTGCATTTGCGCAATCGCATCTAACTTTTCTTTTTTTACTAATTCAAAATCTTCGGCGGAAAACTTCGGCATGAACATAATTTCTTCAGCAATTTTCAATGTAGCATCAAGATTAGTTTTTAGACAAGAAATATTGATGCCGACTTCTTCATTACCCGCATTAACAGACACGCTACTTCCTAACTTATCAAGCATTTTTTCAATTTCTTCGGATGAATGAAGTGTTGTGCTTTCTTCCATCATCGAGGCTGTGATGTTAGCTAAACCGGATTTGTCTTTTGGTTCAAAACGGTGACCAAACGGAATACTAACTAAAATATTCACTTTTGGTATGTCGTTGCTGCTAACTCCTATTACTTTTATTCCGTTAGATAATTTATCAGTCCAATAATCAGGTACCGGTACTAAAGAAGCGGCTTTTGCCTGAGGCATTTTGCTTCTGTCGAAGTTATCTTTAGGTTCTTTGTAACTTAAGTTTTTATACTCTGCACTTTCTTCTTCAACTTTACGGGTGTACATTTTCCATGTATCATCATGTGCTTTTAAATCACCTTTTCCTTTCGGAACGCAACTTAATATCACCGCATTTTTTCCTTTGATGTAGGTGTTGTAAACGCGCATAACATCAGCTTTGGTAACTTTTAAATAACTTTCAATTTCTTTTTTAAGATAATTACCATCCCCTGTGAAAGTATAATAAGCGGCTAACTGAGCACCCTTTCCTTGTACAGTTGACAATCCATTGTATAAATCACTTTGAAAACGCGCTTTAAATTTTTCGATGTCTTCATCAGTTGCTCCTGTTTTTTCCCAATTATCTAAAGTGGTTTTTAATTCCTTTTCAATATCTGCCAAGTTGTTTGTAGCGTTTGCACGAATCATAAATTCAAATTGTCCTGCTAACTCGCGGCTATACTGAAAGCAATTTGCAGAAACAGCTTTCTTAGACTTAATAAATGCTTCGTATAATGGAGAGCTTTTAGATCCGGATAAAATAGAAGCTAATACATCTAATGCAGCATCGTCTTCTTTTCTGGCAGCAACAGTAGGAAACGCAAGTCGAATCATTGGGAATTTCACATTATCCTCATAATGAATGTATCGGTTTTCATTTAATTTTACTGGCTCAACGGTTTGAGGTTTTACTTCCGGTCCACGTTGTATACTGCCGAAATATTTATCAGCCAGCTTTACAACCTCTTCTGTATTAACATCGCCAGCTACAGTCAAAACGGCATTATTAGGGCCATACCAACGCATATAGAAACGTTTCAAATCATTTACATCAACACGATTTAAATCTTCTATATATCCAATGGTGGTCCAACTATACGGGTGGCCTTGCGGATAAAGTGCTTCACCGATTTTTTCACTTACTAAACCATATGGCGCGTTATCATATCTCTGACCGCGCTCGTTTTTTACAGTCGCGCGTTGAACTTCAAATTTCTTTTGAGTCACTGAATCCAATAGGAAGCCCATTCGATCAGCTTCTAACCAAAGCATTTTTTCTAATTGGTTACTTGGTACAGTTTCAAAATAATTTGTGCGATCAGTATTTGTTGTTCCGTTTAATGTACCGCCGGCTTCTGTAATAATTTTGAAATGTTGTTCGTCGGCTACATTTTTTGAACCTTGAAACATCATGTGCTCAAAAAAATGCGCGAAACCCGAACGTCCTTCCTGCTCACGCGCCGAACCCACGTGATAAGTGACATCAACGTAAACAACGGGATCTGAGTGATCTTCGTGTACTAATATAGTTAAGCCATTTGCTAAAGAATATTTCTTGTAAGGGATAACAATTTCATCACCCTTTTTTGTTACTTCCTCAATGAATTTAGGTGGAGTAGGTTTTGATTGAGAAGTTCCTGTTAATGAAACAGCCAACAAGCCGGCTACAGCAACAGATTTGAATAATAGAGTTGATTTCATAATAGTATGTGTTGGAACGAATTTAATTCATATTTGGAAGAACAAAGCACATAAACCTTAAAATAATCTTAAAATTGAAATTATTCACGTATTATGGGTGATAAAAAAAGCCGGCTTTTGCCGGCTTTTTAAAAGAATCGTGAAATCGTTATTTTATCAATGTAACATGTCCTTTTAACTCTTGTGCTTTTCCAAACACATCTGTTACATTAATTAACCAGGTGTAAACGCCATCAGCAACGGTTTTGCCTCCTCTGCCTTGGTATTTACCATCCCAGCCTTCTTCAAATGTTTTGGTTCCAAAAATCTTTTCACCCCAACGATCAAATATTTGCAATTCGTATTTTACAATTCCGAATCCTTTTGGTTGGAAAATATCATTTAAGCCATCAGCATTAGGTGTAAATGCATCAGGAACGTATAATCCGAAATCCTCTCCGACAACTATTGGTCTTACAATGGTATCAATACAACCTTTATCACTTTTAACCACTAATGCAACAGCATAAGTTCCGGCTTCAGTATATAAAAATGTTGGATTTTGTAATGTTGAAGTGTATTGCGCTGTATTCATAAAATACCATTGCCAGCTAACAATATTTGCACCATGTGAAGCATCCGTAAATACTACATCACCATCAATGTTAATGATTGGTTTAATTGGTGCGTGGTTAAAATCAGCAATAGGTTTTGGATAAACTTCTGCTGTATAAGTAGTGCTTCCTGTGCATCCGGCAGCATCTGCAACAACAACCGAAATTGTATAAATGCCCGTAACAGAATAGCACGTAGAAGCAGTTGAACCTGCAGCTCCAGTACCGTCTCCTAAATTCCAGTTCATTGTAGCAGCCGTTGGAGTACTTGTTACATTAAATTGAACACATAATGGAGCGCAACCTGTATTCGGACCTGAAGTAATGGCCGGCACAGGGTTTGGATTAATTAGAGCAGTAGCAGTAGTAGTAGCAAAACAACCATTCGCATCGGTTACAGTTACTTGATAAGTTCCAGAATAGTTAGTTGTATTCGCATTAACTGTTGGACTTTGTATACTTGAGAAGAAACCATTAGGGCCTGTCCATTGGTAACTTACACCGCCGGTAGCTGACAACATTAAAACATTATTAATACAAATTGGACTATTAGTCACAATGGAAGGAGTAGGTGCAGGTGTAACAGCCACATTAGCATTTGCAGTATTTACACATCCGCCTGCAGTTGTTACGGTAACAGTATACACTCCAGACATTGCAGTAGTTGCATTTGGAATAGTTGGATTTTGTAAGTTAGATGTAAATCCACCCGGACCACTCCAGCTATAAGTTGATCCACCATTAGCTGTTAAGTTAATAGTTTGATTTTCGCAAAGTGTTGGATTATTCACAACAGGTGTAGGATTACTATTGATTACAACATTGGTAGTGATGCTATTCGAACAATTATTTGCATCGGTAACAGCAAATGTGTAAGTACCGTTCGCTGCTAAAGTAACGTTATTAATGTTCGGGCCTTGCAAGTTACTTCCAAATGAGTTAGGGCCAGTCCATGTATAAGTTACCGCCGGATTTCCAGCTAACATTAATGTAGCACCTTCACATAACGGTCCGTTATTTGCGGCAGTTGGTGTAGGTAATGCATTTACTGTAACAGATGTACTTCCATTAGCCTGACATCCGCCAAAATCTACAGTGTAATTATAAGTACCAGACATTGCTGTAGTAGCACCGGCAATAGTAGGGTTCTGTAAATTGGAGTTGAATCCCGGACCGGTCCAAGTATAAGTAGCACCAGCAGTACCATTCAATTGAATGGTTTGTCCTGCGCAATAAGGTCCTGTATTATTAGCAGCAGCAGTGGCTGTAGCAACAATCAGATTTGTTGTAGCAGTTGCCGAACATCCATTTAAAGTTACAGTAACTGTGTATACTCCGCCATTAGCAACAGCAACACCGGTTAATGTATTGTTTTGTGCTGCTGAGGTAAATCCTGAAGGTCCTGACCAGTTGTAGGTTCCTCCGCCTGTAGAGTTAACAGTAACACTTCCTCCAACACAAACCGGCCCGGTATTATTAGCTGTTGGGGTTGGATCAGGATTAAGAACAACTACAGATGTAGTTTGTGCGGTACAACCAGCATCTGTAATAGTATGAGTGACTGTATAGGTTCCTGCAGCAGTAAAGTTTACCGGTCCGTAATTATTGGTGTTTCCTGTTGCAGGAGCACCGGCAGCCGGTGAAAAATTATAGGTATGAGTTCCGGTAGCGGTTGTAGCATTAAATGTAAATGCATTACCTGTTAAGCATTGCGTATAGTTTGGTGTAGTGAAGGCAGGGTTCGGACCGTTAGGAACATTAACCACCAATGAATGATTAGCAACACATGAGGCAGTATTAGCTACTGCTTGATAAATGGTGTAAGTTCCGGCTGATGGGAAGGATACAGTACTTGTTGCAGTATTGCTGGTAAACGTAGCAGGGGCACCGGGTCCAGCGAATGAATAAGTTTGAATAGCAGGTGCTGCCGACCCTGTATTGGTTAAAGTATAAGTTGTACACACATTAGCAGTTGTAAAGCCGGCTAATGGTGGAGGCGCAAAGGTTAATGTAACCGTACGCGTAATTGGAGAACAAGATCCGGGAGGGTTCATGGTGAGCGTATAGTTACCGCCAACACTAGTTGTAAAAGATTGATTTGGGTTATTAGTTATACCACTACCACCTGGACCGTTCCATGTATATGGCCCAAGTCCGGGAGGAGCAACAACTGTTGCTGTTGCGGCACAAGCACCTGCAGCGACAATACTGGAACCTGCCGGAAACGGTACGTTATTAACAGTCACGTTCATTGGGTCGCAAACCGCATCAATGAAAGCCATTCCGTGATGTCCCCAAGCATCACAATCGGCAACTGTTATTTGAATAGTAACGCAGGACCCAATGTATGGAGTTAAATCAAGGGAATAAAGCTGCCAGGCTGTTGTGTATGAGTATCCTGATGTATTAGTAGACCAACCGCTAGGCATAGATGATGCACATGATGGTCCGGGTGCGTTAACACTTAAACTCGGACAAGCCAAAGGTGCATTAGTACAATTTAGCATAGTAATTTTAAGGAAAGGTTGACTGCAACAATTGTGACCGGAACCATCCATTTGTGCCATGTAGGCTAGGCGGAATAAAGCATTCGTAGCAGTAACCGGAAAAGTTTGTTGAATACGCACCACTTCACCTTGATTAACATTTTGGTCGTTCATTTGTAATACTTTCGTTCCTCCGAAAGGAGAGTTAGGAATGGTTCCAATAGTAGTACCGGTTGCCCAAGGAGTTTGACGTACCCAAACATCATTACCGCCCGCAGTAGGACAACAACCACCCATAGTACAGGAACTGTTATTTTGTCCTTGAGAAACTGTCCATCCTGTCAAAGTTGTACCTACAGATCCAACTCCAGGAGTAGTAGAAGTAGAGGATGGAGACGCTTCAAAATCTTCATTTACACAAGGAGCTGCATTAATTACAGGTGTTACACCTTTTGCAACTTCATCCATTGATGGAGCAGGGCTATAGTTGTATTTTTTATTAATAAAATTCCGTTTTGCACGATACATGAAAACTTTGTATTCTACTCCAAAATATCCTCCGCGTAAAGCAGCGTTGCTAGCTGAAATTTCATTAAAGCCGCGTAAAGAATCAGCAGGAAAAGAGTAGCTTAAATATCTTAAACGATTAGATTGCGAAAATACTTTCTCGGAATTAAAAAATGTAATAAGTGCTAATACTAAAAAAATTTTTAATATTGGTCTCATGATAATGGTTTTAGCTCTGTAAATTTAAAAAAACAATGCTAAAATCCTAGTAAAATTCACTCATTTTAGAGCCAGCCCCCCTAAGTAATTCGCTATTTGGGGAATAAAAAAGGCTGCAATTTGAATTGCAGCCTTTTTTAACATAGTTAGTCTTTATTTTATAAGGGTAACATGTCCCTTTAACTCATGTGCTTTTCCGAATACGCTGGTAACATTGATTAACCAAGTGTAGGTTCCTTGCTCAATAATATCTCCACCACGACCTTGGTATTTTCCATCCCAAGCTTCTTCAAATTTCTTAGTTGAGAAAACTCTTTCACCCCAACGATCAAAAATTTGTAATTGATAATCTACAATTCCAAAGCCTTTTGGTTGGAACACATCGTTTAATCCGTCAGCATTTGGTGTAAATGCATTTGGAACGTAAATTCCAAAATCTTCTCCAACTACTAATGGTCTAACAATCGTATCAACACAGCCTTTATCACTCTTAACAACTAATGCTACAGCATAAGTACCAGGTTCTGTATACATGAATGTTGGGTTCTGTTGTGTAGAAGTATATTGAGCAGTATTCATAAAGTACCATTGCCAGCTTACAATATTAGCACTGTGAGAAGCATCAGTAAAGGTTACTTCCGGATCAATATTTAAAATTGGTTTAAGCGGCGCGTGATTGAAATCAGCTACAGGTTTTGGATAAACTTCAGCTATATTTTGAGCTGTATTTGTACAGCCATTTGCATCTGTTACAACCGCGTTTACCGTATAAATTCCGGTAGTAACATAACATGAATTAACACTGTTTCCGGTTCCTACCGAACCATCACCTAATGTCCAATTTGCTGTAGTTATCGGTGTACTACTAGTGATATTGAAAGTTGCACAAACAGGTGAACATCCGGTGTTATTGATGGCAGTAATGTTTGCGTTTGGTAAAGGATTAATAACCGCATTTGCATTTGCATTTGCAGAACATCCATTAGCATCTGTAACTGTTACAATGTAGTTACCACTGTAAGCAGTGCTATTAGCCATTACTGTAGGATTGGAAGTTGTTGAAATAAATCCGTTCGGGCCGGTCCAAGAGTAAGAAACACCACCAGTTGCGCTTAAGTTTAAAATATTGTTCACGCAAATAGGAGTATTAATAACAATATTAGGAACCGGCGCAGGATTTACTACTATAGATGTGAATGCTGTACTTACACAACCTGCCGCACTGGTTACAACAACAGTATATTGACCTGATGCAGCAAATGGCGCGCTAACTATAGTTGGGTTTTGTAAATTAGATGTAAATCCATTCGGGCCACTCCAAGCATAAGTTGCACCACCATTCGCGCTAAGAGAAACATTTTGATTTTCACAAGCTGTTCCACCAGCTGCAGATGCATTTGGTGTAGGATTAATCACAACGTTGCTATTGGTTGAGTTTACGCAACCATTAGCATCTGTTACAGTCAGAACATAATTACCACTATTTCCAACACTGGTAGATGGGATGCTAGGGTTTTGATTCATTGAAGTAAATCCATTCGGGCCACTCCAGCTATAGGAAACACCACCACTTCCGGTTAAGTTTAATGCTTGTCCGGTACAGATTGGGCTATTAGTAACAATGTTAGGCGTAGGTAATGGATTTATCACACCAACAACAGTTGTAGCAGCGGTACATGTGTTTGCTGTAACAACAACAGTATAGGTTCCGCCGGCATTTAATGTTGCTGATGGAATGTTAGGATTTTGAGATGTAGATGTAAATCCGTTTGGTCCTGTCCAGCTGTATGATGTACCTCCCGAAGCATTTAAGTTTAAAGTGGCGCCAACGCAAACAGCACCGCCGGTAACCGCATTCGGAATTGGTAATGCAATCACAGAAACAGTTGCAACTGCTGTATTCACACAACCGTTAGCATCTGTAACAGTAACGGTATAATTACCATTCATTGAAGTTAAAGCAGATGGAATGTTAGGGTTTTGCATGGTAGATGTAAATCCACCCGGACCACTCCACGCATAAGCAGTACCACCGGTTGCGGTTAATCCAATAACTGTATTCTCACAAGTTGTAGGGTTATTTACTACAGGCGTTGGAAGCGGATTAACAACAACATTGGTTGCTGCAATATTCGAGCATCCGTTTGCATCAGTAACAGCAACAGAATAAGATCCGGCGTTCGTTACTAAAATATTTGCGATTGTTGGGTTCTGAGAGTTAGAAGTAAATCCACCCGGACCACTCCAAGTATAAGTATTAAATGCACCAACGTTTAGTTGAATGGTTCCACCAACACAATATGCACCGGTATTAGTTGGAGCAGGTACAGGTAATGCATTAACAACAACATTGGTTGTGGCAGATGCAGTACATGTACCAACTGTTACAGTTACATTGTATGCCCCGGCCATAGCTGTTGTTGAAACAGGAATGGTTGGGTTTTGTAATGTTGAAGTAAATCCACCCTGCCCGGTCCAGTTATAAGATGCACCCGCAGGTGTATTTAATTGAATCGTTGTTCCTGCACAATAAGGTCCGGTATTAGTAGCACTTGTAGTAGGGCTGAGAACCGTTACATTAACAGTTCCCGTATTAGTACATCCAAGAGATGTTACAGTTACCGTGTAAACACCAGCGTTCAAAGCTGTAGCGCTTGCAATAGTAGGATTTTGTAATGCGGAGGTAAATCCGTTTGGTCCGCTCCAAGAATAACCTGTACCGCCGGTCGCTGTTAAATTAATAGCCGTGCTTAAACAAACCGGACTGTTACTTCCAACAATGGGATTTGGTGTTGGATTGACAACAACGTTAGTGGTAGTTGTGTTAATACAACCATTTGCATCAGATACAGAAACACTATATGTTCCGCCATTGGTTACGGCTGCACTTGCGATAGTAGGGTTTTGAGAATTTGAACTGAATGCGGCAGGTCCTGACCAAGTATAAGTTGTAAATGCACCAACGTTTAACTGTATGGTATTACCCGGACAATACGGCCCTGTGTTTGCAGCAGCAGGTGTTGGTAAAGGATTTACAATAACATTTGTAGTTGCAGTTGACTTACAACCGCTGGTTGTAGCAGATACTGTGTAAACACCAGACATTGCAGCTGTTGAATTTACAATATTAGGATTTTGTACCGCTGAAGTAAATCCACCCGGTCCTGTCCACGTGTAAGTAGTTGCTGCAGGAGTACTCAATTGAATCGTAGTGCCTGCACAATACGGACCTGTGTTAGCTGCAGTTGTAGTAGGGGTAGTAACCGTTACATTAACTGTTGCTGTGTTTTTACAACCTTGCGCATTAGATACTGTGACGGTATAAACACCGGCATTAGTAGAAGAAACGTTTGTAATTGAAGGATTCTGTGTAGTGGAAGTGTAGCCACCCGGACCACTCCACGTATAGGTTGTACCGCCGGAAGAAGTTAAATTTAATGTGTTTCCGGCACAAACCGGACTATTACTTCCTGCAATAGGATTTGGTATAGGATTGATAACTACGTTTGTTGTACCGGAAGATTTACAACTTCCGATTGACATAGTAACCGTGTATATACCGCCCATTGTTGTTGTTGCATTTGGACGGGTTGGATTAGATATGTTTCCAGTAAAGGTTGCAGGTCCCGTCCAAGTAAACGTTGGCACAACAGTGCCACTATTACCAACTGCATTTAACTGTATGGTTTGTCCGGCGCAATAAGGTCCCGTATTTGATACAGTTGGAGTTGTAGGAGAAATAATTTGAACATTAGTCGCAAAGGTTTGAGTTGGACATCCGGTGAAGCCCATGTAGAAAATGTAATTTCCTCCTTGAGTGGTTGAGGTCACAGCAATAGTTGGAGATGGTATGTTATAGCCTCCATAATAGTATGGAGTTGGTCTGTACCAGTAAAACCAAGATGTTCCACCTGGAGGGATTGCAGTTAAAGTGAGTGTTTGTCCAATACAAACAGGACCGGAATTCGAAATGGTTGGAGAGGCAACAACTCCCATGCTTAATTGTACCGTTCTTGTTGTTACACAACCGAAGTTGTTTACAGTAAGCGTATAAATCCCATTATTAACGGTCTGCCAATTTGGAACTGTTGCACTTAATCCAACACCGGTCCAACCGTTCGGCCCTGCCCATGATAATGTTCCCGGCCCGCCGGCACCACTTAAAGAGCCGGTTGCTCCGGCACATGGTGGCGCGGATGCAGTTAAAATAGATGCAGTAGGAGCGGAGTTTACTAAAACTAATGATTGAGTTGAAGAAACACAGCCAGCGTTATTGATTGTATGTACAACTGTATAAGTTCCTGCTGAGGTAAAGTTAACAGGTCCATATGGGCTGCCGGTACCTGGAGCAGGTGCGCCTGCGGCAGGAGAGAATGACCAAGCGTGAGTTCCCGCGGCTACAGCAGGATTAAATGTAAATGAGTTTCCTTGCAAACATTGTGTAAATGACGGTGCCGCTGTAAATGCCGGAGAAGGTCCGGGAGGTGTTGTAATCACCATGGTAAATGTAGACGGACAATTCTGAGGGTTCGTGACTGTTTGGTGAATAGTAAATGTTGTACTTGGTGGGAAATTGACGACGGATGTTGGTGATGTTGTTGTAAACGATGATGGAGCTCCGGGCCCAACAAAAGTATAAGTTTGTATAGATGGCGCAGCGGTTCCTGTATTTGTTATAGTATAAGTTGTACAACTATTATTGACCGTAAATCCGGCAGTAGGGAAAGTACCAAATTGTAAGTTCACTGTTTTAGTAATTGGTGTACAAATTCCGGGAGGATTCATTACGAGCGTGTAATTACCAGCCATGGTTGTTGTAACAGTTTGATTTGGATTATTAGTTACACCACTGCCGGGAGGACCATTCCACGTATATGGTGCTAATCCGGGAGGTGCTACCATGGTAGCTGTAGAAACACCACAAGCTGCAACGGAAACCGCTGCTGAACCTGCAGGGAATTGAATGTTATTAACTGTTACTGTCATTGGTAAACATTGAAAATCGAAGAAAGCATAACCATAATGCGCCCAACCATCACAATCACCAACGGTAACTTTAATTGTAACACATGATCCTAAGTATGGAGATAAATCTATTGCTTTAATAATCCAGTTGGGAGTATATGAAATATTTGAAGCATTTGTTGCCCAACCCGTAGCACTTACCGTAGCGCATGAGGGACCGGGAGCCGTAATACTTACTTGAGGACAAGCCAAAATATTATTCATACAATCTAACAACTCAACGCGAATGTATGGTTGATCGCAACAGGCGTGCCCGGAACCGTTTAAGCAAGCTTTATAAGCAAATTGAAATAATGCATTTGTAGGAGTTACTGGAAAAGTTTGTTGGATACGCACCACTTCCCCTTTAGCAGTAATGTTATCATTCATCTGAATAACTTTTGTTCCACCAAAAGGTGAAGTAGGAATAACACCAAGTGGTGCAGGTGCCGTCCATGGAGTTGTACGAATCCAAGCATCCGTTACGTTTGCGTTTGGGCAACAACCATTTTGTGTACATGATCCGTTTATACCTGAGTTTTGTCCCCATGAGGCTTGCCAGCCAAGCAAGCTAGTACCAATAGTACCTACAGTGTTGGTAGAAGTTGTAGAAGGAGATGCTTCGAAATCTTCATTCACGCAAGGTGCTGCATTAATAACAGGATTACTTCCCTTAGCATTGGAGTTTGATCCTGTATAATATCCATATTTTTTATTAATGAAATCACGCTTCATGCTATACATGATTACGTAATATTCCGAACCTACCATTCCTCTGCTTAACGCTTCTTGTTTTGCTGCTTCTTCATCAAAACCTTTTAACGAATCTGCAGGAAAAACATAAGTTAAATACTTAAATGGCGCTTGTGCCAAGGTAAGATTGGATAAAAAAACAAGTGCTAATGCACTAAAGAAAAATTTTGTGATTTTATTTTTCATGTTGGGTAGTTGTTAGTTGTAGTAAATGTATTTTTAACATTGACTTTTGTCAATTTCTTTACTCGATATAAGATTACTTTCACGAACTAAAATGAGATTCCTAAACAGGAGCTGTTTCTACAATTTAATGATTATCAGTTAAATAATTTTTGTTACAGAAAGACGATTCGATTAAATGATTGATTATAAGTAGTTTATAATTAATCTGTTGCTAAATCCAATTAGTCTTATCTAAATTGAATTATATAGAAAAAAAAAGCCAATCAGTCGATTGGCTTTAAATTGAAAAAATATTGAAATTATTTAATTAACGTAACGTGTCCTTTTAACTCATGTGCTTTTCCAAATACATCTTTCACATTGATTAACCATGTGTAAGTGCCATCCATGAGTATTCCGTATTTAACATCGTTTTTCGATTGACGCGTTCCGTTCCATCCTTCTTCAAAAGTTTTTGTGCCAAAAATTTTCTCACCCCAGCGGTCAAAAATTTGTAATTCATAATCTACAATTCCGAAACCTTTTGGCTGGAAGATGTCATTAATACCATCGTTGTTTGGCGTGAACGCATTCGGTACATAAATTCCAAAATCTTCACCAACAACAATCGGTCTAATTAAAGTGTCTGTACATCCAATGTCATTTTTTACAACTAATGCAACTGCATAAGTGCCGGGTTCTGTATACATGTAAGTTGGATTCTGCATATTGGATGTAGCACTTGCATTACTCATGAAAAACCAATTCCAACTAACAATATTTCCGCCATGTGAAGCATCCGTAAATGTTACAATTTGATCTTGATTAATAATTGGTTTAAGCGGAGCAAAATTAAAATCCGCAACCGGACTAGGTACTACTTCGACGGTACTTGTAGCATATCCATTACAGCCATTTAAATCAGTAAATAATGCTGTTAAGGTATACACACCTGTACTCGTATAACAATGATTAATTGACGTAACTCCATTCTCCGAATTTCCATCACCTAAATTCCAATCTGCGCTTGTAACAACCGGATTTGAAGAAAGTGAAAAAGTAGCACATACAGGTGTACATCCCTTGACATTTCCTGATAATATTGTTCCTGTTGGGTTTGGATTAACAACAGCATTTACCGTTGCCGTGGTTGAACAACCGTTAGCATCTGTTACTATTACAGTATATATACCGCTCATGTTAGCATTGGCCGCAGTAATTGCCGGATTTTGTTGTGATGAAATAAATCCGTTTGGCCCAGTCCATTGATATGTGCTACCACCATTGGCAGTAAAACTTAGATTATTGTTTTCGCAAATCGGACCATTCACATTTATTTGAACCGCAGGAGCAGCTGTAACATTTACATTTACAAAAGTAGTGCCGGAACAACCTGCAGCGGTTGTTACAACAACAGTGTATTGTCCGCTTGCAGCAAATGGCGCATTTACAATTACCGGATTTTGTATGTTGGATGTAAATCCATTCGGGCCACTCCAACTATAAGTTGATCCGCCATTAGCGTTCAACTGAATATTGTTGTTTTCACAGGCAGCCCCACCGGTAGCTCCGGGTGTTGGTAATGCGTTTATAGTTACTATTGTATTTGTTGTATTTGTACATCCATTCGCGTCAGTTACAGTTAATACATAGTTACCTGAGTTGTTTACAGACGAAACAAGAATACTTGGATTTTGTGAATTTGAAACAAATCCATTTGGTCCTGTCCAACTATAAGTCACGCCGCCGGTTCCGGATAAGTTTAAAGCAACGCCTTCACAAATAGGATCATTTGCTGAAATTGTAGGTAATGGAAGAGGATTCACCACGATAGTTGTAGAGGCAGTGGCTGTACAAGTACCTGCACTTAATGTTACGTTATAAACGCCACTCATAGCAGTAGTAGATGCAGCAATAGTTGGGTTTTGTGTATTGGCAGTATAACCACCTGGTCCTGTCCATGTATAGGTCAAAGCACCACTAGTGCTTAATTGAATGGTTGAACCCGCACAATAAGGTCCTGTGTTTGCAGCTGAAGCTGTAGGGCTGATTACCGATACGTTCACAGATGATGTACCTGTACAACCTAAGTTAGTAACTGTTACACTATACACGCCGGCATTTAATGCAGTGGATGAACCAATCACCGGATTTTGTAGAGCTGAGGTAAAGCCATTTGGTCCACTCCAGGAGTAGGTCCCGCCACCGTTAGATGTCAAGTTAATTACATTTCCTAAACAAACCGGACTGTTACTTCCCGCAATAGGATTCGGAGAAGGATTAATTACAACATTTGTTGTTGATGTACCAATACATCCACCGGCAGCAGTTACAGAAACAGTATATACACCGCCGTTTGTAGCTTGTGCATTTGTTACCGTTGGGTTCTGACCGTTAGATGTAAATGCAGCAGGTCCGCTCCAGGTATAAGTGGCAAACGCGCCAACATTCAACTGAATGGTTGAACCGGCGCAATACGCTCCTGTATTACTTGCTGTAGGTGTTGGGCTAGCATTTACGGTAATTGAAGTCGTTGCTAAAGCAATACAACCCCCGGTATTTACAACTAAGCTATAAGTGCCACTCATGGCAGTTGTTGAATTAGCAATGGTAGGGTTTTGTAAATTAGAAGTAAATCCACCCGGACCACTCCAAGTATAACTTGTTCCCGCAGTACCATTTAACTGAATGGTTGCACCAGCGCAATATGGTCCGGTATTATTTGCAGCTGCAGTGGTTGTTGAAATTGCTAAGTTAGTAGTAGCAGTTCCTACACAGCCGTTCAAGGTAACAGTTAACGAATAAACTCCGGCGTTAGTTAAAGCAACATTTGGTATGCTTGGGTTTTGCAAAGCAGATGTAAATCCTCCAGGGCCCGACCAGTTATAAGTACCACCACCGGTTCCGGTTAAACTTGCAGTATTTGTGGTACAAATTGGCCCGTTATTATTAGCTGTAACAGTTGGTTGTGGATTAATGACTACAACAGAAGAACTGGTTGCGGTACATCCACCGTTATTATTGGAGTAAGTTACAGTATATGTTCCGGGAGCCGTAAAACTAACCGGTCCGTACGTGCCTGTACTTCCTGTTGGAGGTGCGCCGACCGTTGGATTGAAAGCATAAGTGTGGGTACCTACAGCCGAAGACGAGTTGAAAGTAAAACTATTTCCTTGCAAACACTGTGTGTAATTAGGAGTGCTAAATGTTACTGCCACACCCGATACGGTGATGTTTGTAGTCACAACATTAGTACAGCTGCCGGCGGAAACTGTATGTGAAATGACATAGTTACCAGGATTAGCAAACGTTATTGAAGGACTTGCTGAATTGACTGTGTTAATTGTAACACCTGCTGCCGGAGCTGCAGACCAAGTATGAGAAACACCTGCTGTTCCGGTATGATTAAATTGAACAGTGGATCCGGTACATGTTGCTGAGTTCACCGGTGTAAATGCCGCAGATACATTGGGCACAACACTTACTGTGACGACTTTTGTTAAGGTATTACAAGGTGTACTGACGAGTGCCGTGTAAGTTGTGGTGGCTGCGGGCGAGACGACTATAGTATTTAAGGTGGAACCGCCTGGCGACCATAAGGTGCTAGTTTGTCCACAACCTCCTGTGATGCTATTTACATTTAAAGTAGAAGAACCGGGTGCACAGAAAACAGAAGGAGTTGCAACTACGTTAAAGTTAAGAGGAACGAAAACTCCGGGAACAACAAAAGAGCTTGGGGTTGTCCAAGGACCAACTGTATTGGTACCGCTTACCCACTCGCGAGCAGAAAAGAAATAGGTTTGTCCAGGGCATAATCCTGTGAAAGGAATATTAACAGGATGGTAAGGTTCTGTTGTGCAGTTATCGGGCCAGGAATTACCTAAGGTGTAATTAGGCACATTAAGCAATGCGTTATACCAAGGAAAATTTGCATAGGTTACACCCGGTCCTGTCCAGTTCAATAAGTTTGTTTGCATGGTAGCTGGAGGAGTTCCTGTTAATTGACCGGAAGTACAACGTAATTCCACTTGTAACCAATACGGACCGCCACCACACGTAGCAGCGTTAGAACTTGCTGTAAAGGTTAATGCAGTAGCACCAACAGTAAATGATGGATTTACAAGTGCCATTCCGTGACCAGCGTTAACGCGATGGAATGAAAATAGCGTAATAAATAGAGCAAAAAACAGTTTAATACTTCTCATGCGGTTAATATATTGCATAAAGTTCTTAAATCGTATTAGAAACTTCAATTCCTGCACTAACCCATTGCTACCATTCACTCATTTTAAGAATTTTAACAACAAGATTTTGTTAAAAACTTCCATAAAAAAAGCCCTGAAATTTTCCAGGGCTTTAGTATTAATAAAGTAAACATATTCGTTATCTGAACAAACTCATACTTCCTTTTTGTTCATATTCTTCTCCGTCTTTACCTTTTGCCTTTAAGACATAGAAGTACGTTCCTGCAGGAACTTCTTTTCCTCCAAAGTTTTTCCCATCCCAAGAAACATTTCCTGATTCAGATTTCACATCATACATCTTCACTCCCCAACGATCAAATACGGTGAAAGTAATGTCGGTAATGTTAGTGGTTAATAAAGTGAAGTTATCGTTAACTCCGTCTCCATTTGGTGTAAACACATTTGGAACTGTTAAATCAGATGGAATGTCAACTGTAACAAGAGCTGTTGCAGTTCCGACGCAAGATGCGGTGCCTGTTGTTTGCGTCATCATTAAAAAAACAGTATAAGTTCCTGGAGCAGTATAAGTAGTATTGCCACTTGGATATGGCGTAGCGCTACCGGTATAAGTGTTTGCTAAACTGGTAGTAGTTGCTGTTTGACCGTTTCCATAACTCCAAACAGTGGTAATTGTTCCCGAACTACTGGTAAACGGAGAATTATTGGAGAAGTTAACTCCTAACGGTGCATAGCCCTCCGCCGGATTAGGGGTTAAACTTACGCTTAGACTACCTGATGTTACATCAATTGTATTAAATGTTCGGCAACCATTAATAGTATTATAAATAGTCACAAAGTATGTTCCGGGAGCATTCACACTGGTGCTGTAACATGAAGCACAACTAAATCCTGCACCCGGAGGACCCGCCCATGTATAAGAATAACTTGTCGATGTTGTTGTAGTTCCGGCTGTAATAATAGTTGTTGTTTGTCCGCATGGAATTTGTACCGGAGCCAAAGGAACGGTAGATGGCGGAACTGTGTTTAACGGAACAACCGCTGTAGTTACAGATGAACATCCATTTAAACTATTTGTGTAATCCATTGTATAAGTACCCGGAGCGCAGAAAGTAGAACCAGGTATATTATTAGTTGTAGTAGGCGCAGGTGAGGTAAATGTAAATGTAATAGGAATGGTTGACGTACCGGTTGCTAATTGAGGTGAAAATTGCACACACTGATTCGCACAGGTAATAGCACTTGGCGTGAATACCGCGTTATATCTAGGTACAAATACGTCTTTATAAAACTGCACGCGTTGTCTGCCAACACAACCATTAACAGGATTGGTACATAATACCGTGTAGTTAGTTGGTGATGTACTTGAAGTGATATTCGCTAAATTAACAATCACCTGATTTGTAAATGTGGTTAGATTTGGCGGAACTGTCCAGCTGTAATTATTAGCAGACAACATAGGATTAGAGATTGCAGTAGCCAATAAAGTGTTATTAGTACAAGTTAATGTATAGCTATTGCTTGGTAAATTAGTAATTGCTGTAGGGAAGATACGAGCAGTATCAATCATTACAGTTACAGTTTGTGTTACAGTACAACCGAAACCATCTTTAAACGCTGCAATGTAATTTCCGGGAACGCAAACAGAGTAACCTCCATTCGCAGGTGTAGAAATTGCGCTTGTAGTTACGTTAGTCCATGAATACGAAATCGGAGCAACTGTTGATGTGGATGAAATAGCTAAACTCACGCACGGTACAGAACAAGTAATTGTATATCCTAAATTAGCAGTTACAGACATGGTTGGAACTTGCGAGTTAGATGTAACGGATACTGTTTGAGAACTTGCACAACCGGTAGCTACATTGGTGAAAACTACCGTATAAGTACCCGGAGCATTTACCACTACATTCAATGGCGTGCCTGATACACCAGTTAAAGGAACACCAGGAGGCCCGAACCATTGTCCAACAATATTTGTGGTGGTAGTTGTAATAGCAGTAAAGGAAATAGGCGCCCCATTACAAGCTATATTGCCTGAAGTTGGATTTACAGTAATTGTTGGAGCAGTTGTGTTTTGAGAGATGGCAATTGTTTGTGTTGCCACACATGAGCCAACGGTTTGGTCCTGACCCACAACAGTATAAACTCCCGGAGCTGTAATATTCAATGAACTACCATTAAAGTTACCCGGATTCCAGGTGTAGGTAACGTTTGAAAGCGTCGATGTGTTTACAGCATTAATTGTCATTGAGCTAGGGTTACAAGCTAATACAGTTCCACCTGTGCTTGTATTTAATGAGAATGATAATGGAGCAGGGGCTACAATGGAAGTTGTTGATGTAGCTTTACAACCAAGAGCGTCGGTTACCGTCATAGAGTAAACATTCGTTGTTAAGTTATTTGCAACAGTAGAAGTGCCACCTACAGGCGACCAAGAATAACTTAAAGAGCCGATTCCTCCTGTTGCGGTTACAGTTGATGAACCAAGTGATGGAGGGGAGCAGTTACCATTTGTATTTGCAAATGAAATATTGATAGCCGGAGAAACAAATACAGTTGCTGTTCCGCTGAAAGTGCCACACGAGTTGCTGGCGAATAAAGTATACGTTGAAGTGGTGATAGGGGAAGTAGTGAAAGTATTGCCCGAAACGTTACCAGGTTGCCAGGTATAAGTTGTACCTGCTGAACTTGGAACTGATAAAGTAGCCACAGAACCCGGACAAATAGATTGACTTGCTATGGATAAAGTACTTGATAATGGGGAGCAAGAAACTACCGCTGTTCCGAAAAAATTAAGCGGAACGGAAGTACTTACACTGCTATAATTAGAAAAACAAAGAATGAAACGATCACCGCAATTCACGTTGATTGGCGCTCCGTAATCATCAGGAAAACCACCAGCCGGAATATTGGCAGGGGCAGCTAATCCTGTACCACCTGAACAATGATTGTTCCAGCAGCAGCGAATAGGAGCTTGTGTGTTCGCATTAATACCGGCACAAGTAGTAGCGTTATATGGCCACATAATCCAGTCATAACAACCCGATTGAGCACCAGGACCGGTACCCGCACCCATCGAAAATTCTAGTGTTCCCGGAGTTTGTATATTAATAATCATCCAGGTTGGATTTAACTCGCCTGATTTTAAGCAACCGCTTCCACCGGGAGGAACAATACCCGCAGGATTATTAGTTGGATTAGATACGTTACTACCTGTAGTGAAATCAACAAAGCCTGATCCGGCCGGCGATACAGTAAAAGAGTTACTTGTACACACGTTTACTGCGGTTGTACAATCGGAAGCCGTTACCACTTGCGAAAAAATATCATTCGCAAAAAACAGAACAGCAATTATAAAGTATAATATTTTTTTCATGATGTTGTTTTTAGCGGGTTATTAATGAACGGAAGATGTTGAAGCAATTTTCTTTTTTAATGTCTTTAGCAATAATGTTTCCATCAGCGCCAACAATAACGTTACCGGTAAAATCACCGAATAATTTAGTAATAGCTTCGTATTTTGCAGTGGTATTATCTAAGGTGGATGGAGAAGAAACAGAGTCTTTCTTAACACTCATCATCCACATGTATAAATCTTTATCAAGGGATAAGTTAACATAAGCAACTCCCTTAGAACCGTTTTTAAGTTTGGCAGAGCTGTAAATGTTACTTACACGTAAAAACTCTTTATTGTTTTCACGCGAATTAATGTCTGACGATTGCCATACATTGATAAATAAAATTTTGTTATCTAGATTAACTTCAGGAAGCAAATCAAGCACTACTTTCCGGTAATCGTTACCGCTCACCTGAGCATTTAGTGAATTAAATCCGGCTAAGAGGATAAAACTCATTAATAAAGGGATAAAATGTTTTTTCATAATCTATTTGATTGGTTACACAATATATAAAAAAGAACAATAAAAAAAGGGAGAACTTTCGAACTCCCTTTAATATTACAAACATAATGCCAAAACTACTCGGCCAGTACGATAACCTTGTTTTTTAACACTTCAACAACTCCTCCTTTTACAGGAAATTTCAAAGTGTTATTAGAATCCTCGATAAGTTCTATTTCGCCGGCTTTTAATGTTGCAATCATGGAAGCATGATTGTTTAAGAGACCGAAAGAGCCTTCAGATCCGGGAAATGTAGCTGATTTTACATTTCCTTCGAAAAGTTTTTTATCGGGGGTTATGATTTCGATTTTCATTATTTAGATTCAGCTAAAATCTTTTTACCTTTTTCAATTGCATCTTCAATAGTACCAACTAAGTTGAAAGCTGCTTCAGGATACTCATCAACCTTACCATCTAATATCATGTTAAAGCCTTTGATAGTATCTTCAATACTTACAAATACACCTTTTAATCCGGTAAATTGTTCAGCAACGTGGAATGGCTGTGATAAGAAACGTTGAACACGACGAGCGCGGTGTACAACTAATTTATCTTCTTCACTTAATTCGTCCATACCTAAGATGGCGATGATATCTTGTAACTCTTTATAACGTTGTAAAATTCCTTTTACTCGTTGAGCACAGTTATAATGCGCTTCACCTAAAACTGTTGGAGTTAAAATACGAGAAGTAGAATCTAATGGATCCACCGCAGGGTAAATACCTAACTCAGCAATTTTACGGCTTAATACGGTAGTAGCATCTAAGTGAGCAAATGTTGTTGCCGGAGCAGGGTCAGTTAAGTCATCGGCAGGTACGTATACCGCTTGTACCGATGTAATTGACCCCTTCTTAGTAGAGGTAATACGCTCTTGCATAGCACCCATTTCGGTTGCTAATGTAGGTTGGTAACCTACCGCAGATGGCATACGTCCTAATAACGCTGATACTTCGGAACCGGCCTGAGTAAAGCGGAAAATGTTATCAATAAAGAATAAGATATCTTTACCACCCTGGCTAGGATCATCTCCACCATCACGGAAATATTCTGCCATGGTTAATCCTGATAAAGCCACGCGAGCACGTGCTCCCGGAGGCTCATTCATCTGACCAAACACGAAAGTAGCTTGAGATTTCGCTAATTCTTTCAAATCAACTTTTGATAAATCCCAGCCGCCTTTTTCCATGGAATGCTTGAAATCTTCACCGTATTTCACGATACCTGATTCAATCATCTCACGTAATAAGTCGTTTCCTTCACGAGAACGCTCACCTACACCTGCAAATACAGAGTAACCCGAGTGTCCTTTAGCAATATTGTTAATCAACTCCTGAATTAATACGGTTTTACCTACACCGGCACCACCAAACAATCCAATTTTACCACCCTTTGCGTATGGCTCAATTAAGTCGATTACTTTAATACCTGTAAATAAAACTTCAGTCGAAGTTGATAAATCTTCGAATTTAGGAGAAGCACGGTGAATGCTGTATCCATTTTCGTTAGATACTGTATTGATACCATCGATAGCTTCACCAACCACATTAAATAAGCGGCCTTTAATTTTTTCGCCGGTTGGCATGGTGATAGCTCTTCCTAATGCAATTACCTCTGTTCCACGACTTAAACCGTCAGTGGTATCCATGGCAATGGCACGAATAGTATCTTCTCCTACGTGTTTTTGTACCTCAAGAATTAACTTTTGGCCATTATTACGAACGATTTCCAAAGCATCTAAAATGTTTGGTAATTGTCCGCCTGTTAAATCGAATCTCACGTCAACTACCGGACCGATAACTTGAGTGATTTTTCCTGTTTGTTTTGACATTATAATTGGTCTCAAAATTCGGGTGCAAATGTAGTGTTTTTTTTAAATCCGCTAAAATTGGTGTTAATAATTTTATATACTTTATTTTTGTGCACTTTAAATTAATTGGATGGAGTTAATTACCGATATCAATAAATGGAATTTCAGAGGGGATGGGATCATTACTATCGGTACTTTCGATGGCGTTCATTTCGGACATAAACGCATTTTAACCCGATTAAATGAGCTAAAAACTGAGGAAAATCACAAGACCATCGTTTTTACATTTAATCCGCATCCTCGTAAAGTACTTTTCCCCGAACAAACAGATTTACAGATGCTTACCTCAAGGGAGGAGAAAATAAAGTTAATTGAAAATCTCGGTACTGATATTTTAATTGAGTTCCCTTTTTCTTTGGAGTTCTCTCAAATTGAACCACTTGATTTCATTTCTGAGATTCTGGTTAAAAAACTTCATGTTAAAAAACTCGTAATTGGTTACGACCATAAGTTTGGTAAAAATCGGGAAGGCAACCTTCAAACCTTTAAAGAACAAGCCTCTAAATACAATTACTCTGTTGAAGAAATTCCGGCTCAGGAAATTGATGATATTAATATCAGCTCCACAAAAATCCGAAAAGCTTTATTTGACGGAAATATTAAAGACGCAACTAAATATTTAGGTTATTTCTATTCTTTGCATGGGAAAGTGGTGCAAGGAAAAAAGTTGGGACGTACCATTGGTTATCCGACAGCTAACATTCAACTATTTGATTCAGAGAAATTGATTCCTAAAACCGGAGTTTATTTAACAGAAGTAACTGTTAGAGGCGCGGATTATTACGGAATGATGAACATTGGCTATAATCCTACCACCGATTCAGATAATAAATTGAAGTTGGAAGTAAATATTTTTAACTTTGATAGAGACATTTATGGAGAACCAATTGCGGTTAAATTATTAGAACGAATTCGCGATGAAGAAAAATTTAACTCTATTGAAGAACTAAAAAATAAAATCAAGTCAGACGAAATTTTATGCAGGCAATTAATACAACAAATCGGTTAATCTTGATTTTTGCGGTTTTGTTCTTTGCTTTTAATGGCAAGGCACAATTATTAGATTCATTAGAGTTGGCGCATGCCGATGAATGTACCAGTTTAGATTCGGCTTTAAAACATCCTGATAAAATTATTAAGTTGGTTTTGCGTAAACAAAAACTTAAAAAGTTTCCTGAACAAATTTTCAAACTTAAAAATCTTCAATACCTTGATTTAAGTAAAAACAATATTCGTGAAATCCCGGAAGGAATAGGCGAGCTTACACAATTACAATATTTAGCTGTAAGTAAAACCGGATTAGATCGTGTTGCGCCTGAAATCGGAAAATTAAAAAACTTGAAATACATTAATCTTAATCAGAATGAATTGGTGTTGTTACCGCCACAATTTGGCGATATGGAGAAACTGGAAATTGCCGACCTATGGAGTAATAACTTAAATGAATTGCCGGCCACCATGGGTAAACTAAGAAATTTGAAAGTCCTTGACCTGAGAAACATTTTATTTACCGACGAACAGCAGCGTTATATTCAGGAGCTCATGCCAAACACAACGGTGCATATGTCGCCTTCTTGTAAGTGTAAATGGTAATTGCATTTCCATTAAATTTCTTTAACTTTAATAGATTAAATTTTTTACATGAAAAAACTTACTACGCTTTTTTTGGGCTTTGCCTTTTCAATTACAGCTCAAACTAAATATCAGTTACCTGAAAACATTTCACCTTCAGATTACATGTCGAACACCATTATCTTTAAGGTAAAAGGTGTTTTCAGAAATTTTTGTACGGAGACCGGTGTGAATCTTGCTTCCTTGCAAAAAAGTTTCAGCGCTATTGGCGTTACAACTAACTCAAAAAAATTTAAAGGTGAGCAAGCTCCCAGAAGTCTGTATAACAGAGATGGAATTCCAATGGCAGATTTGTCGTTAATTTATGAATGTAAATTTTCTTCAAACGTTTCTCTTCAAAAAGCTATTAATACCTTACTTGCTTCAAACGTGTTGGAGTATGCCGAACCACATTTTATTCCAAAGCCTGCTTACAATCCTAACGATCCGCAGGCTACGGTTTCTCAGCAGTATCATATTAATCGTATTAACGCTTACAATGCATGGAATTTAAGTAAAGGGGATACCAATGTTGTGATTGGAATTACAGATACCGGAGTTGAATTAACTCACTCCGATTTGCAAACTAATATTAAATATAATTACGCCGATCTTATTGATGGCATTGATAACGATGGCGATACTTATGTAGATAATTTCAGAGGTTGGGATGTAGGTATGAACGATAATGATCCGACATGGCAAGGTAATCCGCATGGCGTGCACGTTTCAGGTATTGCTGCTGCTGCAACTGATAATTCAGTTGGTGTTGCGGGAATTGGTTTTAAGTGTAAATTTTTACCGGTGAAAATTGCGGATGGAGGCGGTAATTTAGTTTCAGCTTATGAAGGAATTAAATATGCAGCCGATCACGGATGTAAAGTTATTAATTGTTCCTGGGGTGGTGCCGGTGGCGGTCAATACGGTCAGGATATTTGTACTTACGCGACAATTAACAAAGACGCATTGGTAGTTGCCGCGGCAGGTAATAATGGTTTAGATCAATTGTTTTATCCGGCTGCTTATGATTATGTATTGGCCGTTGCAAATACGCAAGCAAATGACATTGTAAATCCAAGTTCTAATTATGGTTATTTTATTGATGTATGCGCGCCTGGAACAAATGTCAACGCAACCTGGACCAGTAGTGGTTATAGTGCACAAACAGGAACCTCCATGTCGTCGCCCGTTGTAGCTGGAGCAATTGCAATAGTACGTTCTTATTTTCCGGCTTACACTGCAATGCAGGCCGGCGAGCGTTTAAAAATAACAGCGGATAACATTTACAGTTTACCGATAAATAACGGTCGTTTAAATAAATTAGGCACAGGGCGTATAAATTTATTCAGAGCATTCAACGATCCTGCTGCCCCTTCGGTTTTGTTTCAAAATATACAAGTCACCGATAATAACGATGAATTTTATATTGGAGGTGATACTTTATCGATCGGAGGATTATTTACAAATTATCTTGCGCCAACTGCCGCACTGGGCGCTACGTTAGTTTCTTTATCTGCTCAGGCAACGGCTATTAATAATACTCAGGCTTTAGGTGTAATAAATACTTTAGCATCTGTAAGTAACACATCAACGCCATACAAATTTGTTTTATCGGGTAGTTTTGCTTCCAACGCGCCTCTTACATTTAGATTGGATATGAAAGACGTAAGTTATACAGCCTCTCAGTTTTTTACCGTATATGCGAATGCCGATTATTTAAATATTTACATCAATGATGTGGGAACAACGGCCACCAGTAAAGGTAAAATCGGGTACAACCAGGATAATCAGGCGCAGGGATTAGGATTTATTTATCAGGGTGTAAATTTATTATGGGATGCAGGCTTGTTAATTGGCGTTGATTCTACGAAAGTATCTGATGTGGTGCGCGGAACTTCAGCAAGCAGTGACGCCGATTTTACAGTTATGAATACAATCAGCCGAATTACAACAGGCGCAAAAAGTAATTTTGATACCTATTCTAAGTATAACGACAATGCTTCCGCTTCTCCAATCGGTGTTGAGGTAGAACAACGTAATTATGCCTGGAGTACAGCTCCAAATAAAAAATTTGTGATTTGGGAATATGTCATTAAAAACAACAGTTCTGTTACATATAACAATTTATACACCGGTATTTGTGCCGACTGGGATATTGATGCTACAACCTTCGCGAATAACAAATCAGCGTATGATGCAACCAATAAAATGGGTTATTCCTGGTGTACTAATGCGGCCGGAAAATACGCGGGTATTAAATTACTTACTTCAACAGGAGCTCCGGTGTTTCACGCTATTGATAATATAGCAGGCGGCGGTGGCGGATATGATATTTATTCCTCAGGATATCCTACCGATGTAAAGTATAATACGTTGCGAACAAACCGTTTAACAGCAGGTGGAGCGGGGACAGGTAATGATGTAATCAATGTGATGAGCAGTGGTCCGCACGCCTTAGCGCCTGCACAAAGTGTTACAGTTGCTTTTGCTTTAATTGCCGGTGATGACTTAAGTGATTTGCAAGCAGGTGCTGTTAATGCACAAATAAAGTACAATGAAATTTTTTCCGGAATTAATGAATCGAATGAGGAAATTAATTTTGTGAAAATGTATCCGAATCCTGCTACTAACAGCTTGAATTTTGAACTGAAGGAAAATGTTGAATCATCTATCGAAGTGTATGATGCTATTGGCAGAATAGTATTGAAAGCTGTAAAGAAAAATTCATTTACTATTAATACTTCCGATTGGAGTCGTGGAGTATATTTTGTGAAAGTAAAAAGTAATGGTGAGGTGTTTAGCTTTAAAGCGGTACTCAACTAAACTCTAAAGCCAAGCAAGCAGATATCATCCGTTTGTGGAAGGTTGCCTCTCCATTTTGTGTGCTGCTCCAGGAGATTTTTCTTTTGTTCATTTGTAGGCAAATCGCTTATCAGTAAAAGAAGTTGTTTGAATCGCACTTTTCCAAATCGCTTTTCAGAAGTTTGCTGTAATTGGTCGATATAACCATCGGTGGTAAAGTAAATCATATCCCCATCTTGCAGTTGAAATAAATGAGTAGTGAAATAGTAGCTGCTTTCCATCGCCGCTGTTCCGCCAATAGGTTTACGATTACCTTTATACTCCATGAGTTCATTATTACGCACTAAATAAAAATACTGCATAGCGGAAGCGTACATAAAAGTTTTGGTTTTTATATTATAAACACCAAGTGAAATATCTAAACCATCCATAATTTCATCACCTGAATTGTATTTGTTTAAAGTGGCATGCATCGAGTCGCGAAGGTGTTCAAGTACTAATCCGGGGTCTGTAAATTTTTTTACTTCAATAGCTTGCATTAAATAGTCACTTGCTAAAATGGTAAGCAATGAACCGGATACTCCATGACCCGTGCAATCACCAACTGCCATAAAAATATTATCCTCTAACTGATCGTACCAGTAAAAATCCCCGCCCAATGAATCCCTCTGACTAAAAATTAAAAATGATTCAGGTAACAGTTTGTTGAGGTAATCTTCAGCAGGCATCAAAGCATTTTGAATGCGTTTAGCGTAATTAATATTGTCGGAAATATCTTTATTTTTTTCCGAGATAATTTCCTTAAACATTAATTGTTCAATAACGATGGCTGCCGATTCATTAATTTCTTTGATTAAAGCTTTTTGTTGCTCGGTGAAATTATTTGGAAGTGTTGAAAGAAGATTAACAGACGCGTAAGGCTTATCATTTATCATGATAGGCAAACTAATAATTGATTTGATACCCCGGCTTTGCCAAAGCTTATCTTCATCTGTAAGATTGTTGTCGGAATCTAAATCTTGTTTCTCAAAAATTTCACCTTTAAGATGTGGAGCAATAGTTGGCACATTAGAGGTATTAATTATTTTACTCGAAATTGACGGCGATTTATTGTCTTTGTAAATGAGGTTGCCAATTTTTTTATCTAAATCATGAACCAGAATACTTACTCTATACACATTTTTTATTTCTTGATACAACAAATCAATGATTCCATTATATACATCAGTGAGGTTATTATATGAAATAAGTTTTGTTTTAGAAGCATTTAATATCTCCAATTGTTTAGAATAATCATTGATTAATTGTCTCTGGTCATACTTAACAAAGAAACTGCTCAAGCTGGTGCAAATATCTTTCACCATGATAACATGATCTTCTTGGTAGGCGTTTTCCGTCTTCGAGTAAAAACCAACAAAGCCATAAGTTTTATTAGCTGTTTCAATAGGGGTAATGATGGCGCATTTATAAGCATCAACCGGTTGATGCAAGCCTTTTAAAAGTTCCGCTTCTTTTGAATGATTATTAAAATCAATAATTGAAAAAACAATTCGTTTCAGTTGTTCGATTGAGTTTTTAGCTATAGTATTATTGGTGTTTTGAACAGACTGATCGCTCGTGTTTAATGAATAAATATGCAGGCTGGGATTGTATTTATCGAATATGTTTATGCTGAAACAATTCGTTTTGTCTGAATTGGCTCCAAGTAACAGAAGAATTTTCACATACATATTGGAAGTTTCATTAGAGGTTAAAATGATTTCCTTTACGTTGTTTATTACTTTAAGGTCGTTATTATGCTGCCTTAGCTTTTCTTCGGCTATACTTTTTTCGGATTCCGGTGCTTTTTTAGCTTTCGATGCTTTGAGTAATATCAATAAATAACAGCAGCCTGCAGTCAATGCTAAAATAACCGATAAGTAAGCCGCATCGGAAAAAAAAATCAGGTATGAAGTAAATAGAAGTAGCATCAAATCTGCTTCAAAATAAATAAAATCCAGTAAACCCATGTATTTTTAACAAGAGGCTTTTAATAAGTTGTTCAGGTAGTTACGAATCCTCATTGTTTTTAAACAGACCTTTAGCTAAAGTGTTAAAATTTAAATTTATGCAAAACGGCCGTTATTTGCTGTCATTTTTATTTGTGATGTGTTTTACTTTTTTAGTAAAAGCACAGTCGAGCAAAGAAATTGAGGAAGAAGCCTTTTACTTTTTCAGTAATAAGGATTACAAAAAAGCTTATGAACTGTACGATAAGCTCAGTGCCAAAAACCCTAAAGAAATTGATTATAAGTTTAAATTAGGTTATTGCTGTTTATATTATCCCGAAAAAAAATCACGTGCGATTGAAATTTTTGAGGACATGAAGAAGACAGGTAAGATAAAGGATTTAAAAGACATTGATTATTATCTGGGTAAGGCTTACCATGTAAATTATCGTTTTCAGGACGCCATTAAAACGTTAGAGACTTATATTTCTTCGGTTGGCTCAAAAGCAAAAGAAGACGATAAATTTTTTATTGAGGATGCGAAGAATGTGATTAAAAACTGCAATAACGGTATTGAGTTAATCGATAAAAAGATTCAAGCCGAAATCATTAATATCGGCCCTCCAATTAATACTGATGAAGTAGAAGGTGTTCCGGTAATTACTGCCGATGAGTCAATGATGATTTTTACCTACGCAGGAAGCAAAAGTATGGGGGGTAAATTAAATGAAGAGTTGAAACCGGATCCAAATGGGGAATACCGTGAAGATGTATTTATGAGTGTTAAAACCAACGACTCTTTATGGAGCGAACCAACACCTGTAACTTCGGTTAATACCAATGGAAATGACGCGGCCATCGCAATCTCTCCAGACGGAACAAAACTCTTCTCGTTTGCGAGTAATAACGACTTGGGTGATTTGTATATGAGTGTATTGAACGGTACAGAATGGTCGAAGCCTGAAAAACTAAATAAAAACATTAACTCTGAAGCATGGGAAGGAAGTTGTTCCATGTCGGCGGATGAGCGTTTCTTGTATTTTGCTTCTGAACGTAAAGGCGGCTTAGGTGGAAGAGATATTTATGTGTCTCAAAAGGTGAATGGTGATTGGGGACCGGCAGTAAATATGGGACCAAAAATCAATACACCAAATGATGAAGACGCACCGTTTATCCACCCGGATGGTATTACTTTATTTTTCAGTTCAAAGGGTCACAGCAGTATTGGTGGTTACGACATTATGTTTTCTGTGCAGAAGGATGGCGAATGGTTAGAGCCACGTAACATGGGTATTCCACTCAATACAACAGAAGATGATCGCTATTATGTAATCAATGCAAAGGGAGATAAAGGTTTTTTCTCTTCTGATAGAGGAGGAGCAGGAGGTAAAGGGAAACAAGATATTTATATGGTAACGCCGGGTATTTTAGGTGAGAAGCCTATTATTGCCATGTTAAAGGGAACTGTTTACGGTAATGATAAACCAATTCAGGGAACAATTTCTGTTATCCGCTTAAACGTAGGTGAAAAATTAAGTGAAGAAGAAAAGGCAGCCATGCAGGCTCAGGGAATAACGCCGGCAGGCAATGTAAATATTGGCGATTATTTATCTAATTCCAGTTCCGGAAAGTACCTTGTTGCTTTAAGTCCGGGTTCTGTTTATAAAATTAAAGCATCCGCTCCAGGGTACGAGTCGGCTGTAGAGGAGTTGGATATTGAGAATTTGGAGAAGTTCTTAGAAGTCCGCAAAGACTTTTATTTATATTCTGAAGGTACAAATACCGCTTCGCCAAACGCGTCAACAGCTACTGCCGTAGCGAACACGACTACAAGTACTACAGCAATAACTTCTGTCAATAATCCTACAACTACAACCACCACCACTCAGACAGATGTAACTACAACTGAAAATCCTTCTAAAGAACCTTGTAATCCAGGTGCACCACTTCCTGATTTTACGCCATTAAAGGGAAAATCATTGAACGATCCTGCAGTGTATAAACAATTACTGAGTATTGCCGGAAATCATTGTGCCGGCAGTATGATATTTAAAGTACAAATCGCTGCCTATCGTCACCCTGAGAATTATAAATATGAGCATTTAAAACAATACGGTAAACCGGAAGTAGTGAATTATCCTGATGGTATTACTCGCTTTACCCAATTAGAATTTAAAACAATTAAGGAAGCGGAGGTACAACGACAGAAAGCGATTTCTAAAGGACAAAAAGACGCATGGATTGTTGGCTTCGTGGATGGGAAGCGTTACACGCTTGAAGAATTAATTGCTCTCGACTTCTTAGGTAAATCGGTGAATTAAGAAATCGAATCAGTGGAATAAAAAAGGGTGAACATTTGTTCACCCTTTCCTTTTGGAGCTATTGCAGTTATTCTACAATAATTAGTTTTCTGCTGGTTTTTTGATTTCCGGCTGAGATTTCAATAAAGTAGTTACCCGAATTTAAATAGTGAGGAATATGGTAAGTAATAACATTGGTTCCGTTAACAGCTTCAAAATTCGATTGAATGTTTTCGATTTTTCTTCCTGTAATATCAAACAAAACTGCATTCATTAAATTGTTTCCAATTGAACTGAAAGTAATTTGCACTTTGTTTGCAGCGGGATTAGGAAACACACTAACGTTATTAAAAGTAATTTTTTGTTCATTAACACCAACACTGTTTACAACAATTTGACCTTTCATTCCCATAGTAACGTGAGCAGTACACACATAATACATGGTGTTGTTAGAAGTAACCGTGAAGGTATGATTGGCAGTTTTAACGCCAAAACCGGTAGATAGAGTGGCAGTACCATTTGCATTCCAGGTGGTTTGATCAACTTCCGCTAAAGGGTGACCGCCGGAAGCTTGTATTGTAACAACATCACCAATATTTACGGTTAATGTTGCCGGTGAATAAGAGAAGCCCGAGATAGTCACTGTGTAAGAAGCTGCTTTTGTTACAAAGGCAACGGAGAGCAATAAAAACAGAGAGTAGATTTTTTTCATAATATATGTTTTATAGGTTTAATCAAAAGTAAGTCATTTTTTTGTGAAAAATCAAGACTATTAATGAGAATTTTTAAAGCCAAACCAAGCTTTGTATGCAGAAAGCTTAAGCACGCAATTAATTTAGTGTTAAACACAGATTGCAACCCTAATTTACTTAACAAATTAGTTTCAGATAACGGATAGAATGGTTATTTATTAAACGAAAGAAGTGTTTCTGAAAGATTATCATAAAAAAATCCCCTCCTTGGAGGGGATTTTTTAATTACCTAAATCTTCAAAATTGATATCTTTATCATTATTGGAAGAAATGGCAGGAGCATTTTCTTTAATGTGGCTGACTGCTTCATTTAAGCCTTCCAGGAATTTTTCAAAATCTTCTTTATACAAGAAAATTTTGTGTTTTTCATAAAAGAACTTTCCGTCTTCACCAAATCTCTTTTTGCTTTCAGTAATGGTTAAATAGTAATCATTACCGCGTGTTGATTTTACATCAAAAAAATAAGTACGCTTTCCTGCTCTTACTGATTTTGAAAACAAATCTCCATTTTCATTTTTTTCTATTTCTTCCGACATAGTTTGTGTGTTCTAAATTAGTTCAGAGCAAATATTGGTAAAAAAACAGCAGTTTAAAATAACTGTTAATAATTCGGTTCTTTTGTTAATTTCAGTAAATAAAAAACCCCGAACCTGAGCCCGGGGTTTTAAATCACTTAGAATATTAATTATTCAACGATTAACTTCTTAGTAACTGAAGAGTTTCCAACTTTTACATTGTAAACATAAACTCCAGAAGCAAAGTTGCTTAAATCAATATGAATTTCGTTAGAACCAACGTGTCCGTTAACTTTATAAGTGTCGATTAACTGACCAACTGAGTTATAAACTGCAACTTCAAAGTTTGAAGCTTCTTTTAAACCAACTACGATAGTTGAAGCATCGCTAGCCGGGTTAGGGAAGTTCATTACATCAAAGCTAACCTCAGATTTAGCAACGTTTCCAACACTTACAGGAGCCATTACCGGCACTGTAAATGAAGACGGACATAATTGCGCATGATCTAAGTAATAAGTATTAACATTTGTACTACCATCATTAGTACTGTTATAAGTAATAGTAAATGGTACAGTCATACAGTTAAAGCTAGATCCTTGAGCTCTATCACTCATATAATGATAGTAAGACTGTTGATCTGCATTAGTTACACCGGTAGACACGTTGATACGTGGAGTCATTAAGTTAACAGTAACATCATAACCTTTCATTTTGATGTCAGGATAGATATTCCATTTTAAACCTACGATAGTTGAATCTGATTCAGTCCAGCTATAGAATAACTTACGACCATCAGCTGAACGGCTTACTTGGATACGAGCATCTAAGTCCATTTTAGCACCAGAACCATCAGACCATGGGTTAGTACCATAACCTGGCTGACCGCTAGTTCCTGAAGGACCTTCAGTACCCATTGAGTCAACTACATGATATCCCCAAGTTCCAGAGTTACCTAAAGTCCAATCGTAAATCATTGGGTAGTTGAAAGGACCGTTGTTACCATAAGAATATTGCTCAGTACCAAATACGAAACGATATCCTAAAGAGTCAACATGCGGGCTATAGTGACCATAAGCCATACTTACGAAGTGTAAGTTTCCATTCGCATCAACTGTCGCGTCAGCACCTTCACTTCCTTGGAAGTTAGGAACGATAACGTTAGAGTTAGTAGTAATTGGATAAGTACGATCTACAAAAGCTTTAAACCAACCTGTTGTATAATCAGCAGATGGTAATAAAGTCCAGCTTGAACCACTATTAGTTGTTTTATAAACAATTGGTTGGTAACCACTCATGTGAATAGGATTTCCTGCACGGGAACCTAATATAATTACGTATCCAATAGTTCCATCTTCACTCCAAGCTTGTAATGGACCAGAACCGGAAATTAAAGCACTTCCATCGGTACGTGTATTAACAGGAGGAACGAATGAGTCAACTGACCATACAAACGCACCTGCATTAAATTGGCCTTTAACCATTGCTGCACCACGTAAACCAAAACCTAAATTTGAAGAAGTGTTGTTTGGATCGTTAACAATCATTGCCATTGAACGCACTAAACCACCTTCGATTGAAGCGAATGAAGTACGAGACATATAGTGCTTCTTAATAGTTGGAGCAGCATCTAAATGAGCTTGCTGATCTGAACCAGGAGCATTAGTACCGGCTCCATTTAATGATTTTGACGCATACCAGTTTCCTAACCATCCTGAACCACCTGTTACAGGACCCATACCTACAACGTAGGCGTTATTTTTGTCAGTGTTACCAAGTGGGTTATAAATACCACCTTGAGGATAACGGCCTAAGTTAGCGGCGCTTGTCCAGATACAAGTAGAATCCCATACGATAGAAGGCCATCCTGTACCAATCATGGCTACGATTGTACCTGAGTTGCCGTTTGATGCAGCGTTATAGGTAGCGCTCTTGCGATGAATGAACGAAACAGTGTTTACTGCTTTGTTGTACGTTAGAGGTTTTGAAGAAGATACTAAATATCCAAACACGTTCATTGAACCTGTGAATTTAGTAGCTGCCATAACTTTACCTGTTTGGTTAATGTTATGTTTAATTTGTTTAACCGGACCAACAACAGTAGAACTGATTTGGTTAGGGTTTTCGTTGTACTCGGTACGGATGATGCGTTCAATAGCACCATTCGGTTTTGCGAGTCTTCCGTTTTGCGGGTACGCGCTGATAGCTGCTAAAAGCGCCGACCCTAGGAGTAGATGTTTATTCATGATTTGTGTGATTTATTTATTTAATTAATTAAACGTTTAAAAATACCAAACTTATATAAAGTACCAAAATTAAATTTTACAATTTTTTAATTTCACCTTAATACAATAACAAACATTAATTGCTACTGTTCGAAGGAGTTTTGTTAAAATAGAAACTAAAAACCTTTTAGCTTTTCGCTAATGCAAAAATAGCTTTTGATTTTGAATGATTTAACTATAAAAGGGTAATTGTTGTAAAGCCATTGTAACATGGCTTGCGGGAATTAGCACTAAGTTAATACAAAAAACATGAATATCCAAATTATTGAAGAATTAATTTTTCCGTTATCACATTATTATCTAAACGAACAGTAATATAATATACACCTCGCGTGAAATTATCCAGGTTAATTGTCATTGAATTGTCATTTGAAAAATTTGCTTCTTTGAAAACTTTTCTACCTAAGTTATCCATAATTGTTATTTGATTTATTTTTTCTTTTTCACTCTGAATGAAAAATAATCCATTACTTGGATTTGGGTAAACTGAGATTTGAGATTTTCCATCAAAATCTTCAGTTAATCCAATAACATTACAGCCCGATGTAAGTGGGTAATAAGCAGGGTATAATGTAGAACTAGTAGGTACTGTATAAGTCGAACTACAAAAGCTTGCATGGTCTATGTAATAATGTTGAACAGGTAGTGATCCGTCAGCTATAGGATTGGTGGTTATTGTGAGAGGAACATTATTGCAACTTGAACTATTACCGCTTGCTTTTGGGCTCATAAAGTGAAAGTAAGATTGCTGGTCGGCATTAGTGCCCGTTGTAACATTAAAACGATTGGTTGATAGAAATGTTGTATTATCAAAAGATTTCATTTTTATATCAGGATAAATATTCCATTTTGCACCTACAATTGTACTGTCGGATTCTGTCCAACTATAAAATATTCTTTTTCCATCTACACTTCGGCTCATTTGAATTCTTGTGCCTAATTCAAATTTTCCGAACATCCCATTTATCCATGGGTTAGAAGGCTCTGTTGCGGGTACAAATTCAGTGCCCATCGAGTCAACAGTCATTACTCCCCAGCTCCCAATCGAATTGCATTTGAAGTCATATAAAGTTGGGTAACCAAAGGATCCTCCATAAGCATGCTTGTATTGTTGTGGTCCAAATGTATAGATGTAGTCTAAAGAATCCGGATGCGAACTATATGCGCCAACTACAGTAGCTGCGATATGTAAAGCACCTGAGTTATCTACGGTTGCATCCCAACCTTCCTGCACATCAAAATAGGGCACGGCCAAATTACTGTTTGTATTCACAGTTGCAATTCGATTTCTGATTACAGGGGAAAGAAATGTTGTTTGTGGAAGAAGAGCCCACGTTGAACCGGAGTTAGTAGTCTTATACACAATGGGCTGATAGCTTTGCTGACATGGATTGGCACCGCAGGATACCCCTAATAAAACAACATATCCAATGGTTCCACTTTCATCCCATGCCTGTAAAACTTTCTCGTTTAAATATTTTCCTCCTCCCGGTTTTGACATTACACAGGGTATAAACGAATCAACACTCCAAACAAATGCACCTGCATTAAATTGACCTTTAGTCATAGCGGCGCCTCTCAATCCAAATATTGCGGGGTTGTTACTGTTAGGGTCATTTAATATTAATCCCATAGAGCGAACGAATCCACCTTCAATACTAGAGAATGAATGCATCGATAAAGAATGTTTTTTAATTGTTGGCGATGCGTTTAAGTGCGCTTGTTGGTCGATTCCTGGCGTTGGAGTTCCGGCTCCATTCAGAGATTTGCTCGAATAGAAATTTCCAGTCCAGCCAATAGCAGGATCCATTAGTGGACCACAACCAATTAAATACGCATTGTTTTTATTTGTATTCCCTAATGGATTATAAATTCCGCCTTGCGGATATCTAGCGGCAATGCTTGTTGTATTCGTCCAAACACATGTTGAATCCCAACTTATACCGTTGTTACTTGAGATCATTCCAACAACACTTCCTGAATTACTGAAGGGGCTTGTCACATACGTTGGACTCTTACGATGAATAAAAGAAATGATATTCACGTTCGGCGTAAATTGTAATGGTTTGGAAGTAGAATTCAAAACACCAAAAACGTTCATGGAAGAAGTAAACTTTGTGGCTGCAGCAGCTACCTTCATTGTATTCTCTGTTATTACTTGGTGCTTTGCTCCGGAAATTCTAACAGGAGTATTTACACCAGTAATCGTACTGATGTTTTCCTCCGGAATATATTGTGATTGTCCATTCTTAAAGCCGGTCGCTTTTTTGGTGATGGCAGAGTTCTGCGAAAAGAGAGTTAACGAGAAGTAAATTCCGAATAATAAGAGTAGAAGTTTTTTCATGCTAAAAAATTTAAATTAGATGATTTTTCAGCGGGGAGATATAATAAAGATAGTAAATTATTTAATATCCGCAAAGCTACTCACCGCAATGATTTGAATTTTTCGCTCACGCGCCGCATACGGACTATACACCGAGTTTTTTACGTCTTTCACATCATCACTCACTTTACTTAAAGGTAATTCTCCAATTTCAACATCCGTTAACAGTAAAGTGGCAGCAGAAGGATTTTCTGCACTAATGTATTTTTTGAATACACCATCTTTGTATTCTGCAAAGTAATTTCTCAAACTACTTATTCTTCGCTTGGCTAAATTTACATTGTAATCGGTGCTCGCTAAAGGACTGCAATAACCTTTCATTGTTATTTTTACCTTCTCCCCGCGTGCTAAAACTTCTTCCATTAATTTCGCAAATTTTTCAAGGTCCTGCATGCCTGCATCTACACTGTCTTCAAAAAAATTAGTCAATCTGTCTTCTGCCTGCTGTTTATCATCGCCTTTTAAACCGGAGGGATATTCTTGAAAGTACTTTGGTTTAAGAATTATGTAGTCTTCATAGGTCTTTTTATAGCTTTTTGTAGTGGTGATGTTTTTTGTTTTAGGATCCGGTTCATCATTATGAAAATACAATGTAAGCGGACACAATACTTTCAGCTGATCCATAATGTATTTGGTAGTGTCAACCGGTTTAGGCGGCTCGCTTAATGGTGTAATGGCAAAGCTGTAAATATCATTACAGCAACTTTGTTTTTCTTCAAAATAGGAACCAATACGATTAGAGGAAATATAAGCTTTGTTCTTTTTAGCGTTGATGCTGTAATAAATATCATTATAGCTGGTATTAATAGGAGAGCCGACATTCACAGGTTCGCCAAATGCACCATCTTTAAACTCACTTTTAAAAATATCAAAGCCGCCAAGTCCTTTATGCCAGGTGCTGCTAAAATATAAAGTGTTTTGTTCTTGTACATACCACGGTGTAATTTCGTCTTCTGTCGAATTAATTTTTTTGCCGGCATTTTTAGGCGCGCTAAACTCCATGTTTTTATCGAAATAACTGTACCAAATATCAAAACCACCTTCACCGCCTTCGCGCTTACTGCTGAAGAACAAAACGTTTTTTCCACTCAACTTTGCAACATGCGGTTGCGTGTTGTTGGATTGATAAATGTTAATGGGCGGAGGTAGTGCTGCTAATTGTGTCCATTTGCCATCAATGTATTGAGAAAAGTAAATCTGACAATTGTATTCAACCGAATTAACCGCATTGCAACGGGATACAAATACTTTTGTGAAGTCTTCGTTAAAACTTGTATTGGCATTATGAATGTTAGATGCATTAAACAAACTATCCAGTGCTTTTGCTTTCGCCCAGTTTTCATTTTGCTTTTTAGACACGTACAGTTTATTGAAACCTACATTATTAATATCCCTTTTGGAGTTAGCGGTACTTCGTAGCGATGAAAAAATCAACGCTGTATCAATTTCTATTGGTCCGTATTCACTTACTTTGCTGTTTACATTCGTATCCAGGTGTTCAATAATAACATTGAGAGGATTTGCCATTATAATTAAGGCCTCATCGCATGCTTTTGCTTCTTGCTCGGCTTTTAAAACATATAATTTTCGCTGCGCGTCTTTACTGTTCCGGTTTTTCTTGGCGTATTTGTCAAAATACTTTTTCGCGTCTTTATACTTTCCTTTGCTTTTTAAAATCATTCCCATCCAAAGTGGTGTTTCAGGAAACATTTTACCATTGTCCTCTTTCATGATTTTATCATACCAGTGATAGGCGATGTCAAAATCATAATTGAGTCGGGAAGCTTCGGCGTATTTAAATTGGTATAAAGCCTGAGTAGAATCCAATAATATTAAACGATTAAAATATTGTGCGGCTGAAAAATAATCTTTCTCATCCATGCTCTTTACCCCACTTGAGTACAATTGTTTTTTATTTTGGGCAGAAAGAGACAGCGACAACATTAAAGTCATCACTAATAAAACAAATTGATATGTTGTATAGAGAGATTTTTTCACATTTACATGAATACAGGACATACGCGTTTTTTAGCAATGAATGGTCGGCTCTTTTTAATGATATGTGTTATAAATATTTCAAATGCGCCTCTACGATTGGTGGCTGCTAAAAACTTACTGGTGTTTAAATCGTAACTAATTCCGGCAGTTGTTGTTTTAAAAGTATAGCCTAATCGGGCAATAAACGCGTCTCTTGTTCTTAAATAAAAACCTAAAGAAGCTGTGTTATTTATATTGCTGTCGAAAACATATTTAATGTTGGTTCCGGGAACAAACTCATTGTATTTTCCCTGATGCGAAAATAAAATTTCGGTTTGCCATAAAAATTTATTGTTAGCAGTTACAGGCATTTCAAAACTTAAATAGTTACCTAATTTGCTATCCAGCTTACTGGTTGGATTACCCTGATAACTGATAACGGGATTTGACAAATGATTAAATGAAAATCCATAGATCAATCGCGTAAACTGTGAGAATGAATATTGCGCGGCAAAACCCAGATTAAAATCACCAAAGGTGGTTTTCGTTTTTTGAAAATTTTCTCCTGTACCAAGGGAACTGTTATAAGCATAACCATCAAACTGACTGTCAAAAGTCATTTCGTTATAATTAAAATTAGCGGCATTCAATCCGGTGTTTAATCCAATACTAATAAGTAGAGATGAGTCGCGTTTTAATTTATGTATGTAAGATAAATTAATGTAAAATTGATTGTTGGTGTAAAACGCGTCCCCTGCTTTATCGTTATTAAATAAAATACCAATACCAAAGCAATCCGAAAATAATTGTTTGGGTTTATAGCGCATATCACCAGCAAACGAAACGGTACGATAAGGTACAGGAACGCTCTGCCATTGACTCCGGTATATTCCGTTAACACGATAATCGCCATCAAACAACCCGGTAAATGCAGGGTTTAAATTTAAGAGAGAACCATTGTATTGAGAAAAATGGATGTCCTGAGCTTTACCATTTAAAAATAAAGCGCAAATAAGAATCGATAACAGTTTGTATTTAAACCCCATTCATAACAAATATACTTAAACAAAATCTTATATAAAAATGCTTTATTGCTGAGTGTATTTTAGTACATTTGCTCAAATTTTTAAACAATGGCTACAGATAATTTTCAGGCACACGATTATTATTTAATGGATGAGTTATTATCCGATGAACATAAATTAATTCGTGAAACGGCCCGCGCATGGGTAAAGAAAGAAGTAACTCCAACAGTGGAAGATTTCGCTCAAAAGGCTGAGTTTCCTAAACACTGGATTAAAGGTTTAGCAGAGATTGGTGCTTTTGGTCCGTATATTCCTACAGAGTATGGGGGGCCTGGTTTAGATCAGATTTCTTACGGTATTTTAATGCAAGAAATTGAGCGTGGTGATAGTGGCTTGCGTTCTACAGCTTCAGTTCAAAGTTCTTTGGTGATGTATCCGATTTACGCTTACGGAAGTGAAGAACAAAAGAAAAAATATTTACCAAAATTAGCAGCCGGTGAGATGATGGGTTGTTTTGGTTTAACAGAACCGGATCACGGAAGTAATCCTGCAGGCATGTTAACTAACTTTAAAGATGCGGGTGACGGTAAAAATGTGATTTTAAATGGCGCAAAAATGTGGATTAGTAATTCACCTTTTGCTGACATCGCTGTTGTTTGGGCGAAGGATGATAACGGAGAAATTCGCGGCTTAATTGTTGAGCGTGGCATGCCGGGATTTACAACGCCTGAAACGCATGGCAAATGGAGTTTACGCGCAAGTGCAACCGGCGAGTTAGTTTTTGATAACGTAAAAGTTCCGAAAGAAAATATTTTCCCAAACATAAAAGGATTAAAAGGTCCATTAGGTTGTTTAAACAGCGCGCGCTATGGTATTGCTTGGGGTGTAATTGGTGCTGCGATGGATTGCTATGACAGTGCTTTACGTTATAGTAAAGAACGTATTCAGTTTGGTAAACCAATTGGCGCATTTCAGTTAACACAGAAAAAATTGGCGGAGATGATAACCGAAATTACCAAAGCACAATTATTAACGTATCGTTTAGGGCAATTGAAAAATGAGAATCGTGCAACCCCTGCGCAAATCTCTATGGCAAAACGTAACAATGTGCATATGGCTTTAACCATTGCACGTGAGGCGCGTCAGATTCATGGCGGAATGGGAATTACCGGTGAGTATCCTATTATGCGTCACATGATGAATTTGGAATCAGTAATTACGTACGAAGGAACTCACGACATTCATTTATTAATTACCGGAATGGATGTTACAGGCTTCAATGCGTTTAATTAATGTTTACTATTTTTGATAATATCAACGGATTGCAAAAACTGCAATCCGTTTTTGTTTTAAATTTGTATTAAAATTCACATCATGGCACATCTAGTGGCACCATCTATTTTATCGGCCGACTTCGCAAACATTCAGCGCGATGTTGAAATGATTAATAAAAGTGAAGCGGATTGGTTTCATGTGGATGTGATGGATGGTTTTTTTGTTCCTAATATTTCTTTTGGTTTTCCTGTTATAAAAGCCATTAAAAAGCATGCAAAAAAACCATTGGATGTGCATTTAATGATTGTTGATCCGGATCGTTACATTACTACTTTTAAAGAAGCAGGTGCAGATGTTTTAACGGTTCATATGGAAGCTTGTACACACTTACATCGTACTTTACAAAGTATTAAGGCAAATGGCATGAAGGCCGGTGTTGCTTTAAATCCTCACACAAATATTCATACGCTTGAAGATGTTATTTGCGATGTGGATTTGGTGTGTTTAATGAGTGTGAATCCCGGGTTTGGCGGACAAAAATTCATTGAGAATACTTATCATAAAGTGGCGGTTCTAAAAGCCATGATTAAGAATAAAAAAGCACACACCTTAATTGAAATCGACGGTGGTGTTGATTTAAATAATTACAAAAAATTATTGCAAGCGGGGGCAGATGTTCTTGTTGCGGGCAATACAGTTTTTGCAAGTTCTAATCCAACCGAAACCATTAAGCAGTTAAAGCTGGCTTAATTTTATTTTTTTGATGTCGCAGGAACTTTATAAAATCAGTAAATCAGGTTTTTTAAAGTATGACCAATGTCCGAAAGCGTTTTTTCTCTATAAGAAGTTTCCTTATTTACGTGATCCTATTTCAAAGGAAAAACAATTGACGTTTAATCGCGGCCATGAAGTGGGACATTTGGCGCAGCAATTATTTCCCGGAGGCGTGGATGCATCTGTTGATGCTAAAGGTGCAAATGATGTTGCACTAAAAACACAGCAATTATTACAAAACAACATAACTACCATCTATGAAGCTACTTTTGTTTTCAATAGTGTATTGATAATGGTGGATATTTTGCATTTCGACGGAACAAAATGGAATGCCTACGAGGTGAAAAGTTCTTTGAAAATTAGTGAAGTGTACGTGAAAGATGCTTGCCTGCAATATTATGTTTTAAAAAATGCATTGCCTGATTTCTCAGATTTGTTTTTAGTGACTTTAAATGGGGATTATGTTAGAGGAGATGAGTTGGAATTAAATAAGTTGTTTAAGAAACGCAATATAAGTTCTGATGCTGAGAAAAATCTGGAATTTTTCACCCACAAAGTTTCAGAAATAAATTTAATGCTTGAAAAAAATGTGACACCGGAAATTGCGATCGGAAAGCATTGTTTTTCACCCTATGCCTGCGATTTTACCGGAACCTGCTGGAAAAATATTTCCAACGAAAAATCAGTTTTTAAAATCGGGAAGTCAGACCGAGATACATTGTTTAATTGGTATAAAAGCGGACAAGACACAGTAGATAAAATTGAACTGACTAATGAAATAAAACCTCACATAAGAATTCAGATTGAATGCATAAAGGAGAATAAAGAATATTTCAATTCAATGGAGATAAAAAAACTCCTGAAAAACATTGGTATCAACAGCTGTTTTATGGATATGGAAGTGTGGTCGCCGGCTGTTCCAAAATACAAAGGACATAAACCATTTGAGCAATTGCCTTTTTTGTTTTCTGTTTGTCATCGTAAGAATAGTGAACTGAATTATTACCATCATTTGATTTCGGAAGGAAGTAATGACATTAAAGCATTTGCTGTAGCTTTAATTTACGCTTTGGAGAAATTCGATAACGTTGTTGTTTACGATAAAAACCTGGAGCTGCAAGTCATCGCGAAAATTGAATCGATGTATCCCGAATTCTCAAAAGATTTTGAAAAAATACGAAGGAAGATCATTGACTTATCCGATTTGGTACAAAATTTCTATTACTACAATCCTAAATTTAATGGGAACTTTTCTCTGAAAGCCGTTGCTGATATTCTGGATGAAACAGCTGATTATAACAAGTTGGAAATTCAAAGCGGTATTACGGCCATGTATAAATATGAAGCTTTGTTGAATGAACCAAATCCAATTATTAAGGAAACCTATAAACAACAGTTAATAGATTACTGTAATCTCGATACCTTAACTTGTTTGAAGTTTTACGAGTATTTACTCGAGAAAATTAGGGAGCAGGAGTAGTAGCAGCACCGCTTTCTTTATTCTGACTCTTAAATGCATCAAAGTCGAATGTTAAAGTGAAACGCAAGGTGTTTTGAAGCGGGTTACGTAAAGTAGTTGGAATTAAGTATGCCATATCTAAACCAAAAACACTGTAACGTACACCTAAGCCAATATTAAAAAACTGACGAGCTCCTTTGCTTTTATGTTCGAAGAAATAGCCCGCACGTACAGCAAATTGTTTGGCATACCAATATTCGAAACCTGCAGCGATATTAATCTCTCTTAATTCTTCTTTAAATCCTCCTGGCGCATCATTAAACGAACCGAAAATACCGGCCATTACCGGACGGTTTGGATCTTTACCACTTTCAATAATCGGAGCGCCGGTAGCTTGATCAATGGCCACCGCAGTTGAATCGGTACCATTCACCGTTTTCATTTTTTGGTAAACCGGTGGAGTAGGCACTAAAAGTTTATTTAAATCAGCATACATGCCAAAAGTGTTGTAATCATCAATATCAAATTTCAATCCACCACCTAAACGTAAATTAATAGGAATGTAATTTTTAACGGTTGTATAAGAAATTTTACCGCCAATGTTTGTAAAGGCTAAACCAATTGTACCGGTTGCTTTTTTATCTGCTAATTCCCAACCTTTTTTGGTTTTGTAAGTCATGGTTACATCGGTTGCAACGGTTTGACCTGCCTTGGTAGACTGACCGTTACTTAAGGTAACACCACCAGTTAAGTTAGAGTTGATATAACGGAACGCGATACCAACTGCAAAAGTTTCAGATAGTTTTTGCGAGTAAGCTACATCAACAGCAAATTCGTTTGGTTTAAATTGTCCGGTTGTGTTACCCATGATATCGGTAAATGTAATATTACCAAGAGAAAAGTATCGTAATGATGCACCAACTGCGCCTAGCTTACTTACCTTTTTATAAAAACTCACATACGATAAACTGATGTCAGGAACTAATTGACGTAACCATGGTGTATAGGAAATACCAAAGCCCATGTTTTTTTCCGCAAAAGCCAACTTTGAGCAATTCCAATGAATAGAATTCACATCTGCCGGGGTAGCAGCGCCAACTTCGCCCATTCCTCCCTGACGCGAATCCGGAGCAATTAATAAAAATGGAACAGATGTGGTAATAGGATTAATACCACCGCTTAATTGCTGAGTGCTAATTTGTGCTTTAGCAGAAAACAAAAGCGACAAACAAAAAATAATAACAACAAAATTCTTAATCTTCATAAAATCCTGTTCACTTCGAGTGAACCTCAAATGTACTAATTTAAAATTACTAATTTTTCAGTTTTTTCGGCTTTTTTATTCTCTGAGCCTAAAACACTTATCTTATAAATATAAACCCCTTTTGCAAGTTTGTCGCCATATTCATCTTTACCGTCCCATTCAATTCCGGGCGACCTAAATCCTTCGTTATAAACATTCTCACTAATTGTTTTTACCATTTTCCCGCTAATTGTGAAGATTTGAATATTTACTTTAACAGATTGACAGCACTGATTGTTCTCGAAAAAGAATTGTGTTTTTGTAGTAAATGGATTTGGATAATTTAGAACATGAGTTAAAGCCATATCTGCGGATTTTGCAACCACAAAATCGGTGTAAGAAGTAGAGGAATTATTTTGCACATCCCAAACTTTTAAACTTAAACGGTGTGAGCCTTCAGATAGTTCCGTAAATGGATATTTAATTTTTCCGCTTTGATATGAGTTTAAATCAGCCTCATAATAATCATTAAGGATAATTGGTTTACTTGAATTCTCATCTAAAATAGCAGTAATGTCATGTCCAATTCCGGTTCCTACAGTATTAATACCACTCGAGTCAGACACTTCGGCATAAATGTTTGGCCGTTCATTCGTAGTGCCTCCTGATACAAACTTTTTATCATTCATATAGAGGTTTAAAGTTGGTCCGGCATTATCAGGAATAACATTTGAAGCCGAGCCGCCTACATAAAAATTATTGTTATAACCATGAGCATCCTGTACACCATTATGTGCGTAATAACTTAACTTTCCGAAATCGAAATTATATGAAATATCTTTTGGAACAATAAAGGAAAATTCGAAATCACCATTTTTAACTTGTACTTTACCTTTATAAATAATGTTTTTTTGTTGTTTGAATTTAAACGGACCTAATGAAGTAACAGAGCCGGGGTCGTTTCCTAAACAAGTAATTTCTTGTTCTTTGTCAAATACCGTGGGATTAAGTACGCCATTAAAGGAGGTTAGTTTTGCACCGCCAATGTTTCCTACATAGCCCTTAATGGTAACCTTAGCTAAAGCTTTTAAAGTGTCGCTGCTGGTAACTGTTACAGGATTGTTATTTATGTGTGTAGTATAAACTTTTTGTTGCGGATAAGCCAGTCGTAATGCAGGATCTCCAAGTAAGTGAAAGTTGAGATAATAAAAACTAAATCCGGCATTTCTTTTTGTTAAACGCACCACATCTCCAAGCGCCGGCATTTTCCCTCCAGGAAGTGTATCAAAAATATAATCGTATAACACAGAGTTAAGCGTAAAGTTTGTATTTGAGAAAGCAAGACGTACAGTTGTTAAAAGAGCAATGACCGCACCGTTAGGATTCAAGAAGCAAAGTTCTCCTGCAGATGTACGGTCAGGATCATCAAATCGGCTGAATTCGCAAGTGGCCGTAATAAACAAAGGCATGTTGCACTTATTGGTGTAAGATTGTATTTGTCCAATTTCAAGGTAACGCTCGTGACCTAATCCAACCTCCCCGCCATGTCCGGTATAATTTATAACCAAACATCCCTTCGCAATACGCTGATCAATTGCGGTATTAACATCATAATAACGCTGACCTCCCGGACTAGAATATTGTAAGTAAGCATCCGAATATATTTTATCGATGTTGTATTCAGGATGATTTACTTTAACCTTATTCGCTAATGCATCTGCATCGGTCAAGTGTGTTTGATAATCTTCGTCATCAGCAATAAATGAAACCCAGTTTCTCCAATCTCCCTGAGGAAAGCAAGAAGTGGTATTACAAAGATTCTCATCGGCTGTAACAGAGTAATTAAAATTCTTTTTATAATAAGCTTCTACTTTATCAATGGCGGCATAAGCTTCGTTGTTTGTTTTAACAGGAAAGCGTCCAACGCCTACATCAACCATGGCCATTCCCCATTCATCACCCTCAGCATCATCCATCCATCCAAAGAAGTCATCACACACTGTTGATAGCGTAGGATTCCATGAATTATCTTTTGGGTATCCGGTTTCGTAAACCGGCAACATAGAACTATTTCCTGAGGCATATCTGTCTTTCACTCTATATGAGCCATCGCCAAATAAAAGTAAATACTTTACTTGTTTTCCGGTTGATAAATTTTTGTTGTAAAGCATCCGTACGAAATCACGAATGGCAGTAGGATCGGGTTTGCCTGAAGAAAACTCATTGTAAACTTCATCAGCTGTAACAACCGATGTGGTTAAAGTATCATATTGCTGATGTAATTGCGCGAGTTTTTGCGCGTATGGCAAATACCCCGGATAGGTTACAATGACATAATCAGCTTGTGCAACATTGTGTAAATTTTGATTCGCGATTTTCTTTACAAACTTAGGCGTGAGATAGTCGGCTCCGTTATGGATAACGAACTCTCGAAGCGAATCGTTTTTGAAAACAAACTCAAGTGTTGAGCCGCTTAAAGAATATTGTTGGTTGTTTACATCGAAAATATTGGTGACATCCCAAACGGAAATATTTGAATTATTGTTCGTGTTAATACTGTATTTAGTCACATTACCAGCACCAACGGTTCTTAGATCACGGAAACTAAATTGTGAATTATTAAAAACGAGGTTACGACGACAATTAAAAATAATTTTATCAAGCCATCCAACTACGCCTGGAGTTTGTTTACTTACTGTGAAGTTTAATAATGAAGTACTATTACAAAGCGCGTAATTACACATCGAACCTCGTGATGCATAATCACCTAAATAATCATTTACATTTACAGCAGGTGAGGTAAAAGAAAAAGCAGAGCCGCTAAAAGAAACATTATAAGTTGAGTTACTTAAACCTCTTGCGGCAATTTTCACAAAGGCTCTTACAGTATCACCAATCACTAAATTAGGTATAGGAAAATTGAAACCGTAAGAAGTATTAAAATCATAATATTCGCCGTAAAATTCAGTTCCTGATTTAATGAAGTTAGTAGAATTTACTTCATGATAATCGTAATAATCATAGGTACTGGAAGTGTTTAATGAAGTTTCTGTAGAAGACGGTCTGTCAATAATTCTTTTTCCGGGACCAAGATCAGTCGTTAAATAATAGTATGTTGTATCAGAGTAATAATTTAATTTATTAAAGAAGTTAAGACAAGAATTCGCATGCGTTTTATCAAGTAACCATTGATTTGTAGCCTGACCATAAAACAAAATATAATCACTTACATCGAATGAATTATCGTTTTCTCCGGCAACAATAATGGCATTTTCTTTTAAATCATCATGTCGGTAAGCAGAATTTAATTCCGGTAACATATAACCACCGTTTCCGTAGATGCGAATGTTTTTAGGATTAACGGCTGTCACATCAACTCCAATTGAAAGAAGAAAGTTTTTGTCAATTTTGTGAACCCCCGATTTTGTTATGCCAATTTTATACCAGTTTCCGGAGGATAAGACAGAGTTATTTGTAAAGGAAGATGAAGACTGAAGCTTTTGAGTATTCGGAGATTCAATGGTTGTCCAATTAACTTTGTAAGATAAAAGTTCTTCAACTTGTCCGGCATTATTAATGCGATAAGGCGTTATTTTTAAAGTTCCTGTTTTCTGTTGCTTTTCCTGAACGGTAATTATTTTTGTATTGAAATCTGAAGAAATGTTTTTACCAAAAGCAGTGAGGATTTTTTGAGCTATTTCAGATGAAACAACCGAAGTTTTGATATCCGTTAAAGTAGCATTTAAATCTTCATTTAATCGTACACTTTTATTTACCGCGAAATAAGGACAATTATTTGAAGCCACATCATAATGTGCGTTTTCAAGTTGAATTGGGAATTTTGTATTGTCGGATAACTTGCTTTTAAAAGCATTTCCCGGACGAACCGTGGTAGTCAAGCCGTTAGCTTGTTTTTGACTATAAAGCAACCCTATTGCCAAAACTAACGTAATAGTATATAAGAAATTAGCGTTTTTCATGTTGATTATTGCAAAAATAACGATTGATATGCCAAAATATTGTTCAAATAAATTTTTTGTATTTAAAAATAGATTATTAAATTTGTCTAGCCCTAAGTGGCACTTAACTTCTTGTATGACTAAGAGATTTGGATTATTTTTATTTTTAATCCTTGGGATTTTCGTCGATTCTAAGGCTCAGGATCCGCAGTTTACGCAGTTTTACGCTAATCCAACGTATCTTAATCCTGCATTCGCAGGTACAGCACGTTGTCCGCGTATTTGCTTAAACTATCGTAATCAATGGCCCAACTTATCTGGTACATATGTTACTTACAGTGCTTCTTATGATCAACATTACGATGCAATTGGTGGTGGATTTGGATTATTAGTTACTACTGATGACCAAGCTAAGGGGACGCTTAAAACTACAACCGCGAGTGGTATGTATTCTTACCATTTGGCTGTTAACCGCGAATTCTCTCTAAAATTCGGATTACAAGCAACTTACTTCCAAAAAACCTTAGATCGAACAAAGTTGAATTTCGGGGATATGATTGATCCTCGCCGTGGTTTTGTATGGAATACAAACGAAATCGTGCCTTCTCAAACTAAACGTAACGCCGATTTCTCTGCAGGTGTTTTAGGTTATAGCAAGCGTTATTTCTTCGGATTTGCAGCACACCATATTACTCAGCCTGATGAAGGTTTATTAGGAGTTTCTAAATTACCGGCTAAGTTTACCGTACATGGTGGTGCTATTATTGAATTGGAAAAAGGTGGAGCTAGTTACTTATCACCAAACGTTTTATTTCAGGCTCAACAAAAATTTACCCAGCTTAATTTAGGCCTTTATTATGTTAAAGGAGCTTTCGTTGCCGGTTTATGGTATAGAAATTTAGATGCTGTAATCGCCTTAGTGGGAGTTCAAACTAAAGCCTTTAAATTTGGATACAGCTATGACGTAACTGTTTCAAAATTAGCAGGTAACACTGCCGGTTCGCATGAAGTATCCTTGCAAATACAGTTCGAGTGTAAACCTAAAAAGAAGAAATACAGAACCATCAGCTGTCCATCTTTCTAACAATATTTGTAACCTTATTAACTTTTTTTCGTTATAGCCTTACATTAAGCTCAAAAACTATGAGAATAAATATGATAAAGAACCGTAAAACCTTAACAGCCATATTGGCTATGATTTTGGTTTCTTGTGCCGAAGAGCGCTCTCCGGTTACAGGCTGGGCCTACAATGACCCAACCAATGGCGGTTTTGAAAAAGTTCCTTATGAAGAACAAGAAACCGGTCCCGGACTTGTACTAATTGAGGGTGGTACCTTTACTATGGGTCGCGTTGAACACGATGTTACTTATGAGTGGAATAACGTTCCGCGCCGTGTAACCGTTTCTTCTTTCTACATGGATGAAACTGAGGTTAGCAATTTCTCTTATTTGGAATATCTATATTGGACTGCTCGTGTATTCGGACCAACTTTCCCGGATATCTATTATAAAGCCTTACCTGATACTTTAGTATGGCGTGAAAAATTAGCTTACAACGAGCCTTATGTTGAATATTATTTACGTCACCCGGCATACCGCGATTATCCGGTAGTAGGTGTAAACTGGTTACAAGCTAATGAGTTTTGTGCTTGGCGTACCGACCGCGTTAATGAGTTTATCTTAATTCGTGAAGGTTTATTGGAACACGTTCCAAATCCTTCTGATCAAGATTATTTCAGTACTGAAGCTTACTTAGCGGGTAAATGGCAAGGACAATTAAAACAAAAATTACCTTCATTTGATGAGCAAAACCCTGAGCGTGATGTACGCATGGAAGACGGTATCTTTTTACCAAAATATCGTCTCCCAACAGAAGCTGAGTGGGAATATGCTGCTTATGGTTTAATTGGTAACACAATTGGTGAGCGTATCACTGAGCGTCGTATCTACCCTTGGAATGGTCACGGTGTGCGTAATGCAGTTGATGAATACATGGGTCAAATCAATGCGAACTTTGTTCGTGGTGCAGGTGACTACATGGGTACTGCAGGTTTCTTAAATGATAACGCCGACGTAACTGCCCCTGTTTATTCATATTGGCCAAATGATTACGGTTTATATAACATGGCCGGTAACGTATCAGAATGGGTAATGGATGTTTATCGTGCACAAACAATCGGTGATGCAGATGAATTCCGTCCTTTCCGTGGTAACGTATTCGTAACTCAACAACGTGATAGTACAACTTTAGTTGGTGGATTAGGTGGCGACATCTTAACTAACGTAGATGGCCCGGTTTACCAAAAATTCAAACATAAAGTAAGTACTCCAACTCCGCACGGTGTGAGTGGTGAAGTGACTGAAGCTGTGGATAGCGTTTTAACACGTATGACCGGTGCTGCTCCGAATGCTGATGACATGAACGGTAATAAAAACGTTACTGCTGAAGGCAAATCAGATATCCCGGGTCGTGTTCAATGGCGTGAAGTTTCTTCTGCTATTGCTGCCGATAACTTAGATGAAAGACGTAACTACAAAACTGCTGATTATATCAACTATTTAGATGGTGACGTTCAGTCTAGTATTTATTACAACTTAGGTGAAGATGCTTATACGGATATGGCAGATAAATTAATGTATGAGTATGCAAAATCTTCATTAGTGAATGATAAAGCACACGTTTATAAAGGTGGTAGCTGGAGAGACCGTGCTTACTTCTTAAATCCAGGTACCCGTCGTTATTTAGATCAACGTCAAACTGCCGCTTGGTTAGGTTTCCGTTGTGCGATGACTCGAGTGGGTAGTCCGGTTGGAATGGGTAAATAATTCTGTTAATAAAATAAATATTAAACCCTCGGTTGCAAAGCCGGGGGTTTTTAATTTGCAGTATGCAAGAAACTCCTATCGAAAAAATTTATGATGCCTTTCTTCAATGCAATCAGAAAATTTGTACAGATACCAGAAAATTAATTGAAGGAAGTATTTTCTTTTGTTTAAAAGGAGCAAACTTCAATGCGAATGAATTTGCACCAAAAGCACTTGATGGCGGTTGCTCTTATGTGGTTGTTGATGAAGAAAAGTATGTGACTAATCCAAAAACTTTTTTTGTTCGTGATGTTTTAACGGCACTTCAACAATTAGCGAACTACCATCGTAAGCAATTATCAATACCGTTTCTTGCCATAACAGGCAGCAATGGAAAAACAACAAACAAGGAATTAATCAACGCTGTATTATCAAAGAAATATAAAACCCTCTCTACAATTGGAAATTTAAATAATCATATTGGTGTTCCGTTAACTATTTTATCAATTACCAAAGAACACGAATTTGCTATTATTGAAATGGGGGCAAATCACCAAGGAGAAATTGATGCTCTGTGTAAAATAGCAGAGCCTGATTTCGGATTAATTACAAATATTGGTAAGGCTCACCTGGAAGGTTTTGGCGGTATTGAAGGCGTTAAAAAAGGTAAGAGTGAAATGTATAAGTTTATCGCAACGAAAGGCGGTAAGATTTTTATTAATGGAGATGATGAGGTTCTTCAGTCTTTAGCTGACGCTAATGATAAAATAACTTATGGAACAACACGGTTGTTTGATGTAATAGGGCAGGCGAGCAATACAGATGAATTTGTGAGTTTTAAATGGACAACACGATACGGCGAAAAGGATTGGAGTAAGTTACCATTGGTTAAAACAAATATTATAGGGCATTACAATTTTATTAATTTACTCTGTGCTGTTAGCGTGGGAAATTATTTTAAAGTGGAAGATTTGAAGATAAATGAAGCTTTGTCTGAGTATACGCCTAACATGAATCGTTCCCAGTTAGAGAAAACAACCAATAATACTTTGATACTTGATGCCTATAACGCTAATCCTTCCAGTATGAAAGTAGCTATCGAGAATTTCGCGGCTCTTTCATCTGCAAGCAAGCTATTAATTATTGGCGATATGTTTGAGTTAGGTGAGTACGCAGAAGAGGAGCATAAAAAAATTGTCGATTTAATTGCTGATAAAAAAATAGAAGATGTTATTTTGGTTGGACCTGAATTCTGTAAAGTAGCTCCTTCAAATTTCAAAACTTTCAAAACAACCAATGAAGCTCTTCAACATTTGAAAGCAAATATTCAAAAAAATAGAACCATTTTAATCAAAGGTTCCAGGGGCATGAAACTGGAATTATTAAAGGATACATTATAATGATAGCAAGCATTTTTCACAGAGGGAAAGAATATAAAACAGATTTTTTTCATCCAATAGACATTTCCTTGCCACTACATTCGGGTGCCGATTGTGTAAGTGCGTGGTATGTAAAACCAATGCAAATAGAACCGGTTAGAATGGGTGATTGGGTTGGTGATGTTAATCAGGGTGGAAGTGTGAATTTCAGAAATGTAACTTTTAATCCGCATGGTAACGGAACACATACCGAATGCGTTGGACATATCAGTAAAGAGTTCATTACGATTAATCAATGTTTAAAGCGATTTGTTTTTATTGCTGAACTGGTTACAATTTTGCCGGATCAATTAGAGAATGGTGATTTTGTGGTGAGTAAAAAACAACTCGAAATGGCACTAGAAAACAGTAAGCCGGAAGCTATCGTAATTAGAACCTTAACGAACGGTCCCGCAAAAATGAAAATGCAATATTCAAATACTAATCCTCCCTACATAACCGCTGAAGCGATGCAGTATTTAAATGATATTGGAGTGGAGCATTTATTATTTGATATGCCAAGCGTAGACAAGGAAGTAGATGGCGGTACATTAGCAGCGCATCACATTTTCTGGCAATATCCACATAATACTCAATTACAGAAAACAATTACAGAAATGATTTATGTGCCCAATGATGTTTTTGACGGGACATATATTTTAAATATTCAGATTGCCAGTTTTGAAAATGATGCCAGTCCAAGCAAACCGGTATTATACAAAGTGGTTTAAATTGTTGTTTGAATTAAAAATTTATAGAACCCGTTTCCTTTTGTGGGGAAATCGCTTTTAGCATCGATGTTTTCAGAAAGATCTTTTATTAAAGGCAATCCTAACGTATTTCCTGTTGAGAGCTTCTTGAAGTCAAATCCATTGCCATTATCACCAATCATCAAGCTTACCTGATTTTTATTTGCGCTCAATCCTATGGAGAATTTATAATTTTTGCTGCCTGAATGCGCATACTTAAATGAATTAATAAAAATCTCGGTCACCAACAGACCTAAGTGAATAGCGGTTTTGGTTGGCAATGAATGTTCCGTTCGGATAATATTACTTTCAATATGGGAGGCTATTTCAGGGTGTGTAGATTTAAATTCCTTTATTAACTCATTCAAATAGTCGGATACATTTACTGAAGTATAGTTTTCTGAATGTGACAACAAATCTTGAATCTTCATCATGGAGAAAATTCTTTGTTCGTATTCTTCAAGAATGTTTCGTAATTCGAGTGAATGACTTTGGTTTTTACGAATGCGAAGAAGACTAATTAAAATCGAAAAATTATTTTTAACACGATGATTGATTTCTTTGATGAGCAAGTCTTTTTCGTGGAGAGCTTGTTCTAATTTGTGTTGAGCGGCACGACGATGGCGTGCTTCCATGTTGGAAGTAAATACCAAAGCAATACTGAATGCAAAAGCTTGTTCTTTATCGGTAAATTCCTTTTCTGTTTTTCCGGTTTTTTCGAAACACATAACTCCTATGAGCTCACCTTCAATTCGAAGTGGAATATCCATAAGAGAAATAATGTCATTCGGTTTAAGATAATCATCTGTAAACTCTTCAGTACTCACATGTTCATACGTATTTGGCACTAAAAGAATTTTATTATGATTAATAGCTTTAAAATAGTGTGGGTGTTCCGCTTCTGTTAATACTGAATTTTTTTTAAAGGCGCGACTTCTTAAATCGTATTCTCCAACGGAAATGATAGCGGTTTTATCGGCATTGAATAACCAAACACTTATACGCTCAATTTTTAAAGCCACGAGTATGCGCTTGGAAAACTCAATCATGATATCATCAATATCATCGCGTTTCAAAAAATGTATTTTCGAAATGCTATCGAGTTCCTCTAATAAGTTGACCGACTTATCAAGCATAAAAAAATGATGAAATAATTCAACGAGAGGCTAATCAAAAATAAGAAAATTCGAATGAAATGCAAGATAAACTTTACATTTTAACAGCACTAAAATCTGTTTAGGAGAATTCTAAAAGTAGTCCCGCTGTTTGGTTCACTGCGTAAAACGTAAATTTTACCTTTATGATAGTTTTCGATTATTCGTTTACATAAGGAAAGCCCAAGTCCCCAACCACGTTGTTTAGTTGTATAGCCCGGTTCAAAAACTGTTTTGAATTTTGATTTTGGAATACCTTTACCTGTATCAGAAATATCAATGGCAATACCTTCCGGAATTTCTTCCACCAGTACGGTAATTTGTCCCTTACCATCCATGGCATCAACCGCATTTTTACAGAGATTTTCAATGACCCATTCAAATAAAGGAACAGATAATTGTACATGCACTTCTTTCTGCGGCACAATAACTTCATACTTTACATTTTTAGAAGTACGTTGTTTTAAATAGTCAGTGGCGTTCTGAATAACCGTACAGATGTTTTCATCTTGCAGCGTTGGTTGAGAACCGATTTTTGAAAAGCGATCAGTAATCGTGTTTAATCGCCTGATATCACGATTCATTTCATTCACGATACTTTCGTCGACACCAATACTCCGTAAATGTTCATTCCAGCCGATTAAAGAGGATAAAGGCGTTCCTAATTGATGCGCGGTTTCTTTACTCATACCAACCCATACCTGATCTTGTTCTGCTTTGCGTGCGGTGCTGAATAATATGTAGGCAATTAATAAGAATAAGCCGATGACTCCAAACTGTACGTATGGATAATATTTCAACGTAGTAAGCAACTCCGATTCGGCGTAGAACACATATTTTGTGTAACCATCGCCGAGGTCAATGGCAATTGGCGGATTTTGTTGAGATAGTTTATCAAGAGTAGCTTTTAAATTTTGTGGTAAAATGGAAATGGAATCAATTTTGTTGTTTTTTTGTAACACCACTGTTTTGCTGGAATCAGTGAAAATGACCGGCACATCCGCAGTGTTTACCGTTACTTCATCCAGAAATGATAAAGTTAATTTGTCAAACACCAATTTAATATCCGAGAATACTTTACTGTCTTTGTAGTAAAGAAAATTCTTGTGCGTTTTGTAAGTGTTAATGACAACCGGCGCATAACTTTCTTTCATTAAATTTAATTGTTCTCTGACGTAAGCGGTGTCGTTTTCTCTGAGAGAATCTAAATTTCTGCTGGCAGAGATTCTGCCCTCTTCATCAGTTAAAATAACAGGAACAGTGGTGTTATCTTGCAGAACTTTTAATACAAAAGAAATATCACTGTTATAATTCATGCCGGCTAATTGCTTTGTCGCCTCTGCATATAACTCTGCTTTTTTTCTTTCTTCTAATTTAATTTTTGTGAATAAATCATTGGTGAAACGATAAAGGTTCGCTTTTTTCTCAACGGCCTGCGCCCACAATTTCACTTTGGCTTTTTCATCATCCGCAATTCTCCGCACCAGGTTATTCGTGTACCACAAGGAGGTAAAAACAATGAGGATAGCCACTACAAAAAGTAGCCACTTCCATTTTTGTTTCTGCGAATAGATATTCATAGTTCGATAAACTCAAACAAGTTAATATAAATGTACTCTCAAAAAGCTTAACGTACAAATCAAAGATTTAGTATATAAAAAAACCCCGTATAAACGGGGTCTTCTTAATTTATGGGGTCGGTAATTATTTACTTATCATGTTTAATTGTTCCTGACTAACACCGGTGGTGCTGTAACCGCCATCGTGGTATAAGTTTTGCATGGTAACCATACGGGTTAAATCAGAGAATAAGCTTACGCAGAAATTAGCACAGTCATCAGCGCTTGCATTTCCTAATGGTGATTGCGCTTCTGCAAAATCATAGAATTCGCTGAATCCTTTAATACCGCTGCCCGCTGTTGTTTTAGTAGGAGATTGAGAAACTGTGTTCACGCGAACTTTCTTTTGTTTACCATAGTGGTAGCCAAATGTGCGTGCAATACTTTCTAACATTGCTTTAATGTCAGCCATGTCAGTATAAAACGGATAGGCTTTTTGTGCCGCGATATAACTTAACGCAACAACTGATGCGTGTTCATTTAAGGCATCTAATTTGTGAGCAGCAGCTAACATTTTATGGAATGATAAAGCCGATACATCAATACCTTTATTATAAAAATCGTAATTCAATTCGGTATACGGAATGTTTTTTCGGATGTTTACGCTCATACCGATAGAGTGGAGTACAAAGTCAATTTTCCCGCCTAAAACATCCATACTCTCAGTATAAAGTTTATTTAAATCATCCATATTGGTTGCATCTGCAGGAATGATTTTTGAACCGGTTTTTTCCGCCAGTTTATTAATCTCACCCATACGCATCGCAATTGGAGCATTGGTTAAAGTAAAGGTGGCGCCTTCTTCGTGACAACGTTGTGCAACTTTCCAAGCAATGGAGTTTTCGTCTAATGCACCGGTAATGATACCACGTTTGCCTTTTAATAAATTGTATGCCATAATGTGTTTTTTTAGTTGTACAAATATACTATTATTCTGATTCCTTAAAAGATGATTTTAGTTCTGATTCAAGAGGTCTTTTGCATTCTTAATGGCCGATGCACTCGGATTGCTTGTGCTCAACATCTTCGCGATTTCAACCACACGCTCATCTTTACTTAATTGTTTAATGTGAGAGATGGTTTTATCTTTTTGGTCATTCTTATATACAAACAAATGGAATTGTCCTTTACTCGCAATTTGTGGTAAATGTGTAATGCTTATCACTTGCATTTTTTCACTCATCTCCACTAAAATTTGTCCGATTTTATCAGCCACATCACCACTTACGCCTGTGTCGATTTCGTCAAAAATAATTGTTGGTAATGCTTTTTTCGCTGCCATGATAGACTTAATACTCAACATTAAACGCGATAATTCCCCGCCGGAAGCTACCTTATGTAATTCTTTGAAATCACTTCCTTTATTGGCGCTGAATAAAAATTTAATCTGATTTAGTCCGTAGGCATTGAAATCGTTCGTAAGCTCTAATTCCATTTTAAAATTTGCATTGGGCATACTTAAATTGGAAAGTATGGATTTAATTTCTTTTTCAAGCGATGGAATAGAGGCGTTGCGTTTTTTGTTTAAGTCAGCGGCAATTTGCTGTAAATCTTTTTTCAGCAAATCAATTTCTTTACGCACTTTTTCTATTTCATGCTCCAGTGATCCGAACCTTTGAAGTTTTTCTTCTATCTCAGATTTAATGCTGATTAATTCCTCTTCTGATTTGGCGTTATGTTTTTTAAGAAGACGGTTAAGTTTATCGAGTTTGGAATTTACTTCTTCCAGTTTAGCCGGGTTATAATTGATTCCGGATTCAGTATCTAAAATGTCATTCGAAAATTCTTTCAATTCCAGATATAAACCATTCGCTTTTTCAAACAAGGTTTTATACGTATCGCCAAATTTCGACAACTGATTGAGTTGTTGTTTCACTAAAGCAAGTGCCGACAATATATTACTTTCTTCTTCCGAAATAAGTGCCGCTGATTTTAAAAGTCCGGACTTGATGTTTTCAGCGTTTTCAAGTGAAGCACTTTCCTCTTCTAATTTTTTTAAATCACCTACCTCAATGGTGATTTCTTCTAATTCATTAAAAAGAAACTGATAGTAATCCAAATCTTTTTTGGCTTGCGCTTCCTGCTCTTCTAACGTATTTAATTGTTTTTTCTTCTGATTAAAAGCCGCGAATTGTTTTTTGTATTGCTGAAAAATGGAATGAGTTCCGGCTACGCTGTCGATAACATCAAACTGAAAAACGCTTTCATTCAACATCAATGTTTCATGTTGCGAATGAACATCCACCAATTTTTCTCCTAACTGTTTTAAAACAGTAATATTTACCGGTGTGTCATTAATGAAGGCACGCGATTTTCCTTCCGGATTTATTTCTCTTCTTAAAATGGAGATATCTTCGTAATCGAGCTCATTGCTTTCAAAAAAATCATTGAGCTTGTAATTTTGTAAGTCGAACTCCGCCTCAACAACACATTTCTTTTTCTTATCCTGCAAAACCCCAACATCGGCACGGGCACCCAAAACAAGCGATAAGGCTTCCAGAAAAATGGATTTACCGGCTCCGGTTTCGCCGGTTACAATAGCCAGATTTACAGGAAAATTCACTTTTACCTCTTCAATGAGAGCGTAATTACTGATGTTTAATTTCTTAAGCATTTCGGCTAAAGTTCAGAAATATTAGCCATTTTCGGCAAGGGATATTATTAACAGAAGGTTTTATTTTACTCAGATAAGGTAGGGTTTGGCTCATTTTGTTAAAAACCGGTTAATTATTTATGTAACCATCGCCCGATTTTAACGTAATAAATAGAGTTAAACCTATAAAAATCAAACCAAATGCGTCAGCTTAAGATTACCAAGCAAATCACGAATCGTGAAACTGCATCCCTTGATATGTATTTACAGGATATTGGCAAAGTTGAATTAATAACGGCCGATGAAGAGGTGGATTTGGCTCGAAAAATCAAGGCGGGTGATCAAAGAGCATTGGATAAATTGGTAAAATCCAATCTGCGTTTCGTAGTATCGGTTTCTAAGCAATACCAAAACCAGGGATTAAGTCTGCCTGATTTAATTAACGAAGGAAATTTAGGTTTAATAAAAGCGGCGCAACGTTTTGATGAAACACGCGGATTTAAATTTATTTCTTACGCGGTGTGGTGGATTCGCCAGAGTATTTTACAGGCATTGGCTGAACAAAGCCGTATTGTGCGTTTACCTTTGAATAAAATTGGTGCCATCAATAAAATCAATAAAACGTATTCAAAGTTAGAGCAGGACTTGGAGCGCGAACCAAGTTATGATGAAGTGGCAGAGGCATTAGATATGTTACCGGGAGATATTATGGATACGCTTAAAAACAACAACCGTCATTTAAGCATGGATGCTCCTTTAAGTAACGGCGAAGATGGCGGTACCATGTATGATTTGTTGGAAAATCCAAGCGTGATTAGTCCGGATAAGGAATTAATAGGCGAGAGTTTACGTAAAGAAATTGAGCGTGCTTTATCTACTTTAACAGGAAGAGAAGCTGATGTAGTAAGATTATATTTTGGATTGAGCGGTGGCCATGCACATTCTTTGGAAGAGATTGGCGAAAAATTTGATTTAACACGTGAACGTGTGCGTCAGATTAAAGAAAAAGCAGTACGCAGATTAAAGCACGGTTCCAGAAGTAAATTACTAAAGGCTTATTTGGGATAATTATTCTTTACTCTTACTATCAATTATTATAGTCACCGGACCATCATTGATTAATTCTACTTTCATGTCGGCACCGAATTCACCGGTTGCGCATTTTTTTCCTAATTCATTTTCCGTTTTTTTAATGAAGGCTTCGTAAAGTGGAATCGCTTTTTCAGGACGCGCCGCTTTGATAAAGGAAGGTCTATTTCCTTTTTGCGTAGAAGCGTGTAAAGTAAACTGACTCACTAATAAAATATCACCACTCACATCTTTCACACTTAAGTTCATTTTACCTTCTGCATCCGAAAAGATGCGCATGTTCACCATTTTCTGAACCAGCCATTCGATGTCTTTGTCGTCATCGGCATCTTCAATCCCCACTAAAACCATTAAGCCGTTTTGAATGGAAGAATATATAGCGCCGTTTATAGTTACGGAAGCTTTACTGACTCTCTGAATGACTAATCGCATAATCAAAAAATTTGGTTAAATTTACGTTTATTCAATTATACTTTTAAAATGAAAAAAATTCTTTTGTTTTCCCTTTTGGCTTTGGCCATTGTTTCCTGTAAAAAAGATACCAAGAGTGAACCGGAGCCTACTCCTGAACCACCTACGAGTAATTGTCCTCCTCCGTCTTGTACTTCACCAAGTACGGTTTTTACCACTTCGCAAAGCGGACCATTCCTGGTATTTAAATTTAAATTTGATTCCACGCAGGCACGATTAGATAATTTTGGAAATCCTTCAAGTATACCTTCAGGTAATGCAGCTTTTTCGCCTGTGTTTAATAAAATGTCGGCACACTATATTGAGATTGCTCCTAACAGTACAACTCAAGTAGGCGGCGGACAAGTTTTATATAGAGCACCTGAAACTAACTGCGGACTAACCTCAGCGAACTCTCCGAGTGCGTCAATCATTTATTGTCAGTCGATACAAGTAGGTGATGGTGAAATTTTTTATAAAGTTCCAATCAGTCAGATTACACCGGGAAGTTATCAGTGGTTACGTGTTTCTTTAGCGTATCAAAATTATGATATAGCTTTTAAGTCAACATCCTTACCCGGAACACAGTGGGGAACTATCGCGTCATTTGTAGGATTTCAAACTAACATGTCGCAGTATAAAATTAAAAACATGACCATGACGCCAACTGCCAGCTTAGGCATTAATGGTAATTACAAGCAAGGTTATTGGGGATTTGAAATGTCGAGCATTAGTTATACAACCGACGGACAAGCGGCAGGCACAACAGTTGTAAATCCAATCAGCGCCACCTCTCCGATTCCGGCAGGAAGTTGTTTGGTAACCGGTGAGTTTTTTAATAGCGTAGGCGGATTAACAATGCCATTAACCATAACAGGAACAGAAACCAGCGACGTTATCATTACAGTATCATTATCTACCAACAAAAGTTTCGAATGGAAGGAAATGGTATTGGATGGATATTTCCAACCTGATGCCGGAGAATTTCCGGTGGATATGGGTATACGCGGTATGATACCGAAGTATTAATTTTTTAATCAAATTCCTAAAAGCCCTTTCAGTTCGAAGGGCTTTTTTGTTTTGCTACAATTTGTAGCCATCAATTGCTATGTTACGTGCTAACTTTGTTTCATCAATTATTGCTTATGATGGAACTTACCGATACATATTTCAAAGGCCGCGGCTCACAACTGAACACACATAATAAGTTTAACCGCCATCAATACGTTCAGGAATATAAAGAGGTTCTGGATGAAGAATTTTTAGTGAATCATAAAACTGAAATTATTTACACGCATCCTAAAACCATCATTAATAAAGTCGATAGTCCGGATATTCCGGGTGAATATTCTCTAAATCCATATCAGGGTTGTGAGCATGGCTGCGTGTATTGTTACGCGCGCAACACGCATGAGTATTGGGGCTATAGCGCGGGATTGGATTTTGAGCAGAAAATCATTGTGAAACAAAATGCGGTTGAGGTTCTGGAAAAACAATTCAGCAGCAAAAAATGGAAGCCTTCTGCCATTATGCTTTCAGGGAATACAGATTGTTATCAGCCTATCGAAAAGGAATTGGAAATTACACGTCGCATTTTGCAGACTTGTTTAAAGTTTAAACATCCGGTTGGAATCATAACCAAAAACGCATTAGTGTTGCGCGATTTGGATATTCTTTCCGAACTGGCAAAGCATAATCTTGTATCCGTAATGATTTCGATTACTGGAACCGATGAATCCATCCGACAAAAATTAGAACCAAGAACATCAACCTATAAAAATCGTTTTAAAGCTTTAGCGGCTTTAAGTGCACACAACATTCCTTGTGGAGTGATGATTGCTCCTGTTATTCCGGGCATCAATAATCATTGTATTCCTGAAGTGATGGAGCTCGCTGCAAAATCAGGCGCAAAGTTTGCAGGTTACACCATGGTGAGATTAAATGGTGCTATTGGTCCTGTATTTAAAGACTGGCTTATTAAAAATTTTCCTGACCGCGCCGATAAAGTGTGGAATCAGATTTGTGAAGCGCACGATGGTGATGTGAAGGATTCAAGATTTGGTGTTCGCATGCGCGGACAAGGCCATATGGCGGAAAGTGTGAGACAATTGTTTCGTTTGTCTAAACTGAGATTTATGAAAGAAGAATTAAAATTTGAATTCAACACTTCCGCTTTTAATTATAAAGCCGGAGACATTCAAATGAGTTTGTTCTAGTTTGAATTTGTTTTAATGAACTTCCCGCGGTAAGCGTTGCCGTTGATATCAATAATCATAAAGGCATAAAGTCCGATTGGTAAACCGGAAACATTCACTGTTATTCTGTCGGATGAATTGCCGTTTGTCTCTCCCATTTTTCTACCGAAACGATCATAAATTTTCATTTCATAATAGAAATAGCTTTTATTCAGAAATTTAATATTGAGTATATCTTCGGTGGGTTGCGGAAAAATAATCATATCGGTGAATGAGGCAGCCACATCAACACGCAACATATTCGAGTAATCTCCGGGAGGAATTAATATCCTGTAAAAATTAGGCGTGGTTTTATTGGGTGAAAAATCAGTATAAGCATAAGTTTCGTTGGAAGAATTATTTCCGCAAATTCCGGGATAGACGTAAACAGGATTTAAGTTTAAAGAATCAGATCCTTTTAAAACATTATATCCGGCACAAGCTGTACCTGAAGAAATGGTAAAATTTAAACGAACCGAATCGCCCAAGGCTGTTGCTTTAAAATAGATGATGCGGCTTTGTGCATGTGCGCCAATAAAGACGAAGAAGAGAAGTAATGCCGACAACCAACGTTTCATAATGTATAAAGTTAATCTATCCAACAGCTTATTTCAAGCATTGGCCGTATTAATTTTAAGAGACAAAAGTTAATAAGTGTCAATAGCCTTTCGATATTAAACGAAAATTCGGAGGCTTTAGTCTATGCTCATTTTAACAATTACACCTAAAACCTTACATTAGCGCAAATTATTTTTATGGAACGCAGTGCAATTACGAATTATATCAACGCTAACAAAGAGCGATTTTTAAATGAACTTTTAGATTTGTTACGTATTCCTTCGGTGAGTGCCGACCCAAAATATGCAGGAGATGTAAATAAAACGGCAGAGGTGGTTAAACAACGTTTGATAGAGGCCGGCGTTGATAATGTGGAAGTTTCTCCAACAAAAGGTTATCCTGTTGTTTACGGCGAAAAAATAATTGATCCTAAAAAACCAACTGTTATTGTTTACGGGCATTACGATGTGCAGCCTGCCGACCCAATTAATTTATGGCATTCTCCACCCTTCGAACCGGTAATTAAGAAAACAGAAGTTCATCCGGATGGCGCCATTTTCGCGCGTGGTGCTTGCGATGATAAAGGACAAATGTACATGCATGTAAAGGCATTTGAACTGATGATGAAAACCGGAACATTGCCTTGTAATGTAAAGTTTATGATTGAAGGTGAGGAAGAAGTAGGTTCCGCGAATTTGGGAGATTGGATTATCAAAAATAAAGCGCGTTTAAAAGGGGATGTAATTTTAATTTCAGATACATCCATGATTGCTAAGGATATTCCAAGTATTGATACAGGCTTACGCGGATTAGCTTATATGGAAGTAGAAGTTACAGGACCAAATCGTGATTTGCACAGTGGCGTTTATGGAGGTGCAGTTGCAAATCCTGTTAATGTATTGTGCAAGTTAATTGCTTCATGTCATGATGAAAATAATCACATCACGATTCCGGGATTTTATGATGAGGTAGTTGAACTAACGAATGCCGAGCGCGCAGAGTTAAATTTAGCACCATTCGACATTAATGAATTTAAAAAGGATTTAAATATAGAGCAGGAGCAAGGCGAGAAGGGTTATACTACCATGGAAAGAACAGGTATCCGTCCGACTTTAGATGTGAATGGAATTTGGGGAGGTTATATTGGTGAGGGTGCAAAAACGGTTTTACCTTCTAAAGCATTTGCGAAAATAAGTATGCGCTTAGTACCAAATCAAAATTCGGATGTGATTAGTAAGTTGTTCCAAAAATATTTTGAGAGTGTAGCGCCAAAATCAGTGAAGGTGAAAGTTACACCGCATCATGGCGGCGAACCTGTTGTAGTTACACCTGACTCACCAGGATTTAAAGCAGCAAGTTTGGCAATGACAGAATCATTCGGTAAAAAGCCGGTTCCGACTAGAGGAGGAGGAAGTATTCCAATTGTAGCATTGTTTAAAAAGGAATTAGGTTTAGATAGTATTTTATTTGGATTTGGTTTAGACACTGATGCTTTACATTCTCCAAACGAACATTATGGTTTGTTTAATTACTACAAGGGTATTGAAACTATTCCTTTATTCTATAAACACTTTAGCGAGTTAACTAAGTAATGACAGTTCCGGATTGGATTGGCACCATTGGCGTTAGTTTGTTGTTATTGGCATTCGGACTTAATCTCTTAAAATTAATTAAAGCCGATTCGTATCTCTATTTGGTTTTTAACGTTATGGGTGCATTGTTGGCAGGACTTGCATCCATTCTCATAAACTATGTTCCATTTGTGATTTTAGAATTGGTGTGGATGCTCGTGTCGCTGTTTGCCTTGATGAAAAAAATAAATGATCGAAAAAAACCAAATGAAGTTTAAAAGCATTTTTCAAATATTTATTTTATTAATCGCTGTTACGTTTTCTTCTTGTAAAGAATTTAAAGAAGTTGAAGTAGTGGGCGTTAAGGATTTTAAATTAAAGAAAATTGGTTTGGAAGGCATTGAGGCATTGATTGAGCTTAACATTAAGAACCCAAACAACATGGGTTTCTCCATTTATCCATCTGAGTTTGATATTATTTTCAGCGGAATGAATTTAGGGAAAGCAAAATTGAAGAAGCGAGTGCATATAGATGCCAATTGCGAAAAGGCCTACACATTTGAACTCAATTCCTCTTTTAAGGAGTTTAACTTTATGGATATTACAAAAATGCTAAGTGGTTCAAAATTAGGCACTATGCAAGTTAAAGGCGACCTAAAAGCCGGGAAAATGTGGGTAAAAAAGAAGTTCCCAATAGATTATAAGACCTCTGATTACAAGATGAGTAGATAATCTAAAATCTAAAATTATTCTAACAAATCCGTAACCTTTGTTAATAAGCTAACGTACAAGGAACAAAATCCCTTGTATTGTGACTGATTCTGAACTTATAACTGCTATCTCTAAAAATGATATCTCTGCCAAGAAGCAGTTCTATGAAACCTATTATCCGGTTTTATCAGGGATTTCTATCCGTTACGCAAAGAATAAAGCACAAAGCAATGAATTGTTGCAAAACGGAATGGCTCATTTGCTCTCTAACATTAGTAATTTTAAGTCGAATACCAATTTGATTTTAAGCGATTGGGCGCGTAATGAGTTTATTAAATTTTGTGTAGAGTTTATAAGAAACATCCGCAGCGAGTATTATGTGGCCAGTACGGTTCGTGTAACGGATACGCCTGCTAAAAATTATGATTTGTTTGTGGATACTGTTCTCACCGATTTTAAAAATGTAGAGTATGATGTATTGATAGAGTCGTTGCATCAATTGGTTCCATCACAACGTTTAATTTATAATTTACATGTGGTGGAAGAGTATGATTTGAGAAAGGCGGCCGATATTTTAGAAGCCAGCGAACAAACGGTAAAAGCGAATTTGGAGAAGGCGCGTTATAACCTTCAAAAAAATATAGATAAGAATTTTAAGTCGCAAAAAAATGAGCAGTCTGTTTAATTACGAATTAGACGAAAAGAATATTCGTTCATCTTTGCTGAATGCAAAGCATGCCGAGTTTTCCGAAGCTGCATGGCGCGATTTTGAAGAAAACTATTGCAAAGAAGTGTGTAATAAAAACTCCACTCTTTCCTTCATTAAACTCCCGGAAATTAATTTAAACATTAACCGTAACATTATTTTACCTATCTTTTTTATTCTGGCATTGGTGGGTGTTTCGGCAATTCTTTTAAGTTTCATTGATTTCAAGCCGGATCAAGAGCAGGTTGAAAAAAAATTGGATCCGAATCCGAACAACTTCAAAGCAACGATTGCTCCTGAAAAAAAGGAAACAAAACAAGAGGTTGTCTCTAAGCCGGAACCTAAGACCATAGCGGTAAAAAAAGACAGTATTGTTTCGACACCTGCAAACTTGAACACACCGATTGTCACTTCAGTTCCTCCTGCTAGTTTAGCGGTTTCAGATGCTAACGCGGCCCGAGTAATGCCATCCACTAACAATCCGATTATCAAACCTGCTTCCGACAGTTTAACAGCTCAAACTACTGTACCACGTATTCGCCGTAAGAAAAAAGAAAAGGTGCCGGCCGAGCAAATTGAAACCATTAAGGCGCCCGATTTAATGCAAGTGGAAACCGAAACCGCTGAGGCTGAACCGGAACTGGAAATTAAGCTGGATTAACCCAACCTTATTTTATTGTAAACCGTAAAGGATAAATGCTAAATATTACTATATTTGGTACAATCATTAAACTGTTTACGAATGAAAAAACTTTACTTTTCTTTATTTACATTATTAGTTGTAATTGGTTCGGCGCAAAATCCGCTGATAACCTCTGCCAATCACGCGCCTGTTATTGGTGATTCTTATACTAGCACTCAAGTGGATTCAACCGGTGCGGCAGCTTTAGCGTCTATTACAGGAAGTACAGCTGTTTGGACTTTCACAACGCCAATTACGCGTACGGTAACTTCAGGCTGGTATAATGCTGTAAATACTTATTCGCCGGGAACAGCGGCCAATACTTCAACGGCTTTAACCTATCCGGCCTCTTCCATTGCAAAAGTGAATGCGAATGATAAATCATTTTACACTACTTCTTCTTCCGGATTGGAGTTTTGGGGTGGTAAAATAACTATTGCAACCGTTGCGGCCGACTTTCTCTTATCGACAGGCGTTACCCACGCTGCATATCCAATGGTTTACGGTGGTTCTGCTACAACGTCTGCCTTTACAGGAACGATTGCATCTTTTGTTATGGGGTCAATCTCTAACGGTAGTGCTGTTGTAACCTACGACGGTGTGGGAGTATTAAATTTACCTGGTCGCAGTTTTGGGAATGTAGTTCGTTTAAAAACTCGCACCTATTTCCAATACACTGCCGGCGTTAATGGTACTGTCACTTTTGAAAACTACGATTATTATTCTTTAGTTAATTCAAAGCATCCGCTTTTTTCTGTTGCTGCATCAACCATCACTTCTTCATTCGGTCCGCCCTCTATTCAGTTTTTCGCTTATGTGAATGCTGATTATTTAGCAATTGGTGTGGAGGAAGTATCAAAGGAGGTTTCGGCTTTCAAAGTCTTCCCAAATCCGGCGCAATCTGATTTTAAAATCAGTTTCATCAACGAAAACAATTTACCTGCTTCGTATGAAATCATAAACGCGCTCGGACAAACCATAAAAAGCGAAAAATTAAATTCGCAGAAAGGTAAATCGGAGTACTACATCGAAACTGAAGGTTTACATTCCGGAATTTATTTCGTGAAAACCACGGTTGGAACCAAATCATCTGTAAAAAAATTAACCATTAATAATTAACCCATCAATAATGTAATTGCATTATTGTATTTAAAAACCAAACAATGAAAAAAATCTACTTATTTATTTCAGCAGCTTTATTAAGCGCAGGTGCTTATGCACAAACTTTAACTCAAGCTAATCACGCGATGGTGGTTGGTGATTCTTATGCAACTAAGCAATGTGATTCAACCGGTGTTACTCCGGGTGGAAACGGTCCTGGACAAACCTGGAATTTTTCTACTATGGCAATCCATAACTCAACTTTAAAAAACTATAATGCGGTAACTGTTGCTTCTACAGGAAGTGCAGCAGCATATCCTTCAGCAAGTGTTGCTGTAAGCGCCGGTGCTAACCAAAATAGTTTTTATTCATCAAACTCTACCGATTACAAATATTACGGTGGCGATGTAATGGTTGGAACTAATGCCGTTGTTTTAAACTATTCTTCACCTTTGGCTGCTGCTCGTTATCCAATGGCGATTACAAATGCTACAACTTCTTCTATTGCAGGTTCTATTTCTGCGTTCAGCAATAACGGTACTTTTACCGGTAATGCAACTGTTACGGCTACAGGAACCGGTACATTGAATTTACCTTCAATGACTTTCCCAAGTGTCATTAAAGTTGTAACCGTTCAGTCAATCAACTTTACTATTATCGTTGCTGGTACTTTAAACATGGTAACAACTGATTACTATTCTCCGGCAGGTTCTAAGGCACCAATGTTCTCAATTGCATCTTCAACTTTAGCATCTCCATTAGGAAATTCTATACAAACATTCGCAACTATTAACTCTAATTATTTAGTATTAGGGGTGAAAGAACAGCAAGATCAAATTGCTTTAGGTTTTGAAGTATTCCCTAATCCTGCTTCTGATGTTGTAAATGTTTCTTACAACAATCCTTCTAACGAAGAAGTTTCTTATGAAGTAATTAATACAAACGGTCAATTAGTGAAATCAGAAAAAGTAAATTCTTCTAACGGTTTCAATAAGCAATCTATCAGCTTAAACGGATTAAGCAGCGGTATGTATTTCGTTCGTTTAATCGTTGGCGAAAAATCAGCTGTACAAAAGATTAACGTTCAATAATTTTAATCGAATAAATTGTTAAAGGCGGGCTTTGGTCCGCCTTTTTTGCTCAATAAAACACCACTTGTAGTAATTACCTGGCCACCTGACTAATTTTATTTACACACCCGCAAAATAAACGCTAAATTTGTACGTTAAACAGATGTATTTCAGTTAATTGAAAAACAGATTTCTGCTCATATTCTTTTTTGCCTTTGTTTTAATCAAAGCGCAGGTGGCACCGCCATCATTACGTTGCATTGCTTGTAACGCAAGCGGTGATTTAACACTTACGTGGATTAGCCCTAACGATCCGTCATCACAATTTTTTAGTTACGAAATTTTTAAGGCAAATGTTTTAACCGGACCATACATCAACATTGGAACGGTAAACACGCGTACCATTACTTCATTTACTGATGTAGGTGCAGGAGGAAATACCCAAAGCAAATATTATTACATTAAAACGCGTTGGGGCGCTGCGGGTACAAATACGTCTATTGCTTCAGATACGCTTCGCTCTATATATTTAAATCTTACCAATCCCAATGACGGAACGGCTTCGTTAATGTATAACAATATCCACACACCAAAACTTTTAACTTCAGCCAATGTGTTTAATATTTATCGCGAGAATCCAACGCCATCCTGGGTGAATATAAAAAACACAGGCGCTTTAAATTATCGCGATACAATCACTGTATGTAATGTGTTTTATAATTATCAGATTCAGTTGGCCGATGCCAGCGGATGTATTTCTACGTCTAATGTATCCGGACAAAACTTTAAAGATTTAATTCCTCCTCAAAATGGAGTTTTGGATTCAGTAAGTGTAAACGCATCCGGAAATACAACTATGGGATGGAATGCATCTTCCTCCAACGATTGTATTGGGTACGTGATTTATTATTTCAATGGTTCATCCTGGTCGAACATCGATACCGTATTAGGAAAAAATAATACAAGTTACACAAGCACTTTAAGCGCGAGCAGTAACAGCGTTACACATTGCATTGCAGCCATCGATAGTTGTGGAAACATTAGTCCGCTTGGCACCAGTCACAACAGTATCAATTTAAAAAACACTTATGATGTTTGCGGTAGGTCAGCCAATCTAACATGGATTGCATATACCAATTTACCATTGGGAGTTTTGCAATATAAAATTTATTGCTCTGTAAATGGCGGTGTTTACAATCTAATCGGTAATACCACCTCCACTACATTTAAGCATTCCGGATTAGAGCCGGGGAAAACGTATTGTTACATTGTGCGTGTGGTGAATGTTCCCGGCGTAATTACCTCTACATCTAACCGAACATGTTTGGTAGCTACGGCACCACCGTCATCAGCTTTCGCCTATTTACATTATGCGAGTGTTGATTTAGATCAAGCCGCTTTATTGAGTATCTATTGCGATACAACCAAATCCTGCAGGGGATATAACATTCTTCGCTCTGAAGACGCGGTGAATTTTAATCTGATAGGTTTTGCTCCATATACCGGAAATTTATTTGTCACTTATAAAGACATGGATATCAAGGCAAGTGAAAAGCCTTATTATTATAAAGTGGAGTTGTTGGATAGTTGCGGCAATGTGCGCTACGTTAGTAACATCGGAAAAACAATTTTACTAAAAGTAAAGAACGATGGCGAAAAGATTTTTAATAATAACTTGAGTTGGGATCACTATACAAATTGGTCGGGTGGAGTAGCCGGTTATAACATTTACAGAGTGGTGGATGAACAGCTACAATCTTCACCGGTTACTTTTATTCCTGTTGGCATCAATACATACACCGATAATGTAGAAGACATCGTTCAAAACAGCGGCAAGGTAGGTTACATCGTTACTGCAGTTGAAAATTTTGGTAATGTATACGGATTAACCGGCTCAAGTGCTTCCAATATCGCGGAAGCTTATGTGGAAGGTGGCGTATTTGTGCCTGGTGCTTTTGCACCAAAGGGCGATAACCGTATCTGGAAACCTGTAACACAATTTGTAGAAAAAACCGATTATAAGGTTACTGTTTTAAATCGTTGGGGAACAAAAGTATTTGAAACTACCGACGAAAACGAAGGGTGGGATGGTTCCGGTATGGAAGACAATACTTATGTTTATATTCTTCAATACAAAAATGCCCGTGGCGAATTCATTGAAAAAAAGGGCACCATCGTTATGATTCGCTAATCTTTTAAACATTAGTTTGGTTTAAAAGTATCTTTCTCGGTCAAATTTCATTACTACTCTAAGGCTAATTTTGTTGAGATGCGTTTACTGCGTTTTATACCTCTATTCTTGTTGCTGAACTTTAGTTTAGTGGCGCAGGTGAAAAAGCCCGAGCAACTAACCCGCATCTTGTTTGTGTTTGATGCCAGCCGCAGCATGGTTAATACACATGGTCCGCTTACACGTATGGAAGGCGCCAAAAAATTATTTTACAAATTCGTTGATAGTCTCTCGAAACAAAAAAACATGCAATTCGCTTTGCGTATGTACGGACATACCGTAAAATATCCTCCCGGCAATTGCAACGATTCGAAATTGATAGTTCCATTTGGAAAAAATAATTTGGCACTCATAAAGCAAAAAGTGAGTGAAGCAAAGCCTACCGGTATTACGCCCATTGAACATTCTTTAACGCAAGCTGCCAATGATTTTTCGGATAACAAAGCCGTGAATATGATTATCATAATTACGGATGGTATCGAAGAATGTGGCGGAGATCCATGCAAAGCACGACAGAAGTTAATGGAAAAAGGAATCGTTTTTAAGCCGTTTATTATCGGCATAGGATTAACCCCGGAACAAATAAAAACATTTGAATGTGTGGGAAGTTATTATGATTATGATAACGCCAATACCTTTTCCAGTATCAGTGATATCATCATCAAGCAAAAGCTTAATAAAACAAGTGCGCAGGTAAATTTACTGGATATCACTTCAAAGCCGAGCGAGACAAATGTCAACATGACTTTCTACGACGTCAATAAAAAGCAGTACGTTTATAATTACATTCATACACTTAATTACATCGGGAACCCGGATACTTTATACATTGATGATTATCCAACGTATAAAGTAGTAGCCCATACCATTCCGCCTACCGAAAGTAAAGAAATTAAACTAACGGTTGGCAAACATACCCTTATTCCGATCGATGCGCCGCAAGGGTTTTTGCAAGTCAACCGCGCGGTGGGCGTATATAACTACAACGAAAAAATTAAATGTGTTGTACGGAAGGGAGGCGATATGCAAACCATTCATGTACAACAACTCAACACAACCGAAAAATACATTGTAGGAAATTATGATTTGGAAATCTTAACGCTCCCGCGCACGTACATTTCCTCCAATCAAATTGAACAATCCAAAACTAAAAGTGTAGATATTGCCAGTGCCGGATTACTCTCTGTAAAATCATTAGAGAGCGGTGATGGTTGTATCATGCAAGAAAAAAACAACAAAGTAGAGTGGGTGTGTAATTTAACAACGGCCACCCAGCAATCTTTTTATTTGCAGCCCGGCAACTATCGTATCGAATGGCGTTCGAAAAGTTTAAGAGGCAGCATCTATACCATCGAAAAAAAATTCAACATCCGTTCCGATCAGGAAACCAAGGTTGATTTGTATAAATAAGCCTTCATTTTAAGGCCAAAACTTACTGATTATCAAGGCCGAAAAAAGCATCAAAAAAGCCTCTCAAAACCCTTGTAAATTACTGTATTACAATTTATTAAACTTAAATTGCTAATTCCGACCATAAATCATATATTTGCACCCTTATTTTAGGATATTTATCAAATTTTAAAACATTATGCAAAACAAAGGCGCGATTAAAGTTTTCGCAATCTTATTAGGTCTGGCTTGTATCTTCTATTTGTCGTTTACATGGGTTACAAGAGGTGTTGAACAAGAAGCATTAGCTTACGCTGAAGGATTAGCTTCATCTCCAAAGGTGATGCAACAAGCAAAAGATTATGCTAAGGGAAATTCAACAAAAGAATTAAGCTATATCGATTCGGTAAAAACGAAAGTTGCTGATCGTTACTTAGATTCTGTAAAGAATTTACCAGCTTACAGTTTAGGATTTGCGAGCTACACTTACGAAGAGTGTAAGAAACGCGAAATCAACTTAGGATTAGATTTACGTGGTGGTATGAACGTTACTTTAGAAGTTTCGGTTATCGATATCATCAAGAATTTATCTAATAACAGTGCTGATGCAAACTTCAACAAAGCATTAGATGAAACTCAAAAGAATTTAGGTAAAGCAAACAATGATGATTTCATTACTTTATTCGAGAAAACGTATAAGCAAGTTGCTCCAAACGGAAAATTAGCTCCTATTTTCACTACTATCGAGAATAAAGGAAAAATCGAATACAACGCTACCAATGAGCAAGTAATCAAATTTATCCGTCAGCAAGTGGATGAGTCAATTACAAACGCTGAAAAAACATTCCGTTCCCGTATCGACCGTTTTGGTGTAGCACAACCAAATATCCAAAAATTAGAATCAAGCGGACGTATCTTAGTTGAATTACCTGGTGTAAAAGATAAAGCACGTGTACGTGAATTATTACAAGGTACTGCAAACTTAGAGTTCTGGGAAACTTACGAAAATCAGGAAGTAGCTCAGTATTTCGAAAAAGCAAACGAAAAATTACGTTTAGTATTGAATCCGGATGAAGCACCTGTTGTTGCTGATTCAACTAAAACCGATAGCTTATCGGCTAACGTTGCAAAAGCAGATTCTTTAGTTGGTGATTCTTCCCGTACTGCAGATAGTATTGCAAAAGCCGCTTTGGCTGCTAACACAAATTCTGTAAACGCTCAGGATACTGCTTACAAAAACTTCATTAAGCGTTACCCATTATATTCTCAATTAGCTCCAATTAAGCCAAGCTTATACAGCGATGGAAAACAACAGTATTTCACCCCGGGCCCTATTGTTGGTTTAGCTTACAGCAAAGAAGATACCGCAAAAGCAAACGAATACTTACGTAACGAAAAAGTACGTTCTGCCTTCCCTTCAAAAATGAAATTCATGTGGAGTTCAAAAGCGAAGGAGAGCAAAAACCAAAGTGGTGAAGTAGTTGGTTCATACTTTGAATTGTATGCAATTAAAATTACAGACCGTAACGGTAAAGCTGCTTTATTCGGAGATATTATTACCGACGCTCGTAAAGATTACGATCAAAAGAGCGGTGCGCATCCATACATCAGCATGAGCATGAACTCTGAAGCTGCTATTAAATGGAAGAACTTAACAAAGGCTAACATGCCTTCAGGTAATAAGCAAGGTCGTTGTATCGCCGTAGTAATGGATAACATGGTGTTCTCTGCACCACGTGTACAATCTGAAATTGCAGGTGGTCAATCTCAAATTACAGGTGATTTCACCAACGAAGAAGCAGACGCTTTAGTAGCGATTTTAAGTGCCGGTAAATTACCTGCTCCTGCTCGTATCGTTGAAGAAAATATTGTTGGTCCGACTTTAGGTTTAGAAGCAATTAATTCCGGATTAATTTCATTCGTAATTGCCTTATTAGTGATTTTAGTTTTCATGGCGATGTATTACAACAAAGCCGGTGTTGTTGCTAACGTTGCATTGATCGCAAATATGTTCTTCATCATGGGTATCTTAACTTCCCTTGGTGCGGTGTTAACCTTACCGGGTATTGCGGGTATCGTATTAACCATCGGTTTAGCAGTGGATGCGAACATCCTTATCTTCGAACGTGTTCGTGAGGAATTAGCATTAGGAAAATCAACGTCACAATCTATTAAAGAAGGTTTCAAGCATGCGATGAGTTCTATCATTGACTCTAACGTAACACTTGCCATCTTAGCGGTTATCTTAATGGTGTTTGGTACAGGACCGGTTCAAGGTTTTGCTACTACATTATTAATTGGTATCGGCGCATCTTTATTCTCTGCGATTTTAATTACCCGTTTAATTTTCGATTGGATGTTAGAGCGTAAAATGGAAATTCCATTTGACAACAACGCTACACGTAACGCCTTCAAAAATGTAAGTATCGATTTCGTTGCAAAACGTAAAGTATATTACGCTATTTCAACTTTGGTAATTGTTGTTGGTGTTGTATTCTACTTTAAAAACGGTGGTTTCAATTTAGGTGTTGATTTCAAAGGTGGACGTACTTACCAAGTTCGTTTTGAAAAGGACATGAATACAGAAGACGTGAAAAAATCGTTAGCGACTCCTTTTGAATCAGCTCCGGAAGTAAAAACTTTAGGAAGCGCGAACCAGGTTAAAATCACAACTACTTACCGTGTATCTGATAATGCAGCAACAGCTGATCAGGAAGTGGAAGAAGCTTTAAATACAGGTTTAAAAACTTTAGGCACTAAGTATGAAATCATGCAGCAGCAAAAAGTGGGACCAACCATTGCAACGGATATCGTGTATGGTGCTTATGGTTCCATCTTGTTCTCATGTTTATTAATGTTTATTTATATCGTTATCCGATTCAAAAAATGGCAATACGGTTTAGGTTCGGTTGTGGCTTTATTCCACGACGTGCTTATCGTATTATCATTCTATACGATTTTCGACGGTATCCTTCCATTCTCTTTAGAAATTGGTCAGGATTTCATCGCGGCGATTTTAACGGTAATGGGTTACACCATGACTGAAACGGTGGTTGTGTTTGACCGTATCCGTGAGCGTTTAGCAGAAAGTGGAAAATCGGATGTACAAGGTGAAGAGCGTAACAAGTTAATCAACTTCGCGTTGAACAGTACCTTAAGCCGTACCATTTTAACATCATTAACTGTGTTCTTCGTGTTATTGGTAATCTTTATTTGGGGTGGAGAAAGTATCCGCGGATTTATCTTCGCCTTATTAATTGGTCGTGTAATTGGTACTTACTCTTCATTATGTATCTCAACTCCAATTGTAGTTGACTTCGATACAGAAAAGAAGAAGTAATTTGAAATATACTTAAAATAAAAAACCCCGCAATCGCGGGGTTTTTTTATTGACTGAGATATGTTGTGACTAAGACAACTTCTTTAACGCTGCACGAAGATTAGAAATAATTCCATCTACATCTTCCATTTTACAAGTTCCCACCGATAAACGGTACCAGGCTGAGTCTTCACTTGCACCAAATGCGTAGAAAGGAACCACAGCCACTTTTGCCTCATCCAAAATATATTTAGTCACATCTTTGGTGGTCGATAAAACTTTTCCGTCTGCTGTTTTTTGTCCGTGCAACGAAAATTTAATGGTTAAGTAAATCGCAGCTTGTGGTGCAATTGCATCTACTTTATGGCCTTCCGCTTTTAATTGCTGGAAGCCTTTGTAAAATCCTTCGAGGCGATCGCTGATTTTTTGTTTTTGCTCCGCTAAGAAAACATCATACTTGCTGAGGTCGCTCAAATATTTTGCACTCGCCATTTGTTCCGCTTTAGGAGCCCATGCACCTACGTGCGTTAAAATGGCTTTCATTTTATCAATTAATTTTTTCGGACCCATGCTCCAGCCCACACGTACACCGGTAGCGGCTAATGATTTGGAGATACCGTCAACAAACACCGTGTAATTTTTCATTTCAGGGCGCAAACTAACAGGATCGTAGTGTTTCGTGTTGCCGTGAGTTAAAGCCCAATAAATTTGATCGTACATTAAGTATACAGGCTTTGCATCCGGTCCGCGACGAATGTTCTCCGCAAGAATCATATCGCAAATTTCTTCCAAACCTTCTTTACTAAATACAGTACCGGTTGGATTTTGCGGTGAGCATAGCGCCACTAAAGAAGCTTGTTGAATGAATGGTTTGATATCTGAAGCTTTCGGCATGAAATTATTTTCAGGAGTAGCCTCAATCACTACAGGTTTAGCGCCATTTAAATAAGTATAGTGGTTGTTATTCCAGGATGGCACAGCGAAGATCACAGTATCATTAGCATCCACGATAGCGCGGAAAATACTGTAGATAACGGGGCGCGCCCCTCCGGCAATTAAAATTTCACCTGCCGAATAATTTAAACCTCCACGCTCTTTTAATAATTTAGAAACTGCTTCACGCAATTCGAGCATACCGTCGGCTGCAGGATAATTCGTTTGATCATCAAAATAAGCATCAACGATCGCTTGTTTTAATTCGGTTGGAATAGGGAATACCTTCGGATTAAAATCACCAATGGTAAGATTATAAATCTTCTCGCCGTTTTTAATTTTCTCGTTGACTTCGCCGGCGAGTTTAATAATTTCTGAGCCGATAATGTTTTCGGCTAATTTGGATACTTTTAAATCCATTGGTTTTTGTGCGGTACTCATTGTAAAAAAGTTTGGGCAAACGTAAAGTAAATCTCAAATAATTAAAAGCCGGTGGTGTAAAAACTAATGATTTACTATCAACAGGAAGAACAAATAGTGAAGAATTGCGAAAGCAGAAAGCGAAGTTGAAAAGCGACCCCATGAACCACCCATCTAAAATCGCTAAACAGGCACCTAAATTCGTCTTTAAAATCCCTAAATTCAGCTAAAAAGATTTAGTATTTTATGCATTTTTCCCCCTAATTCGTCGAAAATCAGGGGGCATCTATTGACTAAATCAATTTAAATTACAATATTTACTTATATAATAACAATCTAAATATTCTAAATAATTTAGACTAATAAAACAAAGCCTATGAAAAGATTACAACTTGAAGATCTTTCGAAACAATTAGGGTATTCAAAAACCTTAATCTCAATGGTACTGAACGGAAAAGCCGATCAGTATGGCATTAGTAAAAAAACGCAGGCGATTGTTTTGGATGCCGTTGCTAAACTGGATTACACACCTAACAAGTTTGCAAAAGCACTTCGTACAGGTAAAAGTAATTTCATTGGTTTGATTGTGGCCGACATCTCTAACCCATTTTATTCTACCATCGCTAAAAATATTGAAACGACTTTGTTTGACCGTGGGTATAATTTAATGGTGTGTAGCACTGAAGAAGATGAAGAGCGCGAGAAAAAATTAATCGACATGCTCATTAATCAACAAGGTGTAGATGGAATTATCATTGCTTCTACTTTAAAGAACTCCGATTATTTTAATAGTCCGCGTTTTCAACGCACACCTCTTGTATTTATCGACCGTATCCTGCCTTTATTTAATGGCAATTTTGTGGTAACCGATAACTATGGCGGCTCTAAAGAAATTGTGGAAGCTTTAATTAAAAAAGGCTGCAAGAAAATTTTATGTTTATCGGTAACGCCTTCTTACATCAGTACCATCGACGATCGTATTAAGGGTTTTGTGGATGCAACTGAAAAGCACAACTTAAATTTAGGTTCTGAATTTATCGCACCAATTAATTTCAATAAAATTCAGGAAGATACTTTAACAACTTTAAAGAAAATGTTCTACCTGCATCCGGATATTGATGCGGTGTATTCATTGAATAACCATTTAGGAACAGCTACTTTAAAGGCCTTCAAAGATAAATCGCTCAGCAAATATTACGATAAAGTGAAATTAGCTTGTTTCGATGATATCGATTTGTTTAACCTCGTTGATAAACCTGTATTATCGGTATCACAACCGGTGGATGATATCGGCAGAAACGCTAGTTTATTGATGTTGGATATTATTGACGGTAAAAAGGAAAACAAATCAATGTTGGTATTACCAACTTCATTGATTGTTCGCTAGTTCTTCGAACAGTTCGACCTCAGTTAAGGGATTAAAAAGATAGACGGTTCCGGTTGCTATTTCAATGCAGCGGAACCGTTTTCGTATGCGCTCTCCTTTTTCGAAAACTTTATTCCCATTGTACAAAAACACACTTTTATACGGGAGATATTCTAAGAATATTTGCTGTGAATTTTCGTCGTAAAGTTTTAGCGTCCGTAATAAATTGGTATCCGTACAACTGGAAGCGGCCGGATTTTGCAAGTATTTCCGAATAGCATAAAGTACATCCGCCGGAAAAATTTCAGTTATCAAAAAAGGCTGCATCAAAATTTTAAATTCATTTTTCCATTCTTGTCCGTGCGGCGCCACCGTATTTTTAAATTTATTAAATGTACTTAAGTGCGCCACTTCATGTACGAGCGTTACCAAAAAGGAATATTTATTGAGGTTGTGATTAATCGTAATCACATGGTTCATTCCGTTTTGAGGGGAAGAGTAATCGCCCAATTTGGTGCTGCGTTCTTTTTTGATTTTTAATTTGAAATCATAATCTACAATCCATCGTGCAATGGTTTCAACAGCGCCTTCCGGAATGTACTTTTTCAGTACTTCACAGTTTTTTTGAAATTGCAATTCGCGCGCTGTCATAAAATAAAGTTACGGAATCCATCACAGAGTGGATTCCTGCAAAAATTAAATTTTCAACAATACAAACTGGATTATAAGTGCATGTATTCCTCAAACGGAATACCCTGATGAAATTCTTTGGAGTAAATAAATTGCTTTAAATGAGCTGCCCATTCGCGATGTGATTTTTTATCGTGTAATATAGCCGCGTCGAATGGTTTACTGAAATGGATACGCACGGTTTGTCCGCGCTGCTTAAACATTTCATCCGGAAGAAACAGCATCTCAATATTGCCTTTAATGCCTAAACGTTTGCGGGCATTGGCAAAACGGTAAAAGAATTTTGAATTTTCTCCCTCAATAAATGTAGGGACAATCAAACGTTTATGATCGATGGCCTGTGTAACAAAACTTTTTTTCCATTCTAAATCCCGGATGAGCCCGTCTTGTTTTCTGGAAACCAAACCTGCCGGAAATATTAATACCGCGTCATTTGAACGCAATACTTCATCCATACTACGTAATGATTTTGCTGAATTCGCTCCAATTTTATTGACACCAACAAACACATCGCCAAAATTTTTGAGATTCTTTAATACATCGTTTACAAGAAAACGAACATCCGGACGAATCTCGCCAACAGCTCGTATTAAAGCCATACCGTCTAGTCCGCCAAGTGGATGATTAGATGCAACAATAATACGTTTATCAGTTGGAACATGATGCGCATTTACTGATTCAATTTTAGCACCCAGTAAATCAAGTCCCTTCGCGTTAAACTCCAAACCGCAAAGATCTTTCAAAATCACCATCGCGTCATTAATCTCTTCTTCATGAAGTTTGCGTTTTAACCAATTGATGGTAAAACCCGGTAACCACTTTTCAATGTGTGGCACCTTTTCCTTTAAAATTTTAGAAACATCTATGAATTTAGGATCCGACATATTACGGGACAGCAAAGTTAACATTACTTGTTAATATCTGTGCATCAAAAATTAAGGCTTTTTTCAAATCCGAGCGCTGACCCAAAGACCTTGAAAGCCGCGCCAATTCTGTGTTTTAAGCCACTTTCAAATTTTATTTATTAATCATTTTTTCCTTTCAAAAATATTAACAGAAACCAAGTTTTCAACAAAAGTGGTAAAAAATGGGTTAAAGTGGTAAAAGGTGGTAAAAATTTGGGTATTTTTGACCCATATCACAGGAAAACCCTTGTAATGAACAGTTTGATAGGAGAATACGATTGTAAGATGGATGTCAAAGGCCGCATCATGTTTCCGGTTAATCTACGGAAGCAACTGGAGGCTGCCTTCGATCAAGGCTTTGTGATTAACCGAAATCTTCACCAAAAATGTTTGGTTTTATATCCGGTGGCCGAATGGAATAAGCTCAACAAAAAATTGAGCAAACTCAACCGCCTAATAAAAGCCAACGATGTTTTTGTAAGAAAGTTTACAGGTGGTGCTACCGCTTGCGATGCCGATACAACCGGACGTATTCTTTTGCCGAAAGCTTTAACTGAGTACGCTGATATTAAAACAGATATCAAAGTTTTAGGTAGTAATAATGTGATTGAAATCTGGGATAAGAAAATGTATGAGGACTTCTTAAACCAGGATGTCAATATTGAAAAATTAGCTGAAGATGTGTTGGGTGGATTAAACTTTAATGATGGAGATGATGAGTAATCATTATCACATTCCCGTTCTTTTACAAGCATGTATTCAAGGCCTTAATATTAAACCTGATGGTGTATACGTTGATATCACTTTCGGTGGAGGAGGGCATTCAAAAGAAATTTTGAAACATCTCGGACCTAACGGTAAGCTCATTGCTTTCGATCAGGATAAGGATGCTGCTGCTAATGTTCCTCAAGACGATCGTTTAATTTTTGTTCCGCAAAATTTTCGTTTTCTGA